>JAHCAN010000014.1 GCA_019634915.1 Steroidobacteraceae bacterium | reverse complement strand
TCGAACTGGTGGAACTGCCGGTAGCGCCCCTTCTGCGGCCGCTCGTGGCGGAACATCGGACCGATGCACCACAGCTTGTGCTTCTGGCCGCGCAGCAGGCCGTTCGAGATCGCCGCGCGCGCGATGCCCGCCGTCGCCTCGGGACGCAGGGTCAGGCTGTCGCCGCCCTGGTCGGCGAAGCTGTACATCTCCTTCTCGACGATGTCGGTGAACTCGCCGATCGAGCGCTTGAAGAGCTCGGTGTGCTCGACGATCGGCACGCGGATCTCCTCGTAGCCATAGCTCGCGACGAGCTCGCGCAGCACGGCCTCGAGGTGCTGCCACAGGCCGATCCCGGCCGGCAGCACATCGTTCATGCCGCGGATCGACTGGATCGTGCCCGTCATGACATCGGCGTCAGCGTGCCGGCCGAGGTCACGACGAAGCTCGCGCGACGCCCGGTGCGGGCACCGGCGGGAATCGGCAGCGCGCGGCCCTCGACGTCGACTGCGACGCCGTCGGCGTAGCCGAGCAGCACGCGCAGCGGCGCCGACCCCTGCACCGCGATCTGCGTGCCGGCCTGGCCGAGGTCGTAGTACAGCCGCCGGTTGCGCGAATCGTAGATCTCGGCCCAGCTGTCGGCACGGAAGCTCAGGCGCACGCGCATCGCGCCCGGAGCGACCACCGGGGCAGCCGTGGCCGGGCCCGCGTCGGGCGACGCGGCGACTGTGGTCGCGGCAGCCGTCTCGCCCGCGGCATCGGCGCCCGGCAGGTCCGCGAGAGCCGCCGCCGGCGCGGGGCTGCGAGCGGCATCGGCAGCACCCATGTCGGCGGCGACGGTGTTGCCCGCGGCCGGCCCGGCCCCGGCCGTGGGCGCCGTCGCGGCGGTCGCGGCGGGCGGCGTCGCGCGCGGCATAGGCGTCGAGCAGCGGCCCGACCGGGGCGTCGACGAGTTCGGCGTAGCGGCGCAGGTGGCCGCGCACGTACACGGCAGCGCCGATCGCCGCGAATTCCTCGGCTTCGAGCGCCTCGATCATGCGCGGCTCGAGGTGCAGCTTCGCGGCGGCCTGCAGCGTCGTCAGGCCCGCGCGCTCGCGGGCCGCGCGCAGCTGCGCGCCGATTCCCGGCCCGGCGGTCAGTCCCGCGGTCTCGGTCATCCCGGGTTGCGCGTCGCCGCTTCGAGCGCCCGCGTCTGCTCCGAATCGGGGAAATCGAGGCGCAGGCGGCGCGAGAATTTCTCCTCGGCCAACCGGTCGCCGGCGGCGCGGGCGATCCTCACGCGCAGCCACAGCAGTTCCGGGGTTGCGGGAAATGCGTCGAGGAAGCGATCGACCTCGATGCGCGCCTGCTCGGTCGCGCCCTGCTGCAGCTGCAGGTCGCCGAGCTGGAAAGCCGCCTCGGCGTTGTTCGGCCGTGCCTGCAGGGCCCGGCGGAAATTCTGCTCGGCTTCGGCGAGCCGCCCCGCGCCGCGCTGGCACACGCCAGCATTGACGTAGGCCGCCGCGGGCGTGCGGTACAGCGGATTGCGTGCCGCGGATTCGAAACGCCTGACCCCCTCGTCGACGCGGCCGTTGCGGCACAGGTAGATCGCGTAGTTGTTCTCGATCTCCGGATCGCGCGGCGCGAGCCGCAGCGCGGTGCTGTAATGGCGATCGGCCTTCTTCGGGTCGCCGAGCCGCTCGTACATCAGCCCGAGCGCGCTGTGCACGGCCGCACTGTTGGGGTTCTGCTTCTCGGCGCGCTCGAGCTTTTCCTTGGCGAGCACGAGGTTGCCCTGCTGCAGGTAAGCATAGCCGAGCTGCACGTTGTACTCGGCGGCGTTCTCGTCGGAGGGCTTCGGTCCGTTGGTCGTCGTCGTGCAGGCCGCGAGCGCCAGTGCCGCGAGCGCGCTGCCGAGTACCGTCACGGTTCGCATCGTCGTCATGGCTGCACCGCCACTCCGATCAGTCGGTTGCCGAGCCGCACGGTCGTGCGGTCGCTGACGCGGCCGGCGAGCTGGCCGCAGGCTGCGTCGATGTCGTCGCCGCGCGTGCGGCGGATCGTCGCGAGCACGCCGCCCGCCAGCAGCTCGTCGCGGAAGCGCAGGATCGCCGGCAGCGGCGAGCGCCGGTAGCGCGTGCCGGGAAACGGGTTGAACGGGATCAGGTTCAGCTTCGCCGGCCGGCCCTTCAGCAGGTGCACCAGCTCGCGCGCCTGCGCCGGCTGGTCGTTCACGCCGTCGAGCATCACGTATTCGAACGTGACGCTGCGCCCGTTCTGCTCGTCGAGGTAATGCCAGCAGGCCTCGAGCAGCTCGGCGATCGGATGGCGGCGGTTGATCGGCACGAGCTCGCTGCGCAGCGCGTCGGTCGGCGCGTGCAGCGACACCGCGAGCGCGACATTGACCTCCTCGGCGAGCCGGTAGATCTGCGGCACGAGTCCCGAGGTCGACAGCGTCACGCGGCGGCGCGAGATGTCGAAGCCGAAGTCGTCGGTGAACACGCGCAGCGCGGGCACCACGTTGCGGAAATTCGCGAGCGGCTCGCCCATGCCCATCAGCACGACATTGGTGATCGCGCGCTGGCCCGGCGAGGCGCCCGGCGGCGGCACGAAGTCACGCTCGAGTTCGCGCGCGGCGAGCCACACCTGGCCGACGATCTCCGCGGTCGTCAGGTTGCGGTTGAAGCCCTGCTGCGCGGTCGAGCAGAACGAGCAGTCGAGCGCGCAGCCGACCTGCGAGGAGATGCACAGCGTGCCGCGGCTCTCCTCGGGGATGTACACCATCTCGATCGCCTGGGTCGCATCGGCGCGCAGCAGCCACTTGCGCGTGCCGTCGGCCGAACGCTGCGTCGTGACGATTTCGGGCGCACGCACCTCGGCGTGCTGCGCGAGCTGCGCGCGGAAGTCCTTCGCGAGGTCGGTCATCGCCTCGAAACGCGACTCGCCGCGGCCGTAGATCCACTGCATCAGCTGGCGCGCCCGGAACGGCTTGCTGCCGAGTCCCGCGACGAACGCCTCCAGCCCGGCTCTCTCGAAGCCGAGCAGATTCATCCGCCCGTCACCGGCTGACTCGACCGACATGATGTTCCTGGCTGTCCGCTGTCCGCGCGCCCCCTCAGCCCCTCGGACAAAGCTCCGCGGGCTGGAAGAAATAGGCAATTTCGACGGCCGCGTTCTCGACCGAATCGGAGCCGTGCACGGTGTTCGCCTCGATGCTCTCGGCCAGATCGGCGCGGATCGTGCCCGGCGCCGCCTTCTTCGGGTCGGTCGCGCCCATGACTTCGCGGTTCTTCGCTACCGCGTTCTCGCCTTCGAGCACCTGCACGACCACCGGCCCGGAGGTCATGTAGCGCACCAGGTCGTTGAAGAACGGCCGCTCGCGGTGCACCGCGTAGAAACCCTCGGCCTGGGCCTGCGTGAGCCGCAGCATGCGGCTGCCGACCACCTTGAGACCCGCCCGCTCGAGCCGGCGTACCACCTCGCCGATCAGGTTACGCGTCACGCCGTCCGGCTTGACGATGGATAGAGTCCGCTCGAGCGCCATGCGAAAACCTCGTTTTGAGCCTGCAAACCCACAAGTTTACACGCTAAAGCTTTCGCCGCAGCCGCATTCGCCCTTGATATTGGGGTTCGAGAACCGGAAGGCCTCGTTCAGGCCCTGCTTGACGAAATCCACGGTCGTGCCGTCGACCAGCGGCAGGCTCTCCGGATCGACGAACACCTTGACGCCCTGGTCCTCGAACACGAGGTCACCGGCCTGCCTGTCGTCGGCGTAGTTGATCACATAGGCGAAGCCCGAGCAGCCGGTCTTGCGCACCCCGAGGCGCAGGCCGAGTCCTTTGCCCCGGCTCTCGAGGAAGCTCTTGACGCGCGCGGCGGCCGCGGAAGTCAGCTGGATGCTCATGGGCCTATTGTACCGGTCCCGGCCAGTTCGCGAGACAGGCCCGCAGCGCGTCCTCGACCACGAGCAGACGCCCGAGCTTCGGCACCGGCACCTCGAATCGGACCGCCCAGTCGGCCGGGGCGCCCGGCAGCAGCGCATCGCGGCGGCGCCCGGCGAACTCGCCCGCCAGCCAGTTCGCGACCGCGAGCGTGTGCGGGCAGCCATAGGCCTGGAAACGCGCCTCCAGGACCCTCTCGCCGTCGACGCGCAGCTCGAAGCGCACCCGCGTGCCGAGCGCCTCGCGACCCGCCTCGCCGCTGACGATCCGCACGCCGCCGGCGCCCGGTGCGTCGAAGCGGCCCGCGCGGTCGAGCCGCGTGAACTGCTCGCGGGTCAGCGGCGAGAGCGGGTCGAGGTCGCGGCCGTAGCCGTCCGCGGCGGCGGTCATGGCGCCACGCTCCGCAGGCGCGTGACGGCGCGGCACACCGCGTCGGCGGCCCGCTCGATGTCGCGCCGGCTCGTGTAGCGGCCGAGGCTGAAGCGCAGCGAACTCTGCGCGAGCCCGGTGTCGCGGCCGAGCGCACGCAGCACGTACGAGGGCTCGCCGGACGCGGAGCTGCAGGCCGAGCCGGTCGAGACCGCGACATCGGTCAGCGCCGTCACGAGGCTCTCGCCCTCGACGCCCTCGAACGACAGGTTCAGGATCGCCGGCGAGCCGCCCTCGGCCGGGCCGTTCAGCAGCACGCCCGGCAACTGCCGCAGCGCCTCCCACAGGGCCGCGCGCAGCGCCGCCATGCGCTCTGCATCCGCGGCACCCTCGGCGGCGGCCAGCGCGCAGGCACGGCCGAAGCCGGCGATCTGGTGGGTCGGCAGCGTGCCGGAGCGCAGCCCGCGCTCCTGCCCGCCGCCAAACGTGACCGGCCGCAGCCACGGGCGCGCCGCCGGCGAGACATACAGCGCACCGATGCCCTTCGGGCCGTGGATCTTGTGCGCGGTGAACGAGCCGAAGTCGACCCAGGCTGCGGCCCCGGTCGTCGGCAGCTTGCCGACGGCCTGGGCGAGATCGCAGTGGAAGAGCACGCCGGCCTCGCGGCACAGCGCGCCGAACGCGGCAATGTCCTGCACCGCGCCGGTCTCGTTGTTCACGTGCATCAGCGAGACGAGCAGCGTGTCGGGCCGCAGCGCCGCACGCAGTGCGGCGGGCGTGACGCGGCCTGCGCCGTCGGTCTCGACCCAGCTCGTCGTGAAGCCCTCGCGCTCGAGCTGGCGCAGCGGATCGAGCGTCGCGCGATGCTCGGTGCGCGCGCTGACGAGGTGGCGCCGCCGGTCGGCATTGGCGCGCGCGGTACCGAGCAGCGCGAGATTGGAAGCCTCGGTGGCTCCGGACGTGAAGACGATGCAATCGGGCGCCGCGCCGATCAGCGCCGCGACCTCGTGGCGCGCCGCCTCGACGCACTGCGCCGCCTCACGGCCATAGCGGTGGGTGGACGACGACGGATTGCCGTACACGCCCTCTTCGGTCAGGCATTCGGCCATCGCCGCCGCGACGCGCGGATCGACCGCGGTCGTCGCGGCGTTGTCGAGGTAGACGGGTCGCTCGTCCACGTGGGCCCGGCCAGCCATCGTCAGCGCGGCGGCCGCGGCGGGCACTTGCTGCCGGCCACGCGCCGCTTGCCCTCCACGGCCGCGAGCACGCCGCGCAGGATGTTCACTTCGTTCTGGTCCATTTCCGCGCGCTGGAACAGCCGGCGCAGGCGCTGCATCAGCTGCGTGCCGCTCGCGGTGCGGTCGCGGAAGTCGATCGCCGCGAGCACCGCCTCGAGATGCGCATAGAAATGCGCCATCTCGGCCGCGCTCGCGAGCGGCACGGCGCCGGGCGCGACTTCGATGCGCGCACCGCGCGCACGGTAGATCTCGTACGCGATCAGCTGTGCCGCCATGCCGAGGTTGAGCGAGGTGTACGCCGGATTGGCCGGGATGCGCACGAGCGCATGCGCCGCGTCGATCTCCTCGTTCGACAGGCCGGCGCGCTCGGCGCCGAACAGCACCGCGACCGGCCCGCGCGCGGCCTGCGCGACGATGCGCGCGGCCGCATCGCGCACATCGAGCACCCGGTGGTTGTGCTCGCGCTCGCGCGCGGTCGTGCCGACGATGAAACCGCAGCCGGCGATCGCCTCGGCGACGCTGCCGGCGAGCTGCGCGCGCGCGAGCAGATCGTCCGCGCCCGAGGCGCGCGCAGTCGCGTCGGCATGCGGGAATTCGCGTGGCCGCACCAGCATCAGCTGCTCGAGCGCCATGTTCTTCATCGCGCGCGCGACCGCGCCGATGTTGCCCGGATGCTGGGTGCCGACGAGCACGAACCTGATATCGGGTGTCTGCATCGTGCTATTGTAATTGCCTTCCCCGCCGAGCCCGAGCCACATGCAGCCACTCGTCAATATCGCGGTCCGCGCCGCGCGCCGCGCCGGTGAGGTCATCGTGCGCAGCATCAACCGCCTCGACAGCATCCAGGTCACGGCGAAGGGGCGCAATGACTTCGCGACCGAGGTCGACCGCGCGGCCGAGCAGGAAATCATGGCGACGATCTCGAAGGCCTATCCGCAGCACGCCTTCCTCGCCGAGGAGAGCGGCCGCAGCGGCGAGTCCGAGACCGTCTGGATCATCGACCCGCTCGACGGCACGACCAACTACATCCACGGCTTCCCGACCTTCGCCGTGTCGATCGCCTGCCAGCACCGCGGCCGGCTCGAGCACGCGGTGGTCTACGACCCGATGCGCCAGGAAATGTTCACGGCGAGCCGCGGCGAGGGCGCACGCCTCGAGAACCGCCGCATCCGCGTCAGCAACCGCACGGGGCTCGACGGTGCGCTGGTTGCGACCGGTTTTCCGTTCCGCGCCCAGGCCGACTACATCGATCCCTACCTCGCGATGCTGAAGGCGGTGATGGCCGCGACCGCGGGCGTGCGCCGCCCGGGCGCCGCGGCGCTCGATCTCGCCTATATCGCGGCGGGGCGCGTCGACGCCTTCTGGGAGTTCGGCCTGAGCCCGTGGGACACGGCGGCCGGCGCACTGCTGATCCAGGAGGCCGGCGGGCGCATCGGCACGCTGACCGGCGAGCCCTACGAGCTCTCGCCGAACATCGTCGCCGGCTCGCCGCGCGTCTACGAGGCGCTGCTCGAAACCATCAGGCCGCATCTGCCGGCCGCGCTGCGCACCGGCTGAGCGGCGGCACGCGCGCCGTTGCCGCATCACCGCCCGAAAAGGGTCGGCAGGCGCCTGCGTCAACCGTCGCGCCGCGCCACCCTCGACAGCAAGTCGGCGAATTCGCCCGGCATCGGGAAAACGATCGTCGAGGTACGCTCGTTCGCGATCTGCGTGAGTGTCTGCAGGTAACGGAGCTGAATGGCGGCCGGCTCGCGCGCGAGCATCGCGGCCGCGTCGACGAGAGCCTGGGCCGCCTGCTTCTCGCCATCGGCGTGGATGACCTTGGCACGCCGCTCGCGTTCCGCTTCGGCCTGGCGCGCGATCGCCCTCACCATGCTCTCATTGAGATCGACGTGCTTGATCTCGACGTTCGCGACCTTGATGCCCCAGCCGTCGGTCTGCGCGTCGAGGATCTTCTGGATATCGTGGTTGAGCTTCTCGCGCTCGGACAGCATCGTGTCAAGATCGTGCTTGCCGAGCACGGCGCGCAGCGTCGTCTGCGCGAGCTGGCTCGTCGCCATCAGGTAGTTCTCGACCTGGATGATCGCGCGCTGCGGATCGACGACACGGAAGTAGATGACCGCGCTGACCTTGACCGAGACGTTGTCGCGCGAGATCACGTCCTGAGGCTGCACGTCCATCGTGACGATGCGCAGGTCGACGCGCACCATCTGCTGGACACCGGGCACGACGACGATGAGTCCGGGGCCCTTGACCTTCCAGAAGCGGCCCAGCAGGAAGATGACTCCGCGTTCGTACTCGCGCAGGATCCTGATCGACCAGAAAACGAGCACGAGCAGGAAGACGATGATTGGCGCGTAGCCGGTCAGCAGACTGAGTGGCATGGTCAGCTCCTGTCCGAAGGGTCGAGGTGATCCGCGGCGGGGCGCGCCGGCGGGCCGGGGTCGGCGGGCTCGACGACCAGCGTGAGCCCTCGCAGTCCGGTGACTCGCACCGCCATGCCTTCCGACAGTGGCGCCGATGACTCGACCTGCCAGTTCTCGCCTTCGATCCGCGCCCAGGCGGCTGCCGCGTCGACGTGCGTGACGATGCCGCTGCTGCGCAGCAGCTGCTCGCGCCCGCTCACGACCGGCCGCGCCCGGCTGCGCGCCGCAAAGGTGCCGATCCCGAAGATCGCCACGGCGCTGACGAGTGTCATCGCGAGCAGGAATGTCAGCGGCAACCCGAAGCCCGGCACTTCGGTATCGACGAGGAACAGACCGCCGAGCAGCATCGCGATGACGCCGCCTATGCCGAGCGCACCGAAGCTCGGCATGAAGATCTCGGCGAGCATCATGACCGCACCGAACGCCATGAGCGCAACGCCTGCCCAGTTGATCGGCAGCACGTGGAATGCGTAGAGACCGAGCAGCAGGAAGATCGCGCCGGCGACGCCGGGTACGCCGAAACCCGGGCTCGTGAACTCGAAGAACAGGCCGAAGATGCCGATCATCATCAGCACGACGGCAATTTGCGGATTCGCGATCAGGGCCAGAATGCGCGTGCGCACACCCGGCTCGAGCGCCGTGATCGGCGCGTCGCCGACGGCAAGCGTGCGTGCACCCGCCGCAGTCGTGACCGTCGTCCCGTCGAGCTGGCGCAGCAGTTCGCGTGTCGTGTCGGCGACGTACTCGATGACGCCCTCGCGCCTGGCAGCCTCGGCCGGAAGGCTCGCGGCTTCGCGCACGGCGCGTTCGGCAAAATCCACGTTGCGGCCGCGCAGCTCCGCCAGCCCGCGCAGGTAAGCCGTGGCATCGTTGACGGCCTTCTGCCGCAGCGATTCGGCGTTGGACGCGGCAGTCCCGGTACCGTCGTCGGCCTCCGGTCCGGGCGCAGTCCCGGGCCTGGCCGGCCCCTCGGGATCACCGCCGATCGAAACGGGCGTCGCTGCGCCGAGATTCGTCGCCGGCGCCATGGCGGCGATATGGCTCGCGTAGAGAATGTAGGTGCCGGCGCTCGCGGCCCTCGCGCCCTCGGGGTAGACGAAGGTCGCAACCGGCACCGGCGAGGCCAGGATCTTCTGGATGATCGCGCGCATCGAGGTGTCGAGACCACCCGGCGTATCGAGTTCGATGACGACGAGTGCAGCCCGGGCCCGGGTTGCGCGATCGATGCCGCGGCTGATGAAGTCGGCCGACGCCGGCCCGATGATATCGGTGACACGCAGGCTGATGACACTTCCCGCGGGAATGGCGGCCCCGCCGGCATCCACTTGCGCGGCCGCCGCTGATTGCGCCGCACCCTGGGCGGGCTGCGCAGCGATTGTGGCAGGCGACATCGACAGCAGCGCGAGCGCTGCCGCCAGACGGCGGAAATGCATCGACCGCATATCCACCTCCTTGGCATGCGATCATAGCCACATCCGCGCCGCGATGTGTGCCCGTGAAGTCCCGGGCCGGGACTGCGGCGCTAGGTTTGCTGCCCGCCCGCCCGCTCGCGCATCGGGCTCGCCCAGTAGCCGTACAGGAAGTACACGATCACCGAGCCTGCGAGGAACCAGGTGAAGAAGTGCAGCACCCGCGGCTCGACCTGCGTGATCAGGAACAGGCACGAGAGGATGCCGAGGATCGGCGTCAGCGGATAGAACGGCACCCTGAACTGCCTCGGCAGGTCGGGCCGGGCGCGGCGCAGCCACATGACCGCGAGGCACACGATCGCGAACGCGGCGAGCGTGCCGATCGAAGTCAGGTCGCCGAGCGTGTTGATGTCGAACACCGCCGCGGCGAGCGCGACCACGACGCCGACGATCAGCGTGTTGATCCACGGCGTCTTGAAGCGCGGGTGCACCCTGGCGAGCGCGTGCGGCAGCAGCCCGTCGCGCGACATCGTGTAGAACACGCGCGTCTGGCCGAACATCAGCACGAGGATCACCGACGAGAGGCCCGCGATCGCGCCGATCTTGATCGCCTTGACGAGCCAGCCCCACTGCGGCCCGAAGGTGTCGGCCGCGACCGCCACCGGCGCCGCGACGTTGAGCTTGGTGTAGGAGATCACGCCGGTCAGCACGGCCGAAGTGGCCATGTACAGCAGCGTGCAGATCACCAGCGAGCCGAGGATGCCGAACGGCATGTCGCGGCGCGGATTCTTCGCCTCCTGGCCGGCGGTCGATACCGCCTCGAAGCCGATGTAGGCGAAGAACACGATCGTTGCCGCGCGCATCACGCCGCTCCAGCCGAACTCGAACGGCACGCCGGTCGGTTCGGGGATGAACGGCCGCCAGTTGGCGCTGTCCACGTAGAACGCGCCGACCGCGATGAACGCGAGGATCACCGCCACCTTGATCGCGACGATGACGTTGTTGACGGTAGCCGACTCCGACACGCCGATCACCAGCAGCAGCGTGACCGCGACGACGATTGCGACCGCGGGCAGGTTGAACAGCGAGGTCACGACGGCGCTCGCCGCGATCGGCACGACCGACCCGGCCGGCAGCTGCACGACCGAGCCGGCCGGAGCGAGGATCTGCGCCCCGGCGGCCAGATCGCGCAGGTGGCCGCTCGCCGAGTCGATCACCTTGACGGCACTCGCCAGCACCGCCTGGGTATCCTGCGACAGATGGATGTCGGCGGCATTGGTCAGCGTGAAACCGCTGCCCGCGCTGCCGCCGAGGACGTCATAGAGCGCGAGCGCCGACTGGTGCACGCCCGGCAGCTGCGCGCTGCCCGAGGAGAGGAACTGCACGAGGGAGCCGTCGGCGAGTCGCGCCGTGACGCCGTTCAGGCTCACGAGCGGATCGGCGATGCTGAAAGTGCTCGCGTGCGCGACCACGAGCTTGCCCATCGCCTGCGTGAACTCGGCGGGAATCGTGAGGCCGATGTCGCCGAGGAAGCTCATCGCATAGCCCGACCAGCCGACCGCGACGACCGAGGCCGCGAGGCCGTATTCGAGCAGCAGCAGCGCGCCCATGATCCACGCGCCGAACTCGCCGATCGTCGTGTACGTGTAGGTGTAGGCCGAACCCGAGACCGGCAGCATCGAGGCGAGCTCGGCGTAGCACAGTCCCGCGAAGGCGCAGACGACGCCTGCGATCACGAAGGAAATCATCACGGCCGGGCCGGCGTGCAGCGCCGCGGCATTGCCGGTGCGCACGAAGATGCCGGCGCCGATGATGCAGCCGATGCCGAGCAGCACCAGATGCCAGGGGCCGAGCGTGCGCTTCAGCTCACCGCGATTGTATTCGTCCTGGACCTGATCGACCGACTTCGTGCGCCATTTCATTTATCCGACCCCGTTGCTGGCTGCAATCTGCGCGCATGATAGGCACATCGGGCGGCGGGCGTCACGCCTGGTCCGCTCCCGGCCCGCACTCAGGGCATGTCGTCCGCGGCCGTCTTCTTCACGGTCGGGAAGACGTGCTCGGCGGTCAGGCCCGCATCGAGCGCGATCGCCGACGAGATGTAGATCGACGAATAGGTGCCGGCGAGGATGCCGATCATCAGCGCCTCGGAGAAGCCGCGCAGCACCGGTCCGCCGAGAAACAGCAGTGCGACCACGACGATCAGGGTGACGACCTTGGTCATGATCGTGCGCGACAGGGTCTGGTTGATCGCCTGGTCGAGCACGACCATCGGCGGCAGGCGGCGGTTGTGCTCGAAGCGTTCGCGGATGCGGTCGAAGATCACGACCGTGTCGTTCAGCGAATAGCCGACCACGGCGAGGATCGCCGCGACGACCGCCAGGTCGAACGGCGTCTGCGTGACCGAGAAGATGCCGAGTACCAGGATCGGGTCGTGCATCACCGCGACGATCGCGCCAGCCGACAGCCGCCAGGTGTGGAAACGGAGGGCGATGTAGATGAAGATCAGGATCAGCGCGAACGTGAGCGCCCAGACCGCGCTGGTGCGCAGTTCGTCGCCGACCTGCGGCCCGACGACGTCGAGCTTGCGCACCTCGGCGCCCGGCTCGACCGCGAGCAGGGCCTGCTCGACGCGCGCGCGGATATCGGCGACCGACCGCGAATCGTCGGGCGGCAGGCGGATCGCCACCTCGCGCGAGGAACCGAAGATGCCGACCTGCGGCTCGCGGAAGCCTGCGCGCTCGAGCTCGGTACGGATCGCGTCGACGTTCGCGGCCGACGGCAGCGCCGCCTCGACCGACACGCCGCCGGTGAAGTCGATCGCGAGATTGAGTCCCAGCGTCGCGAGCGCGCCGAGGCTGCCGATCATCAGCACGGCCGAGAGCGCGTACCACACCTTGCGGGTGCTCATGAACGCGATCCTGGTCTGCTTGTGGAAAAACTCCATGCGCGGGTTCCTGTCTCGTGGGCTCAGCCGATCGCGAGCTTCGTGAGCTTCGCGCGGCCGCCGTACATCAATGTCAGCAGCGCGCGGCTGCCCATCAGCGCGGTGAACATCGAGGTCGCGATGCCGAGCGACAGCACGACCGCGAAGCCGCGGATCGCACCGGTGCCGAACACCCAGAGCACGACGCCGGCGATGAGGGTCGTGACGTTCGAATCGGCGATCGCCGAGAACGCCTTCTCGAAGCCGGCGCGGATCGCCATCTGCGGCGACACGCCGATGCGCAGCTCCTCGCGGATGCGCTCGTAGATCAGCACGTTCGCGTCGACCGCCATGCCGACCGTCAGGATGATGCCGGCAATGCCGGGCAGCGACAGCGCCGCCTTCATCATCGACAGCAGCGCGGCGAGCAGCACCACGTTCGCGAGCAGCACGAGGTCGGCAACCAGGCCGAACACCTGGTAGTACAGCGCCATGAACACGAACACGCCGAGCATGCCGACGATCAGCGCCTTGACGCCCTGCTCGATGTTCTGCGCGCCGAGGCTCGGGCCGATCGCGCGCTCCTCGGCGAGGAAGATCGGCGCGGCGAGCGAACCGGCGCGCAGCAGCAGCGCGAGCTCGCGCGCCTCGCTCTGCGTCAGGCCGGTGATCTGGAACTGGTTGCTGAACACGCCGCGGATCGTCGCGACGCTGATCACGCGCTGGTCGGTCACCTCGCGTTCGATCTTCCTGCCGTCGACCTCGACGGTCTCGCGCGACTTCTCGATGAACACGACCGCCATCGGCTTGCCGAGATTGGCCTGCGTGGTCTTCAGCATCTGCGCGCCGCCGCGCGCGTCGAGCTTGACCGACACGCCCGGACCGTCCTGGGTCGCCGCGGTCAGCGCGTCGGTCAGCTGATCGCCGGTGACGATCAGCTCGCGCTTCAGCAGCACCGGCTGGCCGTTCTTGTCCTTGTAGAGCTTCGAGCCGAGCGGCGCGCGGCCGCGCTGCACGGCCTCGGCGATGCTGCCCTGCGTGTCGACCAGGCGGAACTCGAGGGTCGCGACCTTGCCGAGGATGTCCTTCACGTCGGCCGAGTTCTGCACGCCCGGCAACTGCACGATGATCCGGTCGAAGCCCTGGCGCTGCACGATCGGCTCGGACACGCCCAGCTCGTTGACGCGGTTGCGCAGCGTGGTCAGGTTCTGCTGGATCGCGTAGTCCTGGCGCTGGCGGATCTGCGCCGGCGTCAGCACCGCCTGCACCGCCGGCCCGCTCGCGAGATTCACGGTCTGCACGCCGAGGTCGGGCTGCAACGCGCGCAGCGCATCGCGCACGGCCGTCGCATCGGCGTCGGGCGCGAGCAGCACGCGCACGCCGTTCGGCATGTCGGCCCCCTCGGTGACCGTCACGATGTCGAGGTAGGGCAGCTTCTTCTCGCCGAGCGTGCGGCGGAAATCCTGCTCGTAGCTCTCGAGCAGCTGGCCGACCGCGCCGTTGACGTCCACCTGGTACAGCAGGTGCAGGCCGCCGCGCAGGTCGAGGCCGAGCGGCATCGGCCGCAGGCCGAGCTTCGTGATCCAGGCCGGCGCGCGCGAGGCGAACGACAGCGCAGTGATGTACTCGTCCTTCAGGTTCTCGTTGACGGCATCACGCGCCTGCAGCTGCGTCGCGACGTCGGCGAAGCGCACCATCAGCCGGCCGGCGTCGACGAAGGTCGAGTCGTAGTGCACGCCGCGCTCGTCGAGGAAGCCCGCGATGCGCGCCGCGGCGGCCGTGTCCATCGGCGCGCGGTCCTTGCGCACGACCTGCAGCGCCGGATCCTCGCCGAAGAAATTCGGCAGCGCGAAGCAGAACGCGACGACCAGTACGAACGCGACGAGGACGTACTTCCAGCGGGCATACTCGAGCATCGACGGCCCTCAGGCGCTCTTGATCGTGCCCTTCGGCACGAGCGAGGTGATCTGGAATTTCTGCACCTTGATGCGCACGCCGTCGGCGACCTCGAGCGTGGTGATCGTCTCGCCGACCTCGACGACCTTGCCGAGGATGCCGCCGGCCGTGGCGACCTCGTCACCGACCGCGATCCGGCCGAGCATCGCCTGGTGTTCCTTCGCCTTCTTCTGCTGCGGACGGATCAGCAGGAAATAGAAGATGACGATGAAGACGACCATCATCAGCAGCGGCGCGAACGAGCCGCCCGGCGACGCGCCGGCGGCCTGCGCGTGGGCTTGCGGGATCAAAGCGTTCATAGGGAGCACCCTCGGGAATGCGGGCTGTAAAGCCTTGCATTATGCCATAGCCGGGCCGCCGGCCTGCCGGGCGGCGAGAAAATCGCGTGCGAAAGCCGCGAACCGCCCTGCCTCGATGCTGGCGCGGATCCGGCGCATCAGCTCGAGGTAGAACCACAGGTTGTGGATCGTGTTGAGGCGCGAGCCGAGGATCTCGTTGCAGCGCTCGAGGTGGCGCAGGTAGGCCCGCGAATAATGCGCGCAGGTATAGCAGCCGCAGGCCGCGTCGATCGGGCCGGTGTCGTACTGGTGCGCGGCGTTGCGGATGTTGATCACCCCGCCCCAGGTGAACAGGTGGCCGTTGCGGGCATGGCGGGTCGGCATCACGCAGTCGAACAGGTCGATGCCGCGCAGCACCGCCTGCACGATGTCCTCGGGCCGCCCGACCCCCATCAGGTAGCGCGGCCGGTCCGCGGGCATCTGCGGCACGAGTTCCTCGAGCACCCGCAGGCGCTCGGCTTCGGGCTCGCCGACCGCGAGCCCGCCGACCGCGAGTCCCGGCAGGTCGAGTGCGAGCAGCGCGTCGAGCGAGGCGCGACGCAGGTCGGCGAACATGCCGCCCTGCACGATGCCGAACAGCGCACCGGGCGGATCGCCCTGCAGGTAGGCATCGCGGCAGCGCGCGGCCCAGCGCATCGAGCGTTCCATCGACAACCGCGCGGCCTCGTGCGTGGCCGGATACGCCGTGCAGTCGTCGAACGCCATCACGATGTCGGCCCCGAGCGAGCGCTGCACTTCCATCGAAATCTCGGGCGTCAGCGTCACTTCACCGCCATCGAGCGGCGAGCGGAAGCGCACACCCGCCTCGTCGATCCGGCGCAGCTTCGCGAGGCTGAAGACCTGGAAGCCGCCGGAGTCGGTCAGGATCGGGCGCTGCCAGTGCATGAAGCGGTGCAGGCCGCCGTGCGCGGCGACCACGGCCGTGCCCGGGCGCAGCATCAGGTGGAAGGTGTTGCCGAGCACGATCTCGGCGCCGATCGACTCGAGTTCCTCCGGCGTCATCGCCTTGACCGTGCCGTAGGTGCCGACCGGCATGAAGGCCGGCGTCTCGACGCTGCCGTGGCGCAGCGTGAGCCGCCCGCGTCGCGCCGCGCCGTCGCTCGCGAGCCTCGCGAAACGCAGCGTCACGCGGCGGCCCCTGCCGCCCGCGCGGCGGGCGCCGGCGTGACCAGCATCGCGTCCCCGTAACTGAAGAAGCGATAGCGCGCCTCGACCGCGTGCGCATAGGCGGCGAGCACCTGCCCGCGGCCGGCGAACGCACACACCATCATCAGCAGCGTGGATTGCGGCAGGTGAAAATTGGTCAGCAGCGCATCGATCACGCGGAAGCGGTAACCGGGGTAGATGAAGAGGCGCGTGTCGCCGTGGAACGGCGCGAGGCCGCCTTCACCGCCCTCGGCCGCGGCCGCGGCCGCCTCGAGCGCCCGGGCCACGGTGGTACCGACCGCGACCACGCGCCGGCCGGCCGCCCGCGCGCGGGCGATCGCCGCGCACACTTCCGCGCCGACCGTGACGCGCTCGGCGTGCATGCGATGCGCCTCGACGGTTTCCGCCCGCACCGGCTGGAAGGTGCCGGCGCCGACGTGCAGCGTGACGAACGCCTGCCCGATGCCGCGCGCATCGAGCGCGGCCAGCAGCGGCGCATCGAAGTGCAGGCTCGCGGTCGGCGCGGCCACCGCGCCGGGCTCGCGCGCGAACACCGACTGATAGCGCTCGCGATCGGCGGCGTCCGCCGGCCGCGCGATGTACGGCGGCAGCGGGATCTCGCCATGCGCCTCGAAGAACGCGAGCGGCTCGTCCGGCAAGGCGACGCGCCACAGGTCCGCTTCGCGCCCGAGGACGCGCACCAGCCCGCCGGCCGTGCGAAACGTCGCCTGCTCGCCGAAGCCCTTGCTGGCGCGCAATTGCACCCAGGCCTCGCGCCCACCCGCCGCGCGTTCGAGCAGCATCTCGACGCGCCCGCCCGTCGGCTTGACGCCGTGGATGCGTGCCGGCACGACGCGCGTGTCGTTGAAAACGAGCAGATCGCCGGCCTCGAGCAGCCCGGGCAGATCCTGCATCCGGCGGTCGGTCCACGCGCCGCTCGCGCCGTCGAGCGTCAGCAGGCGGCTCGCGGAGCGTCCGGGCAGCGGTGTCTGTGCGATCAGGCCGGGCGGCAGATCGAAGCGGAAATCCTCGGGGCGCACGCCGGCATGTTAGCAGGCGCGCGCCGCGGGAACGGGTCAGTCGGGCAGCGCCGCGCTCAGCGTGAGCGGCTTCTTCTTGCGCAGCACCTTGATCACGACACTCTCGCCGGGCTGGTAGGACGCGAGGATACGCGTGGCATGCGCGCCGCTCGTCGGCTCGCGACCGCCAATCGACTGGATCACGTCGCCGTCACGCAGATCGAGCGCGGCGTCCTTCGGTGCGCGCACGACCAGCACGCCCTTGTCGGTGCCGAAGTATTCGCCGAGCGCCGGGGTCAGCGTGACGAGCTCGAGGCCCGCGACGGCGCCAGCGGCGTGCATGTTGAACGCGAGACGCGGCGGCAGCGGCAGCACGGGCGGTTCACCGGGCCCTGGCGGCGCGGCCGGCACGGCGAACGTGAAATTGCCCGGCCATTCGCCCGAGAGCGCGCCGAACGCGAGCGGCCGCGGCGTCATCGACAGCGTCTGCGTCGCACCGTCGCGCAGCACCTTGATCTTCACCGGCTGCTCCGGCGGCGCCGCGCGCAATGCGGCGGTCACCTCGCGCGCGACCGCGCTGCGTCCCGTCATCGCCGCATCGTTGACCGCGACGATCACGTCCCCCTTGCGCATGCCCGCCTCGGCAGCCGGCCCGCCGGGACTGACGTGCAGCACGCGCGCGCCTTCGCTGCCGCTCGCCGGGTCGAGCTGCACGCCGATCACCCGGCGGCCCTCACCGTCGGCGATGAACAGCCGCCGCATCACCGGGCCGCTGATCTGCGTGGACAGTTCCGCGACCTCCGCCGCGGCCTTCTCGAGCCGCTCCTGGGCAGCTGCGAGCTTCGCCTCGAGCGCCGGATCGGGGGCTTCGGCGGCGCAGGTGAGAGCGACCGGCACTGTGGCCATCGCGAACAGGGTCGACAGGACGAGCATCGGGCGTGTCATGGGTTCACTCCATCGGTCATTGCAGGTTGTCGGCGAGCGTCTGCGCATAGCGGACGCTCGCGAGCGTATTGAGCAGCCGGGCGCGCTCGCGGCCGAGCGTCGCGGCATCGACCGGGGCGACCTCGCCGGTAACCCGGCTGTCGTTCAGGCAGTCGTCGAGATAGGCGATCCGGTCCTCGAGCGCGGTCACCGCGGCATAGCTGCCGACGCGCACGATCACGGGCTCGCTCGCGGCGGCGAGCCAGTGCTCGGCGCTCACCTCGCGCACGGCCGGCGGCGGCGTGGCGGCCGCGTCGAGCTGCGGCGCCGGGGCGTGCGAACCGACATACAGCAGTCCGCCGAGCAGTGCGAGCAGCACGACGGCCGCCGCGGCACCGCCGGCCCTGTGCTCCCGGCGTCGGGCCGCCTCCCGCGCGCGCTGCGCGCGGCGTTCGAATTCGTCGTAGGCGTACGGCGCCGGCCGCTCGCCGTCGCGCGCGGCGAGGATCAGGAACCGGGGATCGGTCGACATGTCGCAGCCTCTCCGGCCGCCGGCACTCCGGCGCGCAGCCGCGCGTGGGCCCGGGCCAGCCTCGATTTCGAGAAGCTCACGCTGCGCCCGAAGGCCCGCGCGATCTCCTCGTGTGTGAAACCCTCCACCTCGTACATCCACAGCACCGCCCGGGCGGTCGCGGGCAGGCCATCGAGCGCACGCTGCAGGTCGATCAGCTCACCGGGCGCCGCGCCGGGAGCCGGCAGGCTCTCCATCCGCGCGCTTTCCCAGGCGGCGCGCACCCGCTGCCACGGCGAGCGCAGGTGCATCAGGCAGCGCGACAACGCAATGCGCCGCACCCAGAAGCCGAACGGGCACTCGCCGCGGAAGTCACCGAGATGCTCGAACATCGCGATTACCGTGTCCTGCATGATGTCGTCGGCGGCCTGTCGCGAGACGATGCGACGGGCGAAGCCGTGCACGGCAGGCGCCACTTCGAGATACAGGCGCTCCCGCGCCGCGCGCTCGCCGCGCGCGGCGGCCTCGAGCAGTGTCTGCCCCGGATCGATGCCGCCGAAACCTGCCACGCCCCTTGGATGCGCCGGCGCGCGAAAAGGTCGCGGCAGCCGGAAAATTTTTCCCGTCTGGCCAGCGCCAGGCCGTTCTGGCACAGTTTCCGGCGCATCCCCCGCCGGGATGGCGGAACTGGTAGACGCGCCGGACTCAAAATCCGGTTCTGGCAACAGAGTGTGGGTTCGATTCCCTCTCCCGGCACCACATCCAGCTTGCGAGGCAAAGCCATGAACAGGACATCGGTACTCTGTGGGCTCGCCGTCACGACCCTGCTGCTCGCCGCATGCGTCACGCCGCCGCCGCCGCAGAGCTGGGAAGGACTCGATCTCGTCGCGCAGAAGAGGTTCGACGCCGTGTACCTGCGGCCGGACGCGAGCTTCGCGCGCTACAGCGAAATCATGCTCGACCCGCTCGAGGTTTCCTTCGACCGCAACTGGGATCCGCGCGCGGGCACGAACCCGCTCACCCGCGTCGATACCGGACAGATCAAACGCGTGCTCGCCGACGAGTTCCGCAGGATCTTCGAGGAGGCGCTGACGGCCGACGGCAAATACCGGCTCGTCACCGAGGCGGGCCCGGCGACGCTGCGCATTTCACCGGCGATCGTCGATCTGTACATCAATGCGCCGGACGTGAGCATGCAATCGGCGGCCCGCATCACGAGCTATACGCTCGAGCCGGGGCGCATGACGCTGGCGGCCGGGTTCCGCGACGGCGAAAGCGACACGCTGCTCGCGCGCGTCGTCGACAGGAAGCAGGGCATGCAGAGCAATTACCTGCAGGTCACCAACAACGTGACCAACCTCGCTGACGCGCGTCGCGCGATGACGCAGTGGGCACGATCGATCCGCGAGGGCCTCGATACGGCGCGTGCGATGGCGCCCGCCGATCGTCATTGATGAATTTCTGCAGTCATTGCGGCTCGCCGGTCACGCTCAAGGTGCCGGCCGGCGATCACCTGCCCCGTTACGTCTGCGACCGCTGCGGCACGATCCATTACCAGAACCCGAAGCTGATCGTCGGCTGCGTGCCGGAGGACGGCGGGCGCATCCTGCTGTGCAAACGCGCGATCGAGCCGCGCCGCGGCTACTGGACCGTGCCGGCCGGTTTCATGGAGAACGACGAGACGCTGCAGCAGGGCGCCGAGCGCGAGTCGCACGAGGAAGCGCTCGCGCATGTCGAGATCGGCTCGCTGCTGTCGGTCGTGCACGTGCTGCACGCCCACCAGGTGCACGTGTTCTTCCGCGCACGGCTCGCCGAGCCCGAATTCGGCGTCGGCCCCGAGAGCCTGGATTCGAAAATGGTCACCGAAGCGGACGTGCCGTGGGACGAGCTCGCGTTCCCGAGCATCACGTTCACGCTGCAGCGTTACTTCGAGGACCGCGCCGCGAAAGTCGAGCGCCAGCACTACGCCACGTTCGACTACCGGACACGTTGACGCGCCATTGACTACGCGCTGCGGCCCATCAGTGGCAAAATAGCCGTCCCGAACCCAGGACGGATCATGGCCTTCGTCGTCACCGAAAACTGCATCAAGTGCAAGTACATGGATTGCGTGGAAGTCTGCCCGGTGGACTGTTTCCACGAGGGCCCGAACTTCCTGGTCATCGATCCGGACGAATGCATCGATTGCACGCTGTGCGAGCCGGAGTGCCCGGTCGAGGCGATCTTCTCCGAAGAGGAGCTGCCCGCCGACCAGGTCGAGTACAAGCAGCTGAACGCCGAGCTGTCGCGCCAGTGGCCGGTGATCACCGAGAAGGGCGAACCGCCGGCAGATGCCAAGGAATGGGAAGGCAAGCCCGGCAAGCGCGAGCTGCTCGAGACCTGAAGCCGCACCGCGGCGCGGCGGCGGGTCAGCGGCCCGCAGTGCGACCCGCGGTCTTCAGATGATCGACGAGCATCGCCGGCGGCACATAGCCCGGCAGCAGCTCGCCGTCGGCCAGCACGATCGCCGGCGTACCCTGGATGCCGAGGTCTTCGCCCAGCTGGTACTGTTTCGCGACCGGCGTCTTGCCGCAGGCCGGAGCCTTGACGGTCTCGCCGCGCTTGGCGCGCGTCAGCGCGTCGTTGCGGTCGGCCGAGCACCAGACGTTCTCGGCCTTGCGCCACGACTCGGTATTCGGCCCGCTGCGCGGGAAGAAGAGATACCGCACGCGCACGCCGAGCTTGTTGTACTCGGCGATCTGGCTGTGCAGCTTGCGGCAGTAGCCGCAATCGACGTCGGTGAACACGTTGATCGTGTACTGCGGATCCTTCGGCGAGAACACCAGCGTCTGCGCGTCGGGAACCCCGGCGAGCAGCGAGATGCGCAGCTCGCGGCGGCGGTTCTCGGTGACGTTGCTGTTGTCGCCGAGGTCGTAGAGATCGCCCATCATCGCGTAGCGGCCGTCGGGCGTGACATAGACCACGTCGCCGCCGCGGCGCAGCTCGTAGACGCCCGGGATCGGCGCCGGACGCAGGTCGGCGGCGGTGGCGCCGGGGAATTTCTTCGCGATGTCCGCCAGGCCGTCGGCATGGGCGCCGACCGACATCGCGGCCAGGGCAAGGCTCAGGGTAATGGTTCGCAGCATGATGGCCTCTTCGACCCGCGCGGGCCGGGAAGGTTCGGCCGCGTCGGGACGCCGGCCGATTCTACCAGCCACTCAGCCCCGCGGGTGATGCTGGCTGTGCAGCTCTTTCATGCGCTCGCGCGCGACGTGCGTGTAGATCTGCGTGGTCGACAGGTCGCTGTGGCCGAGCAGCATCTGCACGACACGCAGATCCGCCCCGTGGTTCAGCAGATGGGTCGCGAACGCATGCCGCAGCGTGTGCGGCGAGAGATCGCGCTCGACGCCCGCCTTGCGCGCATAGCGCTTGATGATGTGCCAGAACGCCTGGCGCGTCATGCGGTCGCCGCGGCGGGTCGGGAACAGGTAATCGGTCGTCCGGTCGAGCAGGATCTCGTTGCGCGGCCCGCGGAGGAAATCGGACAGCCAGCGCACGGCCTCCTCGCCGAGCGGTATCAGCCGCTCGCGGTTGCCCTTGCCGACGATGCGCAGCACGCCCTGGTTCAGGTTCACCTGGCTGTGCTTCAGGCTCACGAGCTCCGAGACGCGCAGGCCGGTGGCGTAGAGCACCTCGAGCATCGCGCGATCGCGATGGCCGAGCGGGTCGCCGACCGCGGGTGCGTTCAGCAGCGACTCGACCTCGTCCTCGCTGAGCGAGCGAGGCAGCGAACGGCCGATCTTCGGCATCGCGATCTGCGCGGTAGGATCCTCGCGCAGCGCGCCTTCGCGCACGAGATGGCGGAAGAAGCGGCGGAACGAGGACAGCTGGCGCGCCGTGGAACGCGGCCGGGCGCCGGCCTCGACCCGGAACGCGATGAAATCCATCAGGTCGGCGCGCGTCGTGGCGCTGATCGCGCGGCCGCGCTCGGCGAGCCAGCGCGCGAGCGCCGTCAGGTCCGCACGGTAGGCGGCGAGCGTGTTCGACGACAGGCCGCGCTCCATCCACACGGCGTCGATGAAGCGGCTCACCGCCGGATCAATGTCGCCGACGGGTTTGTGCAATTCTGTAGCGGTCGCAGGGCGTGCCATTGCCAACGAGTGTGGGCATCCCCACCCGGAGGGGGCGTGATCACCTTCACATATGTCCGCAAGCATTAACATAAAGAGAACCAGTTCACACCATCCACGCAACGAAAGCGCGATACCGCACGCCATGTCCCGCCCCACCCGCCTGCCGCCGCCGCTCGCCTGGCTGTACACGCTGTACGCGTATCTGCTGTTCCTGCCGGTGGCGGTGGTCGCGCTGCTGTGCATGCTGCTGCTGCCGACGCTGCGCCTGCGCCGCACCGCGGCGCGCTTCGCCGCAAGGGCGTGGATGGCGCTGACCGGCCTGCGCCTCGCAGTGCACCACCGGCAGCGGCTGCCGCCCGGCCAGTGCGTCGTGGTCGCCAACCACTCGAGCTATCTCGACGGCTTCGTGCTCTCGGCGGCGCTGCCGCCGCGCTTCGGCTTCGTGATCAAGCGGGAGATGTCGCGGGTGCCGCTCGCGAACCTGCTGCTGTCGCGCCTCGGCTCCGAATTCGTCGAGCGCTTCGACCGCCACAAGGGCGCGAGCGACGCGCGCCGCGTCGTGCGCAACGCGAGCAACGGGCACTCGCTGGTGTTCTTCCCGGAGGGCACGTTCGCGCAGCAGCCCGGGCTCCTCAGGTTCCACGGCGGTGCGTTCCGGGCCGCGATGCACGCCGGCTGCCCGGTCGTGCCCTGCGTGATCCGCGGCGCGCGCGACGCGCTGCCGCCACCGGGACTGCTGCTGCACCCGACCCGCATCGAAGTGGAATTCCTGCCGCCGCTGACGGCCGTCGACGGCGCCGTCGAGGAGGCCAGCACGGCACTGCGCGACCGCGCACGGCGCGAGATCCTCGCGGCGCTCGGCGAGCCCGACCTGTCACAGGCGGCCTAGACTCCTCGCCCCTCCCCGCCCGCAGCGCACGGCCGTGATCGGGGCCACGCTACGCCGGTATCGCGCCGTTGCGTCACAATACGCATCACGATGAAAGTAATAGTCCTCGGCAGCGGCGTGATCGGCGTGACGACCGCGTGGTACCTGGCACGCGCCGGGGTCGAAGTCGAAGTGATCGAACGGCGCGCAGGGCCCGCTCTCGAGACGAGCTTCGCGAACGCGGGCGAGATCTCGCCCGGCTACGCCTCGCCGTGGGCCGGTCCCGGCATGCCGCTGAAGGCGATCAAGTGGCTGTTCACGCGGCACGCACCGCTGGTCGTGCGCCCGCGGCCGGATCCGGCGATGTGCATCTGGATCCTGCGCATGCTGCGCAACTGCACGAGCGCGCGCTATGCGCTGAACAAGAGCCGCATGGTGCCGCTCGCCGAATACAGCCGCGATGCGCTGCGCCAGCTGCGCGCGGACACCGGCATCGCCTACGACGAGCGCTCGCTCGGCACGCTGCAGCTGTTTCGCACGCAACGCCAGCTCGACGACTCGGCCGGCGACGTCGCGGTGCTCGAGCGGCTCGGCGTGCCGTATGCGCTGCTCGATGCGGCCGGCTGCATCGCGGCCGAGCCGGGCCTCGCGCGCGTGCGCGCACTGATCGCCGGGGGCCTGCGGCTGCCCGACGACGAAACCGGCGACTGCTACCTGTTCACCGAACGCCTGGCGGCGCTCGCGCAGGCGCAGGGTGTCGGATTCCGCTTCGGCGAGACCATCGAAGGCTTCGAGCCCGGCGGCGATCGCATCGAGGCGGTGCGCACCGACCGCGGGCGCGTGACCGCCGACGCCTATGTGCTCGCGCTCGGCAGCTACTCGACGCCGCTCGCGCGCCGGATCGGCCTGCGCCTGCCGGTCTATCCGGTGAAAGGCTATTCGCTCACGGCGCCCGTCACCGATGCGAACGCGGCACCGGTGTCGACGGTCATGGACGAAAGCTACAAGGTCGCGATCACGCGTCTCGGTGACCGCATCCGCATCGGCGGCACGGCCGAACTGTCGGGCTACAACGATCGCCTGACCGCCGCGCGCCGCGAGACACTCGAGCTGTCGGCCCGCGGCCTGTTCCCGGCGGGTGGCGACTATGCCAGGGCGACTTTCTGGACGGGCCTGCGGCCGATGACACCCGACGGCACGCCGATCATCGGCGCCTCGCGCTACCGCAACCTGTGGCTCAACACCGGCCACGGCACGCTCGGCTGGACGATGGCCTGCGGCTCCGGCCAGGTGGTCGCCGACCTGGTCACGGGCCGGGAACCCGCGATCGACCTGCAGGGGCTCGGGCTCGACCGGTACTGACGCGACCGGTACCGGGCCTGCGCTAGACGTTACGGCGGTACTGGCCGCCTACCTGGTAGAGCGCGCGCGAAATCTGCCCGAGCGAGCACCGCTTCACCGCTTCCATCAGTTCCGCAAACACGTTGCCGCCGCTGGCGGCCACCTGCTGCAATCGCGCGAGCGCGGCCGGCGCCTCGGCGGCGTGACGCTGCTGGAACGCCTGCACCGCCGCGACCTGGTCCTGCTTCTCTTCCTCGGTCGAGCGGATCAGTGCGACGTTCGCGCGCGCTTCCGACTCGTCGTGGCCCGACAGGAAGGTATTCACGCCGATCAGCGGCAGCGAGCCGTCGTGCTTCTTCGTCTCGTAGTACAGGCTCTCTTCCTGGATCTTGCCGCGCTGGTACATCGTTTCCATCGCGCCGAGCACGCCACCGCGGCCCGAGATCGACTCGAACTCGCGGTACACCGCCTCCTCGACCATGTCGGTCAGGTAGTCGATCACGTACGAGCCCTGCCACGGGTTCTGGTTGCGGTTGAGCCCGAGCTCACGGTTGATGATCAGCTGGATCGCGACCGCGCGCCGCACGCTGTCCTCGGTCGGCGTCGTGAGCGCCTCGTCGAAGGCATTGGTGTGCAGCGAGTTGCAGTTGTCGAACAGCGCGTACACGGCCTGCAGGGTCGTGCGGATGTCGTTGAACTGGATCTCCTGCGCGTGCAGCGAGCGGCCGGAGGTCTGCACGTGGTACTTGAGCATCTGGCTGCGCGCGCCCGCACCGTAGCGCTCGCGCATCGCGCGCGCCCAGATGCGGCGCGCGACCCGGCCGATCACCACGTACTCCGGGTCCATGCCGTTCGAGAAGAAGAACGACAGGTTCGGCGCGAAGTCATCGACGCGCATGCCGCGCGCCAGGTAGTACTCGACGATCGTGAAGCCGTTGGCGAGCGTGAACGCGAGCTGGCTCACCGGGTTCGCGCCGGCCTCGGCGATGTGGTAGCCGGAAATCGACACCGAGTAGAAATTGCGCACCTTGTGGTCGATGAAGTACTGCTGCACGTCGCCCATCATGCGCAGCGCGAACTCGGTCGAGAAGATGCAGGTGTTCTGCGCCTGGTCCTCCTTCAGGATGTCGGCCTGCACGGTGCCGCGCACCAGTGACAGCGCCTCGGCGCGCAGCCGCTCCCAGGTGTCGTGCTCGAGCACGCCCGGCGCGATCAGCTGCTCGCCGCTCACGCCGAGCAGCGCGAGCCCCGAGCCGTCGTGGCCGGCCGGGAGCTCGCCCTTGTAGGCGGGCCAGAGCGCGGCGTGGGCGGCGTCGGCCTGCCGGAGTTGCGCGATGCGCGCCTCGGCCGCCGGCCAGCGCCCCTCGGCGCGCAGCCAGCGCTCGATGCGCTGGTCGATCGCGGTGTTCATGAACATCGCAAGGATCATCGGCGCCGGGCCGTTGATCGTCATCGATACCGAGGTCGTCGGCAGGCACAGGTCGAAGCCCGAATAGAGCTTCTTCATGTCGTCGAGCGTCGCGATCGACACGCCCGAGTTGCCGGTGCGGCCATAGATGTCCGGACGCGTGTCCGGATCCTCGCCATAGAGCGTGGTCGAATCGAAGGCCGTCGACAGCCGCGTGGCCTCGTGCCCGGCCGCAAGCAGATGGAAGCGCCGGTTGGTGCGCTCCGGCGGACCCTCGCCCGCGAACATGCGGATCGGATCCTCGGCTTCGCGCCGGTACGGGTATACGCCGCCGGTATACGGATAGGCCCCCGGCAGGTTCTCGTTGCCGAGAAATGCGAGGATCTCGCCCCAGTCTACATGGCGCGGCACCGCGAGCTTCGGCACGCGGTTGTGCGCCAGCGTTTCCGTGTAGTTCTCACCGGTGACCTGCCGGTCGCGCACCGGATACGAATAGGTCTCGTCGGTCACGGCCTTGCGGCGCGCGGGCCAGGCCTTGAGTTCGCCGATGGCCTCGGCGCCGATCTCGTCGAGCGCGGCGTTGTAGGCCGCGCGCAGCGCGCGACGCGTGGTGTCCGTCTCGCCCTCGAGTGCGGCGGCGGCATAGCGGTCGAGCGGCGCGGGCAGCTGCGGATCGTGCAGGGCCTCGAGCGATTCGTAGTGCGCGTGCGCGCGGCGCGCGGCATCGACCTGCCGCTCGATGCGCGCGCGCACGTCGCGGCCGCCCTGGGCGATCTCGGCGAGATAGCGCACGCGCCCCGCGGGAATCAGCGCATCGTGCGACCTGAATTCGGTCGGCCCGATATCGCCGACCTGCCAGTCGAGCCGTCCGCAGATCGCCGCGAACAGATGGTTGACGCCCGGATCGTTGAAGCGGCTGGCGATCGTCGGGTACACCGGCACCTGCGCGTCCGCGATCTTCATCCTGTCGGGGTGGTTGCGCCGCCACTGCTTGCGCACGTCGCGCAGCGCATCCTCGGCGCCGCGCTTCTCGAACTTGTTGAGCACGACCATGTCGGCGAAGTCGAGCATGTCGATCTTCTCGAGCTGGCTCGCGGCGCCGTACTCGCTCGTCATCACGTAGACCGAGTGGTCGACGAAGTCGACGATCCCGGTGTCGCTCTGGCCGATGCCGGCCGTCTCGACGACGATCAGATCGAAGCCGGCGAGCTGGTAGAGCGCGATCACGTCCTGCAGCGCCTCGCTGGTCGCGCTGTCGCGGCGCCGGGTCGCGAGCGAGCGCATGAACAGCCGCCCGGAGGCGAGGCTGTTCATGCGGATGCGATCGCCGAGCAGCGCGCCGCCCGAGCGGCGCCGCGTCGGATCGACCGCGACGACCGCGATGTTGCGCTCCGGGAAGAAGCGCACGAAGCGTGCCAGCAGCTCGTCGTTCAGGCTCGACTTGCCCGCCCCACCGGTGCCGGTGATGCCGATCACCGGCGCATGACGCTCATTGCGCGCGATTGCGCGCGCGATCTGCGCGCGTGCGGCGTCGGTGCCGAGCGCGCCCTCGAGGCAGGAGATCGTGCGCGCGAGGTGCTGCGGGTCTTTCGGATTGAGCGGTGCGAACTCGTAGGCGGGCTTGCGCGCGCGCCGCACGCGCTCGAACACGTCGTCGATCATGCCGTTCAGGCCGAGGCAGCGGCCGTCCTCTGGCGTGTAGATCTTTTCGACGCCGTGCGCCTCGAGCGCCGCGATCTCGTGCGGCGCGATCGTGCCGCCGCCGCCGACGATCACGCGGATGTGCGCGGCGCCGAGCTCGCGCAGCATGTCGACCATGTAGGCGAAATATTCGTTGTGGCCACCCTGGTAGGAGCTCACCGCGATCGCGTCGGCATCCTCCTGGATCGCCGCGCGCACGATGTCGGCGACGCTCCTGTTGTGGCCGAGGTGCACGACCTCGGCGCCATGCGCCTGCAGCAGGCGGCGGATCATGTTGATCGCGGCGTCGTGGCCGTCGAACAGCGAGGCCGCGCTGACGAAGCGCAGCGGCAAGACGGCGGGACCCGCGTCGGCGACCGGAGGCTGTCCCTGCTGTGCGGTGCGGCTGCGCATGGCGATGTTACCGGCTGGTAGAATTCCTACCGCCAAGTATAATCATCACCGCATGACCAGGCCAAGCTCACCGTGGCGGGTACCCCCCGGCGATCGTGCGCGCCAGCACGAGCTGAAGCGTGACGCGGTCATTCTGACCGCCGCGCGCGCATTCCGCGAGCGCGGCTACCACAACACCTCGCTCGACGACATTGCTGCGGCGCTGCATGTCACCAAGCCGACGCTCTACTACTACGTCTCGAACAAGGAACAGATGCTGTTCGCATGCTTCGAGGAGGGCCTCGCCCGCCTGACCGTCGCCTGCGACGAGGCGCGCGCGGCGGGTGCGAGCGGCCGCGAGCGCCTGGTCGCGCTCGTGCACCGCTACGCCCTGGCGATCACCTCGGACTTCGGCTGGTGCATGGTGCGCGCCGAGGACCAGGACCTGAGCCCCGCGATGGGTGCACGCATCAAGGCGCTGAAATCCGGCATCGACCAGGAGATCCGCGCGCTGATCCGCGCCGGCATCGCCGACGGCTCGATCGCGGTCCGCGACCCGAAGATGGCGGCGTTCGCGCTCGCCGGCGCTCTGAACTGGATTTCGCACTGGTACCGCGATGACGCGTCGCTCTCGGCGGGCGCGATCGCCGAACGTTTCGTCGACCTGTTCGTCAACGGCCTCGCTCCGCGCACGCGGCAGGCCCCATCAGGAAAGTCCACATGAGCCAGAAAGACCCCGCCAACTCCGTCGTCATCGTCGCCGCGCAGCGCACGCCGATCGGCGCCTTCCAGGGCGTCCTCGCCGGCGCGACCGCACCGCAACTCGGCGCGGCCGCCGCGCGCGGGGCGATCGCCGCCGCCGGCATCGACGCCGGCGCGGTACAGGAAGTGATTTTCGGCTGCGTGCTGCCCGCGGGCCTCGGCCAGGCACCGGCCCGCCAGGCGGCGCTCGCGGCAGGCGTGCCGGCATCGACGCCGGCCACGACGATCAACAAGATGTGCGGCTCCGGACTGAAGGCGATCATGATGGCTGCCGACCAGATCCGCGCCGGCGACGTCGACGTCGTGCTCGCCGGTGGCCTCGAGTCGATGACCAATGCGCCCTACCTGCTGCCGAAGGCGCGCGGCGGCTATCGCATGGGGCACGGCGAGGTCCTCGACCACATGTTCTACGACGGCCTGCAAAGCCCGTTCGACGGCCAGATGATGGGCAGCTTCGCGGAGAACACGGCCGACAAGTACGGCTTCACGCGCGGCGCACAGGACGCCTTCGCCGCCGAATCCGTGCGCCGCGCGCTCGCGGCGGTCGACAGCGGCGCGTTCGCCGCCGAGATCTCGCCGGTGACCGTCAAGGGTCGCAAGGGCGAGACCGTGGTCGACCGGGACGAAACGCCGTTCACCTGCAACATCGAGAAGATCCCGGGCCTGAAGCCCGCCTTCCGCAAGGACGGCACGGTCACGGCCGCGTCATCCTCGTCGATCGCCGACGGCGCGGCCGCCGCGGTGCTGATGAGCGAGGCGGCCGCGACGCGCCTCGGCGCAAAGCCGCTCGCACGCATCCTCGGCTACGCGAGCCACGCGCAGGCGCCCGAGTGGTTCACGACCGCGCCGGTCGGCGCGATCCGCAAGCTGCAGGGCAGACTCGGCTGGCAGGCGGGCGACGTCGATCTGTACGAGGTCAACGAGGCGTTCGCCGCGGTCACGATGGCCGCGATGCACGACATCGGCATCGACCACGCGCGCGTCAACGTCAACGGCGGCGCCTGCGCGCTCGGCCACCCGATCGGCGCGACCGGCGCACGCATCGTCGCGACGCTCACGCACGCGCTGCGCAGAACCGGCGGCAGGCGCGGCATCGCGGCGCTGTGCATCGGCGGCGGCGAGGCCACGGCAATCGCGATCGAGCTGCTGTAAGCTCGACCGCCATGGCGCGACTCGGCACCGCGATCGACCCGGCAAGCGAGGCTTTCCAGGCCAATCGCGTGCACATGGAGCAGCTGGTCGCGGAGCTGCGCGGCGAGCTGGCGCGGGTCGAGCGTGGCGGCAGCGATGCGGCGCGCGCGCGCCACACCGCGCGCGGCAAGCTGCTGCCGCGCGAGCGCGTCGCGACGCTGCTCGACCCGGGCAGCCCTTTCCTCGAGATCGCGCCGCTCGCGGCGCACGGGCTCTACGACGGCGACGCGCCCGCCGCGGGCCTGGTGGCCGGCATCGGCCGGATCCACGGACGCGAAGTACTCGTGATCGCCAACGACGCCACGGTCAAGGGCGGCACCTACTATCCGGTCACGGTGAAGAAGCATCTGCGCGCGCAGCAGATCGCGCTCGAGAACGCCCTGCCCTGCGTCTATCTCGTCGATTCGGGCGGCGCCTTCCTGCCGCTGCAGGACGAGGTGTTCCCGGACCGCGAACATTTCGGCCGCATCTTCTACAATCAGGCGCAGATGTCGGCGCTCGGGCTCACGCAGGTCGCGGTCGTGATGGGCAGCTGCACGGCCGGCGGCGCCTACGTGCCGGCGATGTCCGACGAAACGATCATCGTGCGGAACCAGGGCACGATCTTCCTCGGCGGCCCGCCGCTGGTGAAGGCGGCAACCGGCGAGGAGATCGACGCCGAGACGCTCGGCGGCGGCGACGTGCACGCACGTCGCTCCGGCGTCGCCGATCACCTCGCCGACAACGACGCGCACGCGCTCGCGATCGCGCGCTCGGTGATCGCGACGCTGCGCCCGCGTCCGCCGGCCTGGCTCGACCTCTCCGCCGCCGTCGAGCCGGCGCTCGATGCGCGCGAAATCCACGGCATCGTGCCGCGCGACACGCGCCAGCCCTACGACGTGCGCGAGATCATCGGCCGGCTGGTCGACGGCTCGGACTTTCACGAGTTCAAGCCCGAGTACGGCACGACGCTCGTCTGCGGCTTCGCGCGCATCCTCGGCTGTCCGGTCGGCATCGTCGCGAACAACGGCGTGCTGTTCTCCGAATCCGCACTCAAGGCCGCGCATTTCGTGCAGCTCGCGAACCGCCGCGGCACGCCGCTGCTGTTCCTGCAGAACATCACCGGCTTCATGGTCGGCGCGAAATACGAACAGGCGGGCATCGCCAAGGACGGCGCGAAGATGGTCACCGCGGTCGCATGCGCGACGGTGCCGAAGTTCACGGTGGTGATCGGCGGCTCGTTCGGCGCCGGCAACTACGCGATGTGCGGCCGCGCCTACGGCGGGCGCATGCTGTGGATGTGGCCGAACGCGCGCATCTCGGTGATGGGCGGCGAGCAGGCCGCGCAGGTGCTCGCGACGGTGCGGCGCGACGGCGCGCGCGGCGCCGACTGGCCCGAGGCCGAACAGCAGGCCTTCATGGACGGCATCCGCGCGCAGTACGAACGGCAGGGCCATCCTTTCTATTCCACCGCGCGGCTCTGGGACGACGGCGTGATCGACCCGCTCGACACGCGCCGCGTGCTCGGGCTCGCGCTGCACGTGGCGGCGCGCGGCCCGCGGCCGGACGGGGAGCGCTTCGGCATTTTCCGCATGTAGCGGGACCGCGGCACTGCGCGGCGGCAATGCAGAGCGCGGGCGCTTGTGATTTACTTGCAGGCTCCATTTTCCGCCGCCACTACGAAGGAAACGCATGAAGATCAAAGACGCGCGCGCCGTGGTCACCGGCGCGGCATCGGGCCTCGGCAACGCGGTCGCGCACCATCTCGTGGCGCAAGGCGGCAAAGTCACGCTGCTCGACGTGCAGGAAGGCCCGGGCCAGGCCGCCGCCGCCGAACTCGGCGCCAGCGCGCGCTTCGTCAAGTGCGACGTCACGTCGGAGGCCGAGGTCAACGGCGCGATGGACGCCGCGCACGCCTTCATGGGCGGGATCAATCTGCTGGTGAACTGCGCCGGCGTGATCGGTGCCGGCCGCGTGCTCGGCCGCAACGGGCCGATGGCGGGCGATTTCTTCACGAAGGTGATCCACATCAACCTGATCGGCACCTTCCTGTGCGACAAGGCCGCGGCGGCGATCATGCAGGCGAACACGCCGAACGAGGACGGCGAGCGCGGCGTGCTGATCCACACGTCGTCGGTCGCCGCGTACGAGGGCCAGATCGGCCAGGCGGCCTATTCGGCCACCAAGGCCGCGGTGATGGGCATGACGATGCCGATCGCGCGCGAGCTCGCGGCTTTCGGCATCCGCTGCGTGTCGATTGCGCCGGGCATCTTCCTCACGCCGATGCTCGCCGGCATGCCGCAGGACGTGCAGGACTCGCTCGGCAGGCAGGTGCCCTTCCCCGCCCGCCTCGGCAAGCCCGAAGAGTACGCCGCGCTCGTGCAGGCGATCTTCGAGATCCCGATGCTGAACGGCGAAACGATCCGCCTCGACGGCGCCATCAGGATGCAGCCGAAGTGACCGAACGCGACGTCATGGAATACGACGTCGTCATCGTCGGCGCCGGCCCGGCAGGCCTCGCCTGCGCGATCCGGCTGAAGCAGCTGAAACCCGAACTCGGCATCTGCGTGCTCGAGAAGGGCTCGGCAGTCGGCGCGCATTCGCTGTCGGGCGCCGTCATGGAGCCCGCCGCGCTCGACGAGCTCGCGCCGGAGTGGCGCGACGCGCAACTCGGCGTGTGCGTGCCGGCGCGGCACGACGAGCTGCGCCTGCTCACGCGCCGCCGCGCCTTCCGTCTGCCGGTGCCGCCGCAGCAGCGCAATCACGGCAACGTCATCGTCTCGCTCGGCCTGCTCACGCCGTGGCTCGCGCAGAAGGCCGAGGGCCTCGGCGTCGACATCTTCGCCGGCTTCGCGGCCGCCGCGGCCGTCATCGACGACGCGGGCGCCGTCGCCGGCGTGCAGATCGGTGACATGGGGCTCGAGAAGAACGGCGAGCCCGGGCCGAACTTCGCGCCAGGCCCGCAGATCCGCGCGCCGCTGACGGTGCTCGCGGAAGGCTGCCGCGGCAGCCTGACGAAGCAGCTGATCAGGCGCTATGCGCTCGATGCCGCGAGCGATCCGCAGACCTACGGACTCGGCCTGAAGGAACTGTGGCAGCTGCCGGCCGGCCGGGTCACGCCGGGCCTGATCCAGCACAGTGTCGGCTGGCCGCTCGACAACGCCACCTATGGCGGCAGCTTCATCTATCACCTCGATGCCGACCGCGTTTATGTCGGCTTCGTCGTCGGGCTCGACTACATCGACCCGCGCCTGCAGCCGTTCGAGGTCTTCCAGCAGTTCAAGCACCACCCGGCCGTGCAGCCGCTGCTCGAAGGCGGCGAGATCGTCTCCGCCGGCGCGCGCACGATCGCCGCCGGCGGCTGGCAGTCGCTGCCGAAACTCGAGATGCCGGGCGCGGTGATCGTCGGCGATGCCGGCGGCACGCTCAATTTCCCGAAGATCAAGGGCATCCACCAGGCGATCCGCTGCGGCATGCTGGCCGCCGGGCACCTTGCGAAGACCGGCACGCCGGCCGGCTTCGATGCGCTGTGGCGCGCCTCGCCCGGCGGACTCGAGTTGCGCAAGGTGCGCAACTTCAAACCGGGTTTCAAGGGCGGCCTGTGGGCGGGGCTCGCGAACTCGGCGCTCGAAGTGGTGACCGGCGGGCGCACGCCGTGGACGATGCACAATGCCGAGAACGCCACGACGATGCGCAAGCTCGACGAATACACCTCGCCCGACCGCGGCTGGGTCGAGCGCACGCTGCCGCCGCGCGACCGGCTCGCCTCGGTGTTCTTCGCCGCGACCACCCACGACGAGGCGCAGCCGGCGCACCTCAAGGTCGCCGACACGAGCATCTGCGCGACCCGCTGCCGCGTCGAGTACGACAATCCGTGCACGCGCTTCTGCCCGGCGAGCGTCTACGAAATGGTCGACGATGGCGAGGGCGGCAAGCGCCTGCAGATCAATGCCGCGAACTGCGTGCACTGCAAGGCCTGCGACATCAAGGACCCGTACGGCATCATCACCTGGACGCCGCCGGAGGGCGGCTCGGGACCCAACTACCAGACGCTCTGACGCGCATGAACGCCCCCCTCTGGACCCCTTCGGCGGCAAGAATCGACGGCGCGGTCGTCACCCGGTTCAGATCCTGCGTCAACGCGCGGCGCCAGCTGCAGCTCGCCGATTACGCCGCGCTCGAGGCCTGGTCGCTCGATCACCCGGCCGATTTCTGGTTCGAGCTCGCGCGCTTCAGCAACACGCGCGCCGACTGGGGCGACGGGCCGCCGCTCGAGCACGGCGAGCGCATGCCCGGCGCGCGCTGGTTCCCGACCGCGCGCCTGAACTTCGCCGGGAACCTGCTGCGCCACCGCGACGAGCACACGGCGCTGATCTTCGTCAACGAACGCGGCACGCGCCGCGAGATCTCGCGGCGCGCACTGTACGACGAGGTGGCACGCGTCGCGCACGGGCTGCGCGCGCTCGGTGTCGGCGCCGGCGACCGGGTCGCCGGCTTCATGCCGAACCTGCCCGAGACGATCGTCGCGATGCTCGCGGCGACGAGCCTCGGCGCGATCTGGAGCTCGTGCTCGCCGGATTTCGGCGTCAACGGCGTGCTCGACCGTTTCGGCCAGATCACGCCGAAGGTGCTGTTCACCGCCGACGGCTATTTCTACGCCGGCAAGACGCTCGATTCGCTCGCGCCGATGGCGCAGGTCGCACCGAAGCTGCCGGGCCTGCTGCAGGTGATCGTCGTGCCCTATGTGCACGACACGCCCGACATCGGCGCGCTGCCGAACGCGGTGCACTACCGGGATTTCGGCCGCGCCGGCGCGCCGCTCGCCTTCGAGCAGCTGCCGTTCGACCACCCGCTCTACATCCTCTATTCGTCCGGCACGACCGGCAAACCGAAGTGCATCGTGCACGGTGCGGGCGGCACGCTGCTGCAGCACCAGAAGGAGCACCTTCTGCACGTCGATCTGCGCCCCGACGACCGGCTGTTCTATTTCACGACCTGCGGCTGGATGATGTGGAACTGGCTCGCGACCGGGCTCGCGTCCGGCGCGGCGCTGGTGCTGTACGAGGGCTCGCCTTTCCATCCGGGCCCGCGGGTGCTGTGGGACATGGTGGCCGCCGAGCGCGTGGCGATATTCGGCGCGAGCGCGAAATACCTCGCGGCACTCGACAAGGCCGGCTTCGAACCGGCGAGCGAAGTCGATCTCACCGCGCTGCGCGCCGTGCTGTCGACCGGCTCGCCGCTGCTGCCGGAGACCTATGATTTCGTCTTCCGGGCGATCAGGCGCGACCTGCAGCTGTCGTCGATCTCGGGCGGCACCGACATCGTCTCCTGCTTCTGTCTCGGCAGCCCGGTGCTGCCGGTGCGCCGCGGCGAGATCCAGTGCCGCGGTCTCGGCATGCGCACCGAAGTGTTCGACGACGGGGGCCGGCGCGTGATCGGCGCGCGCGGCGAACTGGTCTGCGCGGCGCCGTTCCCGTCGATGCCGGTCGGCTTCTGGAACGATGCCGACGGCCGCCGTTACCACGATGCCTATTTCTCGCGCTACCCGAACATCTGGCACCACGGTGACGATGCGCTCGAGACCGAACACGGCGGCTTCATCATCTACGGCCGCTCCGACGCCGTGCTGAACCCGGGCGGCGTGCGCATCGGCACCGCGGAGATCTATCGCCAGGTCGAGCAGCTGCCCGAGGTGCTCGAATCGCTCGCGATCGGCCAGCAGTGGCAGGGCGACGTGCGCGTCGTGCTGTTCGTGCACCTGCGCGACGGTGTTGCGCTCGACGACGCATTGCGCACCCGCATCCGCGAGACGATCCGCCGCAACACGACGCCGCGCCACGTGCCCGCGAAGGTGATCGCGGTGCCCGACCTGCCGCGCACGCTGAGCGGCAAGCTCGTCGAACTGGCGGTGCGCAACGTCGTGCACGGCAAGCCCGTGCTGAACCGCGACGCGCTCGCGAATCCCGCCGCGCTCGAATATTTCCGCGACCTGCCCGAACTTGCCGATTGAGATGCCGACCGCGGCCATCGTGCGCGAGCTCGGGCGGCGCGGCTTCACGCCCGACGCGGCGCAGCGTGCCGCGATCGTGCGCCTCGAGAACCTGCGCGGCCGGCTGATCGCCGCCGAACGCGCCAGCCGCAGCCCGCTCGCCCGCCTGCGACGGCTGCTGCGCCCGCCGCCGCGACCGGCGGAACGGGGCATCTACCTGTGGGGCGACGTCGGCCGCGGCAAGACACTGCTGATGGACGCGTTCCATGCGAGCCTGCCGTTCGCGGCGCGCCGCCGCCGGCACTTCCACCGCTTCATGCACGACGTGCACGCGCAGCTGCGCAGTCTTTCGCAGACGGAATCGCCGCTGACCGTCGTGGCCGGCCGCATCGCGGCCACGACGCGCGTGCTGTGTCTCGATGAGCTGCACGTCAACGACATCGCCGACGCGATGATCCTCGCGCGGCTGTTCTCGGCGCTGATCGACGGCGGCGTCACGCTGGTCGTCACCTCGAACGTGCCGCCGAAAGGCCTCTATCGCGACGGGCTGCAGCGCCGCCGCTTCCTGCCGGCCATCGCGCTGCTCGAGAAGCACACCGAAGTGCTGGCGGTCGACGGCGGCACCGACTACCGCCTGCGCCAGCTCGCCCAGGCCTCGCTGTATCTCGACTCGGCGGCGCCCGATACGCCGCAGGCGATGGAGCGGCTGTTCGGGTTCTTCGCCGGCACCGCCGGCGCCGCCCGCGGCACCGGCGGGCAGATCGAGATCGCCGATCGCCCGATCACGGTGCTGCGCGAAACCGACAACGCGGTGTGGTTCGAGTTCGCGGCGCTCTGCGAGGGCCCGCGTGGCATCGACGACTACATCGAGATCGCGCGCCACTATCCCGCCGTACTGGTCTCGAACGTGCCGCTGTTCGACGAGACGCGCGACGACGCGGCGCGGCGCTTCATCGCGCTGATCGACGAGTTCTACGACCGCGGCGTCGACATCGCGGTCAGCGCCGCCGCGCCGCCGCACGCGCTCTATCGCGGCACGCGGCTCGCCTTCGAATTCGCGCGCACGTCGAGCCGCCTCGTCGAGATGCAGAGCGAGGAGTACCTGGGCCGCGCGCACGAATGACGTGCCCGGGCGGCCGGCCAGGTGCGGCCTGCCGCTAGATCACCCCGCGCCGCACCTGGTCGAGCTCGATCGATTCGAACAGCGCGCGGAAGTTGCCCTCGCCGAAACCCTCGTTGCCCTTGCGCTGGATCACCTCGAAGAAGATCGGGCCGATCACGTTCTGCGTGAAGATCTGCAGCAGCGTGCCTTCGCCGCGGTCGGGATTGCCGTCGATCAGGATGCGCCGGCGGTGCAACGCCCCGATGTCCTCGCCGTGGTGTGGCACGCGGGCGTCGACGCCCTCGTAGTAGGTATCGGGCGTATCCTGGAACGTGATGCCGCGCTCGCGCAGCAGGTCGACCGTGCGGCAGATGTCGTCGGTCGCGAGCGCGATGTGCTGGATGCCCTCGCCGTGGTAGAGCCGCAGGTATTCCTCGATCTGCGACTTGTCGTCCTGCGATTCGTTGATCGGGATGCGGATCTTGCCGCAGGGGCTCGTCATCGCGCGGCTGAACAGGCCCGTGTGCTGGCCCTCGATGTCGAAATAGCGGATCTCGCGGAAGTTGAACAGCCGCTCGTAGAAGCCCGCCCACTGGTCCATGCCGCCACGACGCACGTTGTGGGTCAGGTGGTCGATGCGGGTGAAGCCGACGCCCGTCTCCGTGAGCGCGCCCGGCTCGTCGACCGCACGGAAATCGACGTCGTAGATCGAACGGCCTGCGTAGCGATCGACCAGATAGAGCAGCGAGCCGCCGATGCCCTCGATCGCCGGGATGTTGAGCTCCATCGGCCCGACCTTGCCGGCGTGCGGCTTCGCGCCGAGCGCGACGGCGCGCTCGAAGGCGCGCGCCGCGTCGGCGACGCGGAAGGCCATCGCGCAGACCGACGGGCCGTGGGCCGTCGCGAAGGCCTGGCCGAACGAATCGGGCTCGGCGTTGATCAGGAAGTTGACGTCACCCTGGCGGTGCAGCGTGACGTCCTTGCTGCGATGGCGCGCGGTGACCGGAAATCCCATCCGGTGAAACAGCGTGCGCAGCAGCGCGGGATCGGGCGCCGTGTACTCGACGAATTCGAAGCCGTCGGTGCCCATCGGGTTGTCGGACGTGGCCTGCATCTTGCGCACTCCGCAAATGGTTGCAATTGCGGCCATTATAGCCCCGGCGCGCCGGCGAACCCCGCCATGTATAATCGCGCGCCTCGCACAGGAGGCCCGGCGAAGGCGGTCGCCGTCGGGATCCCGGGCCTCCAGTTGATCCACTGCAAGGACCCGCCATCGTGAAAGACACCGTACCTGCCGCCCGCCTCGCGCTGATCGAACGCATCGTGAAGGCGGCATCGGCCAGGGGCGGCGCGCGCCGGCGCGCCATCGACGTCGACTTCTGCCGCGCGTTTTTCCATGGTGTCGCCGAGGAGGATCTGCGGGCACGACCGCCGGAGGAACTGGCCGGCATGGCGCTGAGCCACTTCGCGCTCGGCCGCAGCCGCGCGGGTTCGCGCGCGCGCGTGCGGGTGTTCAACCCCGACCCGGCACGTGACGGCTTCCAGTCACGGCATACCGTCGTGCAGATCATCGCCGACGACATGCCGTTCCTCGTCGACTCGGTGAGCATCGTGTTCGCGAAGCTGCAGATCGCGATGCACCTGATCATCCATCCGGTGATCGCGATGCGCCGCGACTCCCGCGGCCGCGCACTCGGCATCGGCGCCGATGCCGGGGCCGACACCCGCTCCGAGTCATGGCAGCTCTACGAGGTCGACCGGCGAAACGATGCGCAATCGCTCGCGGCACTCGAAGCCGCGATCCGCGCGAGCCTCGTCGACGTGCAGGCGGCGGTCGAGGACTGGATGCCGATCCGCGACCGCGTGCGCACGCTCGCCGCGGGGCTCGCCGAGTCGACGCCGCTGCCCGCCGGGGAGATCTCCGAGGCGCGCGCGCTGCTCGAGTGGATGGAAGCGCAGCATTTCGTGTTCCTCGGCTACCGGCGCTACCGGCTGGTGCGCGGCGCGGCCGAGGACCGGCTCGTGCCGGTGCCGAGCTCCGGCCTCGGCATCCTGCGCCGCGGCCACGGCGGCCGCCGCTCGAGCGCGGTGCGCCTGCGCGGCGAGCTGCGCCAGCGCGCGCGCGATCCCGAGCTGCTGATCCTGACGAAGGCGAACACGCTCGCGACCGTGCATCGCGGCACGTATCTCGACTACGTCGGCGTCAAGACCTTCGATGCGCGCGGCCGGGTCGACGGCGAGCACCGCATCCTCGGTCTGTGGACTTCGACGGTGTACTACCGCAGCGCGCGCGCGATTCCGGTGCTGCGCCACAAGGTCGAGAGCGTGATCGATCACTTCGGCCTCGCACCGCAGAGCCACGATGCCAAGGCGGTCGTCAACGTGCTGGAGACCTATCCGCGCGACGAGCTGTTCCAGGCGAGCGTGCCCGACCTGATCCGCATCGTGCGCGAAGTCGTCAACCTGTACGAACGCCGCACCGTGCGCCTGCTCGCGCGGCGCGACCCTTATGGGCGCTTCTATTCCTGCCTGGTCTACGTGCCGCGTGACCGCTACAGCACCGACGTGCGCCACCAGATCGAGCGCATCCTGCTCGAAGGCTTCCACGGCGAGGCCTTCGAGTCGCAGGTGCAGATCTCCGATTCGCGCCATGCGCGCGTGCACGTGGTCGTGCGCATCGATCGCGACGGGCGCGCGCGGCCCGACATCGCCCGGCTCGAGCGCGAGATCGCCGCGGCCGCGACCAACTGGCTGGACCGGCTTTCGGTCGCGCTCAAGTCCCGTTACGACGAGGCGGCGGCGCTCGCACTGATCGCGCGCTACGCTGCGGCCTTCCCGGCCGCCTACGAGGAGGAAGTCGCCCCGGCCGACATGCTCGAGGACATCGCCGACCTCGAGCTGCTGCGCGGCGATCCGGCCGGCCTGCGCCTGAACCTGCACCGCCCGGCAGCGCAGGTCGCGACGCGCGTACACCTGAAGTTCGTCAAGCTCGGCGAGACGATTCCGATCTCGGACATGCTGCCGCTGCTCGAGAACTTCGGCCTGCGCGTGATCACCGAGCGCCCCTACGAACTCGCCTGGCCCGACGGCGGCCAGGCCTGGATCCAGGACTTCGAGCTCGAACACCGTGACGGCCTCGCGATCGACATCGCGCGGCTCGAACCGCTGTTCAACGAGGCGGTCGCCGCCACCTGGCGCGGCGCCGTCGAGAACGACGGTTTCAATCGTCTCGTGCTGCTCGCCGACATGCCCGCGCGCGACGTGATCATCGCGCGCCTGATCGCGAAATACCTGCTGCAGACCGGCGTGCCGTTCAGCCAGGCGACGATGGAGCGCGCGCTCGCGCGCCATGCGGACATCGCGCGCGAGCTGATCGCGCTGTTCCACGCGCGCTTCGACCCGGCGGTGCCGGCGCGCGCGCGCGCGCGCGCCGCCGACCGGCGCGTGCGCAGCATCGGCCGCGCGCTGACACAGGTCACGAGCCTCGACGAGGACCGCATCCTGCGCGCCTATCTGGCGGTCATGCGCGCCACGCTGCGCACCAACTACTACCAGCTCGATGCGGCGGGCCGCCCGAAGGACTACGTCTCGCTGAAGCTCGACCCGGCGAAGGTGCCGGACCTGCCGCTGCCGCGGCCGAAGTACGAAATCTTCGTCTACAGCCCGCGCGTCGAGGGCGTGCACCTGCGCATGGCGGCGGTCGCGCGCGGCGGCATCCGCTGGTCCGACCGGCGCGACGACTTCCGCACCGAAGTGCTCGGCCTGATGAAGGCGCAGAACGTCAAGAACACGGTGATCGTGCCGGCTGGTGCCAAGGGCGGCTTCGTGCCGAAGCAGCTGCCGGCGGGCGGCTCGCGTGACGACATCCAGAGGGAAGCGGTCGCGACCTACCGCATCTTCATCAGCGGCCTGCTGGACGTGACCGACAACATCGTCGGTGCGGACGTCGTGCCGCCGCCGCGCGTCGTGCGCCACGACGGCGACGACCCGTATCTCGTCGTCGCGGCCGACAAGGGCACGGCGACCTTCTCCGACATCGCGAACTCGATCTCGGTCGACTACGGCTTCTGGCTCGGCGATGCGTTCGCGTCGGGCGGCTCGGCGGGCTATGACCACAAGAAGATGGGCATCACCGCGCGCGGCGCCTGGGAGAGCGTCAGGCGCCACCTGCGCGAGATCGGCATCGACTCGCAGGCGCAGGACTTCACGGTCGCCGGCATCGGCGACATGGCCGGCGACGTGTTCGGCAACGGCATGCTGCTCTCGAAGCACATCCGCCTGCTCGCCGCCTTCAACCACATGCACGTCTTCATCGATCCCGATCCGGACGCCGCACGCAGCTTCGGCGAGCGCCAGCGGCTGTTCCGCATGCCGCGCTCGGGCTGGGACGACTACGACCGCAAGCTGATCTCGCGCGGCGGCGGGGTGTTCCTGCGCAGCGCGAAGTCGATTCCGCTCTCGCCGGAGGCGCGGCGCGTGCTCGGACTCGAGGCTCCGGCCGCGACGCCGCAGGAAGTGATCCGCGCGATCCTGCGCATGCAGGTCGACCTGCTGTGGAACGGCGGCATCGGCACCTATGTGAAGGCATCGAACGAGCGCCACGCCGAGGTGGGCGACCGCAGCAACGACAGCGTGCGCGTCGACGGCCGCGAGCTGCGCGCGCGCATCGTCGGCGAAGGCGGCAATCTCGGCTGCACGCAGCGCGGCCGCATCGAGTACGCGATGAACGGCGGGCGCATCAACACCGACTTCATCGACAACTCCGCCGGCGTCAACACCTCGGATGTCGAGGTCAACATCAAGATCCTGCTGTCGGCACCCGAGCGCAGCGGCCGGCTCGCACGGGCGGCACGCAACCGCCTGCTCGCCGGCATGACCGGCGACGTCAGCGCGCTCGTCCTGCGCAACAACTACCTGCAGAGCCAGGCGCTGTCGGTGCTGCACCTGAACACCGCGGCGCGCCTGAGCGAGTACCGCGGGCTCATCCGCTCGCTCGAGCGCGCCGGCGACCTCGACCGCGCGATCGAGTTCCTGCCGGGCGAGGACGAATTCATCGAGCGCGCCAAACGCGGCGCGGGCCTGACGCGGCCCGAGCTGGCGGTGGTGCTTGCCTACAGCAAAATCTGGCTGTCCGGCGAACTGATCGACTCCGACGTGCCGGAGGACCCGTACCTGTCCGAGGAGCTGCGCCGCTACTTCCCGGAGGCGCTGCGCCGCCGGTTCGCGCGCGACATCGAGCAGCACCGCCTGCGGCGCGAGATCATCGTCACCGCGACCACCAACAGCCTGGTCAACCGCATGGGCCCGGTGTTCGCGTGGCGCGCGATCGACGAAACCGGCGCGAGCATCGGCCAGATCGCGCGCGCCTACACGATCGCGCGCGAGACCTTCGACATGCGCGACAGCTGGCGGGACATCGAGGCACTCGACGGCAAGGTGCCGGCCGCGGCGCAGTACGCCGCGTACGACTACACCGCGCGGCTGCTGCGCCACATGAGCTACTGGCTGCTGCACTACCGCCGCCGCAACCTGCACGTCGAACGCACGGTCGCCGAATTCCGTCCCGGCGTGCGCGAACTGGGCAGCGCGCTCGGCGAGGTCGCGACCGGGCTCGTGCCGGTCCACAACGCCGAGCGGCGCGCGGGGCTGGTGGCCGCGGGGCTGCCGGAGGATCTCGCCGGCCGGATCGGTGCGCTCGAGTCGATGGAGCCGGTGTTCGACCTGGTCGAGCTCGCCGCCGAATACCGCCGTTCGGTGCGCGACGCCGCGCGCATCTACTACGCGATCGGCGCGGCGGTCGGCCTCGACTGGCTGCGCACGCAGATCGGCATGCTGCCGGTCAGCGGGCCGTGGCAGGCGAGCGCGCGCTCGGCGCTGCGCAACTCGGCCGCGCGCGCGCATCGCAAGCTCGCCGGCAATGTCCTGCGCTCGATGCGGAAGCGCGGCGCCGCGCGCGACCCGGTCGCTGCCTGGATCGCGACGCAGGGCGACGAGCATGCGCAGTGGGCACGCATGCTCACCGACATGCGCGCGACCGAGCATCCGGACTTCGCGACCCTGTCGGTCGGCGTGGAGGCGATCCGCAAACTCGCCGCCGGCTGATGCGCCTGACGCTCGCGGTCACGACCTGGGAGCGGCCCGACGCGCTCGCAGCGGTGCTCGGCACGATCGCGACGCAGCGCGAGACGCCCGACGAGGTGATCGTCGCCGACGATGGCTCCGGCCCGGCGACGCGGGCCGTGGTCGCGGCATTCGCCGCGCGCTGCGGCCTGCCGGTGGGCTATGTGCGCCAGGAACACCAGGGCTTTCGCGTCGCGCGCCTGCGCAACCTGGCGCTCGCGGCGGCGCGCGGCGACTACGTCGTGCTGGTCGACGGCGACATGCTGCTGCATCCGGCCTTCATCGCCGACCATCGTGCGAGCGCGCGCGCCGGCTGCTACGTGCAGGGCGTGCGCCTGCCGCTCGGCGCGGCGCAGAGCCGCGCGCTGCTCGACGCGGACCCGGCGACGCTGCTGGCCGGCGCAGTCGCCCTGCCCGGCCCGTTCACGCGCGGCCCCGGCCTGCGGCGCGCCTGGGCGCTGCACAACCCGGCGCTGGCGCGCCGCTGCGCGCGGCTCGCCAACGCGCTGGTCGCCGAGAAAAGCTGCAACCAGGGCTTCTGGCGCGCCGACCTCACCGCCGTCAACGGCTACGACGAGACGATGATCGGCTGGGGTCCGGAGGACAAGGAATTGTGCGCGCGACTGCGCCATCTCGGGCGGCAGCGGCGGACACTGGTATTCGGCGGCATCGCCTGGCACCTGCACCACGCACCGGCCGCGCGTGACCGGCAAGCGGCGAACGAGGCCCGTCTCGCCGCGACGCTGCGCGAGCGCCGCGTCTGCTGTGCGCACGGCCTCGACGCGCATGTCCGTAACAACCTCGATGCGCTGCCCGGTATCTGGCTGTAAGCTTGCCCGCAAACCCGTCGGTTACCCTTTTTCTGGAGCCTTTCGTGCCCGGCAAACTGATCCTCGTCCGTCACGGCCAGAGCGTCTGGAATCTCGAAAACCTGTTCACCGGCTGGACCGACATCGACCTGTCCGCGCAGGGCCGTGCCGAGGCGCAGCAGGCCGCCGTCGAGCTGAATCGCGAAGGCGTGCAGATCGACCTCGCGTTCACGTCGGTGCTGAAGCGCGCGATCCGCACGCTGTGGTACATCCTCGACGGCACCGACCGCATGTGGATTCCGGTCGAGCGCAGCTGGCGGCTGAACGAGCGCCATTACGGCGCACTGCAGGGGCTCAACAAGGCCCAGACCGTGGAGCGGCACGGCGAGGAGCAGGTCAAGATCTGGCGCCGCAGCTACGACATCCCGCCGCCGCCGCTCGCGGCCGACGACAAGCGCCACCCGCGCTTCGATCCGCGTTACGCCGACGTCGATCCCGCGCTGCTGCCGGCGGCGGAATCGCTCAAGGACACGCTCGCGCGCGTGCTGCCCTTCTGGGACGAGCGCATCGCGCCGGCGCTGCGCGCCGGCAGGAACGTCGCCGTGGTCGCGCACGGCAACAGCCTGCGCGCGATGGTCAAGATGCTCGACGACATCTCCGAGGCCGACATCGTCGAGCTCAACATTCCGACCGGCGTGCCGTTGCTGTACGAGCTCGACGCGCAGCTGAAGCCGGCGTCGAGCCGCTATCTCGGCGATGCCGCGGCGATCGCCTCGGCGGCCGAAGCCGTCGCGAAGCAGGCGAGCGCAAAGCGCTGAGCCGCGCTCGCGGCCGCGATCGCGCCGCAGCTGCCGGCCGCTATTGCTGCGTTCGCCGGTTGCTGGCTGCCGCCCAGCCGTCGTAACGCCCGTGGAATTCGACCATGATCTGGTTGAACCTGCGGCTCGTCGCCTGCATCTCCGGCACCGACAGGCGCAGCGAGCGCTGCGCGTGCACGCTGTAGGCGAGCTCGATCTGCGCCTCGACGTGCTTGAACTCGGCCGTGTAGCCCTCGCGCACGAGCATCTCGACCAGGCGCCGCGCGGCCTCCTCGTCGGGCAGACCGAAGAAGAACACGACGTCGTGCGGCTGGAACGGATCGGAGCCTTCCATGCGCAGCTTCTCGATCAGCTTCGCGTCCCAGCTGTGCGCGGGCCGGTCGCGCGCGCGCTTGATGCTGATCCAGATGCGCGCGAGCGCGATCGCGCCGCCGAGGAACAACAGGATGTAGGCCACGGTCATCGCGTCCCTCCACGATGGCCGTCGCCGGCCGGACGCTCGACGGAAATCCATCGGCGATCGTACATGCGAGCTACCCCGGATACTGCGCCTTGCGCTTCTCGAGGAACGCGGCGATGCCCTCGCGACCCTCGGCACTCGCCGCCTGCGCCGCGATCGTTTCGCTCTCGGCCGACAGCTGGCTCTCGAGCGCGCCCAGGGAAGCGGCGAGCAGGCGCTTCGATTTGCCGAACGCGCCCTTCGGACCGGCCGCGAGCCTGCCGGCGAGCTTCAGCGCGGCATCGAGCACCGCATCGTCCGGTGCGACCTGGTTGACGAGGCCCCAGGCGAGCGCCTCGTCGGCCGTCAGCACGCGGTTGGTCAGGATCAGTTCGGCGGCGCGCTTCGCACCGACCGCGCGCGGCAGCAGGAACGACGTGCCGCCGTCCGGTGTCAGGCCGACGCCGGTGTAGGCGAGCGAGATCTTGCTGCCCGCGCCGGCGATCGCGAGATCGGCCATCGCGACGAGGCCGACGCCGGCGCCGGCCGCCGTGCCGTTGACGGCGGCGATCACCGGCGCGTCCATGCGCATGAAGCGCGCGATCGCGGCGTGCAGATGCGTCGTCAGCTCGCGCAGGTAGGCCTCGATCGGCGCGCCGCCGCTGACCATGCCGCGCAGGTCGCCGCCGAAGCAGAAATTCTTGCCGGCGCCGGTCAGCACGACCGCCCGCACCGCCGGATCGGCCTCGCACTGCAGCGCCGCGGCGAGCAGGTCCCGGCCCATCGCCAGATCGAGCGTGTTGGCACTGTCCGGCCGGTTCAGTGTCAGCACCGCCACGTTGGCGCGGGTCTCGGTCAGCACGGTCGTCGTCATGGCGGTCCTCATTCGTCGGGCGCGATCGTGACCTTCAGGCCATCGAGCGCGGGCGTGATTTCGATCTGGCACGATAGGCGCGAGCGCGCCTCGTAGTGCGAGAGCTCCTCGAGCAGTTCCTTCTCGTCGGACATCGGCTCGGGAATGCGCGCGGCCCAGTCCGGATCGACATAGACGTGGCAGGTCGCGCAGGAGCACATGCCGCCGCAGATCGCCGCGACCCCGTAGTCGAGCTCGCGCAGCACTTCCATGACCTTGAGGCCCACCTGTGCCTCGACGTCGTGTTCGACGCCGTCACGATCGACGACCTTCAGCACCGGCATCTGCGCTCCCCTGGGTCAAAGATTTCTATTATGCACGAGCACGCGCTGTGCGCGCCGCTCGGCCGCCAGGTCCGCCGCCGACGGCGTGACGGCCAGGCGCCGCGTGCGGTACCACAGGTAAACGAGCAGCTCGAACATCCATGCTGCGGCCGCGAGCATCGGCGCGGTCACCTCCCGCCCGAGCCCGAGCGCCGCGAGCAGCCGCTGCCGGTGGCGCCGGGCGCGCGGCTGGTACGCGAGCACGCAGGCCACGTCGTGCAGCGGATCGGCGAGCGCGGCGTACTCCCAGTCGATCAGCCAGAGCCGCTCGCCGTCGACCAGGTTCGAGCCATGCAGGTCGCTGTGCGCGAGCACCATCGGGCGGCTGCCGGACGCCACTTGCGCTTCGACCGTGGCGGCCGCCGCGAGCAGCCGTTCGAGCCCGGCGCGCCCCGCGGGCGCGGCGGCGGCGATGCGCTCGACATAACCGCGTGCGGTCTCGAGCCGGTCGAGCCGGGCGAGCCCCGTCGTACCGGCCGTGTCGACTGCGTGCAGACGTCGCAGGACCTCGCCCAGCCGGTCGATGTGGTGCGGATCGTCGAAGTTCGCGTCCGACCAGACCTGCCCTGCCACGTACTGCGTCACCAGGAGGCCCGCGGCAGGGTCGGCATGGACGATCTCCGGCGCGATGCCCGCCGCCGCCGCGATGCCCTGCGCGGCCGCCTCGGCGCGGCGATCGATCGCGAGCAGCGAGTCGGCGCCCGCCCCGAGGCGCAGCACGTAGCGCCCGCGCGGGGTTGCGACCAGAAAGCTGCGGTTCGTGAGCCCGCCCGCCAGCGCATGCAGCTCGACGGGTCCCGTCGTCGCACCCGGGACACAGGCGAGCGCGGCGGCTTCCGGTGTCACCCGGGCGCCGGCCGTGGCATGCCGCGCAGCCAGCTGCGCAAACCCGCCGCGGCGATCACGAGATAGACGAAATAAAGCAGCGCGACCAGCGCCAGCGCCTGCGACGCGAACAGCACGCCGAGCGCCGCATCGATCACGATCCAGTAGAGCCAGTTCTCGATGCGCGCACGGGCGGCGAGCCAGGTCGCGAGCAGGCTGCCCCAGGTGCAGGCCGCGTCGAGCAGCGGCCAGGCCGCGTGGGTCAGTTGCGCGAGCGCGCGCGAAGTGGCGAACGTGAGCGCCGCCACCAGCATCCACGCCGCGACGTGCCGGCGCCAGGGCCACCAGCCGGTCCTGACATGCCCGTCCGTATCACGCTCGGCGCTCCAGCGGTGAAAGCCATAGACCGCCACACCGACATAGAAGGCCTGCAGCGCGGCCTGCATCGGCAGCGCCGAGCGGGCCGCGAGCCAGGCGAGCCCGGCGGACGACAGCGCGCCGAACGGCCAGCACCAGCGGCTGCGGCGCACGGCGAGCACGACGTAGACGAGACCGAGCGCGACCGATGCGCCTTCGAGCGGCGAGGTCGCGCGCAGATCGGCGAGCAACTGCGCGAGGAATGCGCTCACGCGCCGCCCGTCATCCGGCCGTGTACGGCCCGATGATCTTCATCACGAACACCGCCTTGCCGCCGCGCTCGAAGGTCGGGCGGATCTCCTGCTCGAGCAGTGCCATCACGTCCCGGTACGGACCGAAGATCTGCGTGCTCAGGCTGTTCGTGACGACCTTCAGGCCACGGTGCGTGTTGACGCGATCGATGAAATCCCGGATCGGTGGAATGAAATCCGCATCGAGCGGGTACAGGCTGATTTCGACTCCGATATCCATTGCCACTCCTCGTCACTGGAATACGTAAGCGAGCGTCGCGCCGACCAGCCGGCCGTCGGCGGGCTGCACATAGCGCTTTTTCGGGAAATCGGGCGGCTCGTTCTCGAAGAAGAAGCCGCGCATCGCGTAGGACTCGTCGAACAGATTGCGCGCGAACAGCGAGGCCGACCAGCGCGCCCCGGCATAGCCGACGCGCAGGTTCACGACCGCATGCGCCGGCGCGCGCTGCTCATGGCTCGTGTCGAAGTAGAAATCGTCGACGCCCTGCAGATCGGCGCGGGCAAACCAGCCCTTCGGGTCCTGGTACCGCAGCGACAGCGAGTACTGGTATTGCGGCGCGTGCGCCTGCTCGCGGCCCTCGAGTGCGGCATCGCGCAGCGGATCGCCGGTGCGGTAGCCGATGTAAGCCGTCTCGAGCAGGCCGAGCGTCGCCGCGACGCCGAAGCGCGACGTCACGGCCCAGTCGAGGCTGCCCTCGAAACCGTAGTTCTCGCCGCGCGCGGCGTTGTCGGTGTAGAACACGTAGGACAGCGGGTCGCCGGGCACGAGCTGGCGCGAGGTGGCCACCTGCTGCGACCCGCGACGCATATAAAAGAAGCTGCCGCGCGACGACCAGCGGCCATCGGGAGCGCGCCACGCGAGCCCGGCCTCGAGATTCCACAGCGACTCCGGGTCGTATTCGCGCCGGTCGGCCGGCACGGCCGCGCCGATATTGAAGCCGCCCGCCTTGTAGCCGCGCGACAGCGTCAGGTACCAACGGTGCCGGTCGGTCGCATCGAACGCGAGGCTCGCATGCCCGCCCCACATCGTGTCGGTCGGCGAGAACGCAGTCGTCTGCCCGTCGAGCGCGTCACGGTCGTCGTAGTCAGCGGAACGCCGCTCGGCGCGCGCGCCGACCGACAGCCGCGTGCGCGCACTCGCGCGCCAGTCGACCTCGCCGTAGAGCGCGAGATTCGTCGCATCGTAGCGGCTCGTGAGCAGCCGATAGGGCACGCCGGACTCGTCATCGCGCTGGTCGTTGCGCTCATCGACGTTCAGGACATAGGCGCCCGCAATCCAGCCGACCGTCCCCGCGACATCCGCCGCCGTCCGCGAAACGAGCCTCAGGTCCTCGCTCAGCGTGCGGCGGCGCCGGTCGAAGCGGCTCGTGTAATCGTAGGGCGCGTAACTGCCCCAGTCGGCATCGTTGCCCCAGTCGCCGTCGAAGGAGTAGGCGATCTTCGAGTCACCGAGCGTCGTCACGCTGCGCAGCGTGTAGCCCGCAGCTCCCGTGTACTCGACGTGCACCGCGCCGGCGGCCGAGCGCTGCTGGTCGACGCCCGGATGATCCGAGCGCGTGGTGCGCGAATTGTCGATCGCAAAGGCGTCGTAACCGTCGTCGATCACGACCTGCATGGCGGTCAGGCCGATCACCAGGTCATCGCGCGGCGCCCAGCGCAGGCGCGCGCGCAATGTGTCCTCGTCGTAGCCGTTGGTGTCGTCGCGGCCGAGGAAGGCGTTGTGGCGAAAGCCGTCGCTCTCGAAATGCTGCGCGACGAGGCGAAATGCCGCCGTGCCGGCCGCATCGAGCGGCCCGCCGACGACGCCACCGGCGCCGCGCGTGCCGTGGTCGCCGGCGGTGAGGTCGCCGCGCGCCTCGAATACCGGTTGCGGCTCGCGCGTGCGCACGCTGATGAGCCCCGCGAGCGCGTTCGCGCCGTAGGCCGTGCCCTGCGGGCCGCGCAGCACTTCGATCTGCTCGACGTCATAGGTGGTCGCGGGCATGGCGACGCCGGAGAAATCGATGTCGTCGATCAGGAAGCCCACCGACGGATTCGGCGCGCCCTGGTACTGCTCGAGCTCGCCGATGCCGCGCAGCTGGAAATAGCGCGGCCGCGCGGTGCCCGACGCCCAGTTCAGGTTCGGCACGAGCGACATCAGATCGCCGAAATGCTGCAGGCCGGCACGCTCCACCGTGGCCCGCGGCAGCACGGTCGCACTCGCCGGCACTGAATCGACCGTCACTTCGCGCAGGCGCGAGGTGACGACCAGCACTTCGTCGAGATCCCCGGCATGCACCGGAGCCGCGAGCAACAGCGGCCACGCAGCGGCGGCGCGCGCGAACGAACGTATCGTGGATACCATGCCTGCTCCCTACGCCGGTATTAGCCGGATCAGGTTCAACGGGTTCGCCGCCTTCGGCGTCTCAGGCCCCGCCACGGGGCCGCCCCAAGGATGTGCCGCGTATGTTAGTGATCGTGCGGCGCATTGCAAGCGATTAGAATTACAGCCATGAGCCGTTCCGTCCGGGTCTTCCAGGTCGACGCCTTCACGCGCCAGCGCTTCACCGGCAATCCTGCGGGCGTCGTGCTCGACGCCGACTCGCTGGCCGACGACGAGATGTTCGCGATCACGCGCGAACTGAACAATGCCGACACGGCCTTCGTGCTCGCGGCCGACGCGGACGACCACGACCTGCGCATCCGTTTCTTCACGCCGCGCACCGAGGCCGCGTTCGTCGCCCATGCGACCGTCGCGGCGCACTACGTGCTGTCGCGGCAGAGCGGGCCACGGCGGCTGCGGCAGAAACAGAAGTCCGGCATCGTCGAAGTCGAGGTGCGCGGCGACGGCGAGGGGCGGCGCATCGCGATCCACCAGGCGCCACCGCAGGTCGGCCGCGAGCTGCTGCCGCGCGAGCGCCTCGCGGTACTCGACGCGCTCGCACTGTCGAGCGGCGACCTCGACCCGCATTGCCCGCTGCTCGTCTGCGGCAGCGCGAGCACGCGCCTGATGGTCGGCGTACGCGGCACCGAGCAGCTGCGCCAGCTGCGGCCCGATGCCGCCCGGCTCACGACGCTGTCGGCACAGCTCGGTGCGGCGGGCTATTTCATCTTCACGCTCGCCCCGCAGCTGCCCGGCGTGCTGACCGAGGCGCGCATGTTCTGCCCGGCAATCGGCATCGCCGAGGATTCGGTCAGCGGCAACGCGCACGGCATGCTCGGCGCGTATCTGGCGAGCCAGGGGCTCGTGAAGCGCGGCAACGGCGGCGCCAGCTTCACTGGCGCGCAGGGCCACTACATGAACCGGCCGGGGCGCGTCGATGTCGAGATCGATTTCGACGGCACGACCGCCAGCGCGCTGCGCGTGATCGGCGACGCCGCGCTCGTTTTCGAGACGAGCATCGACTGCTGATGCCCGAACTGCACTACGCGGCCGCGATGGCCCTGGCCGAGCTGCCTGCGGGCCGGATGCGTGCCTGCATGATCGGCGGGCGCGAGGTGCTCGTGTGCCATACGAAGGAAGGCCTGCGCGCACTCGACAACATCTGCACGCATGCCTACGCGCGACTCGATGAAGGCCGGCTGCGCGGCCACAAGCTCGTCTGCCCGCTGCACGGCGCGGTGTTCGACACGCGCGACGGCCGCGTGCTGAAGGGCCCGGCCACCGAGCGGCTGCCGGTGCATCACGTGAGAGTCGAGGCCGGCACGATCGAAGTGGCGCTCGATCCCGCGGCGCCGCCCGCGCCGCTGCCTTAACCGGGCCCGAGACTGCGCGGATCGACCCGCAGCGCGCTGCGGTACAGCGCGGAGCGCGCGCGGTAATGCGCGGCGCTGTGCACGATCCGCTCGAGATCCGCGTCGGTGACTTCGCGCACGACGCGCCCCGGTGCGCCCATCACGACCGAGCGATCCGCGATCTGGCGCCCCGGCGGCACGAGCGCGCCGGCCGCGATCACGCAGTGTCGGCCGATGCGCGCGCCGTCGAGCACGATCGCGCCATTGGCGATCAATGATTCGTCGCCGACGCTGCAGCTGTGCAGCAGCGCCCGGTGCCCGATCGTCACGTCGCGCCCGATGTGCGTCGGCGCACCCGCGTCGGTATGGATGATCGTGCCATCCTGCACATTGGTGCCGTCGCCGATCTCGATCCAGTCGTTGTCGCCGCGCAGCACGGCCGCGAACCACACGCTCGATTCGCGCCCGAGGCGCACGCTGCCGATCACCTGCGCGCCCGGCGCGACGTACCACGCATCGCCCTGCACGTCGATCCGCCGGCCGTCGAACTCGTAGATCATGCCCGCCTCCCCGCCCGGCGCCCGCCGGTGCGCCTCAGCGCCGCGCCCGCCGCCCGCGCTGCGTCCGGCGCTTCGCCGCGGCGTGTGCGGGCGCCCGACGGCGCGCGACGCCCCGCTTCGCCGCGGGCTTTTTCTTCGCGGCCACCCGCTTCTTCGCGGCCCCCCGTTTCTTCGCCGCCCGCTTCTTCACCGCGGCGCGCGGCTTCTTCGCAGGCGCCTTCGCGCGGGCTGCGCCCTTCCTGCCCGACGCCGCCCTCTTCTTCGTCACCACCGCACCGGACTTCGAGCGGCCACCGTAGACCACGACGCCCGCGAGCGCGCGGGGCTGCCCGGTGGTCGCCGCCGCGACGGTCGCACCGCTGGCCAGCGCCACTTTGGCGACGCGGCCCTCGAGGAAGTTGCCGACGTAGGCATGCCGGCCATCGGGCGCGATCGCGATCGTCGCCCAGCCGAAGCCTTCGAGCGGCAGCGAGCGCAGCGTCTGCCCGGCATCGTTGACGACATCGATGCGCGCGCCGCGCAGCACGTACAGCAGCTTGTCCGGGCCGTAGGCGATGCCGAAGAACATCTCCGGCGGCCCCTGGAACGGCGGCTGGAACGATTGCAGGTCCGGCAGCTGGCGATCGTGCACGACGTCGTAGCGCATCAGGCGCGGACCGGTTTCGGAACAGTAGACGAGCGTGCGGCCGTCGGGTGACAGCGCCGAGCCCGTGACGCCGAGGAAGCCGCCCATGCCGCCGTGGGTTTGCGTCGCGAGCTCGCGCAGCAGATGACCCGTGGCCGAGAAATGCCAGACATGGCCGTCGCCGAAACGGTCGCCGCCCGGAAAGAAGGCCAGCTTCGTGCGCATGCGCGCCGCGATCTCCGGACGGACCGAATCGCCGACCAGATGCTCACCGAGGTAGAACGAACCGTCCTTCGCGAAGCTGACGTGCGAGAACGCCCTTGCCGGCAGGTCGTCGCGCAACTGCACGCGGCCGTCCGGGTGGATGTTGAGCACGACGAAGGCATGCGAATCGAAGGCCCACAGCACACCGCGTGCATCGAAGGCGAGTCCGCCGACCAGATGCGAGGTCATGTCGAGCCACAGCACGCCCTTCGGGCGCAGGTTCGCGTCGTACTGCAGGATGCGGCCGCGGCCCGCGTGATCGTCGAGCGGGTCGTTCAGTTCGGTGGCGGCAACGAATACATCGCCGGTCGCGAGCGGTTTCAGCGTCGATTCGGTCATGACTCGTTCCTCGATCGATCGAAGGGACGCGCAGAGCATATCGCGCCCGCGCGACGCCCGCCGACCGCGCTCCGGACGGCGCGCTCAGCCGGCACGGCGCTTCGAGGCGAGAATCGCGAATGCCGCGGGCAGCGCGATCAGCGCACCGAGCAGCAGCGGCGCTCCGGCCCCGAACCGGGCGAACACGGCGCCCGAGATGAACGGCCCGATCACGCGCCCGAGACTGCTGCTCGACTGGTAAGTGCCGAGCACGCTGCCGCGGTTGCCGCCGCCCGCCTGCTTCGAGGCGAGCGCGGAGCCCGACGGATTGAACGCACCGGAGCCGGCGCCGGCGATCGCAAGGCCGAAGATCGCGACCCCGATGCCGGGCGCGACGCCCGCGATCGCGAGGCCCGCGACGAATGCGGCGATCCCCCCCCAGGCGACGCGATACTCGCCGAAACGCGGCACGAGCCAGCGCACGAAGCCGCCCTGCATGGTCACCGGCACGAACGCGAGCACGAGCATCAGCAGGCCCACGGTGCGCGGACCGTAGCCGAAGCGCGCGAGCGCCCAGAGCGCGAAGATCGACTCGAGGATCGCCTGCGCGATCGCGATCAGCAGCGCGGCGAGCGTCACGTAGCGCAGCGCCGGCAGCATGCGCAGCAGCGCGAGCGGCGAGCGTCGCGGCTGCGCATCGCGCGCGAGCTGCGCGCGGTGCTCCGCCGTGTGGCTCTCGGGCAGATACAGCGTGATCAGCAGCATCGCGCCGAGGCTCAGCGCCATCGAGACGAGTGCCGGACGCACGAAGCTCGCGGTCGCCAGGTTCTCGCCGGCGAGCAGGCCGCCGACCGCCGGCCCGAGCATGAAGCCGACGCCGATCGCCGCGCCGACGACGCCGAGCGCCTTGGCACGATCCTCGGGCGCGCTGACGTCGGACGCGTAGGCCATCGCCGCGGAGATATTGCCCGCCATCAGGCCGCCGAGCACGCGCGAGGCGAAGATCCACTCGATGTTCGGCGCGAAGCCGAGCATCGCGTAGGACACGCAGGCGCCCGCGAGCGAGTACAGCAGGATCGGGCGCCGCCCGAAACGATCGCTGAGGCGGCCCCACACCGGCGCGGCGATCAGCTGGCACAGCGCATGCGTGCCGAGTATCGCGGTGATGACCGCCGGCGAGGCCGCGAAGCGCGTGCCCATGTACGGAATCAGCGGCACGATGACGCCGAAACCGAGCACGTCGATCACGCAGACGATGAACAGGGTCAGCAGTGGCTTCAAGTGGATTTCCCTGGGTGGATACTGCGAGTCAATGCGCCGGCACCAGCGTCGCCGGAGCGGGCATCCCGGTCGGCTCGCCCGGCACGTGCGGCCGGTCGGTGACACCTCGCAGCACGTAGTCGGCGATGGCCGCATCGGCGTCGCCGCGGTCGTCGGCTGCGGCGGCGCCGGTCCGCAGGATCACGAGACGCAACGCGGGTGCAACCCACAGTACCGCGCCGTCGGCACCGGGCAGGCGATACAGCCCGCGCAGCGAGACTGCGGTCGTCGCAGCATGCGCCGCCGCGCGCCGCTCGAGCACGCGCGCCACCCAGCCGGGCCGCACGATCTCCTCGCCCTGGTAGACGCCATCGTTCGCGAGGATTTCGCCGACACGCAGCCAGTCGGCCTGCGCGGCCCTGAGATCCGGCACGAGCACGGCGTCGGCCGCGCCGATCGGGCGCCATAGCCGCCTGGCGAGGTACGCCTCGTAGGGCATGCCGGCCGCCGCGACGATCGCGGCACGCGACTGCGGCGTTTCGGTGTCGATCGGTTCGTGGTCGTTCACCAGCGCGCCGACCAGCAGGTCATCGATCAGGCCCTGCCAGGCGCCGGCGTCGACATGCGTCGCGCCGCGGGTCCCGTGCCAGTAACGCTCGAGCAGCAGGTGGCCGTTGCGCGCGATGAGCAGCGCATCGGCCCCCGATCCGGACGCCGCGATGGCCGCCGCCTCGAGTGCCGCGGCTTCGATGTGCGCGTCCTGCGCCGGCAGTGGCGGCAGCGACGGCATGTTGCCGCCCGCGACCGGCAGCATCGGCGTCACCCCTTCGCGCGACGGGCAGGCGGCCAGCAGTAGCACCAACGCGAGCAGGATCGCCCGCGAGGCCATCGTCGTCATTCGCGTCTCCTTCCCCGATAGACGATACGCCCGCGGCGCAGCTCGAGTTCGTGTGTCGCCATCAACGGCCATTCGTCGCGATGGTGCGTGGCGATCACGAGTGCCGCGCCGCGCGCGGCCCGCCGCTCGAGCGCGCGCAGCAGCGCCGCGCGCGTCGGCGGGTCGAGCCCGGAGAACGGCTCGTCCAGCAGCCACAGGTCCGGACGCCCGACGGCCGCGCGCGCGAACAGCACGCGGCGCGACTGCCCGTACGAGAGCTCGGCGAGCGTGCGCGCGGCGATCCGTCGCACGCCGAACTCGCGCATCGCCGCATCCGCGGCCGTGCGCTCACGCGCGCTCGCGCGCCACGCGAGCCCGATACTCGCGCGTGCGCCGGACTGCACGACCTCGGCGACGTTCAGCTGCAGCGGATGATCCGATTGCAGATGTGGCGCGACGAGGCCCACCCGCAGCCTGAACGTCTCGAGCGCGACGCCGGGTTCGATGCCGTCGCGATACACGGTGCCGCCGCTCGCGACGCCATGGTCACCATAGAGCGTGCGCAGCAGCGTGGTCTTGCCGGAGCCGTTGGCGCCGTGCAGGACCCAGCACTCGCCGGCCCGCAACTCGAAATCGATGCCGTGCAGCACCTGGCTGCCGTCGAGATGCACGTCGGCCCGGCTCAGCCGCGCAAGCACGCGACCCGTCCGCGCCGGCGGCCGCGGGCGATCGAGCCTGCGACGGGCGAACCATGCCGCGAGCGGCGCCCGCGCGATCGCGCCGCGATAGACGATGCGGCCGCGATCGAGCACCAGGGCATGGGTCGCAGCGCGCGGAATGTCGGCTTCGCGGTGCGCCGCGAGGATCCACGGGCGGCTCGAGCGCGAGGTTTTTTCGAGCCATGCGCGCACCCGTTCGCGATAGGCAGTGTCGAGTCCCGTGAACAATTCGTCGAGCAGCAGCAGCCGCGGACGCGATGCGAGTGCGCGCGCGATCAGCACGAGGCGGCGCTCGCCGTACGAGAGTGTCAGGAACCGCCGCGGCGCGAGCCGCGTGATGTCGAGCGTCGCGAGTGCGCGGCGCACGGCCCGGCGCGCCGCCGCATCGACACGATCGAGCAGCAGATCGGTGCGGAAATGCCCGGTCGCAACGACGCGCTCGACGGTCGTGTTCCAGCCATAGCGCTGGTACTTGTCCTGGCGTTCCGGGCCGAGATACGCGATCTCCCCGAGCGCCTCCTGCGGCGTGTGCTGCCATTGACCGGCGAGCCGGTAGCGGCGCTGGCCGCGGCCGGTGGGCTTGGGCCACACGGCACCGGCGACCAGTTTCAGCAGCTGCGTCTTGCCCGCGCCGTTCGCGCCGAACAGCAGCCAGCGCTCACCGGGCCGGATGCGCCAGTCGATGTCGCGCAGCACGGCACGCCCGCCGCGATCGAGATCGACATGCGTCAGTTGCACTTCGAGCTGGCGCGTACCGCGAGCCTCAGACGACATGCCAGAGGTCCCCCGCGCGGCGCACCCGGCCGTCGCATTCGAGCTTGTCGAGATGCGCCTCGAGCGTCAGGCGCGCGAGCGCGTGGCGCTCGCGTGGCACGTCGGCGTAGACGGGCCCGAGCAGCTCGTCGAGCGTCGCCTGCCGGAGCGCCCCGAGTGCCGCGAGCACGCGCGCCTCGCGTGCGTGGCGATGCGCGATCACCCGCCCGATCTCGCGCAGCGGCGAGTCGAGCACGCGCCCGTGGCCGGGGGCAATCGCGCGCGGCGCGTAGGTCTTGAGTCGCTCGAGCGCTTCGAGATAGGCCGTCATGTCGCCGTCCGGCACCAGGATCACGGGCGTGACGCCCTCGAGGATGTGATCACCGGAAAACAGCAGCCGCTCGTCCTCGAGCAGCCAGCAGACGTGGTTCGATGCGTGGCCGGGCGTGTCGATCGCGCGCAGCCGGCGCCCGCCGACGTCGAAGACCTGATCGCGCGCCGGCACGACCTGCGGCACGAAGCTCAGGTCCTGCCGGCCATCGTCCGGCGGCGGCCGGCCGATCAGCTGCGCGCCGGTGCGCGCGGCGAGCGGCGCCGCGGCGGGCGAGTGATCGGCGTGCGTGTGCGTGACGAAAATCGCCTCGAGGGCGGGAGCCGCGGCGAGGATCGCATCGAGATGCGCCGGCAGGTCCGGACCCGGATCGAGCACCGCGACCGGCGGATCGCCGAGCAGCCAGGTATTGGTGCCCGGCCCCGTCATCATCGAGGCATTGGGCGCGAGCAGGCGGTGCACGCCGGGCGCGATCGACTGCACCCGGCCTGGAGTGATGGACATTGCCGCTAGGATAGCGAGCCGGCGCACGGGTGGCGATCCGGATTTCCAGCGGCGGCGCGCGCGCTGGGCGCGATCGCGCACACGCGGGTCGTCGACGTGACCGACCGCGCCGCCTGCGAGGCGCTGATCGCATTCGCGGTCGAGCGCTGCGGCCGGCTCGACGTGCTGGTGTGCAATGCCGGTCGCACGATGTGGAGCCGGTTCGACGCGCTCGCCGACCTCGGCATCTTCGAGCAGCTGATGCGGCTCAATTTCCACAGCAACGTCTGGCTGACCGCAGCGGCGCTGCCGCACCTGCGCCGTGCCCGCGGCCTGATCGTCGCGGTCGCGAGCGTCGCCGGGCTCACCGGCGTGCCCGAACGCACCGCCTACGCGGCCAGCAAGCATGCCGTCGTCGGCTTCTACGAATCGCTGCGCATCGAGATCGCCGCCGACGGCGTCGACGTGACGATCGTCGCGCCGGATTTCGTACTGAGCGAGATCCACGAGCGCACGGTCGGTCCCGACGGCAAACCGCTCGGCAGGAACCCGCTGCAGGTCGGGCGCATCATGACGGCGGAGGAGTGTGCGCGTCGCATGCACCGCGCGATGGCGAGGCGCGATCGCCTGCTGGTCACTTCGCTACGCGGGCGGGCCGGACGCGCTCTGAAGCTCTTCGCTCCCCGCCTGATCGATCGCATCGCGCTGCGCGCCATCCGCGAACGGCGCTGACCCGCCGCCCGGCGGGCACACGCGCACGGCATTGCGCCCGGCGCGCTTGGCCGCGTACAGCGCCTCGTCCGCCCGCTGCAGCATCGTGCTCGGCGTGTCGCCGGCGGTCGCGACGGTGACGCCGATGCTGACCGTGATGCGCCGGCGCACCGGGCAGATGTGTGACAGGTCGACCGCGGCGACGCGCTCGCGCATGCGCTCGGCCGTCATGCGCCCCTCGCCGAGCGCGGTATCGGGCAGCACGATCAGGAATTCCTCGCCGCCGAGGCGCCCGAAGAACGCCGGCTCACGCAGCGCATCGCGCACTGCGCCTGCCATGATCTTCAGCACCTCGTCGCCGGTCGCGTGGCCGTAGCGGTCGTTGATGCCCTTGAAGTGATCGATGTCGGTGATCAGGATCGTGCACGGACCGGCCTGCTCCGCCGCGAGCGTCTCGGCGAGGCGCCCGAGCACGCCGCGGCGATTCTGCGCGCCGGTCAGCTCGTCGGTCAGCGCGAGCCGATGCATGCGCTGCGAGGCGCGCCGCTGGTGGATCGCGAATGCCGCGAGCAGCAGCACGAGCAACGCGCCGAGCGCGATCACGACCGCCTGCAGCCGGCGCACCGCACGGCTCTGCGCGAGGGCCTGCTCGCTGGCGCGGTTGTCGCGCAGCAGCAGTGCGTTCTCGGCTTCCTTGGCCGCCGTGTCGAACTCGACGCGCAGGGTCGCGAACCGCTGGTCGATCTGGTTGCGCAGCAGCCGCTCGCTGACCTGGCGCGCGAGCATCAGCTGCGTGTAGGCGCCGCGCCAGTCGCCGCGCGCCGCCTCGGCGGCGGCCAGCTCGGTGTAGGCGGCGGCCAGCTCGCTGCGCGCATCGCCGCCCCGCAGCACCTCGATCGCCGAGCGCAGCGCGACCACGCTCTCGTCGTCGCGCCCGAGACCGCGCAGCGCCGTGCCGCGGGCGAGATCGATCTGCGCGCGCAGCCGGGCATCGGGCGTCGCGGCCTGCAGCTTCGAGGCCCGGTTCAGCGTGTCGAGCGCGCCGCGCCAGTTGCCGAGCCCGTTGTCGACGGCCGCGAGCCCGCGCAGCGCGTAGGCCTCGCCGCGCGGATAGTGGATCTCGCGCTGGATCGCCAGCGACTCGGTGAACGCGCGCCGCGCCTCGGGCCATTCCTGCAGGTATTCGTGCGCGCGACCGAGATTGTGCAGCGTGACGCCCTGTTCGCGCAGCATGTGCGCGTTGCGCTGCGCCGCGAGCGCGGCCGTGTAGATGTCGCGCGCCTGCTCGTAATCGCCCATGCGGTTGTAGAGGATCGCCACGCCGTTCATCGCGGTCAGCGCGTGGTGCTGCATGCCGAGCGTCTCGTAGAGCCCCTGCGCGCGGCGCAGGTCCGCGAGCCCGCGCGCGTACTCGCCCTGCAGGCCGAGCACGTAACCGCGCGAGAACAGCGCGCCGGCGATCATTTCATCGTCGTGCGCCTCGGAGGCGACCCGCACCGCCTGTTCGTAGTAGGCGAGCGCCTGCGCGTTGTTGCCGAGCGTCTCGTTCATCTCGCCCTGGCAGACGAGCAGGCCGGCGCGCAGGCCGGTCCGCCGCGCCTTCGGCAGCAGCGCCTCGATCGCGGCCACTTCCGCGTCGACCGCCGCCTGGTTGCGCTCGGACTGGTAGTCGCACAACAGCAGCCGCGCGCGGATTTCGAGATCGGCATCGGGCTGCAGCTTCAGTGCCGCGAGCGCGGCCTGTGCATCGCGCCGGCTCGCCTCGGGATCGGAACGCATCGCGATGGCGCCCTGCTCGATCAGGGCCTGGGCGGGATGCACCGCGGCCGGTGTCTCGGCGACAGCGGCGGCGCCGAGCCACGCGGCGACCGCGACCATCGCGACGATACCCCCTGTTGTCCGTTCACTGCTCAAGAGCGCAAATCTAACGCATGTGCGGCCGCGGCGCCGGCAATGTGTGCCGCTTCGCGTTATGGCAAATGGAGGGGGTATCATCGCCGCATGCACATCGGTCTGATCGGCCTCGGCCGCATGGGCGGCAACATGGCGCGCCGGCTCGCGCGCGGCGGCATCCAGGTCACCGGCTACAGCCTCGGCGCGGCGGAGCGCGCCGCCCTCGCAGGCGAGCCGAACATCGCCGTCGCGGCGCAGCTCGAGGCCCTGCTCGAGGCCCTGCCCTCGCCGCGCATCGTCTGGCTGATGGTGCCGGCCGGCGAGGCGACCGAGCAGAACGTCGCGGCGCTCGGTGCGCGGCTCGGCGCCGGCGACCTCGTGATCGACGGCGGCAATGCGTTTTATCGCGACTCGCAGCGTCGTGGCGCGCTGCTCGCCGCGCAGGGCGTCGGTTTCCTCGACGCCGGTGTATCCGGCGGCATCTGGGGACTCGACGAGGGCTATGGGCTGATGGTCGGCGGCGGGCGCGCGCACTTCGAGGCGATCCTGCCGCTCGTGCGCGTGCTGGCGCCCACGCCCGATCGGGGCTGGGTGTACTGCGGCCCCTGCGGCGCGGGCCATTTCACCAAGATGATCCACAACGGCATCGAATACGGCCTGATGCAGGCCTATGCCGAGGGCTTCGCGCTGCTCGCCGCGCGCAAGGACCTCGAGCTGCCGCTCGGCGAGATCGCCGAAGCATGGCGCCATGGCACCGTGATCCGCTCCTGGCTGCTCGATCTGACCGCCGGCGTGCTCGCGAAGCCGGAGGCGCTGGAGGAAGTCGGCGCCCGCATCGCCGACTCGGGCGAAGGGCGCTGGACCGCACACGAAGCGATCGATCTCGGCATACCGGCACCGGTGATCAGCGCGGCGCTGATGGCGCGCTTCGCGTCACAGGGCGCCGACGACTTCGGCGCGCGGCTGCTCGCGCTCGTGCGCAATGCCTTCGGCGGCCATGCGCTGCCGCCTAAGGCGCCGCCGCCGGATCCGTGAAGCAGGTGGCACGCTCGCGTGCCACGCGACCCGCCGGAATCGACCGGTCAGCGGCGAACAGGCGCGCGACCGCCCGCTGGCGCGCGGCACCGAGCGCGAACCACACGACGTGGCGCGCGCGGTCGAGCGCCGGGCGCGTCAGCGTGATCCGCCGGATGCCCTCGCGCGGCAGGCTCACGCCGACGTCGCGCGCGGCCTCATCCAGCAGCGGATCGCCGGCGAACAGCGAGGCCGTGTGGCCATCGTCGCCGATGCCGAGATGCACGACGTCGAGTACCGGCGGATCGCCGCAGGCCGCGGCGAGCGTCGTGGCGTAGCGCGTCGCCGCAAGCTCCGGATCATCGACCTCGACCGGCATCGGATGGCGCTGCGCCGGCGGGATGCGGGCGGCGAGCGGCGTCGCGAGCAGATGCTTCCAGTTGCGCGCATCGTCGTCGGCGGGGACGATGCGTTCGTCGACCTGGAACAGATGCACGGCATTCCATTCGAGCGCGCAATCCGCCAGCCGCCCGAACATGTTCCACGGCGTGCGCCCGCCGCTGACCGCGAGCATGGCGCGCCCGCGGGCCGCGATCGCCTCGCGCAGCCGCGTGGCGATGAATTCCGCGGCGGCCCGCTCGGTGGTCGCGACGTCTTCGCCGGTCACCCAGTCCATGCCGTCAGCAGCCCGTGCCCGGATCGACCCAGCCGCCGATGTCGGCGGCCAGCGCACGGCTGTCCGGTCCCCAGCTGCCGCGCGCGTAGACCTGCGGCGCGCCGTCCGCACCGCGCGCACCCGCCGCCACGCCATCGACGATGCGCCACGCCGCCTCGATCGAATCCTGGCGCGCGAACAGTGACGGATCGCCGCGCAGCGCGTCGCCGATCAGGCGCTCGTAGGCACTCATCGAGCCGGTGTCCTCGTCACACATCAGCAGCTCCTCGTCGCGGCCGCGCATCTCCTCGCCCGGCGCCTTGGTGCGCACGCCAAGACCGATCGATACACGGTCGGGGCCGAGCCGGAAGCGCAGGTGATTCGGATCGTCGGGCGCGGCGTCGAACAGCCGCGGCATCGCCGCATGCAGCCGCACGCTCACCTGCGTCGCAGTGACCGCCATGCCCTTGCCGGCGCGCACGAGGAACGGCACGCCGCGCCAGCGCGGTGTGTCGATGCCGAAGCGCAGCGCCACGTAGGTTTCCACGTTCGAGTCCTGCGCGACGCCCGGCTCGTCGCGATAGCCGGCGTACTGGCCGCGCACGACATGCGAGGCCTCGAGCGGCGCGATCGCCTCGAGCACCCGGACCTTGGCATCGCGCAACGCGCCGCTGGCGTATCGCGCCGGCGGCTCCATCGCGAGCAGCGTCACGACCTGCAGCAGGTGGTTCTGCACGACGTCGCGGACTGCGCCGAGCTCCTCGTAGAGACGCCCGCGACCCTCGACGCCGAAAGACTCCGCCATCGTCAGCTGCACGCTCGCGACGTGTTCGTGGTTCCAGATCGGCTCGAGGAAGCGGTTCGCGAAGCGGAAGTAGATCAGGTTCTGCACCGGCTCCTTGCCGAGGAAATGATCGATGCGGAAGATGCGCGGCTCGTCGAACACCTGCGCGAGATGGCGATTGAGCGCCTGCGCCGAGACGAGATCGCGGCCGAGCGGCTTCTCGACGACGACCCGAGCCGCCTCGCCCGCGCAACCCGACGCGCCGAGATGCGCGACGACCTCGCCGAACAGGCTTGGCGGGATCGCAAGATAAAAGAGCGGCGCGCGCGCGCCGTCGAGCGCGTCCTTCAGCCGGCGGAACGTGGCGGCGTCCCGGTAATCGCCGGCGACGTACTGGATGCGCGCCGCGAGCGCTTTCGCCGCCGCCTCATCGTAGCCCTCGCCCTGCGCGCGCAGGCTCGCGCAGACACGCTCGGTCAGCCGCACGGCGCTCCACTCGTCGCGCGCGACGCCGAGCACGCGCCCCGTGTGACGCCCGCGATGCACGAGACCCGCGATCGCCGGAATGATCTTCTTGAACGCGAGGTCACCGGTGAGGCCGAAGATGACGAGCGCGTCGGATGTCGTTGCCTGAGGATCCGTCATGGTCGCAAACCATTTCTTGGCAGACTAGCGGATGATAACCAGCAACGTAAGCTCCGCGCCCACGCTGCCGGATCAATGATTCAGAACAGACGGGCCTGGTCGCCCGGGTAGGTGAGCGACGTCCCGTCGACCCGCGCGAAAGGCGTGAGCTCGTGCATCCGGTAACTGCCTGCCGACAGAATCTCGATCACGGCCACGCCGCGCACGCCGAGCGCGTCCGCCACCAGCGAACGATGGCAGCGCCACGGCACGGCTTCGGCGCACATGATCGCCGTGCGCTGCCGCGCACTCGTCGCGATGAGCTCGCCGATGGCGTCGTGAAACGCCGCCCCCTGCATGTAGTCGGCATAGCCGCGAAAGCTCTTGTTTCGCCAGCCGGTATTCGGTGAATCCGCGCGCGGCCGGCGCAGGCCCCCGAGCGCCGGCATCGGGACATAGGCGATCCGCGCCTCCGCCAGGCTGTGCGGCAGCGTGTCGGCGTTGAACTGCGGGTTGTGACGCGAGCGGGGCACGGTGCGGATGTCCGCGAGTTGCCCGATGCCGTAGGTCTGCAGCAGCGCGACGAAACGTCCGATCGGCAACGTCGAGTGTCCGACGGTGAAAATCGCGCCTTCCGGCCAGCGCGCGAGCCGTGGCGGCGGAAGTTCGTTCATGCCTGCCCCACCCATGGATACGGCGACCATAGCATTAAGCGATACACTGGACGGCATCACACCGCCGGATGTGGATCGATGGAGTTCAAGGACTATTACGCGATCATGGGCGTCGCGCGCGACGCCACGGCCGAGCAGATCAAGCAGGCCTATCGCAGACTCGCGCGCCGTTACCACCCGGACGTGAGCAAGGAACCGGACGCCGAGGCGCGCTTCAAGGAAGTCGGCGAAGCGTATGAAGTGCTGCGCGACCCGGCCAGGCGCACCGCCTACGACCAGCTCGGCAGCGGGCCCCGCCCCGGCGAGCCGTTCCGTCCGCCGCCGGACTGGGGTGCCGGGTTCGAATTCGGCGGCGGCGCGGGCCAGGCGGGTGACGATGGGCGAGGCTTCGTCTTCGAAGGCGATCCCAGCGAGTTCTTCGAGACCCTGTTCGGCCGCGCGAGCACGATGGGCCGCAGCGCGCCGCGCGGGCGGGGCGCGGATCATCATGCGCGCGTGATCATCGATCTCGAGGCGTCGCTCGAGGGTGGCACGCGCACCTTGACCTTGCGCGTTCCCGAAGTCGGACAGGACGGCAGGCCCCGGCTGCGCGAGCGTACGCTCAACGTGAAGATTCCCCGCGGCATCCAGGCCGGGCAGCACATCCGGCTTGCCGGCCAGGGCGAGAAACTGCCCGGCGAAACCCGGGCCGGCGACCTGTTGCTCGAAGTAGGCTTCGCGCCGCACCGCCTCTACCGGCCCGACGGCCGCGACCTGCATTTCGATCTGCCCGTCACGCCCTGGGAAGCGGCGTTGGGTGCATCGGTGACGGTACCGACGCCCGACGGGTCGGTGGCGATGCAGATTCCGCCGGGTTCACGCGCAGGTACCCGTCTGCGGCTGCGCGGCAAGGGGCTGCCTGCGCGGCCTCCGGGCGATCTCTATGCCACGCTGCAGATCGCGCTGCCGCCGGCCGACACCGCGACGGCGCGCGCAGCGTACGAAGCTTTCGCGGCAGCCGTACCGTTCAACCCGCGATCATCCCTCGGAGCAGGATCATGAGCACGCAAAGCCTGTCGGTATCCGTCGGTCGGATCGTCGAGGAGGAAGGCCCGCTCGGCGTGGACGAGCTCTGCCGTCTCTGCGCGGTGGAGCGGCAGTTCATTCTCGAACTGGTACAGGAAGGCGTGCTCGAAACCCGGACATCGGCCGGGCGGGAATTCGTGGGGCCCTCGCTGCGACGTGCGCAGCTCGCGGTGCGGCTGCGGCGCGACCTCGGCGTCAACGTCGCCGGCGCGGCGCTCGCGATCGAACTGCTCGAGCGCATCGAAGTCCTCGAGCGGCGTCAGGATGTTTCCGGAATGGAGGACTGACTCATGCGCCATCTCGTGCTGCTGCTCTGTATCGGGCTGTCCTGCGTCAGCGCCCACGCGCTCGACCTGCAACTGGAAGGTCGGCGCGCGCTGGTCACCGGCAGCACTTCGGGGATCGGCTACTCGATCGCGAAGGCACTGCTCGATGAAGGTGCCGACGTCATCGTCAACGGGCGCAGCGAGGCCGGCGTGAATGCGGCCATCGAAAGGCTGCGCAAGGAGACCGGCCGTACGGCGCAGGGCTTCGCCGCGGACATGTCGACGGCCGATGGTGCGAGCGCCATCCACGCGGCCTTCCCGGACGTCGAGATTCTCGTGAACAACGTCGGCAGCTATGGCGCGCGGCCCTTCGAGCAGACCACCGACGAGGACTGGTACCGGCTCATCGAGCTCAACGTGATGAGCGGCGTGCGGCTGTCGCGCCTGTACCTGCCCGGCATGCGCAAACGCGACTGGGGGCGCATCATCTTCATATCGAGCGAGAGCGCGTACCACATTCCGCCCGACAGCATCCAGTACGGCATGACCAAGGCCGCGCAGATCGCCGTGGCGCGCGGGCTCGCGGAAGCCACCGCCGGCACGAAGATCACCGTGAACAGCGTGCTGCCCGGGCCGACGCGCGCACGGCCGCCGGGCGGCAAGGCCGCGGATGGGCGGCCATGGGAAGACGTCGAGCGCCAGTTCTTCACCGAGCGTCGCCCGACGTCGCTGCTGAAACGCTTCGGACACCCGGACGAGATCGGCCACTTCGTCGCGTTCATCGCCAGCCCGCTTGCATCCGCCACGACCGGCGCGGCGCTGCGCGCCGACGGCGGCACGGTCAAGAGCGCGTTCTAGGCAATACGGGACTACGGATGACGAACACAGACGACGACACAGCGCTTTCAGCCGCCGACATCGCCCGCTTCGGGCCCGATCCACTGGCGACGTTTCGCACCAACCTCGGCGCGGTCGAGCAGCGCATCGCCGCCGCCTGCGCGCGCGCGGGCCGCCATCGCGCCTCCGTGCGACTGCTGCCGATCACGAAGACCGTGCCGGCCCACATCCTGCGCTACGCCCACGCGGCCGGCATCACGAATTTCGGCGAGAACAAGATCCAGGAAGCAGGCTCGAAGCACGAGCAGCTCGCAGACCTCGCGATCGACTGGAGCATCGTCGGGCATCTGCAGACGAACAAGGTGAAGTACCTGACGCGCTTCGCCCGCGAGTTCCAGGCGCTCGACAGCCTGCGACTCGCTGAAATGCTCGACCGGCGGCTCGCGAGCGAGGACCGCTTTCTCGACGTCCATGTGCAGGTCAACACGTCCGGCGAGGCGAGCAAGTTCGGCCTGCATCCGGATGCGCTGCTGCCGTTCGTCGATGCGCTCGGTGAGTTTACGCGCCTGAAGCCGCGCGGGCTGATGACGCTGGCGCTCTTCAGCGACGACATGGCCAGGGTCCGGCCCTGCTTCGTGCGGTTGCGCGCGCTGCGCGACGAAACCGTCAGGCGCCACCCGGGCATGAGCGGGCTTTCGATGGGCATGACCGGCGACTTCGAGGCGGCGATCGAGGAAGGCGCGACCGTCGTGCGCATCGGCCAGGCCATCTTCGGCAAGCGCCCGACGCCGGACAGCCACTACTGGCCCGGGGCCGTCGCCCCGCCGTGAGGCCCTACTGCGCCTGCGCGACGTCCATGATCATGCGCGCGGCGAGGTAGAGCCGGCGCGGTATCGCATCGACGAGCACGTACTCGTCATCGTTGGTGTGGTAGCCGTATCCGGGCAGCCCCAGCGCTTCGATCACGGGCTTTCCCGAACGTGCGGCGAAGGCGGCATCCGTGCCGCCGCCGATGATCGGCGCGACGGGCAGCTCGTGACCGAGGCTGTCATAGATGCCGCGCGCCCTGGCGATCAGCGCCCTGCCCGCCTCATCGGCCGTGAATGCCGGGCGTCCCGGATCGGTCACGACGTCGATCGTCGTTCCCTCGACGCCAGGCTGCACGGCCAGGCGCCTGACCTCGGCCACCAGCGGCCCGAACGATTCGTTCGTCGGGTAGCGCACGTCCGCCTCCAGTGTCGCGCTGTTCGGGACGATGTTGCGGACGGCGCCCGCGCGTGCGATGGTCCAGTTGAAGCGCAACCTGCCGGGGCCCTGGTCGAGATCCTGCGTACGCTGCACGAAATCGGCGGCGGCGACGAGCGCATTCGCACCGAGCTCCGGCGCGACGCCGGCATGCGCCGATCGTCCCGTGACAGTGGCGATCACCGAACCGATGCCGGAAGTACCGTAGGTCAGGCCTTCCGGCTGAACGCCGGTGGGCTCGAACGAAAAGATGGCATCGCTCTCGCCGGCCAGCTGCCCGATCAGGGCGCTGGAACCCGACGATCCCTGTTCCTCGTCGGTATTGAACAGCACCGTGAGCGTATCGAAGCCGGTGAACTTGCGCGCCTCGAGCAATTTGACGGCGTGCAGGATCACGGCGATCCCGGACTTCGCATCCGCGATGCCGGGTCCGTAGGCCCGATTGTCATCGACGCGAAACGGCGCGGCAGCGAGACCGCCCCTTGGGTAGACGGTGTCCATGTGCGCCATCAACAGCAGCTTTCGGCCGCCCTCGCCGTGCAGGCGGCCGACGATGTTCTCGCCGACACTGGCCCGGCCCTCGCGCCCACCGGTCGTCGGATGCCGCGTGACGTCGAAGCCGCGCGCACGCAGTTCCTGTTCCAGCAGATCGCTCATCGCGGCCATGCCGACCTCGTCCTCGGTGCCGGTCTCGATGTTGACGAGGCGCTCGAGGGTGGCAAGCGCAGCCGGCGCTTCGGCGGTCGCGGCGGCCAGCAATGCCTCATCGCGCTCGCTGGCAATGATGGCGGATGACGGCGGCCCGGCTGTCGTCGCGGGAGCTTGCGCGCCGTGATCCGTGCAGGCGGTGAGCAGGACGAGGCCGAGGACACCGATCAGGATTCGCATGGAGCTGGAGCATACCCGCAATCGCGGACGGGTCCTTCGAATGCGCATCAGCACGCCGCACGCGAGGATCCGGCGCCGGCGGCTACAGGCGGGGTGTCACGTCTCCGGCAGGCAGCAGCTCGAGCGTGGCGGGATCCGCGGTCATCAGGAAACCGGTCAGCTGCGCGAACGCGGCCACCTGCCGCGTGAACGAGCGGGCGTCAAAACGATCCATCCGCCCGGAGAACGCCCAGTAGGCGCCGAGATCGCCCTGCACGCCGTAGGTCGGCAGCCCGAGCAGCGAGCCCTGTCGCGACATCCCGTACCAGGGTCCCTGGGATCCGCCGTGCACACCCGGGCGCCCCGGAGAGCGGATCACCGCCGAGCGCAGCCGATGGTCGACGGCCGCGCGATACGCCTCGGCGATCATGCGTTCGTTGCCGCTCGCATAGATCCAGGTCGGCAGCGAACGGCCACTCGGCCTGATGTCTTCACCGTCGGCGACATATTCGATCTGGCCGAGGTGCTCCATCGCGACCAGCGCGACGACCTTCGCGCGCGCGTCCGGGTATTTGCGGAAATAGTCCTGATGCTCCCAGCGCCGTTCGGCGCCCGGCATGAAGTGCCGGCAGTCGAACTCCAGCAGCAGCGTCCTTGGGCGCTCGCGCCTGGGGACCTGCGACATGTATCTGATGATGCCAAGCAGGCCGAAGGCACCGTTGTCCTGGCTGATCGACGGCCCGTCGGTATGGGTGCGCAACTGGATCTGCTGGTCCCGATCGCTGCCGTAGTCCCTGCCCGGCAGGCAGGCGACCAGTTGCCAGGCCTCCGACTGCACGTGCCTGCCTGCGACGCGGATCGTCGCGGTGCGCTGCGCACGCGCGTCGGCGATCACCGCATCGCCGCCCAGCCGATCGACATAAACGGATGGAAAACCATAGTGATCCGGCACCGGGAACGTGTACAGCCCGGCCGTCGCGGCCCTGTTCAGGTTCATCGCGAACACGACTCCCGCCGGCGCGCGCTCCGCGATATCGCGGATGAAGGCCGATGTACTGGTCATCTCGTCCCACACCGCCGCGGAAATCGAGCCGGTGCCATCCTGGGCCTGCGGGACGGGCCGGCCCTCCACCGGGTGACTGTCGAACGGCGTCGTGCGCTCGTAGTCGCCGTTGCTGAAAGCGGCCCGGATCTCGGGCCTCGGCACCGGCCGATAGACGACGATCCGGCCGGCGACGTCGGGCTCGTTGTCCGGATCCCAGAGCACCAGCGGCGCAGTGACGCCCGCCGGCCCCGTCAGGCCGCAATTGGCGCCGAAGTTCGCGAGCGCGACGCGTCGATCGCCGACCGCGAGACTCCAGCCGGAATCATCCGGCCAGGTGCTGGTCTCGAGGCGCGTGAACGTCCACGGCGATCGGTGGATGTCGACGCAGCCGTACTCGCCGAGCTTCGTTTCCAGGAAGGCGAGGAACTGGCGCCAGGAGGCGTTGCCGGTGAGCGCCGGACCCTTTTCGTCCTTGATCCCGTGCCAGCGGATCGCCTCGCTTTCGGACACGATCCAGCGCGGGTCGATGCGCGTCAGCGGATGCGGACGCGCGTATGCGATATCGAACGGCAACGGAGCGAGCCCGGCGGCGCCGAGGCCGCACAGCAGCTGCCGGCGCGACAGCACGCTCAGGCCTCCGGTTGCGGGCCGCGTGCGCGGCGATACGCTCCGGCCCGAATGCCTAGCGCGAACACACTGAAGAAGGAGATCGCGCACATCGCGCACAGATAGAGCGCGATCGACAACGTCGACTCGAACTTCGCGAACAGGGCCGTCGCGATGATCGGGGCGAAACCGCCGCCGAACACCGCGCCGACCTGGTACCCCAGCGACGCACCCGAATAGCGCACCTCGACCGGGAACATCTCGGCGAACAGCGCCGCCTGTGGGCCGTACATCATGCTGAGCAGGCCCATTTCGACGGTGACGGCGATCGTGATCTGCAGCAGTGAGCCGCTCTCGACCAGCGGGAACATCGCGAACACCCACAGCCCCGCCAGCACGGCGCCGAGCATGAAGATGCCCCGCCGGCCGAACCGGTCGGAGATCGCGCCGCACAGGATCAGCACCGGAATCATCAGCACGCTGCCGATGATCACCGCGGCCAGCAGCGTCTCCTTCGGGATGCCCAGGTTCGCGGTGCCGTAGGCGACGATCCAGGTGATCGCCACGTAGAAACAGGTGTTGTTGGCGATGAAGGCACCGCCCGCCAGCAGCACGTCGGGCAGGTGGCCGGACAGCACCTTGGCGAGCGGCAGCTTCCTGGTCTCGCCCGTTGCATCGGCGCCGGCGGACGCCGCGTTCTCGAATTCGCTCGGCTCCTGCAGATGGAACTGCACGTAGAAGCCGATCAGCACCAGCACGAAGCTCAGCAGGAACGGGATCCTCCAGCCCCAGGCGTGGAAGGACTGCGGCGAGACGGCCTCGCTGACGAGCAGGAAAATGAGATTGGCGAGCACGAGCCCGACCGGCACGCCCATCTGCACGAAACTGCCGTAGAAACCACGCTTGCCGATCGGTGCGCTCTCGATCGCCATCAGCGCGGCCCCGCCCCACTGGCCGCCGACCGCGAGACCCTGCGCGAAGCGCAGCACGACGAGCGCGAGCGGAGCGGCGATGCCGATGCGGTGATACGAGGGCAGCAGGCCGATGCAGGTCGTCGCCACGCCCATCAGCAGCAGGGCCGCGACCAGCGCCCGCTTGCGTCCCAGCAGGTCGCCGAAATGACCGAACAGCATCGCGCCGATCGGCCGCGCGATGAAGCCGACCGCAAAGGTGCTGAACGCGGCGATCTGCGCGACGAACGTCGGCAGCTCCGCGGGGAAGAACAGCGTCGGGAATACCAGCGCGGCGGCCGTGCCGTAGATGAAGAAGTCGTACCACTCTATCGACGCGGCGGCCGACGCGCTGACGGCCACTTTGACGATCGACGCACCGGCCTTGGTCTGTTGTCCGCTCATACGGATATCCGCGGGACCGTTTACTGTTGCCGCGCCAGATAGGCGTCGGCCTGGTGGCCGACGAGATCGACGAGATCACCCATTGCGACGGCCATGTCGATGCGATGCAGGCCCCAGTCGCGGCGCAGCCGGCTGCCGAGGATCAGGTCGCCCGGTATGTCGTGGGTGCGCACGTCGTCCTCCTGCGCGTTGACGCGGATCGCGAGATACGTGACCGGGCCGTCCGAGACGCACCGCGCGCTGACCAAGCCCGGCGTCGCAACGAACGGCGTGTCGATCGGCCGCGGCGGTGTGGTCCACGGGTACTCGTGCGGCGTCCATTGCTCTGCCACGGTCGGGAAATAGCTGTGCAGCAGCGCCGGCCCGCCGGCGAGATCGGCCGGGTTCGTGCACAGCGCACGCGAGTCGCCCACCGGCGCCAGTGTCAGCGCCGGGACCGCGCGACCGAACAGTCCGTCGGGTGGCGGCGGAGCACCGTCGCGGAAGGTGACATAGGAGATCACGCATCCGGTCTGCGTCGGCGCGCGGCAGGCCGGAACGTGGCGGAACGTTCCGCCGACGTCGGCATTCTCAGGCACCACGACATTGACGCCGAGCAGGATCGCGGAGACCAGCTGCGCCTGTATCGGCTTGCCGTCGATCTCCTCGCTGATCAGTTGCGTCAGCACGAGCGCCCCCTGGCTGTGGCCGATCAATACGACACCGCGACCATGATTGTCATGCGACAGGTAGTGGCGCCATGCGGCGAGCACGTCGGCATACGCGAGCGCCCTGTCGGGCGGCTCGCTCGTATTGCCACCGAGGCGCGCGCGCAGGCCGGTCAGCGTCGCCTGGCGGTACATCGGCGCGAACGTGCGGCATTTCGCCGCGAAGCGGGCGAACTGCGCCTGGACGACGAAGTACTCCTCCGGACCGGGAACGAGATCGCTGTTGCCGCTGGGATCGAACGACACGGTCGGGTAGACGTAGAAGCAGTCGATCGGCGGATCGGCGGCCGGCGTGAAGGCCTCGCGCGTCATCCCTCCATCCGCGGCGATGACCGTCGTCGTCTGGTCCTGCCCGCAGGCATCGGCGCGCGCCCCGCGGCACAGCCAGTTCGCATCGGGACCGTAGTCCGTCGCGGGCGCGGCACCCTCCTCGACCGGTGACGCGACGGCTGGCAGCTGCACCGCACCGGCACACAGTGCGGCGACCCATATCGCACGGATCACGGTGATCGCCATCACGCGCCCCCTTCTGATTCGCCTCGTGCCGCGCTCCGGCATCGCGGTTGCGTACATCTGCGGCCCTCGCCGTGATGGCCGGCGCGGGCCCCGATTCAGATATTCACTCACACTAGCATGAATGTTTTGTCACGCAAAGCGTGGCCGCCCGCGGACCGTCGTCAGGCCGCGTCCGCTGGCGAGCGGCGGTCACCGGCGCGATCGAACGCTCGCAGCATCGCGGCAGCGGCTTGCAGGTCGAGCGTCTCGAAACCTTCGGTGAACCGGTCATGGATCGTCGCGAGCAGACGCCGCGCCCGGCGGCTGTCGCCCTGCCTGGCCAGGATGCGCGCCAGCGTCAGGGTCGAACGCAGCTCCCACGAGAGTGCGGACTGGCAGCGTGCGATGCGGCAGGACCGGACCAGCAGACGCACGGCGCGCGCATGGTTGGCCTGCGATTTCGCAATCAGCGCCTCCGCCTGCACGCGCAACAGTTCCGGCAGATGCACGGCCTCCTGGCCGCGCACCGCCTCGCGTCTGGCAGCGCGGATGATGGCGAGTGCTTCGTCGGCTCGCCCCGTATCCACCAGGCCGCCAGCCACCCAGCATGCAATGAATGTCCGCACGACGTTCTGTCGCTCGCCGGCCATTTTCTGCAACGCGTCGGACAGCATTGCCGTGCCCTGCTCCACGTCCTTGCAGCCGATCAGCAAGGCGCCCCGCATCGCGAGCGCGACGGCGTGGAAAGGTTTCAGCACGGGCCAGTGCGTATGGCTCGCGAGCTGGTCGAGGACTTCCCGCGCCGCATCCCAATGGCCGCACCACAGATGGACCGGCGTCGTGTAAAGCAGCGCGAAGCATGTATCGAGCGGCTTGCCGGATCGCATCGCCGTATCGACGGCCTGCCGGGCGATTGCGACCGCGCGCTCCGGATGGCCGCCAAGCCACAGCACGCGGGACGATGTGATCAGCGCGCGAACACGATGATCCGTGCCGCACAATTGCAGGCTCCGCCCGCCCGCGCGCGCAAAGCCCGCGTCGAAATGCCGCCGGGCCGCCGCCTGATCGCCAAGAAAATGCCAGGCCACGCCCTGCATCAGATCGGAGATCGCGAGGCAGGTCGCATCGTCGACTTCCCGCGCGGCCACGTCCCATTCGCGGGCTGCCGCGAGTGCTTCGCGAAAGCTGGCGACGCGCGTCAGGAAAACGTGTCGCGTCGCGAGCATGCGCAATCGCTGCGCCGGCTCATCGAGGGGACGGGCGAGTTCCATGCCGCGCGCGATCGCCGACAGGACATCATCGCTGTTCCCGCGTATCCACAGCGAAGATATGGCCCACGTGCTCCGCAACAGCATTTCCCGCCTGCCGCCACGCGTGCTTTCATCGAGCGCGCCGATCGCCGCGGCACTCCATTTGTAGGCTTCGCCGAGCAACGACAACTCGAAGAACACGGGTACGGCGGCCGCAGCCAGATCGGTTGCCAGCACCCTGTCGAAATCCTCCGCGCGCTGCGCGAAGCACCACTCGAGTGCCGCGCGCACGTTCCCGAGGTGCTCTCGCAGCGCATGCGCCCGGCCGGTGTACTCCAGATCGATCTGCCCGCCGTGGCGCGAATCGAGGAGCCTCACGAAATGTCCGGCATGACGCCGCGCGACAACCTGAGCCTCGCCGCTCTCCTGCAGCTTCTGCCGCGCGTAGATGCGGGTCGTCTCGAGAAGCCGATAGCGTGTCGCGCCGTCCTCGCAGCCCGTACCGGGCAGCGCGGAGACGAGCGACTTCGCAACCAGCGCATCGAGTGCGCCGATCGCGGCGGCTTCCTCCACATCAGATCCGTTCACGACGGCGCTGACTGCATCGATCGCAAATGGGCCGACGAGTACCGACAGCCGGCGCAGCACGAGTTGTTCCAGCTCCGGGAGCAAGCCGTAACTCCAGTCGAGCAACGCGCGCAGCGTCTGATGGCGGGGCAGCGCAGTGCGCCGGCCATGCCAGTCGAGGCCAAGATTCCCGTCGAGGAGATCCGCGGTCGCCGCGATCCCGTGGCTGCCCGATCTGCCCGCGGCGAGCTCGATCGCGAGCGCGATCCCCTCCAGCCTGCCGCAGATGCCGGCGATGACCGGCGCGTTCACGTCGGTCAGCTCGAAGCATCCGCCACTCGCGGCGGCCCGCTCCATGAACAGCTGCACGGCCGGGAACGCCCGCACGTCGGCAGCCTTCAGGCTGGATTCCGGCGACGGACCGTCGAGCGCGGGCAGCCAGTGGGCATGCTCGCCCTCGACCCGAAGCGCCTCGCGACTCGTGGCGAGGATGTGGACGCCGGGCGCCTCACTGAAGATCGCTTCGGCCAGCGTGGCGACGGTATCGATCACGTGCTCGCAGTTGTCGAGCACCAGCAGCATCTGCAGCGTTCCGAAATACTCGTACAAAGCCGGCCAGGCATCGGCCGTCTGGACCGTGAGGCCGAGCGAGGCTGCGATCGTCGCCGCCACGAGTTGAGGATCCTCCACCGCGCCGAGGTCGACGAAGCACACCGCGTCGGCGAACTGCGCGCGCAAGGCGTGCGCGACGGCGACCGCGACCGTGGTCTTGCCGATGCCTCCGGGGCCGATGATCGTGATGAATCGCCGGGCGACAAGATCGTCAGCGATCGAGCGGACGATTCCGTCGCGACCGACCATCCGGCCGAGCTTCGGCGGCAGCCGCAGCCGCTTGCGTGCGGCATCCGGGGACTGCGTCAGCCGCCGCGGCGATTCGCTGAACGCCTGGTGGGTGAGCTGACCGACGAAACAGTAACCCTGCCCGGTCACGTTCTCGATGTAACG
>JAHCAN010000013.1 GCA_019634915.1 Steroidobacteraceae bacterium | reverse complement strand
ACGACGAGGATGTTCAGGAAACCTGCGAGTACATCGTGCAGTTCCACCCGGATCCGGACGGGCCCCGCAAGCTCTGTCCCGCGACGGCCGCGACTGACTCGACCGGGCAGCTCTAGTGCGGATTGCTGTGCTCGGCGGCTCGTTCGATCCGATCCATACTGGTCACCTCGTGATTGCGCAGGTGGCGCTCGAGCTGCTCGAGGCGGATGAGGTGAGGTGGATCCCGGTCGGTCAGCAACCGCTCAAGGTCGGCCAGCACCTGGCTTCCGGTCGTCACCGGGCGAGGATGGTGGAGCTGGCCACGGCGGGGCAGCCGCGGTTTACCGTCGATCGGGCTGAGATCGACCGCCCGGGGCCGTCGTATACGGTCGACACGCTGAAGGATCTCCGCGGCCGTTATCCTGGCGCGGCGATCAGCGTCTTGCTCGGGGGTGACGCCGCGGCGTCGTTTACGGCCTGGAAGGCGCCGGAGGAGATTCGGACCATGGCGGAGATCGTGGTCTTTGCGCGGGCGGGTGAGTTGCCGCCGGCGGGCATAGCGGACCGGATCATTCCGGTGCCGCGGATCGATATTTCATCGACGGCGGTGCGCGAGCGGGTGCGGCACGGGCGGTCGATTCGCTACTGGGTCCCCGATGCGGTGGCCGAGTACATCACGCAGCACGGTTTGTATCGGGACTGACGATGTTGAAAACGGTTTTTGCCAAGGTGTTCGGAACCCGCAATCAGCGTGATGCCAAGAAGCTGGCGCCGCTGGTATCGCAGGTTCATGCCCATGAAGCGCGGCTGGCGACGTTCTCGGAAGAGGAGGTCCGAGGTCAGACGGCGCGCTTCCGGGAAGTTCTCGCCGCCAAGACGGGAGAGCTCCGAGAGCAGGTCGAAGCGGTGCGCGCCGAGAAACACGCTTGCGCCGATCCGGTCGAGCGGGAGCGCCTGGAAAGCGAGTTCTATCGGATCGAAGCCGACTACAAGAAGGCCGTCGCGGCCGTGCTGGATGAGATCCTTCCGGAGGCGTTTGCCACGGTTCGCGAGGCGGCGCGCCGCCTGGTCGGCACCAAAGTGATGGTGACAGGCCACGAGCTGACCTGGGACATGGTGCCGTACGATGTCCAGTTGATGGGTGGTGTCGCGCTGCATCGCGGCAAGATCGCGGAGATGGCGACGGGCGAGGGCAAGACGCTGGTGGCCACGCTGCCACTCTACCTGAACGCGCTGACCGGCCGTGGCGCCCACCTCGTCACGGTCAACAACTACCTGGCCCGGCGCGACTCGCAGTGGATGGGCCACCTGTTCACGTACCTCGGCCTCACGGTCGGGTGTCTCGATGACACCGAGCCGCAGTCGCCGGGGCGCCGGGCAGCCTACCTCGCGGACATTACCTACGGGACCAACAACGAGTTCGGCTTCGACTACCTGCGTGACAACATGGTGTTCTCGCTGGATCATCGGGTCCAGCGCGAACATGCCTTTGCCATCGTCGACGAGGTCGACTCGATCCTGATCGACGAGGCGCGCACGCCGCTGATCATTTCCGGCCCGGCCGAGGAAAGCACCGAACTCTACCTCGCGATCAACAAGCTCGTGCCCCGCCTGACGCGCCAGAAGGAGGAGAACGGGCCGGGCGACTTCTCGGTCGACGAGAAGCAGAAGCAGGTGCAGATCACCGAGGAGGGACACGCGCACGTCGAGCAGTACATGCTCGAGGCCGGCCTGCTGCGCGAGGGCGAGAGCCTCTACGATTCCGGCAACATCCGCCTGATGCATCACCTGAACGCGGCGCTGCGCGCGCACGCGATCTACCGCCGCGACGTCGAGTACATCGTGCGCGGCGGCGAGGTGATCATCGTCGACGAGTTCACCGGCCGCACGATGCAGGGCCGGCGCTGGTCCGACGGCCTGCACCAGGCGATCGAGGCGAAGGAAGGCGTGCGCGTGCGCGAGGAGAACCAGACGGTTGCCTCGATCACGTTCCAGAACTACTTCCGCATCTACAAGAAGCTCTCGGGCATGACCGGCACCGCCGACACCGAGGCGCCGGAGTTCCTGCAGATCTACGGGCTCGAGGTCGTCGTGATCCCGACCCATCGGCCGATGATCCGCAAGGACCATCCCGACTTCGTCTACCTGAACCAGGGCGACAAGTTCAAGGCGATCGTCGAGGACATCCGTGACTGCCTGGCGCGCGAGCAGCCGGCGCTGGTCGGCACCACCTCGATCGAGACCTCCGAGTACATCTCGTCGCTGCTGCAGAAGGAAGGCGTCACGCACCAGGTGCTGAACGCGAAGCAGCACGAGCGCGAGGCGCTGATCATCACCCAGGCGGGCCGCCCCGGCGCGATCACGATCGCGACCAACATGGCCGGCCGCGGCACCGACATCGTGCTCGGCGGCAACCTCGAGGCCGAGCTCGCGGCGCTGCCGCCGGAAGCCACGGATGCGGATCGCGGGCGCGTCCGGGCCGAATGGCAGGCGCGCCACGACAAGGTGCTCGCCGCCGGCGGCCTGCACATCATCGGCACCGAGCGCCACGAGTCCCGTCGCATCGACAACCAGCTGCGCGGCCGTTCGGGCCGGCAGGGTGACGCCGGCTCGAGCCGCTTCTACCTGTCGATGGAAGACAACCTGATGCGGATCTTCGGCGATCCGAACTTCACCAAGCGCCTGCTGACGATGGCGGGCATGAAGCAGGGCGAGGTGATCGAGAGCCGCATGCTCTCGGGCCGCATCGAGAAAGCGCAGCGCAAGGTCGAGTCGCACAACTTCGACATCAGAAAGCAGCTGCTGCTGTTCGATGACGTCGCGAACGACCAGCGCCGGGTGATCTACCAGCAGCGCACCGAGATCATGGCGAAGACCGACGTGGCCGCCGCGATCCGCGGCATCCGCGCCGACGCGGCCGGCACGCTGGTCGACCAGTTCGTGCCGAAGAACGCCGGCCCCACCGACTGGGATCTCGAGGGGCTCACCGAGGCCGTGCTGAAGGACTTCAACACGCGCATCACGCCGAAGGAATGGCTCGAGAAGGAGCCCGAGCTCGACGAAGCGAGCTTCCGCGAGCGCATCGAGCAGGCGATCGAGGCGGCCTACGACGAGAAGGTCGGGCGCATCGGCGAGGAGCTGATGCGCCACGTCGAGAAGGACGTGATGCTGCGCACGCTCGACCAGCACTGGCGCGATCACCTCGCCGCGATGGATTACCTGCGCCAGGGCATCCATCTGCGCGGCTATGCGCAGAAGGATTACCGCTACGAGTACAAGCGCGAAGCCTTCGAGCTGTTCTCGGCGATGCTCGATCGCGTCAAGTTCGAGACCGCGTCGCTCCTCTCGAAGATCGAGGTGCGCACGCAGGAGGAGATCGATCGCGAGGAGGAGCGCCGCCGCCAGCGCCTGATGCAGGCGCTGCAGGCGCAGCATGCGGCCGCCGAGTCGGCCCTCGAGGCCGGTGGCGAGCCGGCTGCCGAAGCGCCGGCGGGCCCCGCGAGCGTGACCCGCCTGCCCGGGCGCGCGCCGGCAGCGCCGGCCGAATCGCATACGCCGATGGTGCGCGCCGAGCGCAAGGTCGGTCGCAACGAGCCCTGTCCGTGCGGCTCGGGCAAGAAATACAAGCACTGCCACGGCGCTCTGGCCCAGGCGGAGTGAGCCTCGTCCGGGTCGTCGCCGCTGCGCTGTTCGATGCGCAGGGCCGCGTGCTGATCGCCGATCGCCCCGCAGGCAAGCACATGGCCGGCCGCTGGGAATTTCCGGGCGGCAAGCGGGTCGCGGGCGAGAGCGCGCGTGACGCGCTCGCGCGCGAGCTGGCCGAAGAGCTCGGCGTGACCGTGTACGCGGCGCGGCCGTTCATGACGGTCCGCTATCGTTACGACGATCGCGAAGTGGAACTCGCGCTCTGGCTCGTCGAATCATGGAGCGGTGAACCACGACCGCTCGACGGACAGCAACTGGCCTGGGCGGCTCCAAAGCGGCTGCGGGAATGGGATATCCTGCCGGCCGATGAACCTTTCATACGCGCGCTCGGCGCACTTCCCGGAATCGAGATGACCGCAGCCCAGACCTTCGATGTGCGCAACCCCCGCACCGGCGAAGTGGATTACCACTTCACCGCGCCGACCGCCGCCGAAATGGGCCGCATCGCCGCGGCGCTGCGCGCGCAGCAGCCCGCGTGGCGCGACGCCGGGCTCGAGCACCGCATCGAGGTGCTGCGGCGCTGGCGCGCGGAGCTCGAGCGGCGCATGGACGAGATCGTCGCGGCTCTCACGCAGGACACGGGCCGCCACCTGATCTCGATCGGCGAGGCGCAGTCGATGCTCGGCGCGGTCGATCGCTGGTGCCGCAATGCGCCCGGCCTCACGCCGAAGCGCGCGGGGCGCTCCGAGGCGCAGCCCTCGATCCATTTCGATTACCAGCTCGTGCCCTACACGCTGATGGGCGCGATCAGTCCGTGGAATTTTCCGTTCACGCTCGCGTTCATCGATGCGGTGCCCGCGCTGCTCGCGGGCTGCGCGGCGCTGGTCAAGCCAAGCGAAGTCACGCCGCGCTGGGTCGAGCCCGTGCGCCGCGCGATCGAGGCGGTGCCCGAGCTCGCCGCGGTGCTCGCGGTCTGTCCCGGCGGACGCGAGGCGGGCGAGGCGCTCGTCGGGCTGGTCGACGTCGTATGCTTCACCGGCAGCGTCAAGACCGGGCGCCTGGTCGGCGCCAATGCCGCGCAGCATTTCATTCCGTCGTTCCTCGAGCTCGGCGGCAAGGACCCGGTGATCATCACCGCCGACTACGATCCGGAGCGCGCTGCCGACGTCGTGCTGCGCGCGGCGATCACCGCGAGCGGCCAGGCCTGCCAGTCGCTCGAGCGCGTATACGTCGATCGCCGCCTGCACGACCGCTTCGTCGAAGCGCTCGTCGCGAAGGCGCGCGCGGCCGACATCAACTGGCCCGACATCCATCGCGGCATCGTCGGCCCGTTCATCTGGGGCGGCCAGGCGCGCGTCGTCGAGCAGCAGATCGCGGACGCGGTCGCGAAGGGCGCGAAAGTGCTCGCCGGTGGCGAGATCGAGCGTCACGGTGGCGACTGGCTGCGCCCGACCGTGCTCGTCGACGTGACGCAGGACATGCAGGTGATCACCGAAGAGACCTTCGGCCCGGTGATCCCGGTGGTCGCGTTCGACACGATCGAGGAGGCGATCCGCCTCGCGAACGAGGGCGTGTACGGGCTGTCGGGCGCGGTGCTCGCGGGCTCGCTCGAGGAGGCCGAGGTGATCGGTCGCCAGCTCGAGGTCGGCGCGGTGAGCCTCAACGATTGCTCGCTGACGGCGATCATGCACGAGGCGGAAAAGAACTCGTTCAAGCTCTCCGGCCTCGGCGGCTCGCGCATGGGCCCGGCCGGCTTCCTGCGCTTCTTCCGCACCAAGGCGCTGCTGCGCCAGACCGGTACACCGAACACCGTGGCGGTGCTCGCCGAAGAGAACGCGGCCCCGGCCCGCTGAGGCTTCAGCCGACGAGCTCGATCCGCGCGTGGTGGCCGTGCGCGGCAGCCAGGCGCCGGGGACCGGAAATGCGCGATACAATGCGCGCCTTTCCCACGACAGGCTTGCCATGGCTACCGACCCGAACCTGCCCGACATCCAGCTCGACGCGAACGGTCTCTACCGCGAAGAGGTGTTCACCGATCGCAAGGCCGGCACGCTGCGGCGGCTCGTGCCGATCAAGTCCGACGGCAGCGACGACCCCGCGCGCGACGTGCTCTGGTCGGGGCAGACCCAGTTGCTGACGCCGGGCGGCGTGCTGCCGCTCGTGTTCGAGATCGACGCTAAGACGATGGACGAGGCGCTCGCGAAGTTCGCCGATTCGGTCAAGAACGCGCTCGAGCAGGCGATCGACGAGGCGCGCGAATACCGCCGCGAGGCGGCCTCGCGCATCGTCGTACCGGAAGCGGGCGGGCTCGGCCCGATGGGCCCGGGCCCGGGCGGCAAGCTGAAGCTGCCTTGACCGTGGCCTAGTTCCGCGGCAGCGCGAGCCGGAATCCCGGATACGCGAACGCGCCGCTGATCGCCTCGCAGTCCCTTGCCGTGACGCCTTCGCGGCGGGCGATCTCGTGCCAGCGCTCCCTGACCGTTTGCTCCATCGTATCGATGATCGTGACGGCGTCTTCGCGGCTCACGAGGAAGCGCGCGCTTTGCGACAGCAGATTGTCCGCATGTGCGTAGCGGCCCATGTCGCCACAGGCCAGTGCGAGATCGCGGTGTTCGAGGCTGATCTGCGGACTCGGGATCAGATCGTACGCGGGGGACAGACGCCAGGCGCTTTCCATCGCGATCACCGCGTGATTGCGCGGATGATCGTCGCTGTTGCTGATCAGCGCGTTGAAGCACATCCGTCTGAACAGCTCGGGTGCGTCGTCTTGCGGGCGCGCTGAAAGACGTCGCAGTTCCTCGGCGAGCAGCACATACGACCATTTCGCGCGATCGGTATGCGTGTCCTCCGCGCGCAGCAGCGTGAGTGCGCTCAGCATGCGTGCGCGCCGGTAGCCCTGGCTGGTCCACCCGCGGTCGAAGCGCTTGACGAGCAACGCGTCGCGATCGCCGATCGATGTCAGCCGCGTGTCGGCGGTATGAATGCCGCAGGCGCGGGCAAGCTCGAGCGTCGCGCGCTCGATGCGCGCATGGTTCCACTGATCGTCCGGCCGGTTGAATTTCACGATCCACAGCGCGCCGTCGTCCTCGACCACGACCTTGGGGCGGGCGCCACCCATCGATGTGCCTTCGAGGAGCAATTCTTGAGGAAGGTCTTCGTCGGCAATGATCCGGTCCGCGAAGTTCTGAAGCCTTTGCAGGCTCGTCGTGCCGTTGAATTCCGGGTGCGGCCCGGGAGGCTCGGCCTCGAGGCTGAAGCCGAGTGCGCCCGCTCGGTCGTCGGGCGACTGGAGCAGGTAATAGACCTCGCCGAGTGGGGCTTTACCGGCACGCTTTTCGATCACGCGGCGGCCCCAGGAGTCGGGGCTCGCATCGCGGATTGCGCCGAAGACGCCTTTCAGCAGACGTGTCTCGAAGCTGCCGGAAGCGAGTTTGAGTTCGATCGGATCGATTGGCACGGCGTTGTCGCGCGCCAGATAGCTCTTGCCGTAGACGAACCTGCCCGTCGCGATGCCGTGGCGATCGATGTCGAGGCGAAATCGCCCTGCCGGAACGAATCCGGTTTCACCAGGCAGCACGATGTGGACGAAGCACTCAGAAGTCACTGTCCAGCTCCTGCGAGCGCTGCGTCCGTGCGCGTTTGCGTCGGATGGACAGTGCGAGCCCCTCGCGATCGAGGGCGGGGTCGGCAATAGAGTCCACCGGAGCCAGCAGGTCGTAAGCCCACAGCAGCGCCATGTAGACCGCAGCGCTCGTTGAAACCTTGCCCTTCTCGGCGTCGGCGACGGGCCTCGGCCCGGTACCGATCTTCTGTGCGACGTTCTCGATAGTCAGATTTCGCCGCAGCCGGGCCGTGCGCAGGTTGGCGCCCAGGCGCTTGAGCGCCTGTTCCACGGGGTACGGCGCCGCCGCCGTAAGTGTATTACGTGCTGGCATATGCGCTCAAGTGTATATTAATCTACTTAATACGCTCTTGAGAGCATATATGATTACACGGGAACGAGCAAGCTGCGAGTCGCCGCGCTACTTCAGTTTCTCGTCGAAGAAGCGCTTCACCATCGACAGCGCATGCGGCCCGGTGTCCGCGTGCCGGGTCAGCCCGTGCTTCGCGCCGGGATAGACCATCACATCGAAAGGCTTGCCGAGGTCCTGCAGGCGCTTGAAGAGCGCCGTGCTGTTGGTGAAGAGCACGTTGTCGTCGGCCATGCCGTGCATGACCAGCAGCGGGCCGGCGAGGCCTTCGGCGTGCGTCATCACGCTCGCGGCCTCGTAGCCGGCGGGGTTCTCCGCCGGGGTGCCCATGTAGCGCTCGGTGTAGTGCGTGTCGTAGAGGCGGAAGTCGGTGACCGGCGCGCCCGCCACGCCCGCCGCGAAATGCCCGGGCGCCTGCGTCATGCACATCAGCGTCATGTAGCCGCCGTAGCTCCAGCCCCAGATGCCGATGCGCGCCGGGTCGACGAACGGCAGCGTGCGCAGGAATTCCACGCCGCGCACCTGGTCCTCGACCTCGACCGAGCCGAGGTGATGCCAGGCCGCGGTGTCGAATTTCATGCCGCGAAACGCGGTGCCGCGGTTGTCGAGCGTGAACACGACATAGCCCGACTGCGCGAGGTATTCGCGGTAGAGATTGCCCCAGGCGTTGCGCACGCGGCCGAGCACGCTCGGCCCGCCGTACACCTCGACGATCACCGGGTAGCGCTTGCCGGGCTGCAGGCCTTTCGGCAGCGTGAGCTGGTAGTAAAGCGTCTGCCCGTCGCTCGCCTCGAGCGTGCCGAACTGCGCCGGCTGGTGCGAGTCGAGGTAGGGCGCGTAGGGGTGCGCGGCGTCGAGTGCGTTCGCGACCAGCACGTCACGCGCTCGACCATCGACGTTACGCAGCGTGACCGTGGGCGGGTGTTCGCTGTCGGACCAGGTGTCGAGGTAGTAGCGCGCATCGGGAGACATGCGCACCGTGTGCCAGCCCGCCTGTTGCGAGACGCGGCGCGGCTCGCCCGGCCGGCGCCAGGAGGTCACGTAGAGCTGCCGCTCGATCGGCGAGGCGAGGTTCGCGATGAAATACACGAGGCCGCGCGCGCGATCGACGCCGCGGATCGCGCGCAGCGAGTCGCCACGGTCCTCTGCCGTGACCATCCACTCGCCGCTCGTGACCGCGTGGCGTAATGTGCCGTCGGGCGCGTAGAGATAGAGATGCTGGAAGCCCGAGCGGCTCGATCCCCACAGGAAATCGCCGCGATCCGACACGAACACGAAATCGTCGACGATGTCGACCCAGGTGTCGGAATGCTCCTCGAGCAGCGTGCGCGCAATGCCGCTCGCCGGATCGGCTTTCAGCAGCGTCAGCGTCTTCTGGTCGCGGCTCTGGCGCTGTACGGCGAGTGCGCTGCTGTCCGGGAACCACTTCACCCGCGCGAGATAGATATCGGGATTGGCGCCGAGATCGACCTGCACGGCAGCGCCGCCACCGAGCGGCGCGACGTGCAGTTGCACCTCGGCGTTGCGCGCACCGGTCGCCGGATAGCGCTGCTTCACGACCGCGATGCGATCGGCGTAGATCTCGAAGCGCTCGACTTCGGCGACCGCAGACTCGTCGACGCGTGCGTACGCGATGTACGCCTCGTCGGGTGACCACCAGTAGCCGGTGTTGCGGTTCATCTCCTCCTGCGCGATGAACTCCGCCATGCCGTACGAGACGAGGCCGCCTCCGCCGGTCGTGAGTGCGATTTCGCGGCCGCTCGCCAGTTCGATCGCGTGCAGGTTCTGGTCGCGGACAAAGCTCACATACCGCCCGCGCGGTGAGAATTTCGCGTCGGTTTCGTAGGCGGCCGTTTCGGTGAGGCGTCGCACTGCGCGCCCGGCCGGCGCGCCGAGATCGTACAGATAGAGATCGCCGCCGAGCGGGATCAGGATGTGCCGGCCATCAGCGGACAGGTCGTACTCGACGATGCCGCCGAGCGAGGAGGTGCGCTGGCGCTCGCGCCGCGCCTCTTCCTCGGCGGACAGCGCCTGGCCCGCGGTCGCGAGCCGCGAGGAGTCGACCAGCAGCGCGTGGCGGCGAGAGCCGATGTCGTAGGCCCAGAGGTCGTAGACATCCTTCGCGTCCGATTTCGCGCGCAGGTAAGTGATGCGCTTGCCGTCCGGCGTGAATGCCGCGCCGCGCAGCGTCGGGCCGGACAGATCGGGGGCGGCGAACAGGCGCTCGACCGTCAGGTCCGCGGCGAAGGCCGGCAGCGCGCCGAGGCACAGCAGAAATACGACGAAGCACACCGGGCGAGGTGCGGTCATACGGGCGATCCCTTTGCTAAACTGCGGCATCTGCAGGCTTCAAGTGTAGGTATAAAATGAAGCTCCGCCAAACGATGCGCCATCGTCGTGTGTCCCGTGCCCTCGCGCTCGGCGCGGTGGCGCTCGGCGCCGCGGCGGTCGCCGGCTCCGCCCTGCGTTACCCCGCTGCCCCGCGCGGCCCGGTCGTCGACGACTACTTCGGCACCCGCGTCGCCGATCCCTATCGCTGGTTCGAGCAGCTCGACTCGCCCGCCACGAAGAAGTGGGTCGCGGCCGAGAATGCGCTCGCGCAGCCGTGGCTCGAGGCGATTCCGCAACGCGCCTGGGTCAAGGAGCGGCTCACGAAGCTGTGGAACTACGAGCGCTTCGGCGTGCCGAAGAAGGCCGGTGGCCGCTACTTCTACCTGCGCAACGACGGCACGCAGAACCAGAGCGTGCTCTATGTCAGCGATTCGATCGACGCGACGGGCCGCGTGCTGTTCGATCCCAATGCCGCGAGCCAGGATGCGACCGTGGCGCTCGCTCGCGTCGAGCCGAGCGCCGACGGCAAGCTGGTCGCGTATTCACTGTCCGACGGCGGCACCGACTGGGAGATCTGGAAATTCCGCCGTGTCGACGACGGCACTGATCTGCCCGATGAACTGCGGCGCGTGAAGTTCTGGCAGCTGAGCTGGGCGAAGGATGGCTCGGGCGTCTACTACAGCCGCTATCCGGCGCGCGCTGACGGCCATGGCGACGATGCCGCCCGGCCCGCCGTGTACTTCCATCGCCTCGGTGAGCCGCAGGAGCGCGACGCACTGGTCTATGCGGTGACCGATCACCCGACGCGCGCGCCGTCGGCCGACATCACCGGCGACGGCAAGCTGCTCGTGATTTCGATCTACGAAGACACGCGCCGTGACGGTGTCGTGCTGAAGGACATCTCGCGCCCCGACGGCGCGGTCACGAAGCTGTTCACCGGCTTCGACGCGAACTACGGCTTCGCCGGCGATGACGCCGACTTCCTCTATTTCACCACCAATGCGGGCGCGCCCAACTGGCGCGTGCTCGCGGTGGATCGCAAGGCCCCGTCGGCCGCGAGTGCGCGCACGGTCGTGCCCGAGGCGGACACCGCGATTGGCGACGCGGCGATATCCGGCGACCGGATCGTCGTCAGCTACCTGCAGGATGCGCGCAATGTCGTGCAACTCTTCGAGCGCGATGGCAAGCCGGTCGGCGAGGTGCCGCTGCCGGGGCCGGGCTCGGCGGGCGGCTTCGAGACCGACAGCGACGATCCGGAAGCGTTTTTTGCGTTCTCCGACTTCCTCGCGCCGACCCGCATCCTGCGGCTCGATACGGCGAAGAACGCCGTCAGCACGTTCCGCGCGCCGAAGATCGACGCGGATACGTCGGCCTTCGTCACCGAGCAGGTGTTCTATCCGAGCAAGGACGGCACGCGCATCCCGATGTTCATCACGCATCGGCGCGACATGCCGCGCGACGGCAATCAGCCAGTGCTGCTCTATGGCTACGGCGGCTTCAACATTTCGCTGACGCCGGCGTTCCGCCCCACGGTGCTCGCGTGGCTCGAAATGGGTGGCGTGTACGCCGAGGCGAATCTGCGCGGCGGCGGCGAGTACGGCGAGGCCTGGCACGACGCCGGCACGGTGCTGCACAAGCAGAACGTGTTCGACGACTTCATCGCCGCGGCCGAATACCTGATCCGCGAGAAATACACACAGCCTTCGCGCCTCGTGATCAACGGGCGCAGCAACGGTGGGCTGCTGGTCGGTGCGGTGATGCTGCAGCGGCCGGAGCTGTTCGGCGCGGCGCTGCCCGGCGTCGGCGTGCACGACATGCTGCGCTACCAGTACGCGAGCGCGAACGCGCGCCAATGGTCGGGCGACTTCGGGCTCAGCGAGGACCCCGAGCAGTTCAAGGCGCTGCGCGCCTATTCACCGGTGCACAACGTGAAGAAGGGCGTCTGCTATCCGCCGACGCTCGTGACGACCGCTGATCGCGACGACCGCGTCGTGCCGTGGCACAGCTACAAGTTCGCCGCGGCGCTGCAGGCCGCGCAGGGCTGCGCCAATCCGATCCTGATCCGCATCGAGACCCGCGCCGGCCACGGCGCCGGCAAGCCGGTATGGATGCAGATCGAGGATTTCGCTGACGAGTGGGCGTTCGCCGCGAAGGCGCTCGGCGTGCCGGTGCCTGCGACGGCGGCGGCGCAGCCGGCGGGCTGAGGCATATAATCCTGCCATGAAACGCGCCGTACCCGCCGCGCCCTCGATCGCACCGGACCAGCAACCGATTCAGCGAATCGTCGGGCGGCGAGTGGCGCCGCCGATTGGCCAATTGCCGTCGAGAGCAGCCCGCGATGCGATGACCGCGAATGCGCGCTACCTGACACGGGCGCCAAAGGGTGTCTTCGTCTATCGGACTCACGAGGAGATGGCGCGCGATCGCGAGCGCTGGACCATCGATGCAATGATCGCGCGCCGGTCGGAGCGTGGCTGAGTACACGCGACCGGCGACCTGGGACGATCTGCGAGAGCTGGCCAGGTATCTCGCGGATGCCGGTGTCGAATATGCACTCGTCGGCGGCTATGCAATCGCCGCGCATGGGCTCAATCGTTTCTCCGAGGATATCGACATACTGGTCGAGCCTGGTGCCGAGAACGCCCGCCGCTGGGTATTGGCACTCGGCCGCCTGCCCGATGGCGCCGTGAGGGAGCTCGGGGCGGAAGCGGATGTCTTTATGGACGGCGTCCCGTTGCAGGTATTGAGCCTCGAAGGGTTATTGCTGACCAAGCAAGGCGTCAGACCCAAGGACCAAATGGATGCCGCAGTATTGCGCCGAGCGATCGCCGCCCTCAGCGTGTCCGGTGAGGGGGAGAATTAGCCTCCTCGTCGATCTCCCGCGGCAGCTCTTCGCCGGGAATCGCGTGTTCCTCGCTGAGCCAGGCGCCGAGGTCGATCAGCCGGCAGCGTTCGCTGCAGAACGGCCGGTAGGGCGCGTCGGCCGACCACTCGGTCTCGCGCTTGCAGGTGGGGCAGGCGACCTTCAACTGCAGCAGCTCAGGCGAAACGGCACGTCGGCCGTGGTCTGCGTCGGGCGTGCATCGAGGCCGTTCCAGGTGAGGAATCGCACGCTCGAGCGGTAGTGGCTGCCGCTGATTTCGGGGTAGAGCCCTAGCGACTGCGGCAGGCTGATGCGCAGCAGCTGCACCGGGGATTCGCGGTCGAAGGTGATGTGGAACACGCCGCCCTTCGCGACCTCGTCGCGGGCGCGACCGTTCTGGCGGGTCAGCCACAGCAGCTCCGAGATCGAATCGCACAGCGGGCGCAGCCGCGTGAGCCATTCGTTGAACGTCTGCGCGCGGACCTCGGCGGGTTGCTGCAGCCAGTAGAAATAATCGGGCAGGTCGAACTCGCAGGTGCCGCCCGGGATCGCGCTGCGATGCTTGATCGCCGCGAGGAACTCGGACTCCTTGAGCGGCTGCAGCCAGGCCGAGCCCGCCGCGAGCAGCTCGGTGCGCAGGCGGATCAGCGTCGACATCACGGTGCGCAGCCGGGCGCCGTCGACCTTCGGCTTCGCCTGGAACTCGTTCAGCAGCGTCAGGTGGCGCTCGAGATCCTTCAGCGCATCGGCGCGCGTGTCGCCGCGCGTGATGATCGCGAGGATGTCGATCAGGCTCGCGACCGCGGCGCGGCTGCCCCATTCGCTGGCGCGCTCGTTGTGGTAGGTGGCCTGCCCGTACAGGAAGTCGATACGCAGGAAAGTACGCATCCGCTCGTTGAGCGGCTGCTCGAACACGAGTTCGGTCTCCTCGGCCACAGCGGCCTCGGCCTTCGCCGGATCGTCGGACATCCGGCTATTGTGCTTGACGCCGTCCGCCCCCGTAAACGCCCGCGGCGGCCAGATAGGCCGCATGCAGCCGCTCGACCTGGGCCGCGAGCGCGCCAATGTCGCCGTCGTTGCGGATCACGTCGTCGGCGGCCGCGAGCCGCGTGGCCCGGTCGGCCTGCGCCGCGAGCACCGCGCGCGCCTCGGTGAGGGTCGAGCCGTCGCGGGCCTGCTGGCGGCGGATCTGCGTGGCCTCGTCGGCGTCGACGACCAGCACGCGATCGACGCGCGAGCGCGACTGGCCCTCGGTGAGCAGCGGGATCGCGAGGATCTGATAGGGCCCGCCGGCCCGCGCCGAGCGCGCCTCCATCTCGGCGAGGATCGCCGGATGGGTCAGCGCTTCGAGCCGGCGGCGTGCCGCGGTCGCCTCGGGGCTATCGCCGAACACGCGCGCGCGCAGCGCCTTGCGGTCGAGCGCGCCGTCGGGCGTCAGGATGTCGGGGCCGAAAGCGTCGCGCAGCTGCACGAGTAGCGGCGAGCCTGGGGCCGTGACGTCGCGCGAGATCTGGTCGGTGTCGATGACCGGCACGCCGAGCGCGGCGAAGAGATTGGCGACCGTGGTCTTGCCGCTGGCGATGCCGCCGGTGAGGCCGACGCGGAAGGTCTTCTGCATCGGGGGTTACCGCGAGAGACTGGTTGCGGCGAAGGTGTGCATTGCATCGATTATTGCCTTGCGGTCGTGGGTGCGCAATTTCGGGTTCGATGGCGTGGATTAGCGAATCGCCTGGGGTGATTCTCGTGATCAAGTTTCGTGGCGAGGTCGACCGCGATGCAATCACCGCATGGAATCAGCGGTTTGCACTCTATATCCGAACAGATATAATCACGAGCGCGAAATGCAAACTGGTGATTTGAGGCATTGCTCGCCCGTTATGGGAGCAGCAGGAGATCATGATGTCACGCAAGCAGGGCTCTCGAGGTACTGCCAACGTATTACTCGACCTTGGCTTCGACGATGCGGAGGAGCTGTCGGCCAAGGCCGCGCTTGCGGTCAGGTTGAATGAGTTGATCGACGAGCGCGGCCTCAAACAGATCGAAGCAGCTGCCGTCATTGGCATGACCCAGCCAAAAATATCCCAGGTTCGTTGCTACAAATTGCAGAACATCTCGCTCGAACGGCTGATGCACGCGTTGGTGGCCCTGGATCAACATGTCGAGATCGTTGTACGTCCCATCCGGCACGCGCGGCGGCACGGCATAACTGTCGCCGCCGGATGAAACACCCTATTCTGAAGAGCGTGAGGCTCAAGAAGGACTGAGGGCCGGGCCATGGAATATCTCGTTATTGTGGAGAAGGGCGCATCCAGCTACGGAGCATATGTGCCGGATCTGCCCGGTTGTATCGCAGCTTCCGACACCCACCGCGACGCTGTGAGGCTCATTCGCGACGCCATTGCCCTTCACATCGAAGCGCTACGCGAATCAGGGCAACCAGTTCCTCAGCCCACCTCGAGAGGTGAAGTGGTGAAAGTGCGCACGACGTAGTTGCCTCGCTGGAGGCACTGCTATACCTGCGGGCCTGATGGTCTGAGGCGGTCCCACATCAGCGCGATGTCGACCGCGGCACCCTGCGCCAGCAAGTGCGCAATTTCGGGGCAATGACACAGGTTTCACCGATCGCGTGAGCCAATGCTCACAATTACATTCACCATCGGTCTCATGGATAGTAGTTACGCTTGACGTAATGCGTATAACGGCACAAGGTAATAAGGCATGATTCTGGGTTATCGCGATGCGCGAACACGAAGGTTTGCGGCGAGCTTCGGGGTCAAGGCATTCGACGGAATATTCCGCGGAGCACATTAAGGCCAGAAAAGTGCGTACTGCCATTCACCCCGGCGAACATCTCGCCGAACAACTCGAGGTTCTGGGAATGAGCGCTGCCGAGCTTGCTCGCCAGATACGCGTGCCCACCAACAGGGTCACGCAGATCATCAACGGGCAGCGCGCGGTCACCGGAGATACGGCGCTGCGGCTCGGGCATTTCTTCGGCACGAGTGGCGAGTTCTGGTTGAATCTGCAGAAGCTGTACGAATTGCGGGTGGCCGAACAGGAATCCGGCGCCGACATCCGAAAGTTGCCGCGTTTGCGGGCCTGATGGGGCGCCGGATGAGTTCCGCAGCAAGAATCGATATGCCCTTGAGGGTTGTTGCTCGGCAATATGCCGTCTATAGTTGGGCATATTGCCGCCTCGCCCAAGGAGCCCGCGTGCCCACTGTCATCGACGAAGTCGCCCGCAAGCTCGGTGGCGAGTCCGTGCTGGGTGCGGCTGTACGCTCCCAGGCCGATCTGGCGCTCGCCATTGGCCGGCGCTTGCCGCTGGCGGCACTTAGGGGGCTGGCTGCGGCCGGCTTTTCGGAAAGCGAGATCGATCGCTTCGTGATCCCGCAGCGCACGCGCCGTCATCGCGCCGGGAAGAAACAGCCGCTCACCCTGGAGGAGTCCGACCGCGCCGTGCGGATGCTGCGCATTCAGACCGTGGCCGAGAATGTGTTCGGCAGCCGTGACAAGGGCAATATCTGGCTGCGCCGCCCGCTGGCCGAACTGCGTGGCGCAGCCCCGCTGGACTTCGCCCAGACCGAGACCGGTGCGCGCGTGGTCGAAACCATCCTCGCCAAGATCGCCTGGGGTGCCGCCGCCTGATGATTCTCTGGCGACTGTCCGGCGCAGCGCATGCGCGCGCGTTCGACGGTGGCTACGGGCTGCATTACGACGGCCGCTGGAACAGCGCCGGCCATGCGGTGACCTACTGCGCCACTTCGCCTTCGCTGTGCGTGCTCGAGAAGCTCGCGCATGTGCAGGACCCGGAACTGCTGCCGGCTCTCGTGATGGTGCGATATGACGTGCCGAACGGCCTGCAGGCCGAGACTGTGGCCTTTGCCACCCTGCCAGATGCGTGGAGGTTGCAGGAGAGCCGGACCCAACAGCGTGGCGACGAGTGGCACGCGGCGCTCGCCACGCCGCTGTTGCGTGTGCCTTCCGCGATAGTGCCGCTACGGGATTCGCCGGACGAAATCGTGCTCGTCAATCATCGGCACCCTGCGGCTGCCGCCATACGGATCGCCAGCGTGGAGGCCTTCGTGCTGGACACGCGGCTATTCTGAAGCCCAGCCCGGTCAGGCGGCGCTATGCGCCGGCCTTGGATACGAGCGGGAACGCCTCCGGGTACCGGATGGATTCCACCGCAAGGTCGATGTCGAGCTCCGGCCAATACAAGTGATGCGGCGCGGGCCTCTCGACATGCGAGAGCTGGCCGATGGTCGAGTTCCTGAACCACGGGAAGTCTTCAAACGCGAGGAACAGCTCCTCGCCACCGAGCAGCAGCCAGAAGCCGTGGGGCGATACGTTCGTAACTTCAACCGCTGAAGTGTCTTTTCCAGGCGTTGCGGAAGACATGGGCGTTATCCTCAACAAAAGCCTTGATGGTTCGCATATCTTGAGGTTTCAAGCCAAGATTGTGCGCCAATTCGACGCGGGGCTCCAGCCAGAACTTGGCCTCGCCATCAGGACCATGTACATGGACATGCATCCGGAGCTCTTCGCGCGAGAAGAAGTAAAACCGATATCCTCGATCGCGTAGGACCGTCGGGCTCATGGCTCATGATGTAGCCACTGCCTATAGCCGTCAGCTGGCATTTCACCTGTGTTCGAGCAGATTTGCCCCCGGCTACATCCCCCGCCCATACATCCCGAGATACCCCGAGACGATCTGCGGCCCCCACATCAGCGCGATCCAGCCGGCCGCGGCGATGATTGTCTCGTGGCCAGGCGTGCGCAATTTCGGGTGCAGCAGCATGGATTCGCGGATCGCGCGAGGCGGCTCGCACGATTAAATTCGCCGACGTACCGCCAATGTGCTCACGACAATATATCCTCTTGAATGGATATCCTTTTGAGGGCATAATCCCGTATCGGGTGGTAGCGAGAGGCGGTTTTACAAGCAATTGATCGCGAAAGCCGACGCACGATTCGACGTGCACCTGACGACATTCGAGGAATAGGAGATTGTGGTGGGCAGGACTCACGAAGAACTGATGGCCGAACTTGCGCCCGCGCGCCGCGATCGCATCGCTGGTCGCACGGCGGAGTTGGTCGCAGAGGAGAAGTCACTGCGTGATCTGCGGCAGGCTCGTCAGCTCACACAACAGAAAATGGCGAAGCGGTTGGGAGTCAGGCAGCACAGCATTTCCCGCCTCGAGCAACGAAGCGACATGTTGCTGTCCACTCTGCGTGACTACATCGGGCAAATGGGCGGTGAACTCGTGTTGACCGTTCGATTTCCCGATCGCGAACCAGTGCGGATCAAGGGATTTGCGGCTATCGCTGATACCGTAAATCGGTCCGAGGTGGCGACGATATCGAAACCGGCAGTTCAGCGCCGACGTTCCATTCACCGGGCCCGGCGCGTACGGCGTTGAACACCCCTGATTGACAATCGCCCGTTCTGGTGACCTCGGACGGCTACATTCCCCGCCCATACATCCCGAGATAACCCGAGACGATCTGTGGCCCCCACATCAACGCGATCCAGCCGGCCGCGGCGAGGAAGGGGCCGAACGGGATCGGCACGTTGCGATCGCGGCCGCCGCGCACGACGATCAGCGCGATGCCGGTCACCGCGCCCACTGCGGCGGACAGCAGGATGATCGGCAGCAGCATCTGCCAGCCGAGCCACGCGCCGAGCGCGGCGAGCAGCTTGAAGTCGCCGTAGCCCATGCCTTCCTTGCCCGTCGCGAGACGGAACAGGTGATAGACGGACCACAGCGAGAGGTAGCCGGCGAGCGCGCCGATGATCGCCGAGCGCGGCTCCACGGGCGTCAGGCCGAGCACGCTGGCCGCGAGCCCGAGCCACAGCAGCGGCAGTGTCAGCGCGTCGGGCAGCAACTGCGTGTCGAAGTCGATGAAGGTGAGAGCGATCAGGAACCAGGTGAGCACGATCGCTGCGCCCATGACCGGCAGGCCAAGCGGCGCGAATTGCCACGCAACGGCGGCGGACAACACCGCGGTCAGCAGCTCGACCAGCGGATAGCGCGGGCTGATCTTCGCCTTGCAGGCCGCGCACTTGCCGCGTAGCGCGAGCCAGCTGAGCACCGGCACGTTATGGATCGCCCTGATCGGCGCCTTGCACGAGGGGCAGGCCGAGCGCGGCACGACGAGGTTGTAGCGCGGCGCCTCTGGTGTCTCCCGGCCCGCGAGTTCGTCGCACTGGCGCCGCCACTGCCGATCGAGGATGACCGGCGTGCGATGGATCACCACGTTCAGGAAGCTGCCGACCAGCAGCCCCAGAACGAAGCAGGCTGCGATCACACGACCGCGCCGAGCTTGAAGATCGGCAGGTACATCGCGATCACGAGGCTGCCGACCAGCACGCCGAGGATCGCCATGATCAGCGGCTCGAGCAGGCTCGACATGCTGTCGACCGCGTTGTCGACCTCGGCCTCGTAGAAGTCGGCGACCTTGGCGGTCATCTGGTCGAGCGCGCCGGCTTCCTCGCCGACCGCGACCATCTGGTTCACCATGTTCGGGAACAGGCTCGTGTTCTCCATCGCGCGCTGCAGGCGCTGGCCGGTCGCGACTTCGTCGCGCATCTTCATCACGGCATTCTCATAGACCACATTGCCCGTGGCGCCAGCGACCGATTCGAGCGCCTCGACCAGCGGCACGCCGGCGGCGAACATCGTCGACAGCGTGCGCGCATAGCGTGCAATCGCGGATTTCACGAGGATCGGCCCGATGATCGGCAGTTTCAGCGAGATGCGATCCAGCACCTCGCGCATCTTCCGCGAGCGCTTCTTGAAATACATGAACGCGTAGGCTGCGGCGCCCAGCACGATGGCCAGGTAGATGCCCTTGTCCTGTACGAACTTCGACAGGTTGATGATCATCTGGGTGAAAGCCGGCAGCTCGGCACCGAAGCCCTTGAACAGGCTCTCGAACTGAGGGATCACGAAGATCAGCAGGATCAGCGTGACGACCACCGCGACCACCAGCACGGCCGCCGGGTAGAACAGCGCCTTCTTGACCTTCTTCTTGATCGCTTCGGTCTTTTCCTTGTAGGTCGCGACCTTGTCGAGCAGACTTTCGAGCGCGCCCGCTTGTTCGCCCGCTTCGACGAGGTTCACGTACAGATCGTCGAAGTGCAGCGGGTGTTTCGCGAGCGCCTCATGCAGCGAAGTGCCGCCCTCGATGTCCTGCTTGATGTCGAGGATCAGCTTCTGCACCGAAGGCTTCTCGTGGCCGTTGCCGACGATTTCGAAGGCCTGCACCAGCGGAATGCCCGATGCGAGCATGGTCGCGAGCTGGCGGCTGAAAACCGCGATATCTTCCGGCTTGACCTTGCCGCTCGTCTTGAAGGCTTGCGATTGCTTCTTGACCTTCGATGGCGCGATGCCCTGTCGGCGCAGATCGGCCCGCAGCGCGGCCTCGTCGGGGGCAAGACTCTTACCCTTTACCCGGTTGCCACGCTTGTCCATGCCCTCCCAACTGAACGGGATGTCCCGCCTGATGGTGCGGACCGATGCGGTTGCAGCGATGTTCGCCATACTGAATCTCCGTCAGCTCACTCGATCGTGACGCTGTTGATCTCTTCGAGGCTCGTCATGCCCTGTTTCACTTTCTCGAGCCCGGAGCGGCGCAGGTCCCAGACACCCATTTTCTTCGCTTCATCGCCGATCTGGATCGCGTTGCCGCCTTCCATGATGATCCGGCCGATTTCGTCTGTGACCGGCAGCACCTGGTATATGCCCATGCGGCCCTTGTAGCCGTCGGTGCAGGCCTGGCAGCCCTTGGGGCCGTAGACCTTGATGCCCGCCGCGACGTCTTCCTTCGAGAAGCCTTCCTTGATCAGCGCCTCGGCCGGAATGTCGACGAGGTGCTTGCACTGTGTGCACAGGCGCCGCGCGAGGCGCTGCGCGATGATCAGGCTCACCGAGGTCGCGATCGCATAGGGCTTCACGCCCATGTCGATCATGCGGGTCAGGGTCTGCGGCGCATCGTTCGTGTGCAGCGTCGAGAGCACCAGGTGGCCCGTCTGGGCGGCCTTGATCGCGATCTCCGCCGTTTCGAGGTCGCGGATCTCGCCGACCATTACGACGTCCGGGTCCTGGCGCAGGAAGGCGCGCAGCGCGGAAGCGAACGTGAGACCCACCTTCGGGTTCACGTTCACCTGGTTGACACCGGGCAGGTTGATTTCCGCCGGGTCCTCCGCGGTCGAGATGTTCGTGTCTTCCCGGTTCAGGATATTGAGGCCGGTGTAGAGCGACACGGTCTTGCCGCTGCCGGTCGGGCCCGTGACCAGGATCATGCCCTGCGGCTTCTCCAGGTACTTGAGGTAGAGCTCCTTCTGGAACGGCTCGTAGCCGAGCGCGTCGATGCCGAGCATCGCCTGCGAGGGATCGAGGATACGCGCGACGATCTTCTCGCCGTAGAGCGTGGGGCAGGTGCTGACGCGGAAGTCGATCGCCCGCGTCTTCGACAGCTTCATCTTGATGCGGCCGTCCTGCGGCACGCGGCGCTCGGCGATGTCGAGCCGCGACATCACCTTGATGCGCGCGCAGATCTTCTGCGAGAGCTGCACCGGCGGCTGCGCGACTTCCTTCAGCACGCCGTCCATGCGATAGCGCACCCGGTACATCTTCTCGTAGGGCTCGAAATGGATGTCCGAGGCGCCGCGCCGGATCGCGTCGAGCATCACTTTGTTGACGAACTTGACGATCGGCGCATCGTCCACGTCGTCGCGCGTGACGGCTTCGCCGGCATCGTCGTCGCCGCCGCTGACCTCGAGGCCCTCGAGGTCCATGCCTTCCTCATCCGTGAGGTTCGGCATCTGCGTGTCGACCTGTTCGATCGCCTTGTCGACGGCGCGCTGCAGCTTGTCGTCCTCGACGACGATCGCGTCGATGCCGAGGCCGGTCGCGAACTTGATCTCGTCGATCGCATGCAGGTTGGTCGGGTCGGCGACCGCGAGGAACAGGCGCTTGCCGCGCCGGTACAGCGGCAGCACGCGATGCTTGGCAAGCAGCTTGTCGTTGACGAGCCGGACCAGGTCGAGGTCGACCGCCAGGCTGTCGAGGTCGAGCAGAGGTACACCGAATTCGTGCGAGGCCGAGACCGCGATATCGCGGGCCCTCGCGGCGCCCATCCCGATCAACTGGGTGACGAACCCCGACTTGCGGTCCCGGGCGTTCTGCAGCGCCGAGTGCATCGTCGGCTCGTCGACGAGCCCGTCCTGGACGAGCCGCTGAGGCAGCCCGCCGAGGGCGGAGCGGGAGCCCCCGATGGCGAGAGAAGCGTTATCGTTCATGCACTTGCAGCAAGCGGCCAGCGATCCGTCAAACCGGTAGTGTACCGGAGGGTAGCCTCCGGGCAATTGTCAAATCTGGCGGGATGGTCGCACAGAGGGCCGGGGGCCTGCGTGATTCGGCTCCCAAATAAAGAAAGCCCCTCCAGGGGAGGGGCTTTCTCGACCTCAGAGTCGAGGTCAGCCGATGTCAACCGGGCGCTATTACTGCGCGCGGCAGGACTGCGGCAGGTACTTGGGCAGTACCGTGGTGGCGGTTGTCGGCGACCCACCGCTCGACGGGTCCGTGAGGCCGCTGGCGCCCGTGCCGTCGTTGTTGCCGCAGAGCCAGACCACGTCATCGTTCGGGCTGATGACAGGGCGCAACGCGAGCAGGTTGTTTGCACCCGAAATGTTGGCGTTGGCCTGGCCACCGTAGGTGATCTCGATCGTGCCGTCGTTGACCTCGATACCGGCGACATACTTGCCCGACGGCGGGTTGGCATTATCGCCACCGGCGGCGTCCAGATCCGCCGGCCACACGCCCGTATTCGCATAAGCCTCCGCAACGCCCGCCTTGACGGCCGATGCGAGGTTGAGACCCTCCGTTACCTGCGAGCGGATCGTGTAGTCCTGATACGCCGGGATCGCGATCGCGGCGAGAATGCCGATGATCGCCACGACGATCATCAACTCGATGAGGGTGAAACCCTTCTGCATGGTCTTCATGTGAAAAAACTCCTTGAGTCCGAAACTTTAAGTCGATAACCAAAATCGCGGCGCATTTCCGCCTGCGAGAAATGATGAAGCAACGGGCGTGCCATTAGCGTGATGCGCTTCTAAGTTGTTGATGGCTCACGATGTCTTCCCCGGGGGAGTTCGCTACAGGTAGAGCCCGATGTCCGCCCGACGCGACATCGAGCTGCGGATCTGGTCACAAACTGACGAATATTGTCAGTGTTGGCTCGGCAGTAAGCTCAGCTTCGCGGCGCAAGCGAAAATCGGAATTGCAGTGCTTCGTACAGTTTGCTCACGACCGGATCGCTGGCGGAGTCGGGTGCTCCAGCGATCTCACGAGGCATCCGGGTTTTCTGGTCGCTTATGAAGTACCGGAATCTCGAATCGCCAGGAACCGGTACAGCGGCAACCATCGACTCTCCCATGATCGCCGCGTACTGCCGTTGCTTGAGCAGCGTCGGTACGATCTCACGGCGGATCTGCATTCGGCCGTTCGACGGTAGTACATCGTAGTAGTACCGTACTTTTTCGATGGCGCTCGCGGAGATCGGACCGTCGGGCGTAATGCCGGGAGGATTGAACTCCGTTTCGGTGAAGCGGATGCGATCCTGGAAAGTTGCGCAAGCCGTCGAGGCCGATTGCGCCAGAAGCGGAACCAGCGATCTGCCATCGAATTGTTCCTGGGATTCGATACCCAACGCATCCATCATTGTGGGGTAGACGTCGATCACCGACACGGGGGCATTGATCGCTGGGCCGCACCGCGATTTCAGCAGGCTATTCCCGAAGGAACGCATCGCGAACAGCACCTGATACTGATGCGGCGAGAACACACTCGTACCATGTCCGTTGATTTGAACGGTGTCACGATTCTCCCCCATGATCTCGTACGGGTAGCGCGTTTCGTCCGGATCGCCCAAGGCTTCGCCATGATCCGAGAGAACGACGACGACGGCGTTCTCGAAGGCGCCCTTACTACGTAGCAATTCGAGCAGGTCACCAAATTGCCGGTCCACCCTGTGTGCGGCGTTGTAGTACTTCTCGCGCAGTCGTGGCGGCCCGTGAGTTTCGTGTAGGCGGGGCGACCTGGCCCATGTAAATGGCCAGTGTGCCAGGGTCAGGTGAACAGCCAGGAAAGTGGGGCGATCAAACTGCGCCTCGTGACTCACCCTGTCGATGAACGTATCGGGGTCATAAAGCATGGCCGCACCCCGATTGGCATACGAATTCGGGGTGAGCCAGGCGCCCAGGCGCGTGTTCACAATAAGGTTCGTCAGCGGCGCGTCGCTGATGGTGCTGAGCAGGAAGTCTGCTGCACCAAAAGGCGGTGCGGCAATGCGATCAAATCCATAAGTCTCGTCGATATTCGAGAAACGCGACTCGTCTATGGCGTAAAAGGCCTGATAGCCGTGATCGCGCAGTGCCTGTGGCAATGTCGTTCCGGTCCTGATCATCTCCCGCGGCAGCAGGTTGACGACCGCGCCGGTCGTGTGTGGGTGCTTGCCGGTGAGTATCGATACCCAACTCGGAAACGTCCGGGCAAGTGGCGTCATTGCGTCGTTGAATACAACCGACTCAGTCAGGAAAGCAGCCAGATTCGGCATGACCATGGCCGCATCAGGCCCAGTCGCGAGATCAGCACGCAGTGAATCGATCCCGATGATGATTACGTGCGGCCTGTTCGTCTGCGTGGCTTGCGGCGGGTTGGATGGGGCTGCCATTGCAAAGACGCCTAGTACGCCGGCGCCGATGATCACGCTCAATACAGCTATCCCGCCTATGCGCGTCCGACGCAACGGGGGATTTGCGAGGCAACGTATCAGGCAGATCGAGATCGCAACCGCGAGACCCAAGCCTGCCACCAAGTACAGCGGCAGTCCGAATACATGCATGGTGCCAACGCTGGAGTAGGGCTCGCCGAGCGACGAGGTCGGAAACAGAGACGCATTTGCGAGCATCACCCAAGCTGCGCCTGCGATGAACCAGATCAGAACCCATTGCCGACGTGTCACGCTCGTGCCCGGCCATGCGTAGTGCGTCAGACAGGCGAGTGCCCAACACAGCGCGGCGAACGTAAGGTGTGCGAGCAGCTGCGCGAACACGAAATACGCCAGGCTGCGCCCGAGCGAAGTGCCCCACAGCGGTGTCTCCATGGCTGTGCGTATGGCAATGTCGCCGAATTTCATGGACCCCGTATCGCCAAGCGTCCTCAGGAACGAGAGGAGCATGAATGCGATCCCGAGTGCGCATGCAACGCCCAGCCCCTGCAACCGGGGACGGGTCGATGGTGACTGCAACGGGGCGTGCATGCGGGAACCAGCAGTGCCAGTGATCGTCGTCTTATATCAAATCACATCTGCAGGCCGGATCTCGAGCGGCGTTTTCTAGAGGTGGCTCACACCCAGCCCGGTGCAGCAGGCTGGGCTATCAGTCGTGCGCGTCACTTTACGACGTGCCAGCCGCTGGCGGCATAGGGATCCTTGCCGCGCAACTCGAGCTCACGCCGGATGACGAATGAGTCGGCATTCTGGGCCCTGAACTGCCACGGCACGACGAATACTCGGAACGGATCGTTACGCCCCGCAGTGTCGATCGGCTTGTCCGCCAGGTAAGGGTTGACGCAGCCGCCAATGTCTTCGCAAACGATCCGGGGAACTTCGGCGTTCGGCATGAAATCCTCGGAGACCCGCAGCGGGCCAGTTGCGCCTATCGGCTTGACCAGCAGTACCGATCTTGTGCGTACGTAATCGTTCGATGTTGTACCACCGGCCACCGCGCGGCTTGATGTGTCCTCGACGTTTCCGACGATGCCATGGTCGGATACGATGACGATCTTCGTGTTGTTATACACGTTGGATCGCTTCAGGAAATCGATGTAATCGGCGACGAGCAGCAGCGCACATCTGGCGGCAATGGCGTGCTGCAGGCCAAACAGGCTCGTTTCGCCACGCTGGCGTACTTGCTCGAGCGGTAGATCGAGCCGATGCTGATGCGGCCGACAGTCTTCGCCGAGGTAGTAGGGTTCGTGCGGGAGGATGTTGGAGAGGATGTTGAGCGTTGGGGGCCTCTCCGACACGGTGGAGAGCCTGGGCAAGGCTTTCAGCGCGGCCCACTCCTTGAACGTAGTGCCTGCAGAGTGATCCAGGAATTGCCTCCATGGGCCCTTCTGGTAGATGACTTCCTTGATGGAATAGGGGGCCGCGCGCATGGAGGCCAGGAGCACCAGCAGATCCGTATATCCGGACTTGGCGATCTCGCCCAATGGAAAGTCCATGGCTTTCGCCTCTTGTGCGAGCACGGACGTGGGCAGGTGCGTGCAGCGGACATTGGCGATTTGTATCCTCGAACAATCGCCCATCACCGTGAACCCGAGGCCGCGAGGGTTCACGACATTGACCTGATAGCCTTTTTTCGAGAAGTTGTAGGGGAGGATCGAAAAGGCTTCGACGGACAGATCCTTCAGTGGCCGGCCGCGGGCGTTCATTGCGTCCGGCGTGTAGTCGTAGCCGCCAAACATCGGGTGTACCCCAGCGATCGAATTCTGACCCGCCGACACGGTCCTCGGATACCAGACGAAGCCACTCAGTCGATCGCGAAGCTCGGGGTCACGTTCCAGAATCGTCTCCACATAGGAGCCCATGAATCGGTCCAGGAACAGTACGAGGGCATTGGGATGATTCGCAGAGTAGGCCAGAGGTTGCATCGCCTCGATCTCGTCGCTGCCCGCAGGTACGGCGTTTGTACTTGCCGCCCGAAGCAATCCCGCACCGGCCGTAGCGAAGATGGAAAGACCAAGCAAGCCTACGCACAGCGTCAGGCGGCGCGGATCGATTTTCAATACGAGCAGGCTGACGGCTGCGGCCAGCAACGACACCAGAACCAGGTCCGCGGCAGACCTGAGGATCAGGACATCGGTCGCCGTCGGCAGCTGCTCGAACGCAAGGCCCGACATGATCGGATAACCAAGTGGGAGTATGTATGCGTATACCAGTACGACAACGAGCAGCCACAGCGCAGCCATGGTCAGCAACGTGCGCATGCGCGGGGTAAATGCCAGCGCATAGGCAATGAGCGCGGCATAGAGGAAAAGCACGGCCTTGCGTGCGTTGGTCTCGAGGAGGAAATCTGTGCCGATCTGCAGTTCCTCCGGGGAACTGAGAAACGTCGCGACCGGAATGGCGAAGAACGTCAGCGCGATGATCGTCGAGGCGGACAATAGGAAGACCGGCAATCGCCATCGACCCAGAGCTGCCGTGAAGTCTGCAAGCCCCCGTCCATGTATGCCCAGACTACCGGTGGCAGCTGCCAGGGCGAGCGCGAGCCCAGTCTCCTCACGGCAAGCGACCCAGAGGCTTGCTGCCGAGACGATGAAAAGCAGCAGCGCAGCGGCAGCGAATCTCCAGAGCGTGGGCAGCCTGTGGCGCGGCGAGCTGAGGAGGCGAAAAGCCGCAAACAACAATGCGGCATCGATGAGAAACAACAGCAAGGTCATTGTTGCAGCGACAGGCGGCCGATGAATTCCCGCAGCGAGGCCGGCAGCCGGAAAAGCTGTCGGCGCTGGATGACCGTTCGTACCAGCGAAAACAGGTTGTTGGTCGTCCAGTAGAGCACCATCCCGGATGGGCTGCGATACAGCAGGACGAGGAAGATCAGCCCCAACGAGATCGCCTGCAATCGCTTGCGCGGCTCATCGATGTACGCCAGCACCGAGATCGCGTTGATGCCTGTCATGGCGATCGGCAGCAGGTTGATGCCAAGAAGCAGGTGGTCGGGCTGGCTGAGGTCACTGATCGGCCCGAAGGATGCTCCATTCAGCAATGGCAAATCGACCAGGAAGTGATACACCGTGATGAAAACGAATACCTGCAGGAACAGATCAGCCGAACCGGCAAGTTCGGAGATCGGATGGTAGCGATGCTGGCGATGAACGGCGCGAATGTAGAAGTAGCGCTCGCGCCCGCGGAAATGGCGCTTCATCCGCGCAACGTCCTCCCGTACGCGTTCACGCTTCAGGCGCCTGTCGCCCAATCCGCGTTCGATGTGGTTGTAGAACGGCGTAAGGGCGAGGTTCAGTGCGATGCCAAACAGGATCACTGCCATCCCCGGCTCGACTGAGGGGGGCAGCCACGCAAAGAACGACGCGTAGATCTGGAATAGCGGCTGTATGAATATGTCGAGGGCTGACTTCATCAGGTCAGGTACTCCTCATGCGTCCGAGCAAGACTGCGATCTGCTGTGCCGCAACTTCGCTTGCATTGCCAAAGTTGTAGATGAGCTGATCCCTGACCTCGGTCACCCTGGCGGCCGAGTGGTGCCGAAGCGCCCGTCCGATGTGTTGCACGATGCGCGGCATCTCTGCTGGGGCGACGGGTACGATGAATTCCCTGCAGCGGGCCTTTACCTCGCTGTCTCCCCCGAGCAGCTCGCCTTCGAGGCCACCCACGGCCTGCTTCTGGTCAAGTACGACTACTGGCCGTTCGAAGATGAATGCGAACTCATGCGCGATGCCGGAGATATCGCTGAGCAGTATGTGAGCCTCGGACATTGCCTCGATCGGCGTACGGTGCGTCGAGACGGAAACTCCATCGAGCGCGACGATCCTCCTGTAGAGATCCGGCTGTGAGACTTTCATCTGCGGGTGGGGGCGCACTATCACCCGATACTGCCGCGCGATCTCCGAGATGAAGTCGACACCAAACGATTCGAACATGCTCAGCGGCCCCCAACTCGGTGCCACGAGCACCGTCGGTCGGTCTGCGGGCGGAGGCGGTGCGCTCTTCGCTCTCTGAAAGAGTTCTTCGTAGTGGGGAAGGCCTACTTCGAACAATTCCTTGGCAGGCAGCCCACGAATCTCCTCCATGCGTCGAAGGTTCTGCTTGAGAATGTCCCCGCAGCAAAATACCGAGTCGTAATTGTCGTATGCGAAGGGCCGGACGTAGCGGGATTCGCCGAGCGCATGCTGAACGATGGCGTAGTGCCTGACGCGAGGCGAGCGGCGAAAGGTCATGACATCGAGCTGCGGCGTCGTCGTTACGAGGACGTCCGCGACGATATTGTTCAGGTATGCGTAGCCCAGCATGCCCGGGGAGATGGCTCGATGGGCAACACCGGCGGGTAGTGGCTCATAAGTATTGTCCCGCTCATACATGGTGAAAAGCGTGGGTTCCACGCCTTTGCGCACAAGGTGGCGGATGATGGGCATGAAAGTGCTCTCATACCGTGGATCCTCACAATGGATTGCCACAGTGCAATGCTGTGCCTGGGTGCGGACCCGGAATGCAAACTCGATCGTCCGGTAGTAGAGGCCGCGGAGAGCGAAGTAGGCGGAGACGACGATTCCGGTGACGACATAGAACAGCGCGCTGCCAGTACCCGGATCTATGTAAGCCAGCGCGCCAGGTGCGTGCAGGCACGCGACCAGAAGGAATAGAGCAGGGGCGTGGCGGGCTCGGATTCCCATGCCGTCAGAGTCTCCGCGTGCCCTCGAAGTAGAACTGCTTGGTTCCGTAGGCCGACTCGAGCTCGTCAGGGTATACGCGCTCGACGGAGGTCACATTGAAATGCTTCGCGATCAGGGCGCGGGTTTCGTCGATGGTGCGATATTTCGATGCATAGTCGTCCCTCTCCACGCTCTCGCACTCCGGCTTCAGCGTGCAGGTGGAGCGCAACCAGATCATCGGTGAGCGGACGAGCGACAATACGCGGTCAACCACATCATCATCGAATACATACTGGATGACGCCGGCAACGATCGTGGCATCGACTTCCGGCAGCGGGCCAGGATCAGAGATGTCGTAGACGCGCGTGCTGATGCGCGGATCGATGCCGGCAAGCAGGTCCGCTGCGACATCGTATCCATGGAGTTCCTCGTAATCCGTGATCCTGAGGAGGCACTCCAGCAGGGAGCCGTCGCCGCAGCCGAGGTCGAGCAATCGCTTTCCTCCGAGCTTTTCCAGGCGCGGGACCAGGTAATTGAGCTCGTGCAGCCGGCGCTTGCGTGTGAATGAAAACGGATAGCGCTTCTGCGATGTCCAGAATTCCGTTGCCACCTTCGTCGACATGTTCATTGCCACTCGTCGCAGATATAGACACTCGACTGATAGAAGCGGATCTGCCCTTCGTGGATGAGCTGATCAATATGCGCGCCGAGATCGAACGGCTGGGCAGCGACCAGACTCTCGAGAGGGATCGGCAAGCGGACGACGCTTTGGGGCACGCGGTGAAACGTCTCGCCATTGGGTATCAGGCTGCCTTGCTCCGCGGCGTCCAGGATGTCTTTGGGAGTGCGGCGCGGGAACTCGATACGCTCGCCCTCCTCGCGCGCGAACTCGGACAAGCGGGTGCGTACCCCGTCGTTGATGAAGTGCACATTGCCCAGCAGGTCGATATCCGAGTAGTCGTAGACGACGCAGGGCACGTCACGGGCTCCGAGTCGGCACAGTGCTTCGAACCGGTTTGCCCCGTCGATGACTACCATTTCCTTGACGATCGAGATGGGGTTGAAGAAGACGCCCTCACTCGAGATCTTTTGCATCAGTTTCAGAACCTTGGGCTCGTCGAAGGCTTCGTAGCGCTTCAACCGGGTTGCCGGGATCATGCGTAGGCATTCGCGCAGGAAGCGTTCGTCCCGTCGTCCGGACCGGGCGACGCGCTTTCGGATCTCGGTCGTGGAAATGCCCTGGGTACGCGGCAACAACACAAGGCGTATTCCGTGCTCGCGCAGATAGCCGATGGCGCTCGTGCGATCCTCCGAGAAGAGCCAGTCGTCTCCCTGCACGACGATGTCGGGCTTGATGGCGGTGTAGTTCTGCCGCTGATCTACGTCCGTATAGCGGATTACCTCGGTCACGAAGGGGAGCGAGCGGATCTGCGCTTCCCTCTCATCGATGCTCAGGATGGGCCGCGTACCTTTGGTGGATTCGACGCCCTGGTCACTCATGATTCCAACCGTGAGTTCACCCAGGGCGGCGGCCTGAGTGAGGATGTTCAGGTGCCCACGGTGAAGGATGTCGAAAACGCCTGTGGTGTAGACGCGCATTCCGGGACTTCTCGCTGACGGGTTCCGACCAACTGTTAAATCGTATTAGGTCAGAAGCGGTCGAAGTCTGACGTGAGGAGGCTCACAGGTGGTCAGCGTCGCGACTCAGGCACGGATGGGTATAGTTCGTGGGCTCTCTGCGACGCACGATGTAAAAATATACATATATATCAATAAATTATGAGCTTACGGGTGACTGCAGGGCGGGCTCTCGCAGCCAGTTCTGCTTCCGCCCTCCTGGGTCCGTACTCCGGCTGCCAATGGTGCAGCGTCAACGATGGTGGCGCTGACGTCGTACTCCCAATTCAGAACATTCACACCCGAAACGTCCGTGGCTGATATCACCGCCACAACGGATCCTCCGTGCGTGATCGAGCCCGGCTGGAAGTGCGTAAGGAAAATCCTTACCATCCGGGGTACTCCACGCGAGCTTCCCCGATGATCACGAGCAAACTGACCAGCAAGGCCCAGACCACGATTCCCCAGCCGGTGCGCGCGGCGCTGCGCCTGCAGAAGGGGGACGAGCTGCTGTACGAGATCGATGGCGAGCGCGTCGTGCTCTCCAGGGTGAAGCGGGATGGCGCAGGCGATGAGCCGTTCCGGGCATTCCATGAATGGGAATCCGCCGCCGACCGCAAGGCCTATGGAAAGCTTTAGCCGGGGCGATGTCATCAAGGTCCCGTTCGCGCGCGCCGACCGCGCCACCCGGCAATGGCGCCCGGCTCTCGTGATCTCGGATGCCCGGCTTCATGATGTACATGGTCTCGCCTGGGTCCTGATGATTACCAGCGCGGAGAATCGCGGCTGGCCTGATGACGTCGCCGTGCGTGATCTCGCTTCGGCGGGTCTGCCCGTGCCGTCGGTCATCCGCACGGCGAAGATCGCCACGATCGATTCGGCTGCCGCCGGGAAGATCGGTGTCGTCAGCGCTGCCGTGCTCGGACAAGTCATGAAGCGGGTAGGGCGGATACTGGGAGGAGCGGGATAAACGGCATACGGCGGCCTGCACGGCGTGACACTGGTGGTGGATGCGGAGATTCAGTGCCCTGAAGACGGAAAATCGGCTTGATAGGCGCGGAAGCGGTAGGCACAGTATTCGCACCACTCCTCCTTGGCCGGGTCATTCACTTGGCTTTGGCCTGGGACGAAAAAGCCGCCTTCGGGCGGTTTTTTCATTCACACCGAGGATGATCCGGTGCGCGAGGCCGCTGAACTGGTGGCGAATCGGCGCAAAACGATTCGCAGGGGCTTTGTGACCAACAAGAAACTTTCGGCGGTGGGGAAATCCGCCGCCTTGCCGGCTGGCTATGCTGGCATCCACAGCGGCATCGTCGATTTGCTGGACGCTGCGCGCCAGGCGGCGGCGCGCAGCGTCAATGCGCTGATGACGGCGAGCTATTGGGAAATAGGCCGCCGCATCGTCGAAGCCGAGCAGCGGGGCAAGCGCCGCGCGGGCTATGGCGAGCAGTTGATGGAGCGCCTGTCTGCCGACTTGACCGCGCAGTTCGGGCGCGGGTTCGGCGTCAACAACCTGGAGAACATGCGGCGCTTCTTCCTCGCGTATCCCCGTCCCGCAATTTCCCAGACACTGTCTGGGAAATCTGGGGGCGCGCTGTCGGTCGGGAAATCCCAGACGGTGTCCGGGAATTTGGGCCTTGTCGAATTGGCGCAGTTCTTCGCGCTACCGTGGTCGGCCTATGCGCGGCTGCTGGTGGTCAAGGACGAGCACGCGCGTCGATTCTATGAGGCCGAAGCCCTGCACGGTGGCTGGAGCGTGCGCCAGCTCGACCGGCAGATCAACAGCCAGTTCTACGAACGCACGGCGCTGTCGAAGAACAAGGCGGCGATGCTGGTCAAGGGCGCCGTGCCGAAGCCGGAAGATGCCGTCACGCCGGATGACGCCATCAAAGACCCGTATGTACTGGAGTTCCTTGACATCAAGGATGAGTGTTCCGAATCCGACCTCGAACAAGCCTTGATCCGGCGACTGGAGGATTTTCTGCTGGAGCTGGGTGACGGATTTACCTTCGCCGGGCGGCAGCGGCGCTTGCGCATCGACCAGACTTGGTATCGCGTCGATCTGTTGTTTTTCCACCGGCGCTTGCGCTGCCTGGTCATCATCGATTTGAAGCTCGGCGCGCTGACCCATGCGGACGTGGGCCAGATGCACCTGTATTGCAACTATGCGAAGGAGCATTGGATGGTGGCCGACGAGAACCCGCCCGTGGGCCTGATCCTGTGCGCCGACAAGGGGCACGCTTTGGCGCGGTATGCGCTCGAAGGCTTGCCCAACAAGGTGATGGCGGCGAACTACAAGATCGTGCTGCCCGATGCCGAGCTGTTGCAAAGGGAGCTGGAGAACACGCAGCGGCAGATCGAATCGCGCGGGACGCGGCTTCCCAGGAAGCGCAAGAAATAGCCGGACGTCCCGGCCTGCCGCTGGCGACGCCGTGGCGTTCATGCCCGGCGCGGTGTTCTGCCGCATGTAATGGCTGGCGAGCCACTATGGCACGGTGCGTTGGCAGCTCATGGTGATGCAGGCATGTACGCCGTTCGATGCGGCGCAGCACATCCCCGGCAGCGGGTATTTCAGGCCGGTGTGCGCACCCGCCGTGATCGGCGTCGCGTATCCGGTCTGGCTGGAGACACGCCCATGATGGCCGCCGACGCGCTGCACGTTGCTGTGCATCTTGTCGTGCCATCATCGGCCCGCAGACTGGTGGTCCACACATTTATGGACAAGAGGCGCAGAATACGTCCATGAAACAGAGCAAGTTCCCGCGTGGCTGGGACAAGCAACGTGTCCAGCGCGTGCTCGACCATTACGAGTCCCAATCCGAGGACGAAGCGGTCGCTGAGGATGAAGCGGCTGGGGGAAACGACGCCAGTACTCTCATGGAAGTGCCGCGAGATCTGGTTCCGAAAGTCCGCGAACTCGTAGGCGGGCACAAAAAGTAACGGCATAGAAACACGACGACGAGGATCGTACTCTTTCGCGGCATCAACGCCGTGCTGGAGAGCCCGGCCCAATTCGTCTGCGGGGCGCGGCAGTTCGGCGCGCTGCAGGCGGAGCGCTATCACGAGCTGCTGTAAAGAACGTTCCGGTTCTTCGCCGGGAATCCCGAAGCGGCCCGTGAACGCCTGGAAATCACGCCGCCGATGCGTATGCATCCGGTCGAATCCCATCTCGTCATCTACACGATCGACGAAAACCGCGACATCTTCATTGCCGCTGAACTGGTGGCGAGTCGGCGCAAAGTGCGTGCTCTAGCGACGCATCGGGAATTTGCTACGCGGCAACCTCGACGTATTCGACCTTGCTCGAGGGAGGGGGAATGGGTGAGCCATCTTCGCGCAGCCCATCGAGGTGGAAGGCGATAGCCTCGCGGATAGCCGCCTCTGTCTCCGCCAGGGTATCGCCAGTTGCGACACAGCCAGGCAGGTCTGGGACATAGGCTGAATAATTCGAGTCCGCATAAATCACCCGATTTGCCCTATATGCATCGGAAATACATACTGATACATATGAGAACTACCATGAATCTCGATGGCGATCTGGTGAGCAAAGCCTCCAGGCTGGCCGGCATCACGGAAAAGACGGCGCTGGTCCACGCTGGCCTCAGGGCGCTGATCGAGCGCGAGAGCGCCCGTCGCCTCGCGGCACTCGGCGGTACGTCGCCGAAACTCAAACCCGTTCCCCGACGCCGCCCTTCCGGGCGTGCATGAGCCCTGATGCTCGTCGATACCTCCGTCTGGATCGAGCACCTGCGCCGCGGATCACCAGCGTTGTCCACACTGCTCGACGATGGAGACGTGCGAACTCACCCCCTCGTCATCGGTGAGCTTGCCTGCGGTTCTCTCGGCCGGCGCGACACGATTCTTTCCCTGCTGGCGGATTTGCCGGGATGCCCTGAGGTTTCCCACGAGGAGGCAATGCACTTCCTCGCGGCGCACGAGCTTCATGGTCGTGGTCTCGGATGGATCGACATCCATCTGCTCGCTTCCGCCAGGCTTTCCGGCGTCGGCCTGTGGACACTCGACGGGAGGCTCGCGTCGGCGGCTCGCGGCCTGGGGGTCATGAAAGGCTGAGCCAACACGGCGGAATATTCCGTCTTGATCGAGAGTAGCGCGGCCCGTTTCGGGCTCTATTCCAGTTTCCGGGCGATCGCGTGGTGAATGCGTGTCGTTCTATCGTACGGATTCGCGTAATCCCGGTGGTTCCATAAAGCAGCCGCTTGCGATCGTTATTAAACGTAGCTACAATAAATATGCGCATTACCTGCGATCCGCTGAAGCGCCAGCGCACGCTTCAGGAGCGAGGCCTCGATATGCGCCGGGCCAGAGAGATCTTTGCGGGGTTCCATTTCACGCGAACGGATGACCGTGGCGACTACGGTGAGCTTCGTCTTGTAACGGTTGGGTGGCTCGATTCGAGACTGGTAGTGTTCGTCTGGACTCCACGAGGCATTGCCAGGCGAATTATCAGCATGAGGCATCGTCATGAGCGTGAAGCGAAATTACTCCGCCCGCACTTCCCGACGCAGCACTGAGGCACCGGAGATCACAGAGATCTGGGTAGCCGAGGCGGATTTGCACCACGGAAATAGATTGGTCCGTCGCGGGCGCCCGAGGCTCGAAAGCCCCAAACAGCTTCTTTCACTCCGCCTTGCACCGGAGGTGATCGCCTCATGGAAAGCGACGGGTCCTGGCTGGCAGACCCGTATGGCCGAGGTGCTTGCCAGGTCCAAGCCGAGAAGGCGTAAGCACGCCCGCTGATTCGAGACGTGGAGGTGATGGGATCGAAATGAGGAAAGTCGAGATACGCATCCGCCCGAATCCGAAACGCGCGCTCGGCGAGATGGGTGTGCACTTCGTCAAGGCATGGAAGACGGGCAGAGCCCAGGGCGATCTGCTGCAGTTCGAGTCACCGACCGCCCTGTTTCGTGTGTTGTCACCCAAGCGCTGGGAGCTGATCGAGCGGGCTCAGAAGCTGGGCCCTTGCAGCGTGCGTGGCCTGGCGCGGGAGCTCGGGCGCGACGTCAAGCGTGTGCATGAGGATGTCGTCAGACTCATGGAATACGGGTTGATCGAGCGGCGCCAGGACGGCAAGTATCTGGTGCCGTACGACATCATCCACGCCGACTTCGATCTGCGGGCAGTGGCCTAGCGTCTCCGGGCACGCGCGACGACGAGCAGTCCGACGAGAAACATCGCGAACAGCGGGCTCAGGAATACGAGCCATATCGGCGACAGATTGCTGCCTGCGATCCCGGTCAGGATCACGAACACCCACAGGGCTCCCATCGCATAACCCGACAGGCGGGCGAGCCGGCCGGGGCCGCCGTCGAGCTTGTACCAGGCATAGATCTGCAGACCGACCGACAGCGGCACCAGCAGGAAGAACAACTGCGTGATGGCGGCCGCGAACCAGCCGAACTCGGCGGGCGGCGGCACGATCACGTTCTTCTCGGCCTTCAGCAGGGGTTCCACCCAGGCCGCCTTCTGCGGCTTGGTCGCTCCTTCGCGCCAGCGCAGCGTCTGCTCGATCGAGTCCTCGGCGAAGACCTTGCCGTGAAAATCATTGGCGACCGCGCGGATCTCGTCGATGGTCTGGGGCTTGTCGAAGCCGAACCAGGCGACGGTCTCGCCGCTGCCCGGCGCGTATTGCGGCGAGCCGGAGTTGTAGAAGCCATCCTGCACGGGCTCGCCGTTGCGGTACGGCACCAGCACGAGGCGCACCGGGGCGTCGGTCGTGTAGACGATGCGCCCGTACACGTTGGTGTGCGGCGGCACGGTCGTGACGCCCGCGGGGTCGACGTCGTACAGCTCGATCTGCACGTTCGGCGCGGGCTGTGCCATCGCCGAGCCGGCCCACAGCATGGCGATGCCCAGAGCGGCTTTTGTCATGCCCCGATCTTGTGTGCATGGCCGCGCTCGGCCAAGTGTGGATGCCGGGAGTCGTCGAATGCGTCACAACATGCCCGGGCTGCTGCGCGGGCCGCCAATCGGTGCGATGACGCAGGATTTGCGCATCGACAGGGCCGGATGCTTAAGATATATATAATAGATATATATGAATCGGGGTAATCATGAGAACCGCCAAGCTGTTCAGAAATGGCGACAGTCAGGCTGTGCGGCTGCCGAAGGAGTTTCGCCTGCCGGGCACGGAGGTCTGGATCAGCAAGTCCGGTAATGCCGTGGTGCTGCGCCCCAAGGAGACCTCGTGGGAGTCCATGAGGGCCGCGCGTTCGAGATTCACGCCGGACTTCATGCGCGAGCGGGAACAGCCTGCCGAGGCTGAAGAGCGCGAGCTGCTGTAGTGCGCTGGCTGCTCGACACGGATACCGTCATCGCGTTGATGCACGGTTCCTCTCCGCGCCTCGACCGGAGGGTCAATTCGCGGCCCGTGGGGCAGATCGGATTGTCGAGCATCACGTTGGCCGAGCTGAATTTCGGCGTCGCCCGCAGTTCGCGACCGCGGGAGAATGCGAACGCGCTCAAGGCGTTCCTGGAGGCATTCGTTACCGCATCATTCGATGCTGCCGCGGCGTCTGCCTACGGACCCGTGAGGCAGCGCCTGAGCGCAGGTGGTACGCCAATCGGGCCTCTCGATACGCTGATTGCGGCGCACGCGCTGGCGCTGGAGGCGGTGCTGGTCACTCGCAATGTGAGGGAATTCCGCCGCGTCGGCGGGCTGCGGGTGGAGAACTGGCTCGCGCCCTGACTCCTGGCCGTGGCATATGTGCGGATTCACGCCCGATACGTACGTATCGCCCACATGGCGCTCGGCGCATGCTGTTTGCGCACCAGAGCTTGCCTATGAATCAAAAAAGATACACTATGGGGCGACCCCTGCCAAAGCTGGCAGTGAGGTTCTTTTGTGAGCGAGCGGGTGTAGAGCCAGTTCGCGATTGGTTGAAGGCGCTGCCACCGGAAGATCGCAGGATCATTGGCGAAGAGCTTCGCACGCTGCAATTCGGCTGGCCTGTGGGTATGCCACTGGTCCGCAAGATCGATGGCAGTCTCTGGGAGATTCGCGTGCATCTACACAGGAGAGCGGCGAGGTTGATGTTTACGATAGATCACACTGAAGCTGTACTGGTTCACGGCTTCATCAAGAAGAGCAGGAAGACACCGCCGTCCGATTTGCGTGTGGCCCGGGTGCGGGCCCGGCAGGTGCGCCGTGCGGCTGGAGGCAAATAGCGATGGCACGCAAGCGGGAGAACCCGCACGTCGGTAGCAGTTTTGAGGCGTTTCTCGCGGAAGAGGGCCTGCTGGAAGAGGCGACTGCGCTCGCAATCAAGCGTGTGCTGGCCTGGGAATTGGCGAAGGCGATGAAGAAGGACAAGGTTTCACGCGCCGAGTTGGCCCGCCGCATGAGAACGAGCCGAGCCGTCGTTCATCGCCTTTTGAACGAGAACGATCCGGCAGTGACTTTGACGACGATCAGTCGCGCTGCGGTCGCACTCGGGCGGCATGTCGAGCTGCGGATAGCCGCATAGCCTATTCGATCCCGAGTTTCTTGATCCGGTAGCGCAGCGCGCGAAAGCTCATGCCGAGGAGCTTCGCGGCGGCGGTCTTGTTGTAGCGGGTCTGCTCGAGCGCCTTGACGATCGCGTCGCGCTCGATGCTGTCGAGCTGATCGCCGAGTGCGCCGCCGCCGACCGTCGCGGCTGCCTCATCGCCGCCGCGGCTGCTGCCGTGGTCACCGCCGTTACCGTTACCGTTACCGTTGCCGCTGGCGAATGCCACGGTTGCCACCGGCTCGTCCAGCACCGGCGCGCGCACCTGGATGTCGCCCGCCTCGATCGTATCGGTGATGCACAGCGTCAGCGCGCGCTCGAGCACGTTCTCGAGTTCGCGCACGTTGCCGGGAAAGCTGTGTGCGGCGAGCACGGCGAGTGCTGCATCGCTGATGTCGGGCGCTTCGACTCCCATGCGGCGCGACAGGCGCCGCAGGATCGCCGCGGCGAGATCCGGGATGTCCTCGGCGCGCTCGCGCAGCGCGGGCACGCGTATGTCGATCACGTTGATGCGGTAGTACAGGTCCTCGCGGAAGCGTCCGTCGCGCACCAGCGCGGCGAGATCCTTGTGCGTGGCCGACAGGATGCGCACGTCGACCGGCACTTCGCGCGCCTCGCCGAGCGGGCGCACGGTCTTCTCCTGGATCACGCGCAGCAGCTTGACCTGCATGTGCAACGGCAGGTCGGCGACTTCGTCGAGGAACAGCGTGCCGCCCTCGGCCGACTGGATCAGGCCCTTGCTGTCGGCAACCGCGCCGGTGAAGCTGCCGCGCTTGTAGCCGAACAGTTCGCTCTCCATCAGCTCGGTCGGAATGGCGCCGCAGTTGACCGGTATGAAAGGCGCCTCGGCGCGCGAGCCGGAGCCGTGGATCAGCCGCGCGACCAGCTCCTTGCCGGTGCCCGACTCGCCGGAGATGTGCACCGGCGCCTGGCTGCGCGCGACGCGCGAAATCATCGTGCGCAGAGTGTCCATGACCGGGCTGTGGCCGATCAGGCGCGGGCCCTGCATCGTGAGCTCGCCGTCGGCGCGCTCGCCGAGCTTGATCGCGCTCGCGACAAGCTTGCGCAGCACGCCGAGGTCGAGCGGCTTCGAGACGAAATCGAACGCGCCGAGCTTGAGCGCGCGCACCGCCGATTCGACGTTGCCGTGCGCCGAGATCACCGCGACCGGCACCAGCGCCTTGTTCTCCTGGATCCAGGCGACGAGGTCGAGGCCGTCGCCGTCCGGCAGGCGCATGTCCGTGAGGCACAGGTCGAAATGCCGGCTCTTCAGCAGCGCGCGGGCGCCCGTGAGGTCACCGGCCGACGCGGTGTCGAGGTTCATCCGCGAGAGCGTCAGGCTGACCAGCTCGACGAGGTCGGGCTCGTCGTCGACGACCAGTACGACCGGTTTGCTCATGCCCGCCAGCGTAACGGATCGGAGAACACCAGGCGAAAGAGGCTGCCGCCACCGGGACGTGGTTCATAAATCAGCGTCGCGCCATTGGCCTGGGCCAGCTCGCGGGCGAGGAACAGGCCGAGGCCGGTGCCGCGCGGCGCGCTGGTCACGAACGGTTCGAAGATGCGCTCGACGAGCGACTCGGGGATGCCGTTGCCGCGGTCGGCGACCTCGAGATACGGCCGTTGCGCCGAGGCGAGCCGGCCGGCGCGCAGCTCGATCGGGCCGGGGCTGTCGCCGTTGTGCTTGAGCGCGTTGTCGGCGAGGTTCCAGACGATCTGGCGCAGCTGGCTGCGGTCGCAGCGCACTTCGAGGTCGGTGGTCTCCTCGTGGACCTGCACGCGCTCGGTGGGGCAGGGCAGCGTGGCGCAGAACTCGGTGCGGAATTCCTGCAGCCACGGCCCGAGCACGAACTGCTCGGCGCGCATCGGCTCGCGACGCGACATCGACTGCACGTTGTCGATGATTTCGCTGACGCGCGCGGCGTTCGTGCGCACGATCTCGACGAGGCGGCGATCGCCATCGTCGAGATCACTCGACTCGGCGAGCAGCTGCGCCGCGTGGCTCATCGCGCCGACCGGGTTCCTGATCTCGTGCGCGATGCTCGCCGACAGCCGGCCGAGCGCGGCGAGCTTCAGCTGCTGCAGCTTGCCCGCCACCTCGGTGGTGTCCTCGAGGAACACGATCACCGGCGGCGGATCCTGGTTTCCGAGCGGCGCGAAGTGCGGCAGGATCTCGCTCGCGCCGTCGCTCGCGATCAGCGTCGCGCCGGTGTCCTTGGGGCGCGCGCCGCTCTGGCGCCAGGTCGACAGCAGGTACAGCAGCCGCGGCGAGGCCTCACCGACCAGCGCGCCGGGGTAGGCGCTGCGGTCGCCGAGGATACGCGCCGCCGATTCGTTGATCAGGCGGATGCGGTCCTCGTGATCGATCACCAGCAGGCTCTCGCGCAGGTGCTGCACGATGTACTGCGAGAGTTCGGCGAGATCGGCGAGATCGACTTCGCGGCGCTTGATCAGCGCCTCGCTTTCCTGCAGGCGCGCGGTCAGCGGCCAGCTCGCGAGTGCGACCAGGAAGATCACCATGCCGAGCACGCCGGCGGTCGGATAGTCGGCCGAGGAGGCGCTGCCGGAGATCTGCCCGAGGACCTGCTGCGCGAGCACCGCGACGACGGCGATCGCGGCGATCAGCAGCGTCTGACGGCCCTCGGCGAGCAGCGCGACCGAGCCGACCGGCACGACGAGCAGGATGCCCATGCCGCTCGCGACGCCGCCGCTCGAGTAGAGCAGCAGGCCGATCGCGACCGAGTCGACCAGCGCGTGCGCGAGCAGCAGGACGCGCCCCGGGATCCGGCGCAGGCGCTGGGCCAGCACCAGCACGATCGCGGCGAGCAGATAGGCGCCGCAGACCGTGAAAAACAGCCGCGGATATTGCGCGCCGACGGTCGGCTGCGGCATCGTGATCGCGTGGATTCCGAGCAGCACCGGCGGGATCAGCAGCCGGTAGAGATTCAGCAGGCCGACGATGCGCCAGCCGAGATCGCCGAGGGTCGAGGTGTCGTCGTTGCGCGCTACGGCCATTTCGCCGGACTTTAGCATTCCCGCGCTACTGCTTCTCTAGCGTGCCACTTTCCGCGAGAATAGCGGTTCTTTTTGCTATCCGGCGGGTCCATGAATCTTCACGAATACCAGGCGAAGGCAGTCTTCCGCCAGTACGGCGTACCCGTGCCCGAGGGGCGCGTGGCGCGCAGTGCCGACGAAGCGGTGGCGGCGGCCGAGGCGATCGGCGGCGGGGTGTGGGTGGTCAAGGCGCAGGTGCACGCCGGCGGGCGCGGCAAGGCCGGCGGCGTGAAGCTGGCGCGTGACCCGCAGGCGGTCCGCGAGGCTGCCGCGGCGATGCTGGGCCAGCGCCTCGTCACCAAACAGACCGGCGCCGAGGGCCTGCCGATCGATGCGGTGTACGTGGAGGGCGGCTCGGCGATCGAGCGCGAGATCTACCTGTCGCTGACCCTGAACCGCGAGAAGGGGCGCATCGCGCTGATCGGCTCGTCGGCGGGTGGCATGGACATCGAGGAGGTCGCCGAGCACACGCCGGAGAAGATCATCACCGTGAACGTGCATCCGGCGGCGGGCCTGCAGCCCTACCAGTGCCGCGAGATGGCGTTCGCGCTCGGCTTCAGCGGCAAGCAGATCGGTCAGTTCCAGCAGATCGCGATGGCGCTCTACCGGCTGTATCTCGAGCGCGATGCGAGCCTGCTCGAAGTGAACCCGCTGATCGTCACGAAGACCGGCGAGCTCGTGGCGCTCGACGCGAAGATCAACATCGACCCGAATGCGCTGTTCCGCCAGGCCGAGCTGGCCGCGCTGCGCGACGTCGCGCAGGAAGACGCGATGGAAGTGAAGGCGAGCGAGCACGACCTGAACTACGTCTCGCTCGACGGCGACATCGCCTGCATGGTCAATGGCGCCGGGCTTGCGATGGCGACGATGGACCTGATCAAGCTGCACGGCGGGCGGCCGGCGAACTTCCTCGACGTTGGCGGCGGCGCGACCGCCGAGCGCGTGACCGCGGCGTTCCAGCTGATCCTCTCGAACCCCAACGTGCGCGCGATCCTCGTCAACATCTTCGGCGGCATCGTGCGCTGCGACCTGATCGCCGAGGGCATCATCACGGCCGCGAAGCAGCTCGGCGTCTCGGTGCCGGTGGTCGTGCGCCTTCAGGGCACCAACGCCGACAAGGCGCGCGCGATGCTGGCCGGCAGCGGGCTCGCGCTGACGCCGGCCGCCGATCTGACCGATGCGGCCCGGAACGTGGTCGCGCTGGCGGCGGGGCGTTCGATCAGGAAGGACAAGGCATGAGCATTCTCGTCAACAAGAACACGAAGGTCATCTGCCAGGGCTTCACCGGCAAGCAGGGTTCGTTCCATTCGAAGCAGTGCCTCGACTACGGCACACGTCTGGTCGGCGGCGTCACGCCTGGCCGCGGCGGCGATCAGCACCTCGGCCTGCCGGTGTTCGACACCGTGCACGATGCGGTCCGTCAGACCGGCGCCACCGCGAGCATGATCTACGTGCCGCCGCCGTACGCGGCCGATGCGATCCTCGAGGCGGCCGATGCCGGCATCGAGCTGGTCGTCTGCATCACCGAGGGCATTCCGGTCAACGACATGGTGAAAGTGAAGGCCGCGCTCGCCGGCACCGGCACGCGCCTGGTCGGCCCGAACTGCCCGGGCGTGATCACGCCCGATGAATGCAAGATCGGCATCATGCCCGGCTTCATCCACAAGAAGGGCGCGATCGGCATCGTCTCGCGTTCGGGCACGCTCACCTACGAGACCGTGTTCCAGACCACCAACAACGGCCTCGGCCAGAGCACCTGCGTCGGCATCGGCGGCGATCCGGTGCGCGGCATGAACTTCGTCGACGTGCTCGAGCTGTTCGAGCGCGATCCGGGCACCGAGGGCATCATCATGGTCGGCGAGATCGGCGGCAGCGACGAGGAGGCCGGCGCGGAATTCATCCGCCGCTTCGTCTCGAAGCCGGTCGTCGCCTACATCGCCGGCGTGACGGCGCCGCCCGGCAAGCGTATGGGCCATGCCGGCGCGATCGTCGCCGGCGGCAAGGGCACGGCGGCCGACAAGTACCTCGCGCTCGACCGCGCCGGCGTGCGCACCGTGAAATCGCCGGCCGATCTAGGCAGCGCGATGCACGAGCTGCTGTTCAAGCGCCGCAAGAGCGCGGCGAAGGCGCGGCAGATAACGCCGCGGCCGGCGGCGGCGCAACGCAAGGCGGCCGCGCAACGCAAGGCGCCAGCGAAGCGCGAGGTCGTAACCAAGCGCAAGGCCACGCTGAAGCGCAAGGTCACGGCAAAGCGCAAGGTCACGGCAAAGCGCAAGGTCGCGGCGAAGCGCAAAGTCACGGCGCGGCGGGCCCGCAAACCCAAATGACCGACCCCGCGCCGCTGCGGATCGCACTGGCTCAACTCGATTTCCTGGTTGGCGACGTGCACGGCAACGTGGCGCGGGTCGTCGACACGGCGCGTGAGGCGGCGGCGCAGGGCGCGGGCCTCGTGGTCTTCCCCGAGCTCGCGCTGTCGGGCTATCCGCCCGAGGACCTGCTGTTCCACCGTGGCTTTCGCCTGCAGATCGAGGCAGGGCTCGCCGAGGTCTGCCGCGGCGTCGGCGACGTGGCGGTGATCGTCGGCCTGCCGGAATACAGCGGCACGCAGATCTTCAATTCGGCCGCGCTGGTCGCGCGCGGTGCCGTGCAGGCGATGCACCGCAAGAGCGAGCTGCCGAACTACCAGGTGTTCGACGAGAAGCGCTACTTCAGCGCCGGCGCGCAGCCGACGGTCGTCGAGGTCGGCGGCATGCGGGTCGGCGTGCTCGTCTGCGAGGATATCTGGGAGCGCGAGAGCGCCGAACTCGCGAAGTCCGCCGGCGCCGAGCTGCTGGTGGTCAGCAACGCCTCGCCGTTCCAGCTGCACAAGCAGCGTGACCGCGAGCGCGTGGCGCGCGAGACCGTGCTCGATGTCGAGCTGCCGCTCGCGTACGTGAATCTCGTCGGCGGCCAGGACGAGTTGGTGTTCGACGGGCAGTCGTTCGTGATGGGCGCAGGAGGCACGCTCGCGATGCGCGCGCCGGCCTATGCGGAAGGGCTGCACTGCGTGGATTTCCGGCGCGCCGCGAGCGGCGCGATCGAGCCGGCGGCCGGTGAGGTCGCCGCCGAGCTGCCCGAAGTCGCGAGCGTCTATGGTGCGCTGGTACTCGGCGTGCGCGACTACGTGACTAAGCACCGCTTTCCCGGCGTCGTGATCGGCCTGTCGGGCGGCGTCGACTCGGCGCTGACGCTCGCGATCGCGGTCGATGCGCTCGGCGCCGACCAGGTGCATGCGGTGATGATGCCGTCGCGCTACACCTCGGGCATGAGCCTCGAGGATGCGAAGGCCCAGGCCGAGCTGCTCGGCGTGCGCTACAGCGTGCTGCCGATCGAGGCGATGTTCGAGGCGACGCTCGCGACGCTGAAGGACGAGTTCGCCGGCCGCGCGCCCGACGCGACCGAGGAGAACATCCAGTCGCGCTGCCGCATGCTGCTGCTGATGGGCATCTCGAACAAGACCGGGCGCATGCTGCTGACGACCGGCAACAAGAGCGAGATGGCGGTCGGCTACGCCACGCTCTACGGCGACATGGCCGGCGGTTTCGCGCCGATCAAGGACTGCGGCAAGCAGCTCGTCTACCGGCTCGCCGACTACCGCAACAGCCTCTCGCCGGCGATTCCGCAGCGGGTGATCGACCGGCCGCCGTCGGCGGAGCTGCGGCCGAACCAGAAGGACAGCGATTCATTGCCGCCGTACGAGGTGCTCGATGCGATCCTCGCCGCGTTCATCGAGGAGGATCTCACGGTCGACGAGATCTGCGCGCGCGGCTTCGATCGCGCGACCGTCGGTCGCGTGCTCGATCTGGTCAAGCGCAACGAATACAAGCGGCGGCAGACGCCGCCCGGCGTGCGCGTGAGCCGCCGCGCGTTCGGCCGTGACTGGCGCTACCCGATCACCAACGGTTACCGGCGCTGAAACGGCCGCAGGTGCCGGGCCCGGCCGGGCGCGCGCATCGCGCGCGTCACCAGAACTTCCACCAGGATTTCTTTTCCTCGACCCGCTGCTGGCTGCCGGGGAAATTGAGCGCGTAGACCTGGCGCGCCTGGCCGGCGAGCTCTTTCATGCCGAGCCGGTCGTAGGCTTCGACGAGGATCTCGAGTGCTTCGCGCACCGCGGGCGCGCCGTCGTATTGCTCGATCGTCTGCTTGGCGCGCTGCGCCGCCGCGACCCAGGCGCCGCGCTTCATGTAGTAGCGCGCGACGTACAGCTCGTAGTCGGCGAGCCGGTTGCGCAGGTACACCATGCGCCGCTGCGAGTCGTGCGCGTACTCGCTCGCCGGATACTGCTCGACGACCACCTTGAACGACGCGAACGCGCGCGCGGCCGTCTGCGGCGGGCGCTCGGACAGATCGACGTGGAACAGCTTCTCGAGCCGGTTCGGCATGCGCTCGAAGTCGACGAGGCCCTTGATGTACCACGCGTAGTCGACCCGCGGGTGGGTCGGGTTCTCGCGCACGAAGGTCTCGGCGGCGTCGATCGCGCTCTCGGCCTCGCGGCCGCGGTAGTACGCGTAGATCAGGTCGAGGCGGGCCTGGCGCGATTCCGGCGCGAACGGGTAGCGCGCGGTCAGCGCCTCGTACATCGCGATCGCGGTGCCGAAGTCCTGGCTCAAGAGGCGCTTGTGGGCGTCCTGGTACAGCACCTCGGGATTCGTGCGGGCATAGCGGTCGGCGCCGCGGGTGCGGCAGCCGGAAACCGCGACCAGCGCGGCGAGCAGCGCCAACAGGATCAGGCGGCCGCGGGGCGGCGCGAGGGCAGCGGGCATCGAAGGGGGGCCTCTCGTTGGAATGTGGCCACGAAACCGACAGTATAGACAAATAATGACAGCCGAGTTCCGCAGGCACGCCTTGCAGCTGGACCCGGGCCTCGCGGGGCTCAGGCTCGACCAGGCGCTCGCGCGCGCCCTGCCGCAATACTCCCGCTCTCGCATCCAGGGGTGGATCGAGCAGGGCAGCGTGACGATCGACGGGCGGATCGCGCGCGCCCGCGACCGCGTGACGGGCGGCGAGCAGGTGGGCGTCGAGGGGGAGGTGCCGGTCGAAACGCACGCCGCGCCGCAGGCCATGGCGCTGCAGGTCGTCTACGAAGACGGGGACCTGCTCGTGATCGACAAGCCGCCGGGCCTCGTCGTGCACCCGGGCGCCGGTAACCGCGACCGGACCCTGCTGAATGGCCTGCTGGCCCGTGATCCGCGCCTCGCGCAGCTGCCGCGCGCCGGGCTCGTGCACCGCCTCGACAAGGACACGAGCGGCCTGATGGTCGTCGCGCGCACGATCGAAGCGCACGCCGCGCTCGTCGCGATGCTCGCGGCGCGCGAGGTCTCGCGCGAGTACCTCGCGATCGTCACCGGTGTGCTGACCGGTGGCGGCACGATAGCCGAGCCGATCGGCCGGCACCGCTCGGCGCGCGTGAAGATGGCGGTGCGCGCCGACGGCCGCGAGGCGATTACCCACTACCGGCTCGTCGAGCGCTTCCGTTCACACACGCTGCTGCGGGTGACGCTGGAGACCGGGCGCACGCACCAGATCCGCGTGCATCTCGCGCACGCCGGCTATCCGATCGTCGGCGACCCCGTGTACGGCGGTCGGCGGCGCCTGACGGCCGGCGCGTCACCGGCGCTGCTCGAGGCGCTGCAGGCGTTCAGGCGCCAGGCGCTGCATGCCGGGCGGCTCGCGTTCGAGCATCCGGTCACCGGCGAGCCGCTCGAGTTCGAGGCGCCCGTGCCGGCGGATCTGCAAGCGCTGATCGATGTCCTGCGGGAGGACGCGCGCGCCGCAGGCGGCGCGCCGCATCGGGAAAGCTAGTCCTTCCAGTCTCCCATCTCGGGCGGCTCCTTCATGCCGTCGAACAGATCGCCGCGCGGCTTCTCCTTCGCGAGATGGCAGAACGGCAGCACGAAATTGACCAGCATGCACCGCTCGGTGAGGCGCAGGATCGTCGCGCCGTCCTCGGTGCGCTCGATCCGCTGTGTGTGCGCCTTCGACCAGGTGAACTCGGGGCCGCGCTTCTCCGGCGCTTCGGCGAGGCTGCGCGCGTCGATCGCCGCCCGGCCCATCGACGCCGCGCGCCGCGCGCGATCCTCCCCGGCGAGGACTTCGGCCTGTGCGGCGGACTTCGCGGAGTCGTACCAGTCGTGCACGGTGATCGCCGTGCTGGCCGGCGCGGGCAGCTCCGGGGGAGCGCCGGCGGGACGGGTCGCAAGCGGCATCGGCGCCGTCACCCGCGCGCGTGCCGCAGACGCCGCTTCGGGTGGCGGCAGCGGGCCCTGCGGCGGCGGCATGTCCTCGGGCGGCGCGAAGAACAGGGTCGTCGTGACGAACTCCGCCAGCGCGCTGCCGCGTGATCGCAGTGTGAGCGTGAGCAGTGCCGCGACCAGCGCGAGGTGCACGAGCCCGACGATCGCGGCGACGACGATCCGCGGGCTCAAGCAGGGTGCCTAGGGCCGATCGGGCGGCGGCTCGAGGCCGGGGGAGTAGTAGACCTTGCCTTCGGGATCGACGAATACCGCGTCGATGTCGGGAATGCGGGCGATGATCTCGAGTGCCTTCTGCGGCCCGAGCACGAAGGCGGTCTTCGACAGGCCGTCGGTCTGCGTGGCGGTCGGCCCGATGATGGTGGCGCTGCGCACCTTGCTCGCCGAATGGCCGGTGCGCGGGTCGATGATGTGGTGGTAGCGCACGCCGTTCTCATCGAAATAACGCTCGTAGTCCCCCGAGGTCGACAGCGCGACGTCTTCGAGCGGCATCCTGAGGATCATGCGGTCCGGGTCGTCGGGGTGGCGGATGCCGATCACCCAGGGTCTGCCGAACCGGTCGCCGATGATCCTCGAATCCCCGCCGGCGCTGACCGATGCGTGTTCGATGCCGCGGGCCTTCAGGAGTTCAATGCCGCGATCGACGGCATACCCCTTGGCGAAGCCGCCGAGATCGATGCGCATGCCCGGGCGACCGAAGCGCACGGTCGAGTGCGCCGCGTCGAGCTCGATGCTGTGCCAGTCGACCGCGCCGAGATGGGCCTCGATCGTCGCCTCGTCGGGCCGGACGTGCCTGCGATAATCGTAGAGATAGCCGACGCTCGCATAGGTGATGTCGAAGGCGCCTTCGGTCAGGCGCGAGAACTCGAGCGAGCGCGCGATCAGGTCGAACAGCTCGCGGTCGACCCGCACCGGCTCGATGGCCGCGCGCGCATTGATCTGCGAGATCTGGCTGTCCGGCTTGTAATGGCTCATCAGCGCGTCGATGCGGTGCATCTCGGCCATCACCGCGTCGATCGCGGCCTCGCCCTGGGCCGCGTCTTCAGACCACAGCTCGACCGCGATGCGCGTGCCCATGATCGCCGCCTCGCGCTGGTGCCAGGCGCCGGCCGGCGTGGCTGCGGTAGTGGTCGCGGGCGTGGCGGCGGGCTCGCCTGCGGCGGCACCGCAGACGGCCTGCACGGCGATCGCCGCGAGCACGGGCAGCGCGCGCCTCAGCAGCACCGGTTCACGCCTTGCCATTTGCGCTCGACCTCGCCGCACCAGAATTCGCGCCGCGACGGCAGCGGCTCGCCCGGGTGCACCGCATGGCGGTGGGCGACGAAGCGCTCATAGGCGTCGTCGCCGCTGCAGCGGCGCAGCAGCGCGAGCCACGCGCGCAGGCGGCGGATCATGCTGCCTCCCGTGCCGCGACATAGGGCGCTTCCGAGCTCGGCGGCACGCTGCGGCCGGTCACCGCGCGCCAGCACACGCGCAGCATGTCGGCGATCACGACCCACACGACGAGCAGGAAGAACACCGTGAGCCAGGCATCGAGCTGCTGGTTGAAGATCAGCTGCGGCGCGACCGCGGCGCGCTCGGGAGGCAGCGTGCCGGCGGCGAGCTTCGCGGCGAGGTCGCGCGCGGCCGCGTAGAAGCCGATCCTCGGATCGTCGCTGACGATCTTCTGCACCGCCGCGGTCGTCGTCACGACCGCGAGCCAGGCGAGCGGGGCGAGCGTGACCCAGGCGTAGCGTGCCTTGCCCTGCTTGACGATGATGCCGGTCGCGACCGACAGCGCGATCGCGGCGAGCATCTGGTTGGCGATACCGAACAGCGGCCAGAGGATGTTGACGCCGCCGTTCGGGTCGATCACGCCGATGTAGAGGAAATAGCCCCACGCGGCGACCACCAGCGTGCTCGCGAGCAGCACCGACGGATACCAGGACGTGCGCCCGAGCGCGGGCCAGACGTTGCCGAGCATGTCCTGCAGCATGAAGCGCCCGACGCGCGTGCCGGCATCGAGCGTGGTCAGGATGAACACCGCCTCGAACATGATCGCGAAGTGATACCAGATCGCGAGCAGGTGCGCGCCGAAGCTGCTGGCGAAGATGCTCGCCATGCCGACCGCGAGCGAGGGTGCGCCGCCGGTGCGGCCGAACAGCGTGCTTTCGCCCATTTCGCGCGCGAGGTGCGCCATCTGCTCGACGGTGACCGGGAAGCCCCAGGAGCTGATCGTCGCGACCGCCGCTTCCGGCGTCGCGCCGACGATGCCGGCTGCCGAGTTGATCGCGAAGTAGACGCCGGGATCGAGCAGCGTCGCGGCGATCATCGCCATGATCGCGACGAAGGACTCGAGCGCCATGCTGCCGTAGCCGACCAGGCGCACGTCGGATTCGGAGCCGATCAGCTTCGGCGTCGTGCCGCTCGCGACCAGCGCGTGGAAGCCCGATACCGCGCCGCAGGCGATCGTGATGAAAACGAACGGGAAGACCTTGCCGCCGAAGATCGGCCCGCTGCCGTCGATGAACTGCGTGACGGCCGGCATCTTCAGCTCGGGCTGCGCGAACACGATCGCGATCGCGAGCAGCACGATCGTGCCGAGCTTCAGGAACGTCGACAGATAGTCCCGCGGCGCGAGCAGCAGCCACACCGGCAGGATCGCCGCGCACCAGCCGTAGGCGATCACGAACCACGCGAGGCTGAGGCCCGGGTAGTCGAACCATTCGCGGATCACCGGATGCGCGTTGACCCAGCCGCCGCCGATGACCGCGAACAGCAGCAGCGACACGCCGATCAGCGAGCCCTCGAGCACGCGCCCCGGCCGCCAGTTGCGCATGTAGAGCCCGACGAGCACGGCGATCGGGATCGTCGCGAACACGGTCGAGGTGGCCCACGGGCTGTGTTTCATCGCATTCACGATGACCAGCCCGAGCACGGCGATCAGGATCACCATGATCACGATCGTGCCGGTGATCGCCGCGATGCCGCCGATCGGGCCCAGCTCGTCGCGCGCCATCTGGCCGATGCTGCGGCCGTTGCGGCGGGTCGAGAGCAGCAGGATCGTCATGTCCTGCACGCAGCCGCCGAGCACCGCGCCGACCAGGATCCACAGCGTGCCGGGCAGGTAGCCGAACTGCGCGGCGAGCGTCGGGCCGATCAGCGGGCCGGGGCCCGCGATCGCGGCGAAATGGTGTCCGAAGACGATCCAGCGGTGCGTCGGCACGAAGTCGCGCCCGTTGTCGAGCCGCTCGGCGGGCGTCGCGCGGGTCGCATCGATGGTCAGTACGCGCGCGGCGACCCAGGCCGCATAGAACCTGTAGCCGATCGCATACGTGCAGACGGCCGCGACGACGATCCACAGCGCGTTGATGCTCTCGCCTCGGTGGAGGGCGAGACCGCCGAGCGCATAGGCGCCCACGGCGGCAACGGCAAGCCAGAACAGTCGCTTCATACCCCTCGCATTCGTCGGGCCGACACCCGATGATGCATTTCATGTGGATCATGCCGCAATGGGCAGCGCCCCCCGGGGTGCGTGCCGCGTTCACGCTGCGCACGGGCGGCACGAGTGCCGCGCCCTTCGATACGCTCAATCTCGGCGCGCACGTGGGCGACGATCCGCTGCGGGTCGCCGCGAACCGGCGCCGCGTCGCCGAGGCGCTCGGGCTGCCGTCGGGCCCCGTCTGGCTGCAGCAGGTGCATGGCACGGCGGTGCACGAGATCGTGCCGGGCGGCGCCGCGCCACGCGCTCCGGCCGATGCCGCGTTCACGAGAGCGCCCGGCCAGGTGTGCGCGATCATGGTGGCCGACTGCTTGCCGGTGCTGTTCGCGGCGCGTGACGGCCGCACGGTTGGCGCCGCGCACGCGGGCTGGCGCGGGCTCGCCGCGGGCGTGCTCGAGGCCACGGTGCGCGCGATGGCGCTGCCTGGCCGGGAGCTGCTTGCCTGGCTCGGCCCGGCGATCGGCCCGGCGCACTTCGAGGTCGGCGACGAGGTGCGCGCGGCGTTTCTCGCGCACGATGCCGCGGCCGGCGCGGCGTTCCGGGCCGGCGCGGCAGATCGATGGTGGTGCGATCTCGCGAGGCTCGCGCGCCAGCGCCTCGAGGCGCTCGGCGTGGCCGAAGTGAGCGCCGACGGCTCCTGCACTTACGCCGACCGCGAACGCTTCTTCTCCTACCGCCGCGATGGCCAGTGCGGCAGGATGGCAGCTCTCGTCTGGATGGAGCCGCGATGACCACGCTCGCGATCATCGTGCTTGCCACGGCCCTCGGCGGCCTCGTCAGCGCCGCCTGCGCGGGCCTCGTGCTGCTGCTGCCCGACGGCGCGCGCGCGCGCAGCCTGCCGTTCCTCGTCAGCTACGCGACCGGCGCGCTGCTCGGCGCGGCGCTGCTCGCGCTGCTGCCGCATGCGATCGAATCGGCGGGGCCGGGTGGCGAGCACGCGATCGGCGCCGCGCTCGTCGCCGGCCTGCTCGCGTTCTTCATGCTCGAAAAGTTCGTGCTGTGGCGGCATTGTCATGGCGAGCAGTGGGAGGCGCACACCGGCCATGGCCATGGTCACGGCCATCACGATCCGCACGGCCGGGCCGACCAGTCGGCGGCCTGGCTCGTGCTCGCCGGCGACACGCTCCACAACGCGCTCGACGGCGTGCTGATCGCCGCGGCGTTCCTGACCGACACCAGCCTCGGGATCGCGACCGCGATCGCGGTCGCGGCGCACGAGATCCCGCAGGAAGTCGGCGACTTCGCGGTGCTGCTGAATGCCGGCTGGTCGCGCCGTCGCGCGCTGTGGTTCAACCTCGGGACGAGCCTCGCCGCCGTGATCGGCGGCGTGGCCGCCTGGTTCGCGCTGCGGCCGGTGATCGGTGCGTTGCCCTATGTGCTCGCCGTCGCTGCGGCGAGCCTGCTGTATGTCGCGGTGGCCGACCTGATCCCGGGCCTGCACCGGCGCTTCGACCCGCGCTCGAGCCTGCTGCAGGTGGGGCTGATCGGGGTGGGGGTGCTGACCATAGCGCTCGTAGAGATGTCTGCGCACTAACCCCCCCTGTATCCCCCCCACGAAGTGGGGGGGACCAAGGGGGGGTGGGTTGAAATTCACCGCAGCGCCCCGATAAGGACCCGTCATGCGCATGGACAAACTGACCAGCAAATTCCAGTCGGCCCTGGCCGATGCCCAGTCGGTCGCGCTCGGCGCGGACAACCAGATCCTGGAGCCGGCCCACGTGCTGCAGGCCCTGCTCGACCAGCAGGGCGGCACGGTGCGGCCACTGCTCGTCAAGGCCGGCGCCAACGTCGCGCGCCTGCGCACCGACGTTGCGGCCGCGATCGACCGGTTGCCGAAAGTCGAGGGCACGCCGGGCGAGATCCACGTCTCGAACGATCTCAGCCGCCTGCTCAACGTGACCGACAAGCTCGCTCAGCAGCGCGGTGACCAGTACATCTCGAGTGAGCTGTTCGTGCTCGCCGCCTTCGAGGACCGGGCGACGCTCGCGCGGCTGCTGAAGGACGCCGGCACGGCGAAGGCCGCCGTTGAGAAGGCGATCGACGAGGTGCGCGGCGGCGAGGCGGTTTCCGATCCCAATGCCGAGGAGAGCCGCCAGGCGCTCGAGAAGTACACGATCGACCTGACCGCGCGCGCCACCAGCGGCAAGCTCGACCCGGTGATCGGCCGCGACGACGAGATCCGCCGCACGATCCAGGTGCTGCAGCGTCGCACCAAGAACAATCCGGTGCTGATCGGCGAGCCCGGCGTCGGCAAGACCGCGATCGTCGAGGGCCTCGCCCAGCGCATCGTCAACGGCGAGGTGCCCGAGGGCCTGAAGGGCAAGCGCATCCTCGCGCTCGACATGGGCGCGTTGATCGCCGGTGCCAAGTACCGCGGCGAGTTCGAGGAGCGGCTGAAGGCCGTGCTCGCCGACCTCGCGAAGCAGGAAGGCCAGATCATCCTGTTCATCGACGAGCTGCACACGATGGTCGGCGCCGGCAAGGCCGAGGGCGCGATGGACGCCGGCAATATGTTGAAGCCCGCGCTCGCGCGCGGCGAGCTGCATTGCGTCGGTGCGACCACGCTCGACGAATACCGCAAGTACATCGAGAAGGACGCCGCGCTCGAGCGCCGTTTCCAGAAAGTGCTGGTCGAAGAGCCCTCGGTCGAGGACACGATCGCGATCCTCCGTGGCCTGCAGGAGCGCTACGAGGTGCACCACGGCGTCGACATCACCGACCCGGCGATCGTCGCGGCTGCGACGCTGTCGCACCGCTACATCGCCGACCGCCAGCTGCCCGACAAGGCGATCGACCTGATCGACGAGGCGGCCGCGCGCATCCGCATGGAGATCGACTCCAAGCCCGAGGCGCTCGACAAGCTCGAGCGGCGCATCATCCAGTTCAAGATCGAGCAGGAGGCGCTCAAGCACGAGGAGGACGAGGCTTCGAAGCGGCGCCTGAAGGCGCTCGAGGAGTCGCTCGCGGCGCTCGAGAAGGAGTACGCCGATCTCGAGGAGATCTGGAAGAGCGAGAAGGCGACGCTGCAGGGCGCGGCGGCCATCAAGGAAGAGCTCGAGAAAGTGAAGCTCGAGATGGAGGCCGCGCGCAGGAAGGGCGACCTCGGCGAGGTCGCGAAGCTGCAGTACGGCCGCGTGCCCGAGCTCGAGAAGAAGCTCGCGCAGGCGCAGGCCGCCGAGCAGAAGGAGACTCAGCTCGTCCGCAACAAGGTGACCGACGAGGAGATCGCGGAAGTGGTCTCCAAGTGGACCGGCATTCCGGTCTCGAAGATGCTCGAGGGCGAGAAGGAAAAGCTGCTGCGCATGGAGGAGGCGCTGACGCGCCGCGTGGTCGGCCAGGACGAGGCGGTACGCATCGTCTCGAACGCGATCCGCCGCTCGCGCGCCGGCCTCGCCGATCCGCGCCGGCCGAACGGCTCGTTCCTGTTCCTCGGCCCGACCGGTGTCGGCAAGACCGAGCTGTGCAAGGCGCTCGCCGAATTCCTGTTCGATACCGAAGAGGCCATGGTGCGCATCGACATGTCCGAGTTCATGGAGAAGCACTCCGTGGCGCGGCTGATCGGCGCGCCGCCGGGCTATGTCGGCTACGAGGAGGGCGGCTATCTCACCGAAGCGGTGCGCCGCCGTCCGTATGCGGTGATCCTGCTCGATGAAGTCGAGAAGGCGCACCCGGACGTGTTCAACGTGCTGCTGCAGGTGCTCGACGACGGGCGCCTGACCGACGGCCAGGGCCGCACGGTCGATTTCCGCAACACGGTCGTGATCATGACCTCGAACCTCGGCTCGAACGTGATCCAGGAACTCGCGGGCGAGGAGAACTACTCGCGCATGAAGAGTGCGGTCATGGAGATCGTGCAGCAGCAGTTCCGGCCCGAGTTCATCAATCGCATCGACGACATCTGCGTGTTCCGGCCGCTCGGTACCGCGGAGATCCGCCGCATCGTCGACATCCAGCTCGTGTACCTGAAGCACCGGCTGGCCGAGCGCAACATCGAGCTGACGCTCGACGAGGCGGCGCGCGACCTGATCGGCGAGGCGGGCTTCGATCCGGTGTACGGTGCGCGCCCGCTGAAGCGCGCGATCCAGCAGCAGATCGAGAATCCGCTCGCGCAGGCGCTGCTGTCGGGCCAGTTCGGGCCCGGCGATCGCATCCGCGCGACGCTGCACGACGGCAAGCTCGCGTTCGAGAAGGGCCCGTGATCCGCGCGGGCTGAATTCCCCGTAGAATCGGCTGCGGGAGGAGCAATGCCGTTCTATGAGTATCAATGTTCGAACTGTGGCCACCAGCTCGAGGCCATGCAGAAGATCACCGACGCGCCGCTGCGCAAATGCCCCGAGTGCGGCAGGCTGGCGCTGAAGAAGCTGCTGTCGGCGCCGGTCTTCCGGTTGAAGGGCAGCGGCTGGTACGAGACCGACTTCAAGTCCGACAAGGAACAGAAGCGCAATCTCGTCGACGAGCGCAAGGACGAGGAGAAGAAGGAAGCGCCGAAGGACGAGTCCAAGTCCAAGGAAGAGCCGAAGGGCGAGGCCAAGGCCGACCCCAAAGCTGAGCCGAAGACCGGGCCCAAGGCGGAGTCCAAATCCAAGGCCAAGCCCAGGGCAAAGCCGAAGACCAGGCCCAGGGCGAAGGTGGCCCGCAAGGGACGCCGGTAATCGTGTTCGACCCCCGCCGCATCGCGTCGCTGGCCAGGGCCGAGGCCGCGCGCTTCGCGGCGGAACACGAAGCGTCGGCCGCCCAGGCCACGCGTCTCGGCGCCCACTGGCTGCAGGGCGTGCCGATGCACTGGATGCGCGACTGGGGCACACCGTTCCCGCTCGTGCTGCGCGAGGCGCGCGGCGCGCGCGTCACCGACGCCGACGGGCGCGACTACATCGACTTCTGCCTCGGCGACACCGGGGCGATGTTCGGCCATTCCCCGCCGGCGGTGGCCCAGGCGCTCGCGCTGCAGTCCGCGCGCGGCCTGACTGCGATGCTGCCCGACGAGCGCACCGCCGAAGTCGGTGAGGGACTCGCCCGGCTGTTCGGCCTGCCGTTCTGGCAGCTCACGCAGACCGCGACCGACGCCAATCGCGCTGCGCTGCGCTGGGCGCGTGCGCTGACGGGGCGGCCGAAGACGCTGGTTTTCAGGGGTTGCTACCACGGCACCGTGGATGACGTGATGCTGCGCGCCGGCAGCGTCGGTGCGCCGTTCGATGCGCGCGCGACCGCGGTCGCGGTCGAATTCGACGACCTCGCCGGCGTCGAAGCCGCGCTCGAGGCCGGCGACGTGGCGGCGCTGCTCTACGAGCCGGTGATGACCAACACCGGCATGGTGCTGCCGCAGCCGGGCCTGCACGCCGAGCTGCGCGCGCTGACGCGCCGCTTTGATGCGCTGCTGATCGTCGACGAGACCCACACGCTGTCCTCGGGTCCCGGCGGCTATACGCGCGCGCACGCGCTCGAACCCGACGTGCTCGTCTGCGGCAAGGCGCTCGCCGGCGGCGTGCCCTGTGCGGTCTACGGCTTCACGGCCGACGTCGAGGCGCGGATGCGCGGCGTGCTCGCCGCGCGCCACGAGGCGCACGGGCACACCGGCATGGGCACCACGCTGGCGGCGAATCCGCTCGCGCTGGCGGCGCTCGCCGCGGCGCTCACGACGCTGCACACGACCGCGACCTACGCGCCGATGCTGGCCGGGGCGGAGCGGCTCGACGGGGCGTTGCGCGCGCTGCTCGCGCGCCGCCGCCTCGACTGGCATGTCGTGCGAGTCGGCGCGCGGCTCGAGCTCGGCTACGGCGAGCCGGCGCGCAACGGCACGCAGGCGGCCGCCGCGATGCGGCCCGAGCTCGAACACGCGCTGCACCTCTACCTGCTGAACCGCGGCGTGCTGCTCACGCCGTTCCACAACATGATGCTGGTCTCGCCGGTGACGACCGCCGCCGACATCGACCGGCTCGTGGCGACGCTCGATGCCTGCCTCGGGGAGCTCGCTTGAACGGCGCCGCCGACAGCGAGGAACTGCGGCGGTTCCGCGCCGCGCATCCCGACATCGACGCGGTGCAGGTCTTCATCACCGACGCGAGCGGCGTAGCGCGCGGCAAGTGCGTGCGTGCGGGCGAGCTCGATGCGATTTACCGCGACGGCCGGCGCGTCGCCGGCTCGATCCTGGGCCTCGACATCACCGGCGAGGACGCGGACGCCACCGGCCTCGTCTGGGAGGTCGGCGATGCCGACGGGCTGTGCCGGCCGGTGCCGGGCACGCTGCTGCCCTCACCGTGGATCGGGCCGCCGACCGGCCAGCTGATGCTGACGATGCACGACGGCGAGGGCGCGCCGGCGGCCAGCGATCCGCGCCACGCCCTTGCGCGCGTCGTGGCACGCCTCGAGGCGCACGGCCTGCGGCCGGTCGTCGCCTGCGAGCTCGAGTTCTACCTGCTGCGCGAAGCGCGCGGCCGCCTCGAACCGGCCGTCGGGGGCCAGCCCGGCGGGCGGCGCTTCGGCGAGCGTGCGCCGATCGGCTCGTACAGTCTCACGAGGCTCGACGATCTCGCGCCGCTGTTCGCCGACGTGTACGCGGCCGCGAAGGCGCAAGGCCTGCCGGCCGAAACGCTGATGGCCGAATATGCGCCGGGCCAGTTCGAGATCACGCTGCATCATCGCGCGGACGCCGTGCGCGCGGTCGACGAGGGCGTCCTCTTCAAGCGGCTGCTGCGCGGCGTGGCGCAGAAGCACGGCTGCATCGCGACGTTCATGGCGAAGCCCTTCGCCGAGCGCGCCGGCAGCGGGCTGCACGTGCACGTGAGCCTCGCGGACGAGCGCGGCGACAATCTCTTCGCGGCCGACGACGCGGCCGGCACGCCGCTGCTGCGCCAGGCGATCGGCGGCCTGGCAACGACGGCGGCCGAGAGCTTCCTCGTGTTTGCGCCGAACGCGAATTCCTATCGCCGCCATCGCAGCTTGAGCTACGCGCCGGTCGCGCCCACCTGGGGCATCAACAATCGCACCGTGGCGCTGCGCGTGCCGGCAGGGCCGCCGGCGTCGCGCCACGTCGAGCACCGCATCGCCGGCGCCGATGCGAACCTGTACCTGGCCGTGGCCACCGTGCTTGCGGGCGTCGAGCGGGGTATCGCGCAGCGGGCCGATCCGGGCGCGCCGGCCCTGGGCAACGCCTACGCGCAGCCGCGCCCGCGGGTATTCCCGGCCACCTGGCACGAGGCAATCGAGCGTGCCGCAGCGTCGGAGTTCCTGCACGACGCCCTCGGCGAGGGCTTCATGAAGGTGTTTCTTGCGGTGAAGCGCCAGGAGTGCGAGCGCTTCTCGGCTGAAGTAACGTCGCTCGACTACGCCTGGTATCTGCGCGAAGCCTGATCGCGCTCAGCGCGCGCCGACTTCCACCTGCACGGTCTCGACCGCCGCGCCGCGCCGGTACTCGACCATGACCAGGTCGCCGATCTTCAGCGTCTTCAGCACGTTCGAATAGGCCTGCATGTCGTCGACCGGCTGGCCGGCGACGGTGAGCAGCACGTCGCCCGGCTGCAGCGCCGCATGCGCGGCCGGCGAGTCGGGCACGATGCTGTCGGCGCGCACGCCGCGCGCCGTGTACGCGAAGTCGGGCACGATGCCGAGCGAAGCGCGGCGCTCGCGCGGCGTACCGGGTGGCGGCTGCGCGGGCGCGGCGGCGGCGGCGCTGATCGTTGCGTTCAGCGGCTCGGGGCGCGCGGCGAGATACTCGATCGCTTCCTTCGCCACGGTCGCGACCTTGACCATGCCGGCGGCGTCGATCTTGTCGGGTGTGTCGGTCGGCTTGTGGTAATCGAGGCTCGCGCCGGCGAACAGCTGCACGCCGGGAATACCGCGCTCGATGAAGGCCTGCTGGTCCGAGGACTGGCCGGCGCCTTCGATGTTCTGGATCGCGATGCCGGTCGTGAAGCCGACGCCGCGGAAGACGTGCGGCCACTCGCTTGCGGTGCCGGTGGCGATGATACGCACGGGGCCGCTGCCGAGGCGGCCGACGGTGTCGAGGTTCAGGTTCGCGCGGATGCCGGCGAGTGGCACGGGCGCCGGATGCGCGGCGAACCAGCGCGAGCCGATCAGGCCGGCCTCCTCGGCGGAGAAGGCCGCGAACACGATCGTGCGGGGCGGTGCGGGCTGCGAGGCCAGCGCACGTGCGAGCTCGATCAGCACTGCGACGCCGCTCGCGTTGTCGTCTGCGCCGGGATGATCCGGTCCGAGGTGGTCGTAGTGGGCCGACACGACGATCGCCTGGCCGATGAACGCCGGATTCGCGCCGGGCAGCACGCCGATCACGTTCGCGCCCTGCGGGAAGTGCTGCAGCCAGCCACCGTCGTCGCCGGCCGGGGTCAGGCGGGCGGCCTTGAATGCCTCGACGATGTAGTTGGCCGCCTCCTCGATGCCCCGCGTTCCGAGGCCGCGGCCGTCGCGTTCCGGCGCCGCCAGGTAGTTCACATGCGCGGCCATTTTCTGCGCGCTGAACACCGGCGGCAGCACGGCGAGCGGCGCGCGCGCCGGGTGCGCGAGCGGCGCGAGCGACGGCTGGCCGTTGCCGCGCAGGTCGACCCGCAGCGGCGAATCGTCGGCGCTCCATTCACCCTTGATCGTGTTCTTCGCGTCATCGCCCTCGAACACGAGATACGAGTACTTGCCGTAATGCGGCAATTTGCCCGCGAGGCCAGGCGCCGCCGCCGCGCTGCCGAATGCCACGAAGCCCACGGCTTTCGCGGGGTTGCCCGGATGGCGCTGCACGAAGGTCACGCTCGCGTCGTCGCGCGCAAGCGCCGGCTCGACGGCCGACGCCGCCTTCAGCAGCTGCCCGCCGTAGCGGTTTTCGCGCCCGAATACCCACACCGCGCGATCGGCCGGCAGTTCATCGACGTCGCTGTCGAGGCTGACCTCGACTTTCTGGGCGGGGCTGACCCAGCGTGCGAGCATGTCGCGATAGACCTGCTGCTCGGCCGCGCTCGCACGCGCCGGCAACACCGCGAGCACCTCCGTGTCGCCGAACACCTGGCCGATCGACGGCGCGGTCTCGCGCGGGTCGAGCAGGCGGAATACGTCGAACTCGGGGTCGAGCTCGAGCAGCAGCGGTTCGGCGTCGACGGCGATGCGAAACGGCGTCGTCGCGCCGCGCAGGCGCACCGTTTGCGCCACGTAACCGGTGGCGGTCCGCACCGACACCGGCACCTCGATGTCGAGCAGGCCGCTGCGCTGCGCCTGGCGGATGATGCCGCGCACGCTGCGCCCGTCGCGACGCACACCCTCGAGTCTCAGGTCGGCGGCACCGGCGCGGTCGACCCACTGGCTGAAGAAGGTCGCGAGATCGACGCCACCGGCCTTCTCGAATTCGTGCCTGACGTCGGTGAAGCCGACGCGCTGCCCGCGCTGGTTGCGATAGAGGCTCTGCAGGGCTTTCCTGAAGGTGTCGTCGCCGAGCTGGCGGCGCAGCATGTGGAAGCCCATCAGCGTCTTGCCGTAGCCGACCGCCTCGGTCGCCGCGCTGTGGCGCGAGCGGAACTCGTTCAGCGGGAAGTCGTGCGCGTCCTTCACGTAGTCGCGATAGCGCTTCAGCGTGTCGCGGCGGTACTCGGCGCCCTGGCCCTGCTGCTCCTTGAACAGGTGGTCGGCCATGTAGGCGGTGAGGCCCTCGCACCAGTTGCCGGTCGCGTAGTCGACGAAGACCGAATTGCCCCACCAGTTGTGCAGGATCTCGTGCGGGTAGGACGAGGTCAGGATGAACGGGAAGCGGATGATCTGCGGGCCGAGCAGCGTGAAAGAGGGCATGCCGTAGCCCGTCTCCCAGAAGTTCTCGACCAGCGCGAACTTCGAGTAGGGGTAGGGGCCGACGAGCTGGCGGTACATCTCGAGGTCGCGCGCGGTGGCGTCGAGGTATTTGCGCGCCAGCGCCTCGTCCGGCGTGCGCAGGAAGACCTGGGCTTCGACCGCACCCACGCTCTCCGCGTAGCGCGTCAGCGGGCCGCCGGCGAGCGGCAGCTCGTCGACCGGGGCCGGGTCGACCGTGATCAGGTGCCAGCCCTCGGGTGCCGTGGCGTGCACGGTGGGCACGAACAGCGTGTCGCCGAGGTAGGGGTACCACAGCGAGCTGCCGGCGAGATAGACGCCCTGCTCGCCGATCACGCCCGCGGTCTCACTGAAGCCGCGCGCGTATTCCTCCTCGGGCGTGTCGAAGCCGAAGTCGACCGCACCGGCGTAGCTCAGGCGCAGCGTCGGAGCGTCCTTTGGCAGCGTGACCCGGTAGCGCGCCGCGCGGCCCGACTTCTCGAGCGCGGCGCTCGAGCCGTTGATGCCGGTGAAGCCGCCGGTGTCGCCCGCGGGCAGGCGTTCGATCGCGGGCGTGGAGTTTGCGATCGCGAGCGGTGCGGCGAGCAGGAACTCGACGTCGCGGCCGGCGTACTGCGCCGGGAAGGCGAGGGTGGCATCCACCGCAAGGTGATGCGTGGCCGGCTCGATGCGCACGTCGAGCGTGTACTGCGGCAGCTCCGCGGCGGGTGGCAGTTCGGCGCCACGGGCGCTCATGGCAAAGACGGCGAGCGCGAGCGCGCCCGCCCGGATCGGCAGCATGTTTTTCATTGCTTCGGTGTCGGTCGTCGGAAAACGAGGTCGAGCGTCTGCAGCACGCCGTCGCGGCGGATCTCGAGTGGCACGCCGTCGCCCCAGGCGTATTCACCGGTGGAGCGCTGCAGGTCGGTCGTCGAGGTGATCGGCGTGTCGCCGAGGCGCAGCAGTATGTCGCCGACCCGCACGCCCGCCTGTGCGGCGCTGCCGTCCTTGTCGACCTGGATGACTTTGGAGGGTTCGTTGCCGATGCGCCCGGCGAGCGAGACGCCGAGCACGGGCAGGCCCGGGCCGTCGCGGCCGGGCACGCCCCAGATGAAGTCGGCGTAGGAGGCGCGCACGGGCCCGACGGCGCTGCCGTCGCCATTGCGCACGGCGACCGGAATCAGCGAGCGCACTTCGCCGGAGTAGTTCGCCGCGAGCTGGCGCACGCCGCCGAGGTTGTAGGCGACGTGACCCGCGCCGATCATGATCACGATGATCGCGTCCTTGCCGCCGTGCCGTTCGAGGGCCTGCGCGGCGTTCCAGCCCATCGAGGCGTCCCAGGTCACCTGCGCGCGATACAGTGAATCGAGCGCGGCTTCGGACATCTGCGAATGCAGGGCGTCGTCGTCGGAGAAGTAGGCGCGGAACAGCCGGCGATGCTCGGCGTTCGTCAGGTCGATCTTCGGCGGCAGGTGCCTGCGCGACTCCGGGTCGAGCGCATCGAAACCCTTCTCGCGCGCGAGATTGACGGCCGCACGCGGCATGTTCACGCCGTACATGCGGAGATCCTGCTCGCGGGCGTAATTGAAGATGTCGCGGTAGTAGCCCCAGTGGTGCGACCAGTAGACATACCAGCCGGACAGGTCGACGAAGCCGCGCTCGGTGAGCTTGCCGTCGATCCACTGGTCGAGCGGAGCCTGCTGGTCGTAGGGGTACATCTCGAGGCCGATCAGGACCTCGCGGCCGGCGTCGTGCAGCGCCTTGATCGTGGCGAGCTGGACGTCGTGGAATTCGGGAGTGGTGTGCTCCTCGCCGATGAACAGCACGCGGGTGGTGGCGAGGCGCCGGGCGAGCTCCGCCGGCGTGATCAGCTCGCCGGCGCGGGTGTCGATCACGCCGTCCAGCGTGACCGCGATCTCCCGGTCGGCGCGGCTCGCGTCGCCGATCGGGAGGTCGAGGATGTTCTCGCCGGCCGCCGCCGACATGCCGGCGGCGAGCCAGCATGCGGCGACGACGAGGGGTCTCAGAATTTCATGCGCCATGTGATTCCATAGGTGCGCAGACGCGGGTGGTTCACCGTGTAGCGGAGCGGGAAGAAGGTGCCGCCCGCGGAGGTGCCATCCGGGAGCGTGTTGGTGAAGTACACGTCGCGGAACGCGCCTGTGGGAGCGTCTTCGTCGGTCAGGTTGCGGCCCCACAGCTCGAGCGACCAGCGGTCGCCGCGCAGGCCGAGCGATGCGTTGAGCAGCAGCGACTCGGGCAGGATCGCCTGGTTCGAGGAGTCCGCAAACTGCTTGCCGCGATACGACGCATCGGTGCGGACGAACCAGTTGGTGTCGCCCCGTGCGATCGCGCTGTAGCCCGCGCCCACGTTCCACTGCCATTCCGACTGGCGCAGGATCTTCTTGCCGGACACGTCGCCATCCGGCGCGAAGCTCGGGAAGTCGATGAACGACTGGACCTTCGCGTCGTCGTACTTGCCGTCGATGTAGGAGAGGCCCAGGTTGAGGTCGAGGCCGACGACCGGGTGTGCGGTGACCGCCAGCTCGGCGCCCTTGATCGAGGCATCGCCGCCGTTGACGCTGAAGGCCGTCGGAATCTGCAGCTCACGGCCATCGATCGCCTCGAGCACCTGCGGGATCACGATCTCCGACCAGTCCATGTAATAGACGTCGAACTCAATGCCCAGCCGGCGGTTGAGGAACTCGCTCTTCAGGCCGAGTTCGTAGCTGAGCAGGTCCTCCGGGTCGAATCCGACCAGCACGGTCTCGGAGACCGTGGGCGCGTCCCTGAACTGGACCTGTGCGGCATCCGAGCCGCCGCCCTTCTCGGCGTGGGCGATCGCGCCGTAGAACGTCAGGCTGTCGGACGGCTGGTAGCGCAGGTTGGTGCGCCAGTTGACCAGCTCCGAGTCGACCTTGCGCGACGTGCCTCCCGCCTGGTGGTCCGTAAAGGTCTTTTCTTCCTTGGTGTAGCGGGCTTCCGCGCCCCACGAGAGCTTGTCGGTGAGGTCGAACTCGAACTGCGCGAAGGCGGACGGCGCCTTCGTGTCGTTCTGGAACACGTTGCCGGCGACCGACGCGCCCGTCGGGCTCGTGAACCAGGGCATGAACGCGGCATCGCCGGCGCCGGTCGCGAAATCGACCCAACCGAGGCCGGGCCCGAGATACGTGCAGGCGAGGCAGAACGAACCGAAGTTGTTCGGCAGTGCCGTGTTCGCGACCACGTCGTCGATGCCGGCCTTGCTGGTCGTGTCGTAGTAATAGCCGCCGATCGACCAGGTGAACCGCTGCGTGGGGTCGCTCGAGTAGCGCAGTTCCTGGCTGAACTCCTCGGTCGTCGCGCCGGGTCCGATCTGCAGCAGGCCGGTCTGGAACTGCGCCCGGGTCGCCGAGCTGTTGAACGCCGGCGGCGGGCCAAGGAAGGCCGGAATAATCGGTGTCGCCAGGTACGTGTAGATATGGTCGTTGCCGCCGCCGCGGCCGCCGTCGACCCAGAACGACTGGCTGACGTTGGAATAGCCGCTCAGCGAGTTGATCGTGCCGCCGTTGCCAAGCGTCCACTTCAGCGACATCGTGGCGCGGGTCGCGTCACGATCCTCGCCGGTCGCGCCGGCGATCACGCTCAGATCGTTCCTGCCGACCGACGGCAGCTCGCCGCAGTAGTTGAGCAGGCGGCTCGACAGGGCGGGATTCGCGTCATTGCGGTTCTCGCAATTGGACGCAACCGCGCTCAGCGCCGAGTTGTCGATCTGGTCGTCCGACACGTAGAGGCTCAGGACGCCCTCGAAGTTGTCGGTCGGTGTCCACAGCAGGCTGCCCTGGAAGGTCTTGTACTGATAGCCGCCGATGTCGGGGCCCGGGCCGGGGCCGGCCCACTGGTTCTTGTAGGAGCCGTCGAAGTTGTCGTACAGCACCGCCGCGCGGCCCCTGAGCACGCCTTCGATCAGCGGGCCGCTGGCCGAGATCGACGCGAGCAGCTTGCCGTCGTTGCCCCAGGTGACCTCGGTCTTGCCCTTGAAGGTGTCGGTCGGCTTGGCGGTCACGTAGTTGATCGCGCCGCTGAAGCTGTTGCGGCCGTACATCGCCGCCTGCGGACCCTTCACGACTTCGATGCGCTCGAGATCGAGCTGGCTGAAGTTGAGGCCTTCGCGCGCCGACACGTAGATGCCGTCGATGAAGATCGCGGTGTTGTTCTCGCCGAGGATGTCGATCGGCGCCACGCCGCGGATCACGGGTGACGGCAGGAACTCGCCGAGCACGTTCGAGAACTGCAGGCCCGGCGTGTTGGCCGCGACGTCGTCGAGGTTGCGGATGCCGCGTTCTTCGATGACGCGGTCGGAAAGTGCCGTGATGGCGAGAGGGACGTCGATCAGCCGCTCTTCGGCCTTGCGGGCCGTGACGACGATCTCATCGAGGCTGTCTGCCTGGGGTTCCGCCACGGCTGTCGCCGTGCCGCCGAGCAGTGACACCGTGGCCAGCCCGGCCAGGAATGTAGTGATGCGCATCGTTCTCCCCGTGGACGCACCATGCGTCCCCCTTGCCTTGTACGCTAACGCGGCGGCACACTCGGGTTCAATATCAATCGGCTATGTGATGAGACAAATGCGCAACATGTTCCTCGTGGTGGTCATGGTCCTCGGTGCCTGTTCCGTACGGGACAGCTTCGGGCCTTCCAATGCAGTCGTCGTGCCGGAGGGCGCCCAGGTGTCCACCCGGGAGGGTGAGCTGCCGTCCTGGCAGATTCCCAACATGGGCGAGGCGGCCGAGGCCTATTACGGCCCGGACAGCGTCCATCTGATCGCGCAGGTGCAGAATTCCAGGGCAATGAAGGGCGGGCGCAACGATCACGCCGGCTTCCTGACGACCACGTTCACCGATGCCGGCCAGGACATCGTGCTGGTCAACGACCGGGGCTACGACGCCTGCTCCTATTTCTTCCCGGACGGCCAGCACCTGATCTGGACCTCGGTGCGCGACCACATGGGTGACGGCGTGAAGCTCGTCGGCGACTGGTCCGACTGGCAAAACTACCCGCAGGGCGCGGAGTTGTATATTTCCGACAGGGACGGCGGCAACGTCAAGCGCCTGACAAACAACGATTATTACGAAGCCGAGGTCACCGTTTCGCCCGACGGCAAGTGGATCGTGTTCGGTCGCATGATCGACGGCAACATGGACCTCTGGGTGATGAACTCCGACGGCACGGACGAGCGGCAGATCACCTTCACCGGCGACTGGCAGGAGGGCGCGCCGTACTTCCTGCCCGACAACGAGACGATCCTGTTCCGCGCCTGGAAGGCCTCCGAATACGGCCAGCGGCCCACGCCGATGACGATCTTCACGATCAAGCGTGACGGCTCGGGGCTCGAGGCGCAGACCTTTACCAGCGACATGAACTGGGCGCCGTACCCGGCGCCGGACGGCAAGCACTTCGTGTACGTGCGCATCGAGGAAGGCACCCACAACTGGGAGGTCTACCTCGGACAGATCGGTGCGGGCCCGGGTGCCCAGCCGCGCCGGCTCACCTTCGACGACGGCTTCGACGGCTTCCCGTCGATCTCGCCCGATGGCCGCAAGATGGTCTGGACGAGCAATCGCAGCGATGGAGGCAAGGCCTTCATGCAGAACCTGCGGCTGCACGTGATGGACATTTCATCGCTCGGTATCGGACCCAAGTGAGGCCCGTTCCGGCGTAAAATGGCCGGATGCGTACACACTTCTGCGGCCAGGTAAACGAGTTCTCGGCGGGTAAACTGGTCACGGTCGCCGGCTGGGTGCACAGGCGGCGGGATCACGGTGGCGTGATCTTCGCCGACCTGCGCGACCGCACCGGATTGGTGCAGGTGGTCTTCGATCCCGACGTGCAGGCCGTTTTTGCCGACGCCGAGAAGCTGCGCAACGAGTTCGTCGTGCGCGTCACCGGCCTCGTGCGCGAGCGCCCGGCAGGCACCGTCAATCCGAACCTCGACTCGGGCAGCATCGAGATCCTCGCGCGCGAGCTCGAGATCCTGAATCGCGCCGAGCCGCTGCCGTTCCAGCTCGACGAGCAGGTCTCCGAAGAGGTGCGCCTGCGCTACCGCTACATCGACCTGCGCCGCGACGTGATGGCGCGCCGGATCCGGCTGCGCCACGCCGCCACGCGCGCGATGCGCCAGTATCTCGACGAGGCGGGCTTCGTCGACATCGAAACGCCGATGCTGACCAAGGCAACGCCCGAAGGCGCGCGCGACTACCTCGTGCCCTCGCGCACGCACCCGGGCAAGTTCTTCGCGCTGCCGCAATCGCCGCAGATCTTCAAGCAGCTGTTGATGATCGCGGGCTTCGAGCGCTACTACCAGATCGTGCGCTGCTTCCGCGACGAGGATCTGCGCGCCGACCGCCAGCCCGACTTCACGCAGCTCGACATCGAGACTTCGTTCCTCGGCCAGGACGAGATCATGGCGCTGATGGAGGCGCTGATCCGCCATGTCTTCAAGGCGGCGATCGATGTCGAGCTGCCCGATCCGTTCCCGCGGCTGCCCTATGCCGAGGCGATGCGGCGCTATGGCTCCGACAAGCCGGACCTGCGTGTGCCGCTCGAACTCGTCGACGTCGCCGATCTCGTGCGCGACTGCGATTTCAAGGTGTTCGCCGGCCCGGCGAAGGACCCGAAAGGACGCGTCGCGGCGCTGCGCGTGCCGGGCGGCGCTGCGCTGCCGCGGTCACAGATCGATGAGTACACGGCCTGGGTTGCGCGCTATGGCGCGCGCGGCCTTGCCTACGTGAAGGTCAACGAGCGCGCGAAGGGCCGCGAGGGCCTGCAGTCGCCGATCATCAAGTTCCTGTCGGATGCGGCCGTGGCCGGCATCCTCGAGCGCACCGGCGCAGCCGACGGCGACCTGATCTTCTTCGGCGCGGATTCCGCGCAGGTCGTCAATGCGGCGCTCGGCGCGCTGCGCCTGAAGGTCGGCGAGGACCTGAAGCTCGTCGAACCGGGCTGGCGGCCGCTGTGGGTCGTCGACTTCCCGATGTTCGAGTGGGACGCTGACGCGAAGCGCTGGATCGCGATGCACCATCCGTTCACGTCGCCCGCCGACCTCGATCCCGGGTCGCTGCGCGCGCAGCCCGGCGAGGCGCTCGCGAAGGCCTACGACATGGTGTTGAACGGCGCCGAGATCGGCGGCGGCAGCGTGCGCATCCACAACCAGGCGCTGCAGTCGACGGTGTTCGACCTGCTCGGCATCGAACCGGACGAAGCGCGCCGCAAGTTCGGCTTCCTGCTCGATGCGCTGAAGTACGGCGCGCCGCCCCACGGCGGCATCGCCTTCGGCGTCGACCGGCTCGTGATGCTGATGGCCGGCGCCGACAGCATCCGCGACGTGATCGCGTTCCCGAAGACCCAGACCGCCGCGTGCCCGCTGACCGATGCGCCGACCGATGTCAGCGAGCAGCAGCTGCGCGAGCTGCACATCGCGGTGCGGCTGCCGCCGAAGGGCGCCTAACCCGCCTCGCGACGCCCCGGGGCTTCAGCGGCACCGCAGCGCGGCGGCGCGCTCGCGGATGCGGCGCAGCGTGTCACCGAGCGCGCGCATTTCACGGATCCGCAGATCCCCGCCGATCACGTCGAGACACAGGCCCGCGCCGCGTTCCGCATCGACGAGCGCGCGGCTGCCCGCCGCAGTAAGTTCGAGGTAGAGCGGCCGCCGGTCGGTCGGACCGGGTTCGATGCTGAGGAGGCCCTGTCGCGCGAGCGCGGTGGCGAGGCGGTGCGCGGCCTGGCGCGAACAGCGCAGATCGCGCGCGAGATCGGAAATCGAGCGGCACAGGCCGCGCCGCGACAGCGCCTGCAGCGCCTCGTGGCGGCGCGCGTTGCCGCCCGCGAAACACCAATGGCCGTGACAGCGCGCGACGACCAGGCGTGCGAGATCGAGCGCTTCGGCCGTGTAGCGGATCTCGTTCACGAGGTGCTGTACCTCGAGGCGCTGCAGCCGCAGCTGCTCCTGAGGGGTGAGGCGGGGACGCGGCGCGCGCACGCGGCACCGCCACGTCGGATCGGTGAGCTGGCGCAGATACAGGTCGCGCGTGTCGTTGTCGGGTGGCATGGCTGGGGCGCTGTGTGTGGCGCAGGCGGTCGGCCGACCGCCTGCCCGCCCGCATATCCTTCCGCGCGGCGCAGCTATAAACAAGCGGACAAATTCGACGAATTTGACCGGATATTGATAGCTGGCGGCGGAGGGCACATCGTCGCGCGGGCGTGGCTGACGTGGCTGACGTGGCTGACGCGGCCGGCGCGGCGCGGGCGCGGCCGCCGCGGTGGACGCAGGTGCGGGCGCAAGTGCCGGTACGGGCGCGCGGCACCCGGCGCCCCGCATAATCAGTGCCATGGCGATCCACGTCGTCTTCGTCCACGGTCTGTTCATGACCGGCATCGAATCGCTGCCGCTGCGGCGGCATCTCGCGCGCGAGCTCGATGCCGTGACACATGTCTTTCCGTACATGGCGACGCTCGAGCCGATCGAGGATGTCGCCGCGCGGCTGGCACAGCGGCTCACCGGGCTTGCCGAGGCCGCCCGGGGCGGCAACGAGCCGACCGTGCATCTCGTCGGCCACAGCCTGGGTGGCCTGATCGTGTTGCGTGCGCTCGAGTTGGTTGATCCCGGCCACGTCACGCCTGCCGACCACCCCATGCCACCCGGCCGCGCCGTGTCGCCGGCACACCGCGCGGTCCTGTTGGGCTCGCCGGTGGCGGGTAGCACGGCCGCAGCCCGGCTGTCTCGCCATCCGCTGCTGCGACGTGCCCTCGGCCGCAGCGAGGCGGCCCTGATACCGGCCGGCCCGGCGGCCACGAGTGCGGGCAGCAACGAGATCGGTGTCATCGCCGGCGACCACGCGGTCGGGCTCGGCCGCTTCTTCGCGCAGTTCAGCGAGCCGAACGACGGCACGGTCGCGGTGCGCGAGACGGCGCTCGACGCGGCGACCGACCGGATCGTGCTGCCGGTGAGCCACACCGGGATGCTGCTCTCGCGCGCCGTGGCGCGCGAGACCGCGCACTTCCTGCGCTACGGCTGCTTCAGCCTGCGCGCGAGCTCATAGAGCGCATCGAGCGCCGCGCGGGGCGTCAGTGAATCGGGATCGAGTGCGTAGATCTGCTCGAGCACCGAGCGCTCGGCGAGCGCCTGTGCAGGAGGCTCGGGTGGCGGCGGTGCCTCGAGCGCGAGCTCGCGCTGTGGCCGCACGCTGTGCCGGTCGCGCAGCGCTTCGAGCTCGGCGAGGTAGCCGCGCGCGGCGGCGATCACCGGGCGCGGCACGCCGGCGAGCTGCGCGACCGCGAGTCCGTAGCTGCGGTCGGCCGGGCCGTCCTTGACCGCGTGCAGGAACACGAGGCTGTCGCCGTGCTCGGTGGCATCGAGATGGACGTTCGCGCAGCCGTCGATCTCGTCGGCGAGCGCGGTCAGCTCGAAGTAGTGGGTCGCGAAGAGCGTGTAGCCGCGCACCTGCACCGCGAGGTGACGCGCGACCGCCCAGGCGAGCGACAGGCCGTCGAAGGTGCTCGTGCCGCGGCCGATCTCGTCCATCAGGATCAGGCTCTGCGCGGTCGCGTTGTGCAGGATGTTGGCGGTCTCGGTCATCTCGACCATGAACGTGGATCGCCCGCCGGCGAGATCGTCGGCCGCGCCGATGCGCGAGAAGATGCGGTCGACCGGCCCGATCACCGCGCGCTCTGCCGGTACGAAGCTGCCCATGTGCGCGAGGATCACGATCAGCGCGCTCTGGCGCATGTAGGTCGATTTGCCGCCCATGTTCGGGCCGGTGATGATCAGCATGCGCCGCCGCGCATCGAGCGCGAGGTCGTTCGGCACGAACGGCTGGTCGATGCAGCGCTCGACGACCGGATGCCGGCCGCCGTCGATCGCGAGGCACGGCTCGGTGGTCAGCTCGGGCGCGACCCAGCGATGCGAGTGCGCGCGCTCGGCGAGGGCGGCGAGCGCGTCGACCTCGGCGATCGCCGCGGCACTCGCCTGCAGCGGCGCGAGGCGGTCGATCAACTGCGTGAGCAGCTCGTCGTACAGCTCGCGCTCGCGCGCGAGCGCCTTGTCGCGCGCGCCGAGCACCTTGTCCTCGAAGCTCTTGAGCTCGGGCGTGACGAAGCGCTCGGCCGATTTCACGGTTTGGCGCCGGATGTAATCGGCCGGCACGCGATCGGCCTGCGCGCGTGTGACCTCGATGAAAAACCCCTGCACGCGGTTGTAGCCGAGCTTCAGGTTCGCGATGCCGGAACGCTCGCGCTCGCGCCGTTCGAGCTCGAGCAGGAAGTTGTCGGTGTCGGTCGAGATCGCGCGCAGCTCGTCGAGTTCGGCGTCGTAGCCCGCCGCGATCACGTCGCCGTCGCGCAGCGCCTGCGAGGGCTCGTCCGTGATCGCCGCGGTCAGCAGCGCGAGCACGTCGGCATGCTCGCCGATCAGCGCGGTCTGCGCCGCGAGCAGCGGCGAGTCGAGCGCGGTGAGCGCGGCGCGCAAGGTTGGCAGCGCGCCGATCGCGCGGCGCAGTTGCGTCAGGTCGCGCGGGCGCGCCGAGCGCAGTGCGACGCGCGCGAGGATCCGCTCGACGTCGCCGATCGTGCGCAGCGGCTCGCGCACCTCGTCGTAGCGCCGCGAGTGCAGCAGCTCACCGACCGCATGGTAGCGCGCGCGCAGCGTCGCATGGTCGCGCAGCGGGCGGTTCAGCCAGCGGCGCAGCAGCCGTGAGCCCATCGCAGTGACCGCGGCATCGAGCTGGCCGATCAGCGCCGCGTCGGTGCGGCCGGTCAGGCTCGCGTCGAGCTCGAGATTGCGCCGCGTGGCGGCATCGATCGCGAGCGCCTCGCCGCGCTCTTCGACCTGCAGCGCCCGCAGATGCGGCAGCGCCGACTTCTGCGTGTCGCGCACGTACTGCAGCAGCGCGCCCGCGGCCGAGATCGCGAGCGGCAGCTCGTCGGCGCCGAAGCCGGCGAGGTCGAGCGTGCCGAGCTGGTCGGTCAGCAGGCGCGAAGCGCTCGCAAGCTCGAAATGCCACGGCGGGCGGTGTCGCACCGGCAGCTCGCGCGCGAGCGTGCTGCCCTCCGGCGCGAGCAGTTCCGCGGGCTTCAGCCGCTCGAGCTCGGCGGCGAGCGCGCCCGCGCCTTCGCCCTGCAGCACCGTGAACCGGCCCGCGCCGAGATCGAGCCAGGCGAGGCCGAAGCGCCCGCCGCCCGTGGCGCTGGCTCCGCCGGTCCCCGTGCTGGTGCCGGCGGCAGCGGCAGCGCCGGCGTCGCGCCGCGGCTCGAAGGCCACCGCCGCGAGCAGCGTGTCGCGCCGGTCCTCGAGCAGCGCCTCGTCGGTGATCGTGCCCGGCGTGACGACGCGCACGACCTGCCGCTCGACCGGCCCTTTCGACTTCGCCGGATCGCCGAGCTGCTCGCAGATCGCGACCGACTCACCCTTCCTGACGAGCCGCGCGAGATAGCCGTCGACGCTGTGATGCGGCACGCCGGCCATCGGGATCGGCGCGCCGGCCGACTGGCCGCGCGCCGTCAGCGTGATGTCGAGCAGCGCGGCGGCGCGGCGCGCGTCGTCGTAGAACAGCTCGTAGAAATCGCCCATGCGATAGAACAGCAGCACGTCCGGGTGCTGCGCCTTGATGCGCAGGTACTGCTGCATCATCGGCGTGTGCTGACGCGAATCGGGGCTGTTCAATGACGTGCGGACCTCCGGGCGAGGTTCGCCCCGGAGCACAATTGTGCCCCACTTCCCGGCGCGCTTCAGCCCGGGACGTGCCAGCCGATGACGTTGTACACCGCGAGGATCGCGCTGATGGCCACGCCGCACACGCCGACCACGAGCAACGCGCGACTGCGGCGTGCGCCGCCGCGCGACATCAGCGACACGGCGAGCGTGCCGAGCGCCGCGATCAGCAGCACGTGCGCCGCGACCACGAATGCGATCAACCGCCCCGTGTGACCGGCGTAGAGCGCCTCCAGCATGCTCGCGCCGTCCGCGCGTCCGTAGAGTGCGAGCGGCAACAGCGAGACTCCCGCGATCACCGTGATCCACGCGAGCAGACGAGCGATCCGCGGCACGGGCCGCGCCCGGCGGCGATGGAGCAGGCCAAGTGCGATGCAGCCGATCAGCAGGGCCGCGAGTGCCATGCGGACATGCAGCAGCGGGTGCTGGTACCAGCCGATGCGCGTCGCCGTGTAGATGCCGAGATCCGGAATGAGGACGGGCGCGCCGACCCGGGGATCCTCGCGGACGATCGCACGATCCCGTGTCGGCGCATCGAGCACGAACGCGCCGTTGCCCGCGGGCCGCCACGGTCCGGCACCGGCGATCTCGAGCCCGGCCGGTGTCGCCGAGATTGCGAGCGTGCCCGCGCCCAGGTAGACGAGATCGCCCACGGCCTCTGCCGTCGTGAACGGACGGCGGTCGAAGCGATACCGGCCCGCGAGCGCGTGATTGTCGCTGCGGGTCGCGTCCGGCAGCGCTCGGCGCTCACCGAGGAATCGCGTGAGGAAAGATTTGACGTAGACGTTGCCGGACAGGACCGCCGGCGAGGCCGAGGGTGTGGTCCACGGCAGGACGAGCTTGCGCAGATCGCTGCCCACGGTCGGGCCGGGCGCCTCGCTCATCAGCGACACGAATATGCCGGCGCGTTGCGCGGGGATCAGCGTCATCCAGCTGTGAAACCCGGTCCAGTTGCCGCCGTGGGCCACGGTCTGCGTGCCGGCCCAGTCGTCGAGGAAGAACACCATCGCGAGCCCGGTCGCGTCCGGCGCGTTGCCGGCGAGGCGGGTATGCAGCCGGTCGAGGACCGCGCGGTTCAACACGGGTGCCTGTCCGGCTGCGGCATCCAGGCTCTCGCCCAACTGCGCCAGCATGTAGCGAGCCATGTCGTCTGCAGTGGTCGCGATGCTGCCGGCCGCGGCGATCGGCGGACTGATCGCCGTGAACTGCGTCGGGCGATAGCTGCCGTCGGGGAGTATCGTCGCGGGCCGGCCGAGCTCGGCAGGCTCGCCGAGGTCATCCATCAGCAGCGTGTGACTCATGCCGAGCGGGCCGAAGAGCCGTTGCTGCATGGCCTGCGCGATGCCGAGACCCGTGAGGTCCTCGACGATGCGCCCGAGTACCGCGACACCGAAATTGGAATACTCGACGCGCGCGCCGGCCGGCCGGACATACGCCGGGCGCAGGCTGTCGAAGACCCGGGCCGGCGGGTGCGTCGAGATCGGCGAGTCGGCGCCGATGAAGAAAAACTGGTCCTCGAAGCCCGCCGTGTGCGTCAGCAGGTGGCGCAGCGTGATCGGTACGCCACCGTTGTCGGGCAGCCGGTAGTCGCGCAGGTACGTGTTGGCCGGATCGTCGAGCGACGCGATGCGGCCTTCGTCGACGAGCTGCGCGATCATCGTCGCCGTGAAGGTCTTGGTGATCGAGCCGATCCGGAACTGCGTGCGCGCAGGATCCACGGGCCCCGGGCGCGAGTAATCGGCGCGACCATAGCCTTTCGAGAAGATGACCGCGCCGTCCTTCACGACACTGACGGTTGCGCCGGAGAACTGGTGTTGCGCCAGGGCCTGCGTGAACGTCTCGTCGGCCCACGCGGCGACATTCGCGGCGTCGAGCGCCGGCGGCGCCGCAGGCGCCGCGGCAATAGCCGGTGGCAGAGCCGGCAGCAGCAGGATCGTGAGCAGGCACCGGGATGTCGCGAGGTGGCGTGGTGCGTTCATTTTCGGTATTTTCCTGTCTGGCAGATTTTTCTATACGGAAACGTCATTCGACGGCAAGCCATGATCCAGAGCCGCACCCAGACTCCCGCCGGCGCGCCCAGCGCCGCGGACATGACACGGGCCCAGCCCTCGGCGATCGGCGCGCGCATCCGCGAGCTGCGTCGTGCGCGACACTGGACGCTGAAGCGATTGAGCGAGGCGACGCAGATTCCGCTGTCGACCCTGTCGAAGGTCGAGACCGGCGGCATTTCGCTCAACATCGAAAAGCTCCTCAAGGTGTGTGCTGCGCTCGGGGTCGACGTCATGCAGCTCGTGGCGGCGGGCGACGGCGCGGCGACGGCGCGCGAGTCCGGCGCGGTCGTGACGGGTCGGCGCAGCCTCACCCTCAAGGGACAGGCGCGCCGGGTCGAAACCGACAAGTCCGTCTACGAGCATCACGCCAGCGATTTCCTGCGCCGCAAGCTGCAGCCGTCGGTGCTCGAAGTGAAGGCGGGCCATACACCCGAGCTCATTCGTCACCAGGGCGAGGAGTTCATCTACGTGTTGCAGGGCACGGTTGAATTCATCAGCGAGTTCTACGAGCCGACCGTGCTGCGGGTTGGTGAGAGCATCTATATCGATTCCTCGATGGCCCACAACCTGCGCGCGATCGGCAACAAGCCGGCGCGCGTGCTCAATATCATGACGAGCCCGGGTCACGAGGCCCACCTGAAGCGCCGCGGGGAGTAGTCGCGCGGCTCGAGCGCCGCCGGCCGGTGGTCGACCAAATCGGCGAGCAGGCGCGCCGAGCCATCGGCCATGGTCCAGCCGAGGTGGCCGTGGCCCGCGTTCACGTACAGGCCGGCCGGACCGCAGGGGCCGATGCATGGCACGCCGTCGGCGCTCATCGGGCGCAGTCCCGCCCACGGCACGACATTTCCGGCGAGCAGGCGGTCCGCATGGCGCGGCAGGATCGCCCGCAGCAGGCGGCGCAGGTTCTCGATGCGGGGTGGTGACAGTTGCAGGTCGAAGCCCGTGAACTCCGCGGTCCCGGCAATGCGGATGCGGCGCCCGAGCGGGGTGACGGCCGCGTGCAGCGCATCGTCCACGACGGGAATCGCGAGCGGAGGTGGTGCGTCCGTGCCCGAGGGCTCGCAGGTCAGCGAATAGCCCTTGACCGGCGCGACCGGCAGCCGCAGGCCGACGCCGCGCAGCAGGGCCGCCGATTGGGAACCGGCCGCGACGACGATCGCATCGGCGGGCATGTCACCCGCCGTCGTCGCGAGTGCGCGGACCTGCTTGTCCGCAATGATGCGTGTCGCCGCCGTGCCGAACAGGAAGCGCACGCCGCGCCGCTCGGCGGCGGCGCCGAGCACCTCAGTGAAGAGCCGTGCGTCCCCGGCCTCGTCGCCCGGGAAATGCAGCGCTCCGGCGAGGCTGCCTTCGATGTCGGTGAGGCCGGGCTCGAGTGCGACGGTCTGCGCGGCGGTCAGCGCGCGCACTTCGACCAGCGGGTGACCGAAGGTCCGCGACTTGCGGAGGCCGGAGTCAAATGCCGCGGCGTCGCGG
>JAHCAN010000012.1 GCA_019634915.1 Steroidobacteraceae bacterium | reverse complement strand
GACGACGCTCGAGGGCGCCGGCGGCGAGCGGCAGCCCGAGGCTGCGTGCGGCATGGCCGCCGATGACGGCCGCCTGATTGAAGCCGCGCTCGAGGTAGCGCACGCGGTGCAGCGGCACCGGCACCACGACGTCGGGCAGCGGCACGGCGTGCGCCGCGCGCTCGCGGGCGATCAGCATGCCGAGCAGCCGGCCGCTGGCGGCGTCGCCATGGAACTTGAGCGCGCGCACGCAATGGTCGACCGGGTAGTCGTAGCGGTAGGGCGCGACGACCAGCGACCAGGGTGCCGCGCCGGTGGTGGGGCGACGCTCGAGCGGGCCGCGGCAGGCGGGCAGCTCGCGGTCGCAGTCGATGCACAGGTCGAGCGCGCGGCCCGCGCGATCGACGCGCCCGGCGGCGCCGCACAGCGCGCAGGTGGGGGGCATGCAGAGCCGCTCGAGGCCCGTGAGCCAGCGGCCGATTGTCGACTTGCAGGCCGCGATCTGGTTGACAGTCGGCAGGAGCCTCGGGAACATGCCGCGAGTGTCGCGGCGGACCTCGCCTCTGTCGCGCGGTCAATCCGTCCTGTTTGCCGGGAAATGCAATGAACTGGACCCCTGCCGAGGTCGAACGGCTGTTCGCGCTGCCGTTCGTCGATCTGATGTACGCCGCGCAGCAGGTGCACCGCGAGCACCACGATGCGCACGCCGTGCAGCTCTCGACGCTGCTGTCGATCAAGACGGGCGCCTGTCCGGAGGACTGTGCCTACTGCCCGCAGAGCGTGCGCTACGACACCGGCGTCGGGCGCGAGGCGCTGCTGCCGCTCGATGAGGTGCGCGCACGCGCGGCGGCTGCGAAGGCGGCGGGGGCGACGCGCTTCTGCATGGGCGCGGCGTACCGTTCGCCGAAGCAGAAGGACGTCGGGAAGATCGTCGCGATGGTGCGCGAAGTGCGCGCGCTCGGCCTCGAGACCTGTGCGACGCTCGGCATGCTGACGCCGGCGCAGGCCGCGCAGCTGAAGGAGGCCGGGCTCGACTACTACAACCACAACATCGACACCTCCGAGGCGTTCTACGGCGAGATCATCACGACGCGCACGTTCCAGGACCGGCTCGATACGCTCGAGGCGGTGCGCGCGGCCGGCATCCACGTGTGCTGCGGCGGCATCGTCGGCATGGGCGAGAGCGTCAGCGACCGCGCGGCGATGCTCGCGACGCTCGCGAACCTGCCGGCGCCGCCCGAGAGCGTGCCGATCAACCAGCTCGTGCCGATGCCCGGCACGCCGCTCGCCGATGCGCCGCCGCTCGATCCGTTCGATTTCGTGCGCACGATCGCCGTGGCCCGCATCGTGCTGCCGAAGGCGACGCTGCGCCTGTCGGCCGGGCGCGAACAGATGAGCGACGAGCTGCAGGCGCTGTGTTTCCTCGCCGGCGCGGGCTCGATCTTCTACGGCGAGAAGCTGCTGACGACCGGCAATCCGGACGTCGATCACGACCGCGGCCTGCTCGCGCGGCTCGGCCTCATGCCTTCGGCCGGCGCGGGTAAACTGCCGCGCGATGCCGCCGCCTGATCCATCACTGCCGTCCGGCGCACCGCCGCTCGATCGCGCAACCATCATCCACCACGCGACGCGCGCGGCCGCGCACTACGACGCGGCGGCCGATCTCGCGCGCGAAGTCGGCGACGAGCTGCTCTCGCGCGTCGGGTTCTTCGGCCTCGCGCCGCGGGTCGTGCTCGATCTCGGCGCCGGCACCGGGCTCGCGAGCCGCGCGCTGCGGCGGCGCTTCCCCGGCGCGCAGGTCGTCGCGCTCGACATCGCCCCGGCGATGCTCGCGCGCGCCGCGCGCCATGCCCGCTGGCCGCGGCGCTTCGCACGCGTGGCCGGCGACGCCGGCGCCCTGCCGCTGCGCACGGGCAGCGTCGATCTCGTCCATTCGAACCTCGCGCTCGCCTTCTTCGTCGCGCCCGACGCCGCGCTCGCCGAAGTACGCCGCGTGCTGGCGCCCGACGGCCTGCTGCTCTTCAGCTCCTTCGGCCCCGGCACGCTCGCCGAGCTGCGCGCGAGCTGGGCCGCGGCCGACGGCACGGTCCACGTGCACGAGTTCATCGACATGCACGACCTCGGCAGCGCGCTCGCGCGCGCGGGGTTCGCCGAACCGGTGCTCGACGTCGAGCAGTACGTGCGCCACTTCGATTCGCTGCGCGCGCTCGCCGATGCGCTGCGCGCCACCGGCACGCACAATGCGCACGCCGCGCGCGCGCGCGGCCTCACGGGCCGCGGCCGGCTCGCCGCGCTGACGCGCGCTTATGAGCAACAGCGCACCGCCGCGGGTTTGCCGGCGACGGCCGAGGTGGTCTACGGCGCGGCGTTCGCCGGCCGGCCATCGGCGCAGGGCGGCGAGACCGGGGCCGCGCCGCCGCGCCCGCGCTGAGACGCGTCCAAGTCCTTGACTTGCGGGAAGAAACCCGCGGGTCTAGACTTGAAGGTTGCGTCTTTCGCCTGGAATATCAACCGCGCATCACCATGCCAGCCGCCGCCCGCATCGCGATCACGCCGCACTGCTCGCTCACGCCGTCCGGTGCGTGGACGTTCTTCCTCGGCACTTGCGGCGTATCCTTCGGCATTGCGGCGTTGCTGACGCTGCGCGGCTACTGGCCGATCCTCGCGTTCGCGGTACTCGAGATGCTGCTGCTCGGCTGGGCGCTGTATTCGAGCATGCAGCGGCGCCACCGCAGCGAGACGATCGTCGTCACCGACGACAGGGTCGAAATCGAGCTGCGTGCGCGCAACGCGACGGTGCGCGCCGAGTTTCCGCGCCACTGGGCACAGGTTAAACTGCGCGATGATGTTTCGCCGTTGCGTCCCACGCGGCTCACGATCGAGTCGGGCGGGCGCAGCTGCGAGATCGGCAGTTTTCTGACGGCACAGGAACGACAGCAGCTCGCGGTGCGCCTGGCACCGCTGATCGGCGGCATGGCCGAGTCGCCGCCGCTCCCGTCCGGCCAACCGTGAGGCTGAATATTCAAATGATCCGCACAATGTACAAATCCGGCACCGCCCTCGCGGCCGTCCTGCTCGCGCAGTTCGTGGCGCCCGCGCACGCCGCCTCCGGCTGGGGCGAGCTCAACATGCCGGTCGGCGTGACCGAGCTGTCGAAGAAGATCTACGGCCTGCACATGATGATCTTCTGGTGGTGCGTCGCGATCGGCGTGTTCGTGTTCGGCTGGATGATCTGGGCGATGGTCAGCTTCCGCCGCTCGAAGGGCGCGGTCGCGAACACCGCGATGCTCCACAGCACCAAGGCCGAGATCATCTGGACGCTGATCCCGGTCGGCATCCTCGTGCTGATGACCGTGCCCGCCGCGCGCGTACTGATCGACATCGAGGACGCGCGCAACACCGAGCTGACCATCAAGGTCACCGGCTACCAGTGGAAGTGGCAGTACGAATACCTCGGCACCGACGTCGGCTTCTATTCCACGCTCGCGCACGAGAGCAACGCCGCGCGCCAGCTGCAGTCGGGCATCGACCCGCGCAGCGTGCCGAACTACCTGCTCGACGTCGACAACCCGCTGGTCGTGCCGGCCGGCACCAAGGTGCGCCTGCTGCTGACCGCGCAGGACGTGATCCACTCGTGGTGGGTGCCCGACTTCGGCATGAAGAAGGACGCGATTCCCGGCCTCGTCAACGAGATGTGGATCAAGGTCGACGCCGACAAGACCGGCCGCTACCGCGGCCAGTGCGCCGAGCTCTGCGGCCGCGACCACGGCTTCATGCCGGTCGTCGTCGACGTGATGAGCAAGGAGGATTTCGAGAGCTGGCTCGCCGCGCGCAAGGCCGCGCAGCAGCAGGCAGCGCTCGCCGCCAACCGTAACCCGTCGATTTCCTGAAGGCAGTACCGATCATGGCAACGCACACCCACACCGCAGCCGCTCACGACGATCACGACCACAAGCCGCATGGCTGGCGCCGGTGGGTGTTCTCGACGAACCACAAGGACATCGGCACGATGTACCTGGTGTTCGCCTGCACGATGTTCTTCGTCGGCGGCACGATGGCGCTGATCGTACGCGCCGAGCTGTTCCAGCCCGGGCTGCAGTTCGTCGACCCGCAGTTCTTCAATTCGATGACGTCGATGCACGCGCTGGTGATGATCTTCGGCGCGATCATGCCGGCATGGGTCGGTCTCGCGAACTGGCTGATCCCGATGCAGATCGGCGCGCCCGACATGGCGCTGCCGCGCCTCAACAACTTGTCGTTCTGGATCCTGCCGTTCGCGTTCATGCTGCTGCTCGGCACCCTGTTCGTGCCGGGCGGCGCCCCGGCCGGCGGCTGGACGATGTACCCGCCGCTCGCTCTGCAGGCCGGCGACAGCTTCCCGATGATGATCTTCGCGGTGCACCTGATGGGCATCTCGTCGGTGCTCGGCGCGATCAACGTGGTCGTCACGGTGATGAACATGCGCGCACCGGGGCTCAATCTGCTCAGGATGCCGCTGTTCGTGTGGACCTGGCTGATCACCGCCTACCTGCTGGTCGCGGTGATGCCGGTGCTCGCCGGCGCGGTCACGATGCTGCTGACCGACCACTACTTCGGCACCAGCTTCTTCGCGGCCTCGGGCGGCGGCGACCCGGTGATGTTCCAGCACATCTTCTGGTTCTTCGGCCACCCCGAGGTCTACATCATGATCCTGCCGGCGTTCGGCGTGGTCTCGGAGATCATCCCGGCGTTCTCGAGGAAGCCGCTGTTCGGCTATGAATCGATGGTGTACGCGACCGCCGCGATCGGCTTCCTGTCGTTCATCGTCTGGGCGCACCACATGTTCACTGTGGGCATGCCGCTCGCCGGGCAGTTGTTCTTCATGCTCGCGACGATGCTGATCTCGGTGCCCACCGGCGTGAAGATCTTCAACTGGTGCGCGACGATGACCAAAGGCTCGCTCAGCTTCGAGCCGCCGATGCTGTTCGCGATCGCGTTCCTGTTCCTGTTCACGATCGGCGGCTTCTCCGGCCTGATGCTCGCGATCGTGCCGGCCGACTTCCAGTACCAGGACAGCTATTTCGTCGTCGCGCACTTCCACTACGTGCTGGTGCCGGGCTCGCTGTTCGCGATCATCGGCGCGGTCTACTACTGGCTGCCGAAGTGGGTCGGGCGCATGTACGACCAGAAGCTCGCGACCGTGCACTTCTGGCTGTCGGCGATCTTCGTCAACGTGCTGTTCTTCCCGCAGCACTTCCTCGGCCTCGCCGGCATGCCGCGGCGCATCCCGGACTACGCGACGCAGTTCGCCGACTGGAACATGGTCTCGTCGATCGGCGCGTTCGGCTTCGGCTTCTCGCAGCTGCTGCTGCCGTTCATCATCATCAAGTGCCTGCGCTCGGGCGCGCCGGCCCCGGCCCGCGCCTGGGACGGCGCGCACGGCCTCGAGTGGGAGCTGCCCTCGCCGGCGCCGTTCCACAGCTGGGAAGTGCCGCCGTCGGCCGCCGTCATCGAGCGCGGAGCCGAGCATTGACGAGCCACGCGCCCGGTGACCTGCGCCGGCGCGTGCGGCGCAGCGCGATCGCGCTCGGCGTGCTCGCGTTCGCGCTCTACATCGGCTTCATCGTGATGTCGATCGCGCGGGGCACGCCGTGACGGCGCCGCGCGACACGCTGCGGCGCGAGAACGCGCGCCTGACCGCGCGGCTCGGGCTGATGACGCTCGGCAGTTTCGCGTTCGGTTTCGCGCTCGTGCCGCTGTACGACGTGATGTGCACGATCACCGGCTTCGGCAACGAGAAGGCGCTCGCGCGGGCCGCCGACGTCGCGCCGCAGGTCGCCGACGAGAGCCGCGCGGTCACGGTCGAATTCGTCGCCGAGCTGCCGAACGTCGGCAACTGGGAGTTCCGCCCGGTGGTCGGCGCGATGCAGGTGCACCCGGGGCGGCTCTACGAGACCGAATTCATCGCGAAGAACCTGACCGGCCACGACACGGTGATGCAGGCGGTGCCGAATCTCGCGCCGCGCAATGCCTCGGGCTATTTCCACAAGACCGAGTGTTTCTGCTTCACGCCGCAGCCGTTCGCGAAGGGCGAGGAGCGCGTGATGCCGGTACGCTTCATCGTCGACCGCGCGCTGCCGCGGCATCTCGACCGCGTGACACTCGCCTACACCATCTACGACCAATCGATTCGCGCAGGACTCAGGTAACCATGACAACCGCACAAGCGCAGACCGCCGACAAGTACTTCGTCCCGCATGGCAGCCACTGGCCGATCGTCGGCTCGTGCTCGCTGTTCGTGCTGATGTTCGGGGCTGTCGCCTATCTGAACGAATGGTTCGGCGGCTGGATCTTCATCCCCGGCGCGCTGCTGCTCGCGGTGATGTTCTTCGGCTGGTTCCACGACGTGATCGGCGAGAGCAGGAGCGGCGTCTACAACCTGCAGGTCGACCGCTCGTTCCGCATGGGCATGATGTGGTTCATCTTCTCCGAAGTGATGTTCTTCGCGGCGTTCTTCGGTGCGCTGTTCTACGCGCGCTCGCTGTCGGTGCCGTGGATCGGCGGCGAAGGTGTCAAGGTGTTCAACAAGCTGCTGCTGTGGCAGGACTACGATCCATCCTGGCCGACCAACGGCCCGGCGCGCCTCGGCGGCCACGAGGACGGCTCGTTCCAGATCATCCCGGCATTCGGCCTGCCGGCGATCAACACCGCGATCCTGCTGACTTCGGGCATCACGATCACGATCGCGCATCACGCGCTGCAGGCGGGCAAGCGCACGCAGCTGAAGATCTTCCTCGCCGCGACCTTCCTGCTCGGCTTCCTGTTCGTCGGCCTGCAGGCCGAGGAATACATGCACGCCTACAGGGAACTCGGCCTGAAGCTCTCGACCGGCATCTACGGCTCGACCTTCTTCATGCTCACGGGCTTCCACGGCGCGCACGTGACGATCGGCGCGATCATGCTGGTGATCATCTGGCTGCGCGTGATGCGGGGCCATTTCACGCCGCAGAGCCACTTCGCCTTCGAGGGCGTCGCGTGGTACTGGCACTTCGTCGACGTCGTCTGGCTCGGCCTGTTCATCTTCGTCTACTGGATCTGACGGCACGAGCGCCGCACGCGCCTACAGGCCGTGCGGCGAGATCAGCCCGAAGTACCAGGCGAGCATCAGCAGCAGGAACAGCGCGACCGACAGCGCGATGCGCCAGGTGAGCGCGCGCACCATCTTCTTCGGGTCGCGGCCCGGCGCGGACAGGTGAAACAACGCGCTGCCGAGGCTCACGACGATCCCGAGCAGCGCGACGATGACGAATACGCGAACGAGTTCCATGCGGCGGCGATTATAGGCGCCGGCGCGAGCCGCGCGCTGCAGGCACAGGCCGCGCGCTGTACTTCCCCGCGCACTGACCGCACAATTCATGGTCTTCCAAGCAAGTCTCGCGCCATTGTCGATCTCGATTCCCATCGGCCGCCGGCGGGTCTTCACGCCCTCCTGGTTCATGACCGCGCTGACGCTGCTCGCGATCGTCGTCTTCATCGGCTTCGGGCGCTGGCAATGGGAGCGCGGCGTTGCCAGGGAAGCGACCTGGCGGAGCTTCTCGGCGGCGTCGGGCCCGGCCCTCGTGCTCGGCGACCGGCCGCTCGCCGCGCTGGCGCCGTTCGCGCGGATCGAGGTCACCGGGCGCTACGACGGCGCGCACCAGTTCCTGCTCGACAACCGCACGCACGACGGCGCCCCCGGCTACGAGGTGCTGACGCCGCTCGAGCTCGCCGACGGCCGCCGCCTGATCGTCAACCGCGGCTGGGTGCCGTTCTCCGGCTATCGCGACCGCTTGCCGGATATCGCGCTCCCGGCGGGCGCCGGCGAGGTGACCGTCGCGGGTCGCGTCGATGCGCTGCCGCTCGAAGGCCTGGAATCCGGGCGCGCGCCGCCCGACGCGGGCGCGCACTGGCCGAAGGTGACGACGTTCCCGCACATGGCCGAGCTCGCGGCCGCGCTCGGCCAGCCGCTCGAGGCGCGCCAGCTGCTGCTCGATGCGTCGATGCCGGACGGTTACGTGCGCGCCTGGCAGCCGCCCGGCGTGCCGCCGCTGCGGCATTTTTCGTACGCGGCCCAGTGGTGGCTCTTTGCAGCCACCGCCGCGGTTCTCTATGGTGTCCTGAACCTGCACAAGGTCGAGCGATGACGACGACGAATTCCCGCGGACTGCGCACGATGCTGGGCCTCGCCGCCCTGTTCTTCGTGCCGCTGTTCCTCGCCTTCGCGCTGTATTACGGCGGCGGCTGGCGGCCCGCGCAGAGCACCAACCATGGCGTGCTGCTCGCGCGGCCGATCCAGATTGCGAGCCCCTGGCCCGAAGCGAAGTGGACGCTGGTGCAGACCGCGGACGGCCGCTGCAGCGAGACCTGCCTCGAGTCTCTGCACTACACCCGCCAGACCTGGCTGTCGCTCGCCAAGGACCTCGACCGCGTGCAGCGCGTGCTGATCGCACCAAGCGACTGCTGTGACGCCGACTTCCTCGCGCAGCAGCACCCCGGGCTGATCCGGCTCGACCCGGCCGACCGCGCCACCGCGGCGTTGCTCGCCGCGCTGCCGGCGGGCGTGCCGGATCGGACGATCTGGCTCGTCGACCCGCTCGGCAACCTGATCATGCACTTCGACACGCGCGACAACCCGAAGGGCATGCTCGCCGACCTGAAGAAGCTGCTGAACCTCTCGCACATCGGATGAGCCCGCCCATGAACAGTGTGACCCTCGTACGCCGCCTCGCTCTCACCGCGATGCTGCTGTGCCTCGGCGTCGTCGTGCTCGGCGCCTATGTGCGCCTCTCCGCCGCCGGCCTCGGCTGCCCGGACTGGCCGGGCTGCTACGGCCACGTGACGCCGACCGGCGCGCTCGCGAACGATGCGCTCGTGCAGCAGCGCTTTCCCGGCGCCGAGATCGACGCCGGCAAGGCCTGGCGCGAGATGATCCACCGCTACGCCGCCTCGACGCTCGGCCTGCTGATCGTCGTGATCGCGGGCATCGCAATCGCGACGCGCAAGGCGCGGCAGGTGCCGCTCGGCCTGCCGATCGCACTCGTGGTCGTCGTCGTCTTCCAGGGCATTCTCGGCATGCTCACGGTGACCTGGCTGCTGAAGCCGCTGATCGTCACCGCGCACCTGGTGTTCGGCCTGACGACGCTCGCGCTGCTGTCGTGGCTGTGGCTCACGCTGCGCCCGCGCGGCGCGGACAGCGATGCGCCGCGCATCGTGCGGCGCTGGGCGCTCGTCGGCATCGCTGCGCTCACGCTGCAGATCGTGCTCGGCGGCTGGACCAGCAGCAACTACGCGGCGATGGCCTGCCCCGACTTCCCGACCTGCCAGGCCTCCTGGTGGCCGTCGATGGACTTCCGCGACGCGTTCGTGCTGTGGCACGGGCTCGGCATCAACTACGAGGGCGGCGTGCTCGATCACCCGGCGCGCGTCGCGATCCACTTCGTGCACCGGCTCGGCGCGGTGGTCGCGGCGCTCGCGCTGCTGGTCGCCGCCGGCACGGCGCTGTGGCGCGTGCGGCGGCCCGGCGCGGTGCGCGCCGCGGTGTTCGTGATCGCGGCGCTCGCGCTGCAGCTCGCGATCGGCATCTTCATGATCTGGCGCGGCTTCCCGCTGTGGCTCGCGACCGCGCACAACGCAGGCGCCGCGCTGCTGCTGCTCGCCGCGGTGCTGCTGAACCGGCGGGTGCGTGCATGAGCGCGACCTGGCGCGATTACTTCGAGCTGACCAAGCCGAACGTCGTCTACCTGATCGTCTTCACGGCGATCGTCGGCACGCTGCTCGCGAGCCCCGGCTGGCCGCCGCTGCGCGCGCTCGTGTGGGGCAACATCGGCATTGCGCTGGCCGCGGCCTGCGCCGCCGCGATCAACCACGTGCTCGACCAGCGGATCGACGAGCAGATGGCGCGCACGCGCAACCGGCCGCTGCCGAAGGGCAAGATCTCGACGCCGCGCGCGCTCTCGTTCGCGGCCCTGCTCGGCACGCTGTCGATGCTGATCCTGTGGTGGCTCGTGAACCCGCTGACCGCGGTGCTCACGTTCTTCTCGCTGATCGGCTACGCGGTGATCTACACCGCGTGGCTCAAGCGCGCGACCTCGCAGAACATCGTGATCGGTGGCGCGGCCGGCGCCGCGCCGCCGGTGCTCGGCTGGGCTGCCGTCACCAACTCGATCGATCCCGACGCACTGCTGCTGTTCCTGATCGTCTTCGTGTGGACGCCGCCGCATTTCTGGGCGCTCGCGATCGCACGCAAGGACGAGTACGCGCGCGCCGGCATCCCGATGCTGCCGGTGACGCACGGCGTCCCGTACACGCGCCTGCAGGTGCTGCTCTACACGGTGCTGCTCGTGCTCGTGACGCTGATGCCGTTCGTGACCGGCATGAGCGGGCTGATCTATCTCGTCGCGTCGCTGGTGCTGAACGGCGTGTTCCTCTATTACGCCCTCGCGATGCAGCTGACCGAACGGCAGGACCTGCCGATGCGCGTGTTCAAGTTCTCGGTGACCTGGCTGCTGTGGATCTTCGCGGCGCTGCTGGTCGATCACTACATTCCGACCACCCAGCTGATCGCCGCGGGTTAGCGCGTCCGGGGCGCGGTATCGTGAGCGACATCGCGGTTGCGGCAGGTCGCGTCCGTGGACCGGCCGGCGGCAGTTGACGGGCGCGGGCGCACGCCGCAAGGTGATCGCCGGGACGGGCGCGGATACAGGGCATGTACGGCGAGCCGCGGACAGTCTGGTCGGTCACCTGGCCTCCGGCGGCCGTGGCGGCCGCGTTTTTCCCGATCCACTTTGCCGCGACCGCGCTCGGCAACGCGCTGCTCGTGCAGCCGCCGAGCGCCGCGGCGTTCTGGCCGGCGGCCGGCACGCTGATCGCCGCGCTGCTGCTCTTTCCGCGCCGCTATTGGTCCTGGCTCGCCGCGTCGGGGCTGCTGGCCGAGATCCTGGCCTACACACTGGTGCAGAACGTCTTCATCCCGCAGCACGCCGTGCTGATCGGGCTCGTGAATCTCGGCCAGGCGCTGCTCGCCGCGTGGCTGGTCGGACGCTACATCGGCCTGCGCGTCGACTTCGCGCGCACCGGGCCCACCGCCCGTCTGACACTGCTGCTGCTGATCGCGACGTTCGCGGGCGGGCTGCTCGGCGGCAGCGTGGTCTCCGGCGCCGGCGGCTCGATCGCCTACTGGCGCAACCAGCAGGCCTGGTGGCTCAGCGGCTACCTCGGCGCGGTCGTCCTCGTGCCCCTGATCCTCTGCTGGGCCGAGCAGGGCGTGCGCGTGCAGCCCGACCGGCCGGCGCCGCGAAACTGGTACGTCGGCCTGCAGTTCGGCGTGCTCGCGCTCGTGCTGTGGCACGTGTTCTCGGGGAGCTTTCGCGTCGACGTGATCGCGCTCGATTCCCCGTTCCTCGTCTACGCGGCACTGCTGTGGATCGTCGCGGACTGCGGCGCGCGGCGCCTGACGCTCGCGCTGCTGATGGTCGCCGTCGCGTCGACCGGCTACACGCTCGCGGGCCTCGGGCCGTTCAGCGGCACGCTCGTGCGCGAGTTCGGTCCGATCCTCGAACTGCAGGCTTTCCTCGTGCTGGTGGTCGTGCCGCTGCTGGTCGTGCAGGCCGCGAATGCCGAGAAGCGCAACGCGCTTCAGCAGCTGCGCGCGAGCGACCGGCGCTATCGCGCTTTCGTCCAGCAGAGCTCCGAGGCGATCTTCCGGCTCGAGCTGTCGCAGCCGATGCCGCTGCTGCTGTCCGGCGCAGAGCAGCGCAGCTGGCTCGGCAAGCACGCCTACATCGCCGAAGCGAACGAGGCCTACCGCAAGGCCGAAGGCGGCGGACTCGCCGCGCAGGGGCGCATCTCGGGCCATCCGCCGTGGCTGCGCCACTGCCTCGCCACGGTGCCCGACACGATCGCCGTAGGCGGGCGCATCGAGAACGTCGAGTGCGTGCTGCCGGGGCCTTATGGCCTCGACCGCACGCTGCTCGTGTCGCTGACCACCGATGTCGAGCACGGCAGCCTGCGGCGCATCTGGGGCGTCGCCCGCGACGTCACGCATTTCCGCGCCGCGCAGAAGCGCCTCGAGGCACAGCAACGCGAACTGCGCGCGCTCGCCACCGAGCTGACGCTGACCGAGGAGCGTGCGCGGCGCAAGATCGCCGCCGACCTGCACGACGGTCTCGCGCAGAGCCTCGTCGGCCTGCAGATGCACATCGCGGCACTGCGCATGGCCGCCGAGCGTGGCGAGCCGCTGCCCGACATTTCGGCGCTCGAGCTGACGATCGGCGAGTCGACCGCGCAGGTGCGCGCGCTGATGACCGACCTGATGCCGCCCGGACTGCACGAGCAGGACATCGTCGTCGGGCTGCGCTGGCTCGCCGACGAGTTCGCGCAGCGCCAGCGCACGCGCGTCGACTTCGAGGACGACGGCCAGCCGAAGCCGCTTGCCGAGGAGACCGCGATCCTGGTCTTCCAGGCCGCGCGCCAGCTGCTGCAGAACGTCGCGCGGCATGCGCGGGCGACCGTGGTCACGATCCGCACCGGCGTCAGTGGCCGCGATTTCGAGCTGACTGTCGACGACGCCGGCATCGGCTTCAACGTCTCGGAGCTGACTTTCCTGCCGACGCAGCAGGGCGGCTTCGGGCTCTACAGCATCCGCGAACGCCTGACGATCATCGGCGGCACGCTCGAGATCGACTCGGCGCCGGGCCGCGGCACGCACGTGCTGGTCAGGGCGCCCCTCGGGGAACTCGCGCGGCCACGGCGGATCAACGAATGCTGATCGAGCGCATCTGGGCGGCGAACGACTACCGCAACTTCCATTACCTGGTCGCCTGCCCGCAGACCGGCGAGGCGCTCGCGATCGACCCGCTCGACTGGCGCAAGTGCGCCGACGCCGCGAAGGCGCGCGGCTACGAGATCACGCAGATCCTGAACACGCACGAGCACCGTGACCACACCGGCGGCAACGAGCCGCTGCGCGAGCTGACCGGCGCCCGTGTACTCGCGCATGCCGGCGCGGCGGCGCGCATCGGCCACGTGGACGTCGGCCTGACGCGCGGCGACGTCGTGCGGGTCGGCCGCACGGTCGAACTCGAATGCCTCGACACGCCGGGCCACACGCTCGCGCACATCTGCCTCTATGCGCGCGGCGACAGTCCGGCGCTGTTCTGCGGCGACACGCTGTTCAACGCGGGCGCCGGCAACTGTCATCACGGCGGCCACCCGGAACTGCTCTACGAGACCTTCGCGCAGCAGCTCGCGCGGCTGCCCGACGCCACGCGCGTCTACCCCGGGCACGAGTACCTCGAGCGCAACCTCGCGTTCACGCTCGATCGCGAGCCCGGCAATGCCGCGGCCGAGGCGATGCACCAGGCGGCGGCGCGGCACGATCCGGCCGCCGCGCCGATCACGACGCTCGGCGAGGAGAAGCGCATCAACGTGTTCTTCCGCCTCGGCAACCCGCGGATCATCGCGCGGCTGCGCGAGGCCTTTCCCGACCTGGCCGCCGAGCCCACGCCGCTCGAGGTGTTCCTGCGGCTGCGCGAGCTGCGCAACCGCTGGTAGCGTGCGCTGGCATAATCCCCCCATGGACTCCCTGTTCTACCGGCGCGTGTTCGCGGTGGTCACCGCGGCGATCGTCGTCTGGCTGCTGGTCCGCATCTTCACGCCCTTTTTCGGCCCGATCGTCTGGGCGGCCTTCCTCGCCTTCATGCTCTATCCGCTGCACGAGCGCTGGACACGCCGGTTCCGCGGCCGCGCCGGCTGGTCGGCAGCGCTGATCACGGTGCTGACGCCGGTCGCGATCCTGATTCCGCTGTCGATCATCGGCGCCGTGTTCGCGGCGCAGGCCGCGGAGCTGGCGGGACGCGCGCAAGGCTTCGTGCTGGGGCTCGGCGAGGGCGGCATCACCGATTTCGGGCGCTATCCGCTGATCGGGCCGGCTCTGCAGTGGCTCGAGGAGAACGCCGGCTTCGGTGCGCCGGAGCTGCGCGACTGGCTGCTGTCGAGCGGGCAGACCTTCCTCAAGTGGGGTGCGTCGATCGGCGGCAACATCGTCGTCGGCGCGCTCGGCACCGCGCTCGGTTTCGGCATCGCGATCGTACTGCTCTATTTCTTCGTGCGCGACGGCGCGGCCTGGGTCACGCGCTGCAAGCGCATGATCCCGATGCAGCCGGCGCGGCGCGACGAGCTGTTCGATCATCTGGCGCAGGTCACGCGCGCGGTCGTGTACGGCAGCGGCATCACGGCGCTGCTGCAGGGCGCCGCGGTCGGGATCGGCTTCGCGATCGCGGGACTGCCCTCGTATGTCGTGTTCGGCGTGCTCGCGGCGCTGCTCGCGCTGCTGCCGTTCGGCGGCGCGGCGCTCGTGTGGATCCCGGCGGCGCTGTATCTCGCCGCGGTCGGCCGCTGGGGCATGGCGATCTTCATGCTGATCTGGGGCGTCGGCGTGTCATCGAGCGACAATGTGATCCGCCCGATGCTGGTATCGAGCCGCGCGCAGGTGTCGACGCTGACCGTGTTCATCGGCGTGCTGGGCGGCGCCGCGGCGTTCGGCGCGATCGGCCTGATCGTCGGCCCGCTGGTGCTGACGCTCGCGGCCGCGCTGCTCGACTACATGGATGAAAAGATGGCGCCGCCGGCATAATAGGCGGCTCTATGGACCTCTCCCCGATTCTCTCGCCGCTGAACGACGCGCAGCGTGCGGCGGTCACGGCGCCCGTCGGGCCGATGCTGGTACTCGCCGGCGCCGGCAGCGGCAAGACACGCGTGCTCACGCACCGCATCGCCTGGCTGATCCAGGTCGAGGGCGCCTCGCCGCACAGCATCCTCGCGGTGACTTTCACCAACAAGGCCGCCGGCGAGATGCGTGCCCGCATCGAGGGCCTGCTCGGCATTCCGGGCGCGGCGCTGTGGGTCGGCACCTTCCACGGCATCGCGCACCGCCTGCTGCGCCTGCACTGGCGCGAGGCGGGCCTGCCGCAGGGCTTCCAGATCCTCGATGCCGAGGACCAGCTGCGCATGGTGCGCAAGCTGCTGCGCTCGCAGGGCCTCGACGAGTCGCGCTGGATCCCGCGCGAGGTCGTCTGGTTCATCAACCACCAGAAGGACGAAGGGCTGCGGCCGAAGGCGCTGAAGGACGGCAACGACCCGACGCGCCGCCAGTTCATCAGGCTCTACCACGACTACGAGGAGGCCTGCGCGCGCGCCGGCGTGGTCGATTTCGCCGAGCTGCTGCTGCGCGCCTTCGAGCTGCTGCGCGACAACCCCGAGGTGCTGCGGCACTACCGCGCGCGCTTCCGCCACGTGCTGGTCGACGAATTCCAGGACACCAACGCGATCCAGTACGCGTGGATGAAGCTGCTCGCCGGCAGCGACGGCGCGCCCTATATTGTGGCCGACGACGATCAGTCGATATACCGCTGGCGCGGGGCAAGAGTCGAGAACCTGCAGCAGTTCCAGCGCGACTGGCCGCAGGCGCAGTTGTTCCGCCTCGAGCAGAACTACCGCTCGACCGGCAACATCCTGCAGGCCGCGAACGCACTGATCGCGCACAACGCCGGCCGGCTCGGCAAGAACCTGTGGACCAGCGGCGGGCACGGCGAGCCGATCCGCCTCTACGCGGCCTTCAACGAGCGCGACGAGGCCGACTTCGTCACGCAACGCATCCGCGACCACATGCAGCAGGGCGGCGAGCGTCGCGACATCGCGATCCTCTACCGCTCGAACGCGCAGTCGCGCGTGTTCGAGGAGGCGTTCCTGTCGGCGCGCATTCCGTACAAGGTCTACGGCGGACTGCGCTTCTTCGAGCGTGCCGAAGTGAAGGACGCGCTCGCCTACCTGCGCCTGCTGGCGAATCGCGACGATGATGCCTCGTTCGAGCGGGTCGTCAATCTGCCGACGCGCGGCATCGGCGCGAAGAGTCTCGGCGAACTGCGCGTGGCGGCGCGCGAGCAGGGCAGCTCGCTGTGGCGGGCGGCAACCGCCGCGGTTGCCAGCCAGGCGCTCGGCGGGCGCGCCACGGCGGCGCTCGCCGGGTTCCTGCAGCTGATCGAGCGCATGGCGGCCGATGCGGCGCCGCTCGTGCTGCACGAACAGGTCGACCTCGTGCTGACGGCGAGCGGGCTCATCGAGCATCATCGCAGGGAGAAGGCCGAGCGCGGCGAGGCACGTGTCGAGAACCTCGAGGAGCTCGTCAGCGCGGCCCGCGGCTTCGAGCCCGAGGGCGAGCTGCCCCCGCTCGATGCATTCCTCGCGCACGCCGCGCTCGAGTCGGGCGAAGGCCAGGCCGGCGAGTGGGAGGACTGCGTGCAGATGATGACCCTGCACACCGCGAAGGGGCTCGAATTCCCGGTCGTGTTCATCTGCGGCATGGAGGACGGTCTCTTTCCGCACCAGCGCTCGCTCAACGATCTCGACGGCCTCGAGGAAGAGCGCCGCCTGTGCTACGTCGGCATGACCCGCGCGATGCGCCAGCTGTACCTCACCTACGCCGAGCAGCGGCGGCTGCACGGCAGCGACAGCTACGGCCAGGCGTCGCGCTTCATCACCGAGCTGCCCGAGGATCTGGTCGAGGAGGTGCGCCCGCGTATCCGGCTCGGCCGGCCGTATGCCGCGCCGACGGCCGCCGCGCACCACCGGCCCGGCCGTCGCGCAGTCGCGTCCGAGCCGGTCGCGCCCGGCATGCGACTCGGCGCCCGCGTGCGCCACGGCAAGTTCGGCGAGGGCACGGTGCTCAACGTCGAGGGCCAGGGGCCGCAGGCGCGCATCCAGGTGAATTTCGAGCGCCAGGGCACGAAATGGCTGATGCTCGCGTACGCGAACCTGGAGGCGCTGTCGTGAAGATCGTGATCCTCGGCGCGGGCCAGGTCGGCCGCACCGCGGCCTACCACCTCTCGCGCGAGGAGGCGAACGACGTCACGGTCGTCGACTCGAACGAGGAAGTGCTGCGCGACCTGCAGGGCCGGCTCGACATCCGCACGGTCGCCGGCAACGCCGCGTTTCCGACCGTACTCGACAGCGCCGGCGCCGCCGGCGCCGACGTGCTGATCGCGCTGACCAACAGCGACGAAGTCAACATGCTCGCCTGCGAAGTCGCGTACACGCTCTATCGCACGCCGACCAAGATCGCCCGCATCCGCTCGGCCGAATACACCGGCAATCCGAAGCTGTTCAGCGCCGAGGCGCTCTCGGTCGACGTGTGGATCAGCCCCGAGCAGCTGGTCACCGAATACATCGAGCGCCTGATCCGCTACCCCGGCGCGCTGCACGTGCTGCCCTTCGGCGGCGGCCAGGCGCGGCTGGTCGGCGTGCGCGTCGGCGCCGGTGCGCCGCTCGCAGGCCAGCCGATCCGGCGGCTGCGCGAGCGTCTGCCGGATCTCGACGCACGCATCGTCGCGCTGTACCGCGACGGCCGCCGGATCGACCCCGAAGCCGACACCGTGATCGAGGCCGACGACGAGGTGTTCTTCATCGCGGCGCGCGATTCGGTGCGGCGCGTGCTCGGCGAGCTGCGCGCCGAGGACAATCCGGCCAGGCGCGTCGTGATCGCCGGCGGCGGCAGCATCGGCCTGCGCCTCGCGCGCGCCCTCGAGCGTACCCACCACGTGAAGCTGATCGAGCGCGATGCAAAGCGTGCGCGCCACGTCTCCGAGGTGCTCGAGGAAGCGATCGTGCTGCACGGCGACGCGGCCGACGAGGAGCTGCTGATCGAGGAGAACATCGACGGTGCCGACGTGTTCGCCGCGGTCACGAATTCCGAGGAGGCGAACATCCTCTCGGCGATGCTCGCCAAGCGCCTCGGCGCGAACAAGGTGATGGCGCTGATCAACAAGCCTTCCTACGCCGAGCTGATGGAGAGCGGCAGCATCGACGTCGCGATCTCGCCGCAGACCGTGACCCTGGGTTCGCTGCTCGCGCACGTGCGCCGCGGCGACGTCGTGCGCGTGCACTCGCTGCGGCACGGCACGGCCGAGGCCATGGAGGCGATCGCACACGGCGAGGCGGGCCGCTCGCGGACCGTGGGACTCGCGGTCGACGCGATCCCGATGCCCGATGGCGCGCGCATCGGCGCGATCACGCGCGGCAGCGAGCTGATCCTCGCGCATCACGACACCGTGGTGCAGGACGGCGACCACGTGATCATCTTCCTCGCGGACCGCCGGCACGTCGACCAGGTCGAGCGGCTCTTCATGGCGAACGGCACGCGATAGGCCAGCCGTGTTCGCGGTCCTGCACGTCCTCGGCGTGATGCTCGCGTTCTTCGCGATCACGTTCGTGCTGCCGATCGGCTGCTCGCTCGTGACCGGTGACGGCATGCTGGTCGACTTCGTCGCCGGCGCGGCGCTCAACCTGCTCGTCGGGCTCGCGCTGACGCTCGCGTTCCGGCGCTACCGCCGCGAGCTGAAGCCGCGCGACGGCTTCCTGCTCGTGACGCTCGCGTGGACGATGATGTCGGCGGCGGCCGCGGTGCCGCTGCTGATGGCGCTGCCGGACCTCAGCTTCACCGACGCGTTCTTCGAGTCGATGTCGGGTCTGACGACCACGGGTTCGACGGTGCTCACCGGCCTCGACGACCTGCCGCCGTCGATCAATCTCTGGCGCCACGCGCTGCACTGGTACGGCGGCCTCGGCATCATCGTGCTCGCGGTCGCCGTGCTGCCGCTGCTCGGCGTCGGCGGCATGCAGCTCTACAAGGCCGAAAGCCCGGGGCCCGGCAAGGACGAGAAGCTGACGCCGCGCATCACGCAGACGGCGAAGGCGCTGTGGCTGGTGTACACGGCCGCGACCGCCGTCGGCATCCTCGCGCTGCACCTGGCCGGCATGAACTGGCTCGACGCGATCTGCCATGCGTTCTCGGCGATCGGGCTCGGCGGCTTCTCGACGCACGACGCCGGCATCGGCTTCTACGACTCGCCGGCGATCGAGCTGGTGCTGATCGCGCTGATGCTGTTCGCCTGCGTGAATTTCGCGCGGCATTTCATGGCGGTGCAGAAGCGCTCGCTCGCGCCCTACCGGCGTGACACGGAAGCCAAGGCGATTGCGCTCGTGCTCGGCGGCAGCATCGTCGGCGTAACGGCGCTGCTGTGGCTGACGCATACCTACGCGAGCCTTGCGATCGCACTGCGGCATGCCGCGTTCACCGTCGTGTCGATCGGGACGACCACCGGCTTCGTGACCGAGAACTATGAAATGTGGCCGGTGTTCGCGCCGGTGTGGCTGCTGTTCCTGTCGTGCTTCGTCTGCAGCACCGGATCGACCGGCGGCGGCATCAAGATGTTCCGTGCGCTGCTGCTCGAGCGGCACGCCGTGCGCGAGATGAAGCAGCTGCTGCACCCGCGGGCGATCCTGCCGATCCGCATCGGCGGCGTCGTGATCCCGGACCGCATCGTCTACTCGGTGCTCGCGTTCATCTTCCTGTACTTCGCGACGATCGTCGCGCTGACCTTCGCGCTGCTGCTGTCGGGGGTCGACCTGGTTTCGGCGTTCGCCGGCGTGGTCGCCTCGATCAACAACCTCGGCCCGGGCCTCGAACAGTCGGGGCCCGTGACGCAGTACCAGTCGTTCACCGACCCGCAGACATGGATATTCTCGATCGCGATGCTGCTCGGGCGGCTCGAGATCTTCAGCGTGCTGGTGCTGTTCACGCCGGCGTTCTGGCGGAATTGAGCAGGCGCTCGTCCTGGTTGTAAGCTGTCGGCCGTTCGCGGCCGGTATCGTCAATCGACGGGGGTCCATTGAGCGCACCCGCTGAACTCTCGGCATTCGAGCGTGCATTGCGCCTGCTCACGCGCGTGCGCGCCGGGGAAGGTCGCTGCATTGCCCTCTTCGGCGGGCACGCGTTCCTGATCATGGCGTCGTACTACGTGCTGAAGGCGCTGCGCGAGTCGTTCCTGCTCGCGGGCGCCGCCGCCGAAGTGCGCAGCTACGCAGTCGCCGCCAATGGCGTGGTGCTGATGCTGCTGGTACCACTCTACAGCGCCGTGCGGCGGCGCATCGACGGCCTGAGGCTGGTGCGCTTCGTCAGCGCCTTCTTCGCGCTGAACATCCTCGCGTTCGCGCTCAGCTACCCGTTTCGCACCAGCAAATGGTTCGGCATCGTCTTTTTCATCTGGGTCAGCGTGTACGGCCTGATGGTCGTCGCGCAGTTCTGGGCGCTCGCGGCCAACAGCTTCAACACGCGCAGCGGCCAGCGGCTGTTCCCGGCGATCATGCTCGGCGCGACGCTCGGCGCGCTCGCAGGCGCGCAGATCACCGATCTCGCGATCCTGCGGTTCGGCCCGCTGCCGCTGCTGCTGCTCGGCGCGCTGCTGCTGATTGCGAGCATCGCACTGATCGCGCCGGAGACCGCCGCGGTTCCGGCGCCGTCGCGCCCCGTGGCGGGCGCATCGCAGCCGGTGCGCTCCGTCCTCGGCGGCTTCCAGGTCGTCTTCGCCAGCCGCTACCTGCTGCTGGTCGCGACCTTCGTCGTGCTGCTGAACTGCATCGGCGCGACCGGCGACTATCTCCTTGCAGCGCTGATCAAGGCGCGCGCCGAAGTGCTCGCCGGCGCCAGTGCGCTGCTGACCGAGCGCGAAGCCATCATCGGCTCGCTGTACGCGCGCTTCCAGCTGTGGGTCACGCTGGTCGGCGTGCTGGTGCAGGCGCTGGCCGTGTCGCGCATCTACCGTGCGATCGGAGTGCGCGGCGCGCTGCTCGTGCTGCCGGCGATCGCGCTTTTCGTCTACGGTGCGATCGCCTTCGTGCCGGTCTTCACGATGATCTACGTTGCGAAGATCCTCGAGAACTCGACCAACTATTCGCTGATGAACACGACGCAGCAGACGCTCTACCTGCCGACCAGCGCCGCGGCGAAGTTCGACGGCAAGACGACGATCGACACGTTCTTCTGGCGCTTCGGCGACATCCTGCAGGCCGGCGTGGTGTTCGCCGGGCTGCACTGGTTCGGCTTCGGTACGCGCAGCTTCGCGATGCTGAATGCCGCGCTGTGCGTCGTCTGGCTCGGCGTCGCGGTGCTGATCGGGCGCCACTACACCGCGCTGTCGCGCGCCGAGACGCAGAACACCGCGCCGGTGCGCCTGCGCGAGCCCGGGGACCTGCTCGTGCATCCCGGCCAGCCGATCGATCACGTGCTGCCGGCGGAGACCTTCTTCGATCCCGACCCGGGCGACGTGCTCGCCTACGAAGCGCGGCTCGCGAGCGGCGGGCCGCTGCCGCCATGGCTCGAGTTCGATGCTGCGCTCGCGCGCCTCAAGGGCGTGCCGCCGGCCGACGTGATCGTCGAGGAGTACATCGAAATCGTCGCGAGCGACATGGACGGCGCGACGGCGACCGCGATCCTCAGGATGCGTCGGGTAACAGTGTGAGCCTGCCCTTGTCGAGCAGCGAGATCAGGCGTCCGCGCCGGCGTTCGAGCGCGCCGATCTCGCGGTTCGTCAACCCGAGCTGCAACTGATTGCCGCGACGGCGCACGCCACGCCCGGCGTCGAAATTCGCAGCCGGCGGCCGCGGCTCCCAGGCATCCCCGACCAGCTCGTATTGCGCGATCACGCCGAGGCGCGCGCGCAGCTCGGCCAGCGTCAGCGTGCGCAGCCGGTCGGCGAGCGAACGCTCGACGGCGCCCACGTGCAGGTCCCGCCAGAACGTGCCGACGTCGCTCTCGTCGGAATCGAACGCGACGCCGTTGTCGATCGCCCAAGCGCGCACGGCCTCGCCCTCGCCGGTCAGCATCACGTTGCCGAGGTTCGAATCCTTGTGCTCGATCAGGTAGGTGACGACGTTCAGGCGGCTGATCGCGCGCGCGTAGGCGAGGTCGGCGGCGAAGCGCGTGGCATCGATCTCGAGACGATGCGGCCGCGCGCCCTCGAGCCAGCACTGCACCATGAACATCGCGGCGTGGGTGCCGCGCCAGGATTCGGCGGCCGCGGGATCGATGGCACGAAATTCCGCGAGCGCCTCCGAGCGCAGCGCGATCGCCGGCACCACCTCCTCGCCAGGCGGCAGCAGCAGGCGCGAGACTTCGTAGGCCGCGAGTTCGTAGCGCGGCTCGTTATTGAACGAGCTGACACCCGGACCCGCACGCCGTACCTTGATCCTGAAGGTGGCCGGGTCGGCCGCGGTGTGCGCGATCGCCTTGCGGGTGATGTCGTTTTCGAAGCGCACCGGTTTGGCGTCTTCGATGACCAGCTCGGGAGCGGTCAGGGCATCGAGGGTGCAGGTCCCGCCATTTGCGTGCAGTGCAGCAAACGGGACCAGCAGGAGCGCGATGCCTGAAATCCAGCGGACTCGCAGCGTCTTCATGCCCGTCATGGAACCCCCGCAGGCGGCCCGCTTCGGCCGGCGGGCGTCGGGCGATCTTACACTCGGCGTCCCGGATCCGGGAAAAAGCGGCCTCGGAACAGCGTTAATTGACTGATCTCAAAGCCAATTACGTCGGCCGGCACTGAACTTGCTGCGCCCCCCAGTCCAGGGGAAGGAGCATCGTCATGAGAATTGGAACTGGTTCGCGGACCGGGGTCATTTCAGCGTCGGCGGTTCTGGCATTGCTGGTCTTTGCTGTGCCGGCCGAGGCACGGCGGATTGCGGTCGATTTCGACCCCAGCGCCTTCGAAAGCAAGGGCGCGGGATGGGTCTTCAACACCATCGATCTCTACAACCAGTCGACCCTCGACGCCGGTGCGAATCGTTCTTTGCTGTTCAACATCTCGGGCTCCTACGACCCGGACTTCGACGGCACCTCCGACAATGACGTCAACTTCGCCTTCGACCAGGCCGCCGCGCTGCGCCTCGGCGGCTCGGACTACAGCTTCGTCTGCATGTTCGCGAACTTCTCGTTCTCCTTCTCGCAATCGAGCAGCTGCGGCGGTGCCGGCGATCCGACATTCTCGCTGCTGCCCATCGATGGCCTGAGCGTCGTCGAATCCACCAACGCGCCGGACGCGGGAACCGTCTTTTCGACGCTGGGCTTCTCGGTGGGCATTCCGGCCGATGGTGAGCCTGAATTCTCCGCACCCTACGACATCAACGCGGCCGTGCCGACGATGCGGCTCTGGTGGAACAACCTGTCGGAGCTGGACGGGTCCGGCAACCCCACGGGCCCCTCGTACTCGGTGCAGACTTTCATCTACTTCCTCGGCAATGGTGACTTCGATCTGGATGTACGCTACGGCATCGAGGGCGCCACGGATTTCCCCGGTGTCGAGCGCTCCATCATCGTCGATGGCCAGACGCTGTTCAGCAGCACCAATCCCGCCCAGGCGGACGATGACTACTTCTACCGGTTCCGTGGCGGCGACCTGCAGGGTGGCGGAACCACGCCGCCGCCGCCAACAGGTGTCCCGGAGCCGGGCACGCTGACGCTGCTGCTGGCCGGGCTTGCCGGCCTGGCCGTCAGGCTTCGCCGACCCGGCCGGCGTTCGCAGGCGTAACACGACTCCACGGCACCGCGACCGCTGCCGCGGCATTGTCCGCGGCGGCGGCGTTCAGTAATGTCGGCCGGCCTTGGACACGTTCCGGATATTCCTGTCCTCCCCCGGTGACGTCGCTGAAGAGCGCCTGATCGCCCGTCGCGTCATCGAGCGGCTGCGAAGCGAGTTTGCGGGCCGCGTCGAGATCGATCCGGTCTTCTGGGAGCACGAACCGCTCGCCGCGACCGCGTCCTTCCAGGATCAACTGCCGCACCCGGCGGATTCACACGCGGCGATCTGCGTACTCTGGTCGCGCCTCGGCACGCGGCTGCCCGGCAGCTTTCGCAAACCCGACGGCAGTCCTTATGCATCGGGCACGGAGTTCGAGTTCGAGGACGCCGTCTCCGGGTTGCGCCGCAACGGCCGCCCGGCGTTGCTCGTCTACCGCAAGACCGCACCGCCATTGCTCGACGCCGACGACGATGCCCAGGCGCTCGAGCGCCTGCGTCAGAAGCAGGCGCTCGATGAATTCGTGCGGCGGTGGTTCCACGACGAGACGGACGGCACGTTGCGCGCCGCGTTCCATCCGTTCGGCGATGTTGCGCAGTTCGAAGAGCTGATCGAAGTCCACGTGCGCAAGCTGATCGCGCGCAGGTATCCGGAAGCGGTCGGCGCGACGCGCACCGATCTCGCGACCTGGCGGCACGAATCACCCTTTCGTGGCCTCGAGGCCTTCGGCTTCGAACATTCGCCGATCTTCTTCGGACGCACCGCCGCGATTGGCGAGATGATCGCCGCGCTGCGCCGTCAAGATGCGGCGAACCATCCGTTCCTGCTGGTCATCGGCGCAAGCGGCAGCGGCAAGTCATCGGTCGTCCGCTCCGGCCTGCTGCCGCTCCTCACCCAGCCCGGGGTCATCGAGGAGGTGGCGCACTGGCGCCGGATCGAGTTCCGCCCGCGTGACCGGCGCACCGATCTCGAGTCCCTGCTGATCGAGACTCTCGCGACCGGCGCCGCAATCCCGGCGAACGAGGCGGACGGGCTGCAGGACGCGCTGGCCGCGCTCGTCGCGAGCGACACGCGGGTCGCGCTGGTCATCGACCAGCTCGAGGAGGTGTTCTCCGACGAGCGCATCGAGTTCACGGAGCGCGAGCGCTTTTTCGCGTTGCTTGCCCGGCTGATCGCCACGCGTGGCATCTGGGCCGTCGCGACATTGCGCAGCGACTTCTATCCGCGCTGCGTGGAGCATCGCGACCTCGTTGCACTCAAGGCGGACAGCGGCCAGTACGACCTGCGCGCGCCCACCGCCGCCGAGATCGGCCAGATCATCCGCCTGCCCGCGGCGGCGGCCGGCCTGCGATTCGAGACGCGGGTGGACGGCGGCGAGGGCCTCGACGAAGTGCTGCGCGACGAGGCGGTTCGCAGTCCCGAGGCACTGCCACTGCTCGAGTTCGCGCTCGATGAGCTGTACAAGCGGCGGGCGTCCGACGGCACGCTGACCTTTGCTGCGCTGGGCGAAATCGGTGGTGTCGAGGGTGCACTGGCGCAGCGGGCCGAGGCCGTGTTCAGCGTCTTGCCGGAACCGACCCGAGCCAGCATGCCGGCGGTACTTCGCAAGCTGATTTCCGCCACCGGGACCGGCGGGCACGACATTGCACGGCGCAGTGCCGCACTCGACGATTTCGCTCCCGGTGCCGAACGCGGCCTCGTACAGGCGCTCGTCGACGCGCGCCTGTGCGTGTCCGAGCTCGGTCGTGACGGGCGCCCGGTCGTGTCAATCGCCCACGAAGCGCTGCTGCGTCACTGGCCGCGGGTGCGCGACTGGCTCGAGGCCAACCGCGACATGCTGCGTGCCCACGGCCGGCTCGCAGCTTCCGCTGAACGCTGGGACCAGGAAGGGCGCCGACCGGACCTGCTGCTCGCGAGCGGCCGCCCGCTCGATGAGGCGCAATCGGTGATGGACGGTGGTGGCGAGATCACCGAACTCGAGCAGGCCCTGATCGACGCGTCACGATCGCGCGCGAGGCGCGCGCGCAAGCTGCGCATCGCGGCGGTCGCGGGTCTCGCGGTACTCGCGGTCGCCGCGAGCGCGGCCGCGGTGATCGCCACGGCGCAGCGGGAACGGGCCGAAACCGAGGCGTCGACCACCCAGGAGACGATGAATTTCCTGGTTTCCCTGTTCACGCGTGCCGACCCGACCAAGGCCCGCGCCAACGAGCTGACCGTACGCGAAATGCTCGACCGCGGTGCCGAGGACGTCCAGCGGCAGTTGCGCGACCGTCCCGCCGTGCGTTCCAGCCTGATGACGGCGATGGGGCGGGCATACATCGGCCTCGGCCTGCCGGAGCCCGCGCGGACGCTGCTCACGGATGCGGTCGAGACCCGCCGCAAGTCCGATGGCGACGATGCGCGCACGACGACCGAATCACGCACGGTGCTGGCCGCCGCGACCTTCCTCGCCGGCAAGTACGAAGACGCCGAAAAGATGTATCGGGAGTCACTCGCGCGCGCCCGCGCCGAGGCACCGCACGGTGATGCGCTGGTGGCCACCAACCTGAATGGCCTCGCCGATGCGCTGGCGGAACTCGGTTCCGACGATGAGGCGGAGCGGCTGTACCGGGAAGCGCTCGAAATTGACGGGAAGATCTTCGGCCCGCGCAGCGCCGAATCCGCCCAGACCCTGCAGGGTCTCGCGCGCACGCTGTACTTCACCGGCCGTTACGACGAGGCGGATCAGCTGATGCGCGAAGGGTTGTCGATCCGGCGGGAGGTGCTGGGGCCGAACCACTGGAAGGTGGCAGACAGTCTGAACGAACTGGGTGCGCTCTATTACCAGACGGGCCGCTATCGCGAAGCGGCCGACATCTGGAAGGAGAGCCTCGCGATTTCCGAGCAGTGGGCCGGTACCGACCATCCGGACGTCGGCACCGTGGCGAACAATATCGGCAGGAGCCTGCTCATCGACAATCGCCCGGACGAAGCCCGACCCTACCTCGAGAGGACCTTGCGGATCTGGCGACATGCCTGGCCCGCCGACCACGACGATCTTTCGATACCGCTGAACAGCCTCGCGATGATCGACATCGCGCATCGGGACTTTCCAGGCGCCGAGGCTAAGCTCGACGAAGCGCTGAAGATCTGCGAGCTGCGCAATTTCTGGCTGACCGACCAGGTACTGACCAACCTCGCCGACGTCTACGCGAAGACGGGGCGTGCGGAGCAGGCTGGGGCACTGCTCGACCGCGCCCGCGCATTGCTCGAGGAGCAGTACCCGCTCGCCGAAATGCCCGACGAGGCCTGGCGCTATGCGTTGCAGGATGCCGTTCGCGCCACCGCGTACGCCGCCGGGAAGCGCTATCCTGAGGCCCGCAAGCTGCTGGCCGATGCGCTGCCGATCGTGCGCAAACGTTTCGGTGAGCAGCGATACTACACACGGGACCTCGAAGCGCGCCTCGCGAGCCTGCCACGATGATGGAGTCTGCATAGCCCATGGAACTGCCCGCAGCCATTCCGCTCGTCATCGGCGTCACCGGCCACCGCGATCTCGTCGACAGCGAAGTACCGGCGATCCGCGAGCGGGCACGCGAGTTCCTGCAGGGCCTGCACGAACGCTGGCCGCACACGCCGATCGTGGTCGCCTCGCAGCTCGCCGAGGGTGCCGACCTGCTGGTCGCCGAAGAGGCGCTGGCGCTCGGCCTCGAGCTCGTGTTCGTGCAGCCGCTGCCGCTCGCGGACTACCGCATGCAGATGACCGACGACGCGGCGCGTGCGCGCTTCGACAAGCTGCGTGGAGAGTCGCGCGTGCTCGATCTCGCGGCCGGCGAAGCGAGCTACGACCGCGACACGCTGTACGCCACCGCCGGCGACTTCCTCGCGCGCTACTGCTACATCCTGCTCGCGCTGTGGGACGGCAAGCCGGCCGCGAGCCCCGGCGGTACCGCGGCGGTGGTCGACTACCGGCTGGCGTCGCGCGGCGGGGTGCGACCCGCCGTCGAGGACCTGCGCGACCTCGCGCTCGGCGAGGTCGACAATTCGCTCGTGTACCACATCCTCGTGTCGCGCTCGCGGCCGAACGGCGAGCCCACCAACGGCCACCGGCCGCTCGCGGCCGGCTACGTCCACGAGTTCGCCGGCGGGCACTCCGCGCTGCACGATGCGATGCCCGAGCTCAGCCAGCGCGTGCTCGATCGCACCGAGGAATTCAATGTCGCGGCCGCCGCCGTCGCCGGCGAACTCGCCGGGCCCGGCAGCGTGCCGTTCGTCGGTGCGCCGCCCGCAATCGCGCGCTGCGCACGGCTGATCGCCGTGGCCGACGGACTCGCGGCCGAGTACCGGCGGCGGCTGATGCGCATCACCGCGTGGACTTACGCGATCGGCGCGGTGATGGGCTGCGCGTTCGTGCTCTATTCGAAGATCCCGGCGCTGTGGGGGCTCATCTACGTGTTCTTCGGCGCGGCGCTGACGACGATCGCACTCAGCCGCTTCGCCGAGCGCCGCGCCTGGCACCGCGACCACCTCGAGTATCGCGCGCTGTGCGAGGGCCTGCGCGTGCAGTTCTATCTGCGCATCGCCGGCGTGCGCGACGAGGGCCGCCTGCACACCGGCGATGAAAGCTTCCTGCGCCGCCAGGACGCGGAGCTCGACTGGATCCGCACCGCGATGCGCGCGGTGGACTTCGAAATGCACGATGCGGGGCGCACCGGCGTCAGCGGCGGCATCGAGCACGTGATCGAGCACTGGGTGGGCTCGCTCGACCTGACCAAGGACCGCGGCGGCGGGCAGCTCGCCTACTTCTGGCGCGCCGGCGAGCGGCGCCGGCGCATGATCGGGCTCACCGAGCGCACCGGTACGGTCACGCTCGTGCTGGGTCTCACGGCGGCCGCGATGCTGTGCTTCATCCCGGTGCTGCACGTGCCCTACGTGAAGACACCGCTGGTCGTCACGATGGGCCTGCTGCCGCTCGTGGCCGGCATCCTCGAGGCCTGGCTGCAGAAGACAGCCGCCAAGGAGCTGGCGCGCCAGTACGGCTACATGTATCGCCTGTTCGACGAAGCGCGCACGCAGCTGCAGGGCGCAGCGGGCGACGAGCGGCGGCGTGCCGTGCTCTATTCACTCGGCCGTGCGGCGCTGTCCGAGCACGCGACCTGGGTACTGCTCAACCGCGACCGCAAGCTGCGCCACCTGCCGTCGCATTAGGATCAATCATGCCGAGCGATGACCGCGGTCTTGCCAGCGCACTGCGTCCCGTGACCGCCGAGGCTTATGGCGGGGACTATACCGACCACGCGTTGCGCCAGTACCAGCTCTACGTCGAGATGACCGACCGGGTCAGCAATCGCCGCATGCTCGCGAACTCGTTCTTCGTCGGCATGAACACCGCGGTCGTCGGCGCGCTCGCCTTCGCATTGAAGGCGGGCCTGATCGTATCGCGCACGCTGGTCGTCGCGCCGGCGAGCGCAGCGATCCTGATGTGCATCGCCTGGTGGATGATGGTGCTCTCCTACCGCCAGCTGAACGCCGGCAAGTTCAGGGTGATTCTCGCGATGGAGCAGAGGCTGCCGCTCGCACCGTACACCGCGGAATGGCAGGCGCTCGATGCCAGCCGCTCGCGCCGCGAATACCTGCAGACGACCCGGATCGAGCTGCTGGTGCCGTGGCTGTTCGCCGGCATCCACGTCGCGCTGTCGATCGCGATTCTGGTCAGGGCGTTCTGAGCAGCGCATCGCGGCGGGCGAGAATCGCCCGCACGTGTCGTGCGTCGAGCCAGGGCGAGAGCGCCGCGGCAAGCTGTGCCGCATCGAGCGCCCTCAGGCGCCGCGCGAGTTCGGCGCCGACCGGCGGCCTGGCGAGGCGCGCATCGAGCGTGCGCGACGCCGGGAACGCGTCGGCATGATCGAGCAGGCGCGCGAGACCGTCGGCGCGACCTAGCACGACATTCTCCGCGCGGCGGGCGCCATTGCCGGTAAGCGCATCGAACGCGCGCATCAGGCCGTACTGTGACTCGAGGCTGCACCAGGGTGGCAGCCGCAGTCGCTCGCGCTCGACCTGCGCCGCGCTCAGCGTGTTCTCGATCCAGAACTGCAGCGCGCCCGCCTCACCGTCGATCGTGCGCTCGACCGTGACTGGCACCATGTCGATGCCGAGCAGGCGGTCGAGCCGGTAGGCCGCGATTTCATGCTGCCAGCGCCCGCGGGCGGGAGCCGTGATGAAGAGCGCGTGCAGGCTCGTGCCTCCGCGGCGCAAGGTCAGCAGGCGCGTGCCGGCGCGCCCAAGCGGCGGCGCTTCACTGCCCGCGACCTCGGCGTCGCGCAGGAACTGCTCGAGCTGATCGTCGGTCAGGCCGCCGGGGCGCTCACCGACGCGGCGCGCCTCGGGCTCCGGCGTCGCCCGTTCGTCCGGCGCCTTCGCATAGACCACGCGGCGCGAGTCGCCCTCGATCACGAGTGCCGAAGGCTGGCCGCCATAGGCGGGCAGCATGCCGGTATCGATCATCGTGACGCGGCCGTCCATGCGGGTCGTGACGCGCTTCGTCGTCGTCACGGTGTGCCCGATCACGACACTGTCGCCGGCGAGATGCTCGAGCACGCCCGCCGCCGTGTCGGTCTCGAACGCGCTGTTGCACATCGCGGTGCCGCGGTACCACAGCGGCCCCGCAACGCTGTGCACGGGCGATGCATCGGTACGCCGCAACGTGGCCACGAGGGCCGCGAGATGCTCGCGATCGGCGCCGGTGTAGCCAGCGAGCCGCTCTTCGGCGAGCGCGACGCGCGCATCGAAATCGGTGTCGGGATCGAGCAGGCCGGCGGCGATCAGCGCATGCCAGGCCGAGGTGTAATCGAGGAGATCCCGATGCAGCGTGGTCGTGTTGAGCGTATCGAGCGACTCGGCCAGCAGGCCCGGTGGCAGGCCACCGTGCGTGAACAGCACGCCGTTCACGCGCACCATCAGCGGCCGCGCGAGCAGCCAGCGGCCTTCCTCGCCCACGGCGCTGAATTTACGCTGGCGCGCGAACCAGCCCTGCGGGAACGCCTGATCGAACGCCGCGCGCGCGGCCGGCGCGGCAAGGCCTGCATACCGGCCATGCGCGCGCAGTTCGCGGAAGGCCGCATCGCGCAGCGCCGCGTCCTCGCTATCCGCCGCCGCCGCGTAGTCGGCCGCCACGACATAGCCGAGCTCGCCGGTCAGGTTCATCGCCTCGTGATTGCCGAGCGTGACGAGCACGCGGCCGCCGGCAATCGGCGCCTCGGCCTCGAGCCGGCGCAGCAGCGCGATCACCGCCGACGACTCGGGCCCGCGATCGATCAGATCGCCGGTGCTGACCAGATACGTGTCGCCGCCGGCCCAGTGCCCCGCGGCATCGATGATGCCCGTGGCGCGCAGGATCGCGGTGTATTCGGCGAGCGCGCCGTGCACGTCGCCGATCGCGACGACGCGCGCGACGCCGTCGCACGACCACTCGCGATCGCAGGCCGGCGCCGCCGCCACATTCGCCGCGCCGGCGGCCAGCACCAGGGTGAGCAGGATCACTTTGACCATGGAAGCTCAGCTGCGGATATAGGCCTCGAGGTGCTCGATGGTCTGGCGCTGCTCCTCGAGCAGCGTCTTCACCAGATCGCCGATCGACAGCACGCCGACCACGCGCCCGCCTTCGACGACGGGCAGGTGGCGGAAGCGCCGCTCGGTGACGAGTCGCATGCAGGCCTCGATCGTGTCGTCGGGGGTCACGGTCACGACCGGCGAGGACATGATCTGCGCGACCGGTGTATCGCTCGACGAGCGGCCGTGCAGCACGATCTTGCGCGCATAGTCGCGTTCCGAAAGGATGCCGGCGAGTTCATCGCCGCGCATCACCAGCAGCGCGCCGATGTGATGTGCCGCCATGCTCCGGATCGCCTCGAGCACCGGCGTGTCGGGCCCGATGGCGTAAACGGCCGCCCCCTTCTTTTCGAGTATGTGGCGTACGAGCATGAATCCCCTCCCGCCGGTCAGTGTGCCGCTTCCTCCACCACCAGTACCGCGCCGTCGACTCCGGTGACGCGCACGCGCGCGCCGATCGGCAGCGCCGGGCCCGCGACTTTCCATACGGTGTCGCCGACCTTCACCTTGCCGAAGCCCTGCTGGATCGGTTCGACCAGCGTGAACTCGCGGCCGACGTACTGCGCGCCGCGCTGGTTCAGCCCCGGCTGCGACGTGGCCTCGGGATTGCGCCGCGCGTAGTTCCGGAACAGCACGATCGCGACGATGCCCAGCACGCCGAACAGCACGAGCTGCAGCTGCCATGGCACCGGCAGGATCAGTACCAGCGCGCCGACCACCGCGGCCGACACCGCGAACCAGATCGCGACCGCGCCGGGCATGAAGGTTTCGATCGCGGCGAGCACGGCGGCGGCCACCCACCAGTGCCACCATTCGAGCTGCATCAGGAATTCCTTCACGGCCGCCTCGCCGGCGGCGCGGCGGCGCCCGGCGACTGCTTCGCCATCGCGTCCTTCGCGAGCTCGGCGATGCCGCCGAGCGTGCCGATCAGGGCGCTCGCCTCCATCGGCAGGAAGAGCACCTTCTGGTTCGGCGAGGTCGCGAAGTCCTTCAGCGCCTCGACGTATTTCTGCGCGACGAAGTAGTTGATCGCCTGCACATCACCCTGCGCAATCGCCTGCGAGACCATCGCGGTCGCGCGCGCCTCGGCCTGCGCGAGACGCTCGCGGGCCTCGGCCTCGCGGAATGCGGCCTCCTTGCTGCCCTCGGCGGCCAGCACCACCGACTGCTTCTCGCCCTCGGCTTTCAGGATCGCGGCCTGGCGGAAACCCTCGGCGTCGAGGATGTTGGCGCGCTTGTCGCGCTCGGCCTTCATCTGCCGTGCCATCGACTCGACCAGGTCGGCCGGCGGCTGGATGTCCTTGATCTCGATGCGGGTCACCTTGATGCCCCAGGGCGTGGTCGCGTCGTCGACCACCTTCAGCAGGCGGTGGTTGATCTCGTCGCGCTTCGAGAGGGTTTCGTCGAGGTCCATCGAGCCGACGACCGTGCGGATGTTGGTCATCGTCAGGTTGATGACCGCGAGGCGCAGGTTGTCGACCTCGTAGGCCGCCTTGGCGGCGTCGAGCACCTGGAAGAACACCACCGCGTCGATGCTGACCATCGCGTTGTCCTTGGTGATGACCTCCTGGCGCGGCACGTCGAGCACCTGCTCCATCATGTTGATCCTGCGACCGACGGACTCGACGAACGGCACGATGAAATGGAACCCCGGCTCCATCGACTTCTTGAACTTGCCGAAGCGCTCGAGCGTGTACTGATAGCCCTGGGGGACCGTGAGCCAGGCCTTCGACGCGATCACCAGAATCGCGATCAGCAGGATGATGGGCAAAACGCCGATATCGAGCATGGAACTCCCCTCTGGCTGTCGCGGACCGGCAGCAGTGCGCCGCCCCGCCCATTCTAGCCTTGTGCCGGCCGTGATGCAGTTCAAGGTCTGGAAAGCCCGAAACCCGCACCATGCGCGCTGTGCTGCACCCGGATCCACGCATCGTCGACGTCCCGCCGGACCATTACGAGGTCGCGGCCGACGACGTGCTGTTCACGGCGCTGCTCGACGCGACGCTGGCCGTCTGCCTCTACGACGCGGTCGAGGAGCACGGCGCGCTGCTGCATCTGCGCTTCATCGCCCGCGGCTCGAGCCCCGGCGACGTGACCGACCGGACGCTCGCCTCGGACCTGCTGCTGCTCGATCGCTGCGTCGAGAGCTTCCGCGAGGCCATGGAGCGCGGCATCGACGTACAGGGCCGGATCGCCGCGTGCGTCGAGCCCGGTGAGCCCGCGCGCCTCGCCGCGGCGGCCGTGCTGGCGCTGATCGGCGAGTACCTGAGCGATGCCGGTGTGTCCGTGGTCTCGCGCGAAATCGAGTACGGCGTCGCGCGCAAGCTGCGCTTCCGGCCGAGCATGGGCCAGCTGGGGCTCGAGCCCGCCTGAGCCCACCCGATCCTGCCCGGGCCCGGCGCGGCCGGCGCCGGTTGCGTCGGCGCGCGAATCGCCGACAATCCACGCATGCGCCACCTGATGCTGTTGCTCGCCGCGGGCCTGATCGCGGCTCCCTATGCCTCGTCCGCGGCCGATGCGCGCCTGCAGGCCCTGTTCGACTCGACCTGGGAAGCGGACCTGCGTGACGATCCGCTCGCGGCCGACTACCTCGGTGACCACCGCTACTCGGCGCAGTGGCCCGACCTGTCGCCGGCGGCAACCGACGCGCACTACGCCCGCTATGCCGCGACGCTCGCCGAGCTGAAGACGATCCCGCGCGCCGGACTCCCGGCTGCCGACCAGCTGAACTACGACCTGTTCGCCGGGGATCTGGAGCGGCGCCTCGCGGCCCGCCCGTTCAAGCCCTGGCTGTACGCGGCGATCCGCCCGCGCGACGGCGTGCAGACCGCCAACGAGCTCGCCGAGCTGCTGCCGTTCGCGACCGTCGCCGACTACGAGGCCTGGATCGCGCGGCTTGCGGGCATCGGCACCTATATCGACCAGACCATCGCGCTGCTCGAGACCGCGATCCGCGAGCATCGCACCCAGCCGCGCTCGATCATGGAGCGCATTCCGGCGCAGATCGCGAGCCAGATCCCCGCGAGCGCCGAGCAGAGCCCGTTCTTCGAGCCGTTCACGCGCATGCCGGAGAGCATCGACGCCGATGAGCGCGCGCGGCTGATCGGGGCCGGCGGGCGGGCGATCGAAGAGCACGTGATCCCGGCGTTCAGGCGGCTGCAGGCTTTTTTCCATGACAAATACCTGCCGGCCTCGCGGGCTTCCGACGGCATCTGGGATACCCCCGACGGGCTCGCGTTCTACGCCAACCGCGCGGCGTTCCACACGACGACCGATCTGACCCCGGACGAGATCCACGCGATCGGCCTGCGCGAAGTGGCCCGCATCCGCGGCGAGATGGACGCGATCATCCGCCAGGTCGACTTCAAGGGCAGCTTCGAGGAGTTCCTGACGTACCTGCGCACCGACCCGCAGTTCTACTACCAGACCGGGGACGCGCTGTTCGAGGCCTACGCCGCGATGGCCAAGCGCATCGACCCCGAACTCGTGAAGCTTTTCGGCAAGCTGCCGCGCACGCCGTACGGCGTGCGCGCAATCCCGATGACGAGCGCGCCCGACACGACCACCGCGTACTACCAGGGCCCGGCGCTCGACGGCTCGCGCGCCGGCTACTACTACGTGAACCTCTATCGACCGGAGGTGCGGCCGAAGTACGAAATGCCGGTGCTGACCGCGCATGAGGCCGTGCCCGGCCACCATCTGCAGATCGCGCTCGCGATGGAGGACCGCAGCCTGCCGATGTTCCGGCGCAATGCCGACTACACGGCCTACATCGAGGGCTGGGCGCTCTACAGCGAGCGGCTCGGCGAGCAGATGGGGCTCTACGACGACCCCTACGCGAAATTCGGCGAACTGACCTACGACATGTGGCGCGCGGTGCGACTCGTCGTCGATACCGGCATCCACGCCAAGCGCTGGACGCGCCAGCAGGCGATCGACTACTTCAAGGCGAACGCCGCGAAGACCGAGGCCGACATCGTCAACGAGGTCGACCGCTACATCGCCTGGCCGGGACAGGCGCTCGCCTACAAGATCGGGCAGCTGCGCATCCTCGAGCTGCGGCGCGAGGCGCAGGCGGCGCTCGGCGAGCGCTTCGACATCCGCGCCTTCCACGACACCGTGCTGTCGACGGGCGCGGTGCCGCTCGACGTGCTGACGAAGCGCGTCGAGGCGTGGATCGGGACACAGAAGCAGGTGCGTTAACAGGCAGCGCGAGGCGCACGAGAAGTGCTTCATCGCCAATTCCGTGAAGACGGAAGTCTCCATGCCGGCAGCGAGTGCCCGGTGACCTTTCGCAGCTGACTATCTGCTAATCAACGCTTATTTGAAACAATATCGAGATTTCCAGCACGCATTGAATATTTTTAAACCCATTTGGCGCGCTATCATTTAGGGCATGCGCACAACGCTCGACATTGCAGACGACGTTCTTCAGGCCGCCAGAGAGCGTGCGCGGCGCGAAGGCAGGACAGACGGCGAAGTCATCTCGGAGCTCGCACGTCAATCGCTCGCGCATGCCAGGGCGACGATCGCCGGCACGGCCGGCGAGCTCGGGATGGTCTACGGCTTTCGCGCCTTTCCGTCACGGGACAATGTCGTCACCAACGAGCTGATCGATCAACTGCGCGACGAGAGCGCGTACTGACAGGCGCACTACCTGACACGAAGCGCCCGAGCGCTCCCGCAACCACCCACGTGTCAGGGCCGTCTCCAGCGAGGCCTCCGCGGACGAGCGTGGAGAGCGCCGAGCCGCGGCGAGCAGCGCCCGGCGCACCGCGAGGGTCCTGCTGCCGCAGTTCAAATTCCAGCCGGGCGCCGCCGCGGCGAGGGCACACCGCCGAAGGCGGTGCGCTCGACCCGCTCGTCCGCGGAGGCCTCGCTGGAGACGGCCCTCGCGCGTGAGGGGTTACGGCAAAGCCCGCAGCGCGAGATCCTTGCTGTACACGACGTTCATCACGTTGTCATACCACCCCTCGACGCGCGGACTGACGAGGTGCTTGTTGACGTAGAAGTAGAGCGGCAGCAGCGGCGTGTCGGCGAGCATCGTGCGCTCCGCTTCCTCGAGCAGCGCGCGCCGCGCGGCGGTGTCGGCGGTCGCCGCCGCGCGCCCGAGCAGCGCGTCGTAGGCGGGATTGGCGTAGCGCGGCAGATTGATGCCGAAGTCGCTCTTCAGGTACTGCAGGAAGGAATAGGCGTCGTTGTAGTCGCCGCCCCAGCTGATGCGGAACATCTGCACGTCGCGTGCGTCGATGTCGGCCATCAGCGAACGGAACTCGACCGCCGAGAGCTGCACTTCGACGCCGAGCGCCTCCCGCCACATCGCCGCGATCGCCACCGCGAGCCGGCCGTGCACCTCACCGCTGTTGTAGCGCAGCTCGAAGCGCAGCGGCTTCGCGGCCGAGTAGCCCGCCGCGGCGTAGAGGCGCCGCGCCTCGGCGATGCGCTCGCTCATCGGCCGGCCGGCGTAGTCGAAGCGCTGCGGGCTGTAGTCGTGCACGCCGGGCGGGACCCAGCCGTAGGCCGGCAGCTCGCCGACCCGCAGCACGAGGTCGGCGAGACGCTCGCGGTCGATGACGAGCGACAGCGCGCGCCGCAACCCCGGCGCATCCCTGAACGGCGCGCGATCGAGCGCGAAGCCGTAGTAATAGGTCCCGAGCTGCGGCGCGATGTGCAGCTGCGCGGCATAGTCGCGCCGGATCAGGTCGTACTGGCCGCGCGGCACGACCGCGGTCACATGCAGGTCGCCGGCGCGGTAGCGCGTGAACTCGGCGCTCTCGTCGGGAATCTGCAGGTACTTCACGCCGTCGAGGCGGGTCGCCGCGTCGTTCCAGTACGCATGGTTGCGGGTCGCCGAGATGTGCGAACCCGGCACCCACTCGGTCAGGCGGAAGGCGCCATTCGAGACCATCACGCCGGGCTTCGTGAAGCGCGCGCCCTCTTTCGCGAGCGTCGGCCGATGCACCGGGCAGGTGGACGGGAACGACAGCAGGCCGGGCAGATACGGCGCCGGCGACTCGAGCCGCACGACGACTGTCGTCTCGTCCGGCGCGCTGACGCCCAGGCTCTCGGGCGCGGCGCGCCCCGCGACGATCGCGGTCGCCTGCGCGACCACATCGATCAGCTGCGCGTATTGCGAAGCGGTGGCCGGATCGACCAGGCGACGCAGGGCGAAGACGAAGTCATCGCTGGTGACACGATCGCCATTGGACCAACGCGCATTGTCTCTTAAATGAAACGTATAGCGGAGTCCATCGGCACTGACCTCCCAGGACTCGGCGACGCCCGGCGCGGGGCTCGCGTCCGGCGCGAGCGCGGTCAGGCACTCGTAGAGATCGCGCAGCACGACGTGCGACTCGACCGAGCGCGCCTTCTGCGGATCGAGCGAGTCGGGCTCGGGACCATTGCCGCGCAGCAGGATGTTCGCCGTCGATGGCGGCGACGGCGCGCAGCCCGCGAGGACCGCGAGCCCGGCAAGGCTCGCGAGCGCGGCGAGCAGCAGCGCGGCGCGGGGCAGGGCCGCGCGCGCGCGCGCGTCAGGCCGCGCGGCCATGCCGCTTCAGATGGATCAGCAGGATCGAGACCGCGGCCGGCGTCACGCCCGGCACGCGCGCGGCCTGGCCGAGCGTCGCCGGACGCACTTCGACGAGACGCTGACGCACTTCGTTCGACAGCCCGCCGATCGCGCGATAGTCGAGCCCGGCGGGCAGTTGCAGGTCCTCGCTCGCTCGCTGGCGCTCGATCTCGGCGTGCTGGCGTTCGATATAGCCCGCGTACTTCGCGCGCACGCTGACCTGCGTGGCCACCTCGCGCGCGAGCCGCTGGTCGTCGCCGAGGTCGGGCGCGCCGATCGACCCGATCAGGCTCGCGTAGCTGACCTCGGGGCGGCGCAGCAGCTCCATCGCGCTGGCGCCGCGCACGCGCGTGCGCTCGAGCCGTGCGACCTCGGCGTCGGTCGCCGCGCGCTTGGCCTCGAAGAAGGCCCAGCGCTGATCGTCGATGAGCCCGAACTCGCGGCCAAGCGGCGTCAGGCGCAGGTCGGCATTGTCCTCGCGCAGCAGCAGGCGGTGCTCGGCACGGCTCGTGAACATGCGGTATGGCTCGGTCACGCCGCGCGTGACCAGGTCGTCGATCAGCACACCGAGATAGGCCTCGTGGCGCTTCGGCTGCCACGGCGCCTCGTCACGCACTGCGCGCGCCGCATTGATGCCGGCGACGAGGCCCTGCGCGGCGGCCTCCTCGTAGCCGGTCGTGCCGTTGATCTGGCCGGCGAAATACAGGCCCGCGAGCGCCTTCGTCTCGAGCGACGGGGCGAGATCGCGCGGATCGAAGTAGTCGTATTCGATCGCGTAGCCGGGGCGCGTCAGGTGCGCGCGCTCGAGCCCGGCGATCGTGCGCACGAAGGCGAGCTGCACGTCGAACGGCAGGCTGGTCGAGATGCCGTTCGGGTAGACCTCGTGCGTATCGAGCCCCTCGGGCTCGAGGAAGATCTGGTGCGAGCTCTTGCCGGCGAAGCGGAACACCTTGTCTTCGACCGACGGGCAGTAGCGCGGCCCCACGCCTTCGATCACGCCGGTGAACATCGGCGAGCGATCGGTCGCCGCGCGGATCAGCTCGTGCGTGCGCTCGTTGGTCGCGGTGATATGGCACGGCCGCTGCGCGGGATGCTCGCCCGCGCGGCCGAGGAACGAGAACACCGGTGCCGGCTCGTCGCTCCACTGTTCGGCGAGGCGCGCGAAGTCGATCGTGCGCCCGTCGATGCGCGGCGGCGTGCCGGTCTTCAGCCGCCCGACGCGAAACGGCAGCTCGCGCAGCCGCGCGGCGAGACGATTCGACGGCGGATCGCCGGCGCGCCCGCCCTGGTGCTGCTCGAGCCCGACGTGGATGCGCCCGCCGAGGAAGGTGCCCACGGTCAGCACGACGGCCCGCGCCTCGAACACGATGCCGGAGACCGTGACGACGCCGCGCACGCGCCCGCCTTCGACGACCAGATCGCCGGCCTCCTGCTGGAACAGCGCGAGATTCGGCTGGTTCTCGAGCAACGCGCGGATCTGGCGGCGATAGAGCACGCGATCGGCCTGGGCGCGCGTCGCGCGCACGGCGGGGCCCTTGCTCGCGTTCAGCGTGCGGAACTGGATGCCGGCGCGATCGATCGCGCGCGCCATCGCGCCACCGAGCGCGTCGATCTCGCGTACGAGATGTCCCTTGCCGATGCCGCCGATCGCCGGGTTGCAGCTCATCGCGCCAAGCGTCTCGAGGCTCTGCGTCAGCAGCAGCGTGCGCCGGCCCATGCGGGCCGCGGCGAGCGCGGCCTCGGTGCCGGCGTGGCCGCCGCCGATCACGATGACGTCGAAGGAATCCGGGTGTCGCACGGAAGTAATTGCTGGCGCATCAAGGGCTTGAAAAAGGGCGCGTATTGTACGGCGCGCTCCCGGCCGGCGACAGCCCGCCGCTTCGTGTGGCAGCGGCGCAGCCCGTCAGTCATATTCCGACTCTCGGCGGCATCACGGACGGGGGCGACAGCTTGCGATTTTCCCTCCTGCCCTGGCTGGGGCTCGGCCTCTGGGCCTGCGGTGCGCAGGCGCTCGAGTTCCGCCCCTGCCAGATCACGCATCCGGCCGGCATCGCCACCGTCGCGGCCGAATGCACGACGCTCAGCGTGCCCGAGAGCGCCGAGCGCCCCGGCGGCCACCAGATCGAGCTGTTCATCGCCCGCGTCCCGGCGATCAGCGCACGCAAGGCGCCGGATCCGCTGTTCGTGCTCGCCGGCGGCCCGGGAGCCGCCGCGAGCGAGTTCTACGCCGCGGTCGCGCCGGCCTTCGCGCGCGTCAACCGCGAGCGCGACATCGTGCTCGTCGACCAGCGCGGCACCGGCCGCTCGAACGCATTGCGCTGCGCGTTCGACGACGAGGCACTGCTCGGCGCCGGCGGCGAGGGGGAGGTGGTCGCGATGACGCGGCACTGCCTCGCCGAAGTCGCGGCGCACGCCGATGTGCGCGAGTACACGACCGGCGCCGCGGTGCGCGACCTCGAGGCCGTGCGCCACGCACTCGGCCTCGGGCAGATCGACCTGTACGGCGTCTCCTACGGCACGCGCGTCGCGCAGCAGTACATGCGCCACCACGGCGCCCAGGTGCGTACGGCGATCCTCGACGGCGTGGTGCCGCCGCAGCGCATCCTCGGACCGCGCCTCGCGATCGATGCGCAAGCCGCGCTCGGCCAGGTACTCGCCCGCTGCAATGGGGACGAGGCCTGCCGCAGCGCCTTCGGCGATCCGGTCGTGCACTATCGCGCGCTGCGCACGCAGCTCGAAAGCGCCCCCGCCGGCGTGCTGCTCGCCGCGCCGCGCACCGGCGAGCGCGTCGCGTTCGAATTCGGCGCGGCGCACTTCGCGACGGTGCTGCGCCTGTCGACCTACAGCGCGGAGCAGGCGGCGCTGCTGCCGCTCGCGCTCAACGAGGCGCACATGCACCGCAACTTCGTGCCGCTCGCGAGCCAGTACCTGCTGATGAGCGACACGCTGAACGACCAGCTCGCCTATGGCATGCACCACAGCGTCGTGTGCGCCGAGGACGCGCCGTGGTTCGGCGCAGCGCGCGCCGATCGCACGGCGCTCGCCGCCACGTTCATCGGCACGTTGCAGCTGGACGGTCTCGAGACACTGTGCCGCGAGTGGCCGCGCGGCATGGCCGACGACGACCTGCACCAGCCGCTCGGCAGCAGCGTGCCGACGCTGCTGCTGTCGGGCGGCGCGGACCCGGTCACACCGCCCGCCGACGGCGCGCTGGCGGCCGCAGGCCTGCGCCACGCACTGCACGTCGTGATCGACGGCATGGGCCACGGGCAGATCGGCGCGCCGTGCGTCGACCGGCTGATCGCGAGCTTCCTCGAGCGCGGCACGACCGAGGGCCTCGACACGAGCTGCGTCGCGCGCGTGCGCCCGATGCCGTTCTTCACCACTCTCGCGGGGCCACCGCCGTGAGGGGGTTGCCGTGATCCGCGCCGAGCAGCTGACGAAGAGCTTCGACGGCATCGAGGCCGTGCGCGGCGTCAGCCTGCAGGCCGAGGATGGCGCGATCACCGGCCTGCTCGGCCCGAACGGCGCCGGCAAATCGACCACGCTGCGCATGCTGTGCACGGTGCTCACGCCCGACGCCGGCGATGCGTGGATCGACGGCGCGCACGCCGTGCGCGAGCCGCTCGAGGCACGCCGGCGCCTCGGCGTGCTGACGCACGATTCGGGCCTCTACCCACATCTGAGCGCGCGCGAGAACATCCTCTATTTCGCCGAGCTGCACGGCATGCCGCGCGCGGCGCGCACGCGGCGCGCCGACGAGCTGATCGAATGGCTCGAGATGGGCGCCTTCGCCGCGCGGCGCGCGAAGGGGTATTCGCAGGGCCAGCGCATCAAGACCGCGCTCGCCCGCGCACTCGTGCACAGCCCGCGCAACGTGCTGCTCGACGAGCCGACCAACGGCCTCGACGTGATGGCGGTGCGCAACCTGCGCGTGCTGCTGCGCCGGCTGCGTGACGCCGGCCACTGCGTGCTGTTTTCGACCCACGTGATGCAGGAGGTCTCGGCGCTCTGCGACACGGTCATCGTGCTGGCGCACGGCCAGGTCGCAGCGCAAGGCTCGCCGGACGAGCTGCGCGAGCTGACCGGCTGTGATTCGCTCGAGGATGCCTTCGTCGCGCTGATCGGCACCGCGGAGGGGCTCGGCTGATGCGCGCGATCGCCACCGTGTGGCGCAAGGAAGTGCGCGAGAACCTGCGCGACCGGCGCACGCTGCTCTCGGCGCTGATCTTCGGGCCGCTGTTCGGCCCGCTGATCCTCGCCGCGTCGCTGCAGTTCCTCGTGCACCGCACGGCCGACGAGGCCGACCGGCGGCTCGAGATCGCGGTGCGCCACGCCGAGCGCGCGCCGAACCTGATCGCCTTCCTCGAGGCGCGCAACGTGATCGTGACGCGCGTGACGCTCGACGACGAGGCGACACGACGCGCCGTGCAGGCGCGCACCTGGCCGCTGGTGCTCGCCATTCCGGAGGAGTTCGGCACGCGGCTGGCGGCGGCGCGACCGGCGGCGCTGCAGCTCTACAGCGATGCCTCGGGCAGCCGCAGCGATCACGGCGTCGCGCGCACGAAGCTGCTGGTCGCGCAGTACGGTGCGAGCATCGGGCGGCTGCGGGTGCTCGCGCGCGGCGTCGACCCGCTGCTCACCACGCCGTTCGTCGTGCAGGACATCGACGTGTCGACGCCGCAGAGCCGCTCGGTGACCGTGCTCGGCATGCTGAGCTATCTCGTGCTGCTCGCGATGATCCTCGGTGGGCTGTACCTCGCGATCGACGCGACCGCCGGCGAACGCGAGCGCCACTCGCTCGAGCCGCTGCTGACGACGCCGGTGCCGCGCGAGCACCTGATCTACGGCAAGATCCTCGCGGCCGCGACTTTCATGCTGCTGTCGCTCGCGCTGACGGTGATCGCCTGCGCGGTCGCGCTGCGCTACGTCGCGCTCGAGAACTTCGGCATGACCGCGCGGCTCGACGCCGGGGTCGTCGTCAGGATCATCCTCGCGACCGCACCGCTGTCGCTCGCGGCGGCCGGCCTGCTGACCGTGGTCGCCTCGTTCACGCACAGCTACCGCGAGGCGCAGACCTGGCTCGGTGTCGTGATGCTCGTGCCGACGCTGCCGCTGGTGTTCGTCGGGCTCGCCGACTGGCAGCCGAGCCTCGGCCTGATGGCGGTGCCGTCCCTCGGCCAGCATTTCCTGATCACGGCGCTGCTGCGCGGCGATGCGATCACGCCGGCGCAGGTGCTCGTGTCGGTCACGGCGAGCCTCGCGCTCGGCGTGGCGCTCGCCTGGCTCGCCGGGCGGCTCTATCGCCGCGAATCCCTGCTCGGCTGAGGCGCGAGCCGTTATCCTTCGCCCATGAAGCTCGACCTGATCCAGACCGTCGCCTTCGCCGGCATTGCCCTCTTCCTCGGCTATGGCCTGCGGCGGCTGTTCCCGCTGCTCGCGCGCCTCAACATGCCGGCCCCGGTGCTCGGCGGCCTGATCGTCTCGGTGGCGATCCTGATCGTGCGCTGGCAGGGCCTGCCGGCACCGGAGTTCGACGCGACGCTGCAGCGTCCGCTGATGGTCGCGTTCTTCACCTCGATCGGTTTCGCGGCGAGCCTGAAGCTGCTGCGCATCGGCGGGCCGCAGGTGGCCATCTTCCTCGCGATCGGCACCGTGTTCGCGATATTGCAGAACCTGCTCGGCGCAGGCGTCGCGGTGCTGTTCGACCAGCCGCCGCTGTTCGGCGTGCTCGCCGGCTCGGTCACGCTGACCGGCGGGCCGGCGACCGGACTGGCGTTCGCGCCGCTGTTCGAACAGGCGGGCATCGAGGGCGCCGCCGCGATCGCGATCGCGGTCGCGATGGCGGGCATCGTGCTGGGCGGGCTCGTTGGCGGGCCGATCGCCACTCACCTGATCGAGCGCTATCGCGTGCCCGGACCGCGCCAGCGCACGGCCGACGCCGGCGTCGCCGCGGGCGCGGATGCCGTGCAGGCCGTGGAGGAGGCCGCCGCGCCCTCGCCCGACGATCTCGACGACGAATCCGTCGAGGCCTACACGGCGCTCAAGACGGTGGTGATCGTGCTGGTCGCGATGTGGATCGGCGAATGGATCAGCGCGCTGATCGGCGCGACCGGCCTCACGCTGCCCTCCTACATCGGCGCGATGGTCGCCGCGGCCGCGATCCGCGGCATCGACGATTACACCGCGCTGTTCGGCCTCTCGCATCGCACGATCGACACGCTCGGCGCGATCACGCTGTCGCTGTTCCTGGTGATGGCGCTGATGACGCTCGACCTGACCCAGCTCGCGGGTCTCGCGCTGCCGCTGCTGACGATCCTCGCTGCGCAGATCGTGCTGGTGGCGCTCGCCTGCCTGCCCGTGTTCTGGCTGATGGGCCGCGACTACGACGCCGCGGTGATGGGTGGCGGCTTCGTCGGCTTCATGCTCGGCACGACCGCGAACGCGATGGCGGTGATGCGCACGCTGGTCGAGCGCTTCGGGCCGGCGCCGCGCGCATTCCTCGTCGCGCCGCTGGTCGGCACGTTCTTCATCGACTTCACGAACGCGCTGATCATCACGGTGTTCCTGAACCTGTTCACTTGAGGCCTCAGCCCTCGCGGCGCACCCACTCGAGCAGCGCATCGTGCGCGGCCTGCGCGCCGCCCGCACGGGCATCGTTGACGATCGCGACGACGACGTAGCGGCGGCCGCTGTCGGCGAGCACATAACCGGCGATCGCCCGCACGTCGTTCAGCAGGCCCGTCTTCAGGTGCGCGACGCCGCTCGCGCCCTTGCGCCGCGTCGCGGTGCCATCGACACCCGCCACCGGCAGCGACGCCATCAGCTCGGCCATCACCGGACTGCGGTACGCATCGACGAGCAATGCCGCGAGGCCGCCGGCGCTGATGCGCTCGATGCGCGACAGGCCCGCGCCGTTCTCGAGTACGAGCCCCGGCAGCGGGAGCCCCGCCTCGGCCAGCCAGCCGCGCATCGCCGTTTCCGAGCGAGCGAAGCTCGCCGGCCAGCCGAGCCGCTCGGCACCGAAGGTCAGGTAGACGTGCTGGGCCATCACGTTGTTGCTGTACTTGTTGATGTCGCGCACGACTTCCGACAGCGGCTTCGAGACGTGCACGGCAAGCAGCGGCGTGCCTGCGGGCGCGACGCCCTCGCGCGGCTTGCCGCTCCAGCTGCCGCCGCTCGATTCCCACAGCGCGCGGAACACCGCGCCGAAGTACGCGGTCGGCTCGATCGGGCTCAGGCTCCAGTTGCGCTCGCCGCAGGCGAGCGGAAAGCTGCCGCGGAACACCGGCGCGAACGGCCGCGAGAAGTCGGCGCGCAACTTGCCGCGCCAGTCGCCGCAGGCACCGGCCGACGCGCTCACGGTGGCCGGCGCCTTCGAGCCGGCGAGCGGCGGCAGGATCGTCAGACGCACCGTGTTGGCCGCCGGATCCGGCACGAAGCCGTAGACGACCGATTTGTAATTGAGCAGCAGCGCGTCGGGGCCGACGTTGTAGCTGCGCAGCGCGTCGCCGTCGAACGCGCCGCTGTCGTGCGGGGGCAGCTGGAAGGCGCTGCGGTCGAGCACCAGGTCGCCGCGGATCTCGCGGATGCCAAGGCCGCGCACTTTCTGCACCAGCAGCCACAGCTGCTCGACGACCAGCGCCGGATCACCGCCGCCGCGCACCGCGAGATCGCCGAGCACGACGTCACCGTCGCGCTGCCCGAGCAGCGCGATGTCGGTATGCCAGGCATAGGCCGGCCCGAGCGTGCGCAGCGCGGCATAAGTCGTCAGCAGTTTCATCGTCGAGGCGGGATTGCGCGGCACGTCGCGATTGAGCGCGGCCTCGAGACCGCGGCCGTCGAGCGGGACCACGACCGCGCTCGCGGCGCCCTCCGCGATGCCCGCCGCACGCAGGCCGCGCAGGTAGCCGTCCGGCAGGGCCGCGGCGCCCGCATCCGCGGCAGTGAGCGCAGTGGCTGCGAGTGCAGCGGCCGCGAGCAGCGGCGACGCGCATCGCGATCGCGGTATCCGTCCCCGTGCCTGCGCCCCTGCCCGTGCCGGTGCCAATGCCGGTGCCAACGCCGGCGGCAGTGGCGATGCCGGCGCCTGCGCCAGCTCAGGCATGTCGCGACGTCGTCGCGGCACGATGGCGCGCGAGCAGCGCGCAGTAGCGGTGGCGATGATCCTCGGCAAATTCACGGGCTTCGATCTCAAAACGGTTGTCCCAGTAGCCGCGGCGGAAGAGCTCGACCAGATACTTCCACACCGAGAGCCGCCGCGGCTCCCATTGCGCGAGCACATGGAAGTATTCGTGCAGCACGAACACCGGATCGTCGAAGAACGGCGCCGCCGCTCCGCGAAGGTAGATGCGGCGCCGGCGGGTCGTCGCGATCGCGCGCAGGTGTACGCGCGCGAACCACGAATACTCGATGACCTCGACCGCATCGACCATCTCGCCGAACAGCTCGCGCAGCGTGGCGCGCAGCGGCGCGGGCGCGTCGACTCGCCGACCCGGAAGCAGGAAGCGGTAGCGATTCGATGCCATCATGTCGCGATTATGCAGCCATCTCCGGTGATCGCGCGTTGATTATGCATGCCGCCCCTGCTGACCCCAGGTGACTGCGGATGTGTTTGAATAGCAGAGCAAGACACGGAGTGTTTGCTCGGATGCGGCGGGCCAGACTCGCTGCCAGGAATCGTCACAGGGAAGCAGCTCATGACAGCAGCGACATTAAACGATCCGCGCTGGGCCGCGATCGCCGCGCGCGATCCGCAGGCCGACGGCCAGTTCTACTACGGCGTGCGCACGACCGGCGTGTACTGCCGCCCGTCGTGCCCGTCGCGGCGTGCGCGGCCCGAGAACGTCGAGATCTTCGCGACGCGGGCGGCGGCCGAGGAGGCCGGCTATCGCGCCTGCAAGCGTTGCCGGCCCGGCACGCCGGCACTCGCGGGCCAGCAGGCCGCGTGGGTGGCCGCGGCCTGCCGGCGGATCGACGCGGCCACGGAAATCCCGAGCCTCGCCTCGCTCGCGGCGCACGCCGGCGTGAGCCCGTTTTATTTCCACCGCACGTTCAAGGCGATCACCGGCCTCACGCCGCGGCAGTACGCTTCCGCGCGGCGCAGCGAGCGGCTGCGCCGCGAACTCGCGCGCGGCGGCTCGGTGACCAGCGCGATCTACGACGCCGGCTATAACTCGAACGGCCGCTTCTATGCGGAGTCGGACGACGTGCTCGGCATGACGCCGGGCCTCTATCGCGACGGGGGGCGCGACATCGCGATGCGCTTCGCGGTCGGCGAATGCTCGCTCGGCGCGATCCTCGTCGCGGCGAGCGCGCGCGGCATCTGCGCGATCCTGCTCGGCGAGGATCCGGCCGCGCTGACGCGCAGCCTCCAGGACCAGTTCCCGAAGGCCGAGCTGATCGGCGGCGATGCGCAGTTCGAGCAGCTCGTCGCGAAGGTGATCGGGTTCGTCGAAGCGCCCGGGCTCGGTCTCGACCTGCCGCTCGACCTGCGCGGCACCGCGTTCCAGCAGCGCGTCTGGCGCGCGTTGCGCGAGATTCCGGCGGGCACCACCGCGAGCTACAGCGACATCGCGCAGCGTATCGGCGCGCCGAAGTCGGTGCGCGCAGTCGGCCAGGCCTGCGGCGCGAATCACCTCGCCGTCGCGATTCCGTGCCACCGTGTCGTGCGCACCGACGGCGATCTGTCCGGCTATCGCTGGGGCATCGAGCGCAAGCGTGCGCTGCTCGAGCGCGAGGGAGCCACATCGCACGAGGAGGTCCGGTCATGAATTCGATCACCACCGCGCGCGAACGGTTTCGCGCATTGCACGAGCGCGGCTGCTTCGTGCTCGCCAATCCCTGGGACATCGGCGGCGTGCGCCGCGCCGAGAAGCTCGGCTATCAGGCGATCGCTTCGACCAGCGCGGGGCTGGCGTGGTCGCTCGGCCGCGAGGACGGCGAGGTCACGCGCGACGAGGTGCTCGCGCATCTCGCCGCGCTCAGCCACTCGACCGCGCTGCCGGTCAACGCGGACTTCGAGGGCGGCTTCGCCGAACAGCCTGAAGGCGTGGCCGAGAACGTGCGCCTCGCGATCGGTACCGGCGTGGCGGGCCTGTCGATCGAGGATCGCCGCGGCATCGACCTCTACCCGATCGGGCTCGCGATCGAGCGCATCCGCGCCGCGCGCCAGGCGATCGATCGCAGCGGCGAGAACGTGCTGCTGGTCGGCCGCAGCGAAGGGCTGCTGCTCGGCAACACGACGATCGACACGACCGTCGAGCGGCTGATCGCCTACGCGGCCGCCGGCGCCGACTGCGTGTACGCGCCCGGCATCCGCGCGATCGCCGACATCAGGGCGCTGGTCGCGGCCGTCGCACCGACGCCGGTCAACGTGCTGCTGATCGATCCGGCGATGAGCGTGCCCGAGCTCGCGGCCGCGGGCGTGCGGCGGGTCAGCGTCGGCGGCGGATTCGCGAAGGCGGCCTGGGCGGCGTACGAGCAGGCCGCGCGCAGCGTCATCGAAGACGGGCACTGGCCGCGCGGCAGCTAGCGCTCCGCGACGGCGACGGCTAGCCGCGCCCGGCGAGCGCCACCGCGTCGATTTCGATCTGCAGCTCGGGCAGCGCAAGCCGCTCGATCTGCACGATCGTGTCGGCGGGGTACGGTCGCGAGAAATACTTCTCGCGCAGCTGCACGATCGCCGGGAAGTTGGCCATGTCGGTCAGGTAGATCGTGACCTTGACCACGCGGGCGAGGCTCGAGCCCGCCGCTTCCAGCACCGTCGCGAGCATGCTGAACGCCTGCTCGGCCTGCGCAGCGAAGTCGTCGCCGCCGACCAGATTGCCCTGCAGGTCCATCGCGGCCTGGCCGGACACGAAGACGAAGCCGCCGGCCTCGATGGCCTGGGAAATCCTGAACGGCGCATAGGGGTCGGGCGAGGTCGCGATCTGGCGAATGGCGTGCTGCGGCATGTCTTCCTCCGGATTAAGGAGAGCTAATGTTGCCGCCAGAATTCCGGAACACAAGCGGCCTGCCGGTTTCGCATCATCGTCTCCATCGTGACGGCTTCGGACAAGGAGACTCTGATGGCTACCGTGACAAGGAATCGTTCGCCGCTGCTGGCCGGCCTGTCGCACGGCTGGAGCACGTGGTTCGAGATGATGGGGCGCTCGCAGGACCTGTCGGCGCCCTGGCGGACCGCGACGGACCGGCATGCGCGCGCCTGGACGAAGCAGCGCCGGCAGGTCGGCCCTTACGAGAGCATGTCGTCGGGGAAGTGAGCGGTGCGCGGACGCGCCACCGCGGCGCAACGTCATCACGCCGCGCAGAACACGTCGTACAACACCGCGAGCACCTGGCGTGCCGGGCCGGGTGCGAGCGAGTAGTACACGGCCTGCGCTTCGCGGCTCGTCTCGACGATGCCGGCCGCGCGCAGCACCGCGAGATGCTGCGACAGCGCGGACTGGCTCAGCGCCACCTTTGCATTGATCTGCCCGACCGACTGCGCGCCTCCCAGCAGGCAGCAGAGGATCGCGAGCCGCTGTTCGTTCGCGAGCGGGCGCAGCAGCGCCGCCGCATCGCTCGCATGGGCGCGCATTTCATCCGCCGATATGCCCGATCGGGCGCCAGGCTTCGAGCCGGTAGCACGTCTTGCCATAGCGACATTCTACATCAGGTGTTGCTAAATTAGAAAATGCTAATATACTGACCTGCAGGCGGCCCCTCCCGGGCCCCGCAGGAGCAAGTGACATGAGTATCGATCGCATGGTGATCCGGTTCGCGGGCCTGATGGTGCTCGTCGGCCTCGCGCTCGGCGTCTACGTCCATCCGAACTGGCTGTGGCTCAGCGCCTTCGTCGGCGCCAACCTGCTGCAGGCGTCGTTCACGGGCTTCTGTCCGCTCGCGATGGTGCTGAAGCGCCTCGGCGTCAAGCCCGGCGCGGCGTTCTGACGGCAGCGGGCCGTGCGCAGGTCTCACCGGTTCGCGCTCGCGGCGCTCGCCTGCGCGCCGCTCTGTGCGCCGTTCGCGCCGACGCTGGCCGCCGACGCGCTCGTCGCGCTGACCGTCGAGACGACCACGGCTCCGCTCGAGCGCGTGCTCGACGGCCGCATCGAAGCCGTCAACCAGGCGACCGTGTCGGCGCAGACCTCGGGGCGCATCGCGGAGATCCTCTACGACGTCAATGACTTCGTGCCCGCGGGCGCGGTCATCCTGCGCCTGCGCGCGACCGAACAGCGCGCCGGCCTCGAGCAGGCGCAGGCGGCACTGCGCGAAGCGATCGCGCGCGAGTCCGAGGCACGGACCCGCCATGCGCGCATCCGTGGCCTGTACGACGACGAGGCGGCATCGAAGGCCCAGCTCGACGCGGCCACCGCCGAGCGCGACGCGGCGGTCGCGCGGCTCGCCGCGGCACGCGCGGGCCTCGAAGCGGCGCGCGAGGGGCTGGGCTACACCGAAGTACGCGCGCCCTACGCCGGCGTCGTCACCGCGCGTCACGTCGAGGTCGGCGAAGCCGTGCGTCCCGGCACGCCGCTGATGAGCGGCCTGTCGCTGCAGTTCCTGCGTGTCGCGATCGACCTGCCGCAGAGCGTCGTCGGGCCGGTACGCAGCATCCGCAAGGCCGCGGTGTATGTCGACGGCCGGCGCATCGAAGCCAGCGGCCTGACGATCTTCCCGCAGGCGAGCGCCGCGTCGAACACGTTTCGCGCGCGGGTCGACCTGCCGGAGAACGCCGCCGACCTCTATCCCGGGATGCTCGTCAAGGTCGGCTTCATCGTCGGCGAGGTGCGGCGCCTGTCGATTCCGGCCGGCGCGCTGGTCGAGCGCGGCGAGGTCACCGCGGTTTACGTACTCGGCGAGGGCGACCGGCCGAGTCTGCGGCAGATCCGCATCGGCCGCCGTGCCGACGGGCGCGTCGAGATCCTCGCCGGTCTCGTCGACGGCGAGCGCATCGCTGCCGACCCGCTCGCGGCGGCGCTCGCGCTGCGCGCCGCGGCCGGCAGCGGACCATGAGCGCCGGCCCGCGCGCCCTGGGCATCAGCGGGCGCTTCGCGCGCGCCTTTCTCGACAATCCGCTGACGCCGCTGCTCGCGCTGACCGCACTGCTCGCGGGCGTGTTCGCGGTGCTCGTCACGCCGCGCGAGGAAGAGCCGCAGATCGACGTCACGATGGCGAACGTGATCGTGCCGTTCCCGGGCGCGAGCGCCGCGCAGGTCGAGCAGCTCGTCAGCTCGCCGATGGAGCAGCTGCTCGGCGAGATCACCGGCGTCGAGCACGTGTACTCGGCATCGCGGCCGGGCGTCGCGGTACTGACCGTGCAGTTCCAGGTCGGCGAGACGCGCAACGAGGCGATCGTGCGCCTCTACAACGCCGTCTATTCGCATCGCGACTGGCGGCCCGCCGGGCTCGGCGTGCAGGAGCCGCTGATCCGCCCGAAGGGAATCGACGACGTGCCGATCCTGACGCTCACGCTGTGGACCGCGGACGAGGATCGCGCCGGCTACGACCTGCGCCAGGTCGCCCATTCGATCGAGGCCGAGCTGCAGCGCGTGCCCGGCACGCGCGACGTCCATACGATCGGCGGTCCCGACGACGCGGTGCTGGTGCGGCTCGATGCGCAGCGGCTCGCGGGCCACGGCCTCGACGTCGATGCGCTGCTGCAGGCGCTCACGGCCGCCAATGTCGTCGCGCACGCCGGCGAGCTCGTCGTGGACAACAGCGCGATTCCGCTGCAGGCGGGCGAGTTCCTGGCCGATCGCGACGACGTCGCGAACCTGATCGTCGGCCTGCACGACGGCCACCCGGTCTACCTGCAGGACGTCGCGACGGTGACGCGCGGCGCGGCGCAGCCGCGGCAGGCCGTCTGGTTCGGCGGCACCGGAGCGCCGGCCAAGGCCCCGGCGGTGACGGTCGCCGTCACCAAGCAGCCGGGCAGCAATGCAATCGACGTTGCCGGGCAGCTGATCGAGCGCATCGAAGCGCTGCGTGGCGTGCAGATTCCCGCTGGCGTCGAGACGACCGTCACGCGCAACTACGGCGAGACCGCCAACGACAAGGCGGTCAAGCTGATGCAGAAGCTGCTGTTCGCGACCGTGTCGGTGATCGTGCTGGTGATCGTCGCCGTCGGCCGGCGCGAGGCGCTCGTCGTCGGCAGTGCCGTGATCATCACGCTCGCCGCGACCTTGTTCGCGTCGTGGGCCTGGGGCTTCACGCTGAACCGCGTCTCGCTGTTCGCGCTGATCTTCTCGATCGGCATCCTGGTCGACGACGCGATCGTCGTCGTCGAGAACATCCACCGTCATCTGCAGCACGCGCCGCCGGGCGACGGCGGCCGCGATCTGCCGGCGCTGATTGCACGTGCGGTCGATGAAGTCGGCGGGCCGACGATCCTCGCGACCTTCACGGTGATCGCGGCGTTGCTGCCGATGGCCTTCGTCAGCGGCCTGATGGGCCCGTACATGAGCCCGATCCCGATCAATGCGAGCATGGGCATGCTGATCTCGCTCGCGATCGCGCTCGTCTTCACGCCGTGGCTGTCGCGACGGCTGCTGCTGCGCGTGCACGCGGCGGGCGGCACGGCGGCGCGCGCCTCGCAGACGATCGAGGCGCGCCTGCAGGGCCTCTTCGAGCGATTGCTCGGCCCGTTCCTGCGCGGCGCCGACGCCCGCCGGCATCGCCACCGGCTGTACGCCGCGACGGCGGCGGCGATCCTGCTCGCGGTATCGCTCGCGGCGTTCAAGCTCGTCGTGATGAAGATGCTGCCCTTCGACAACAAGTCGGAGTTCCAGGTCGTCGTGAACATGCCGGAGGGCACCGCGCTCGAGCGCACCTCGATGCTGCTCGACGAGCTCGCCGCGGAGCTCGTGAAGACGCCGGAGGTCACGCATTACCAGATCTATGCCGGCACCTCCGCGCCGATCAATTTCAACGGGCTCGTGCGCCAGTACGACCTGCGCAACGCGCCGCACTACGGCGACATCCAGGTCAACCTCGCCGGCCAGCACGACCGCAAGCGCCATAGTCACGAGATCGCGCTCGACGTGCGTCCGGCGCTGGCCGCGATCGGCCGCCGCCATGGCGCGAGCAGCGTGCAGGTCGTCGAGGTGCCGCCCGGGCCGCCGGTGCTCGCGCCGATCGTCGCCGAGGTGTACGGGCCGTCCGCCGCGGCGCGGGGCGCGCTCGCGACACACCTGCGCGCGCTGTTCGAGTCGACACCCGACATCGTCGACGTCGACGACACGATCGGGACCGGCGCGCACCGCGAGATCGCCGCAATCGACCGCTCCCGCGCGGCGTTGCTCGGCGTGAGCCAGCAGGCAGCGGTGCGTACGCTGCAGGTCGCACTGGACGGCTACGATGCCACCTACGTGCGCGCCGGCGCGGAGCGCTATCCGATTCCGGTGCGCCTCGAGCTGCCGGTGGCCGAGCGCGCGACGCTCGACGACCTGCTGACGCTCGAGGTAGCAGGGACGGGCGGCGCCATGGTGCCGCTGTCGGAGATCGTGACCGTGCGCGAGGCGCGGCGGGACGCCGCGATCCATCACAAGGACATGCTGCCGGTCGTCTACGTGACCGGCGACATGGCCGGGCGGCTCGACAGCCCGCTGTACGGCATGTTCGATCTCGTCGGCCAGCTGCGTGCCGGCAGCGCCGGCGAGGCCGTCGGGCAGACCTTCATCCGCCAGCCCACGGATCTGCGCGCCGCCGCGGTCAAGTGGGATGGCGAGTGGCAGATCACCTACGAGACCTTCCGCGACATGGGGCTCGCCTATTCGGTGGGCCTGCTGTTGATCTACCTGCTGGTGGTCGCGCACTTCCGTTCCTACTTCGTGCCGCTCGTGATCATGGCGCCGATCCCGCTGACGATCATCGGCGTGATGCCGGGGCACGCGCTGCTCGGCGCGCAGTTCACGGCCACCTCGATGATCGGCATGATCGCGCTCGCCGGCATCATCGTGCGCAACTCGATCCTGCTGGTCGACTTCATCAATCAGGAGCTGGCCGAGGGCCGCGAGCCGGCGCAGGCCGTGATCCGCGCCGGCGCCGTCCGCGCCCGCCCGATCGTGCTGACCGCACTCGCGGCGATGATCGGCGCGCTGTTCATCCTCGACGATCCGATCTTCAACGGTCTCGCGGTCTCGCTGATCTTCGGCATCCTGGTCTCGACGCTGCTGACGCTCGTCGTGATCCCGGTCCTCTACTTCAGCGCACTGCGATTGCGGAGGTAGCCATGGCACACGTCATCGTAGTCGGCGCCGGCATCGGCGGAGTTCCCTGCGCGTATGAACTGCGCAAACGCCTGCCTGACCGGCACCAGGTCACGCTGATAGGCTCGAGCGAGTGTTTCGAGTTCACGCCGTCGAACCCCTGGGTCGCCGTCGGCTGGCGCGAGCAGGCGAAAGTCTCGGTCCACCTGCCCGAACGCATGCGAAGGCGCGGCATCGATTTCCGTGCGCAGCCGGTCACCCACATCGATGCGGAGGGCTCGGCGCTCACACTCGCCGACGGCCGGCGGCTCACCTATGACTACCTCGTCATCGCGACCGGGCCGCAGCTCGCCTTCGACGACGTGCCGGGCCTCGGGCCCGGCGGATTCACGCAATCGGTCTGCACGCAGGCGCATTCACTCGAGGCGTGGGCGAAATACCAGGAGTTTCTCGCCGATCCGGGGCCGATCGTGGTCGGCGCGGCCGCCGGCGCGAGCTGCTTCGGCCCAGCCTACGAATTCGCCGCGATCCTCGACACCGATCTGCGCCGGCGCAAGCTGCGCGACAAGGTACCGATGACTTTCGTCACGAGCGAACCCTACGTCGGTCACATGGGCCTAGGCGGCGTCGGCGACAGCCGGGGGCTGATGGAATCGGAGCTGCGCCAGCGGCACATCCAGTGGATCACGAACGCCCGCATCGCGAGCGCCGGTGAGGCGGGCATGCAGGTCGAGGAGATCGGCGAGGGTGGTGACGTGCAGCGCACGCGGAGCGTGCCGTTCCGCTACGCGATGATCATTCCGGCCTTCAAGGGCGTCGATGCGGTCGCGGCCGTGCCGGGCCTGTGCAATCCGCGCGGTTTCGTGCTGATAGACGCGCACCAGCGCAGCACGAAGTACCACAACGTGTTCAGCGCGGGCGTCTGCGTCGCGATTCCGCCGGTCGAGCCGACGCCGGTGCCGACCGGCGCGCCGAAGACCGGTTACATGATCGAGTCCATGGTGAGCGCGATCTGCGAGAACATCCTGGCCGACATCGAGGATCGCCCGGCCATCGCACGTGCGACCTGGAATGCGATCTGTCTCGCCGATTTCGGCGACACCGGCGCCGCTTTCGTCGCGCTGCCGCAGATCCCGCCGCGCAACGTCACCTGGACGAAGGTCGGCAGGTGGGTGCATCTCGCGAAGGTCGCGTTCGAGAGGTATTTCCTGCGCAAGATCCGCGTCGGCAACATCACGCCGGCCTACGAGAAGTACATGCTGAGGGCGCTCGGCATCGTCACGCTGAAGGAGCGGCCGTGATCCGGCAGATTTTCGCGGGAGTCGCGCTCATGGCCGCATTCGCGGCGCACGGCGAGACGCTCGCCGAAGCTTGGCAGCTCGCGCTCGCACACGACGGCGCGCTCGCCGCGGCGCGCCTCGATACCGAGGCCGCGCAACTCGAATCCGCCGCTGCACGCGCGACGCGCTGGCCCACGCTGACCGCGAGCGGCAGCTTCGTGCAGTTCGGTGCGGCACCGCGCCTCGGTGTCACCGAGCTCGTCGACCACGACAACACGCTGACCGGCGGCCTGATGCTGAACATGCCGCTCTACACGGGCGGGCGCATCTCGAACACGATCGGCGCCAGCGCGGCCGGGCAGCGCGCGCGCGAGGCCGATGAAACCCGCGCGGTGCAGGACACGCGGCTCGCCGTGGCGCAGGCCTATGCCGAAGTGCTGCACGCCGGGCGCGCGCTCGCGGTCGCCGACGCCAATGTCGCAAGTCTCGCCGGCTACCGCGACGAAGTGGCGTCGATGTTCGGGCGCGAGCTCGTGCCGCGCAACGACCTGCTGGCCGCCGACGTCGCGCTCGCGAATGCGCGGCAGACCCGCATCCGGACTGCCAATGCCGTGCAGCTCGCGCGGGCTGGCTATAACCGCCGCCTCGGGCAGCCGCTCGACCGGGAGGCCGTGCTCGAACCCCGGCTGCCGCCGCTCGCAGGCGACATCGGACACGAGGGGGTCGAACCGCTGATCGTGCGCGCGCTCGCACTGCGTGGCGAACTCGGCGCACTCGAGGCCCAGGCGAGCGCCGCCGGCCATCTCGCGCGCGCGGAACTCGCGCGGGTGCGGCCCCAGGTGAGCCTCGGCGGCGGCTACAGCTATCTCGAGAACAGCGTGCTCGACCGGGAGCAGTTCGCGGTGGCGACGCTCGGCGTGTCCTGGGCGCTGTTCGACGGCGGCGCCGCGCGGCGCAAGAGCGCATCACTGCGGCGCACGCAACGCGCGCTCGAGATGCGCCGCGCCGACCTCGAATCGCTCGTCGCGCTCGAGGTCCGCGAGGCCTGGCTCGGCCTGCACGAGGCCCGCAGCCGCGTCGACGCGACGGCCGGAGCGGTCACGCAGGCGGAGGAGAACCTGCGCATCACGCGCCTTCAATACCTCGCCGGGCTCGTGACGACGACGCGGGTGCTCGAGGCCGAATCGCTGCGCACCGTGAGCCGCGGCAATCACGACGACGCCGAGCTCGATGCGGACCTCGCCGTCTACCGGCTGGCGAGAGCCGTGGGAGAGCTGTAGCCGGACCTGGGGATCGACTACTCATGGTGGTGCGTGTCGAAGTCGCGCTCGATATCCGTGCGGATGCGGGCACGCACAGGCTCCGGGACGGGCGTGTCTTCGAGCAACGCCAGCAGACAAAGCGCGAGTGGACACCGATCGCGTTGAGCCATTCAGTGCGTACCGCGCGAGTGTGCGCAATGAGATCCAGTTCGGCAGACAGGTCGATCTGGTCCGGCACATCCGGGCATGTGGCGTGCAGCGACTGGCTGCCGATGATGATGAACTCACGCTCGCCGGTGATGCGCCCGGCCGCACGCAGGACATGATCAACGTGCCATTTCTTCATGCAGCCGAGTCACCTCTTCCGGGGACAGCAGGCCAACGAACGGCATGGACTGACGCAGGCGCACCGCGTTTTCGTCACGACCCAGCATGGCGGCGAGCAGCGCTCCATCTTCCTCGCCGAGCGCAAGTGCACGCCATTCGTCATAGGCGGGTATCCACATTCCCTGCTCTTTCCAGCGATGCAGGTTCGCCACGATCTGCGCGCGAATCTGTCGCGGCGTGAAATCGCGTATCACGGCCAGCGCAATCCGCCGCTTGAGTTCGTCAAGTGCTCGATGCGACAGACCACCGCAGGCCGGAGGCGCAATACCCCCGTCCGTCAGGCGAAGATGGTCGCCTTCCGCTACCCCCCATTGATCCAGCTGAGCCTTCGGAATGATCACGCCCAGGGAATTGCCGACACGGCGCACGAGCAGTTTCATGCAAATAATTATAACTCGTTATAACATCACGGCAAGTGGTGTCTGAAGGCCTACAATCAGCCGATGAAACTCAAGAGCCTGCCCCTTCTGGCCCTCGGCGGCTGCGCATCCCTCGCCGGCGCGGCATCGTTGCCCGACGCCGCCCAACTCGAGGCGATGGCGGCGCGCTTCGCGCCGGTCGACGTGCGCGTCGACCTCTCGGCGCTGCCCGCCAACGAGCGCAGCGCGCTCGCGAAGCTGGTCGAGGCCTCGCGGATCATCGACGCGCTGTTCCTGCGCCAGCGCGCGCCCGCGGTGCCGACCAGGCTGCTCGCGCTCGCCGCCGACGACTCGCCGCTCGGCCGCGCGCGTCTCGCGTACTTCGTGCTCAACAAGGGCCCGTGGTCCGAGCTCGACCACGACCAGCCGTTCATCCCCGGTGCCGGGCCCAAGCCGGGCGGCGGCAATTTCTATCCGCTCGATGCGACCCGCGAGGAAGTCGACGCGTGGCTGCGGGCCCTGCCCGAGGCGCAGCGCACCGAGGCGACCGGCTTTTTCACCACGATCCGCCGCAATGCCGACGGCGGCCTCGCGGCCGTACCCTACTCGCTCGAATACCAGGGCGAACTCGGCGCGCTCGCGCGTCTGCTGCGCGAGGCCGCGGCACTCACGAAGCAGCCAACGCTCGAGGCCTTCCTCGAGAAGCGCGCCGCAGCTTTCCTGTCGAACGACTACTACGACAGCGACATCGCCTGGATGGAGCTCGACGCGACGATCGAGCCGACGATCGGGCCCTACGAGGTCTACGAGGACGAGTGGTTCAACTACAAGGCCGCGTTCGAAGCCTTCATCACGGTGGTCGATGCCGGGGAGACCGCGCAGCTCGAGCGCTTCGGCAAGGAGCTGCAGTGGCTCGAGAACCGGCTGCCGATCGATCCCCACTACCGCCGCGCGCAGCTCGGCGGACTCGCGCCGATCCGGGTCGTCAACGTGGTGTTCGCCGCGGGTGACGGCAACCACGGCGTGCAGACCGCGGCATTCAACCTGCCGAACGACGAGCGCGTGGTCGCCGAGAAGGGCTCGAAGCGCGTGATGCTGCGCAACTTCCAGCAGGCGAAGTTCGACGAGGTGCTGCGGCCGATTGCCGCGGTCGCACTCTCCGCCGAAGACGCGCAGCTCGTCGCGTTCGAGCCGTTCTTCACGCACATCCTGATGCACGAGCTGATGCACGGTCTCGGCCCGCAGACGATCACCGTCGACGGCCGCGCGACCACCGTCCGCCAGGAGCTGAAGGAGCTGAACGGCACGCTCGAGGAGGCCAAGGCCGACATCTCGGGTCTCTGGGCGCTGCAGCAGCTGATGGACAAGGGCGTGATCGACAAGCGCGACGAGCGCAGCATGTACCTGACCTTCCTCGCCTCGGCGTTTCGCACGCTGCGCTTCGGCCTGAACGAGTCGCACGCGAAGGGCATGGCGCTGCAGGTCAACCATCTGCTCGACCATGGCGCGATCCGCGTCGGTGCCGACGGCCGCTTCAGCCTCGACCTGAAGAAAACGAAGCAGGCCGTCACGGGTCTCACGCACGACATCATGATGCTGCAGGCGCGCGGCGATTATGCCGGCGTCAAGGCGCTGCTCGATCGCGAGGTCGCCATCCGCCCCGAAGTACAGCGCGTGCTCGACCAGCTGGGCGAGGTGCCGATCGATATCGCACCGCGCTTCGTCACCGCGAACGGGTTGTCCGGCGCCGGGCAGTGAGCCTGTTCCAGGCGCTTGGCGCGGCGCTCGCAGTGTACGTACTGTACGCGGTGTACAGCGGCACGGTGCATGCCAAGGATCGGTGGAAGAGCAAGGCGATCTACAAGGAAGACTCGCCGCGCGAGTTCTGGACCGTGATCGTGATCTACGCCGGTCTCAGTCTCGCGCTGTGCTTCGTCTTCTGATCGCGCCGCGCGTTCTACGTAGCCGGCGCGGCGTCCGCCTGCACATCGACGATCACTTTGCCGCGGGCGCGCCCGGTCTCGAGGTACTCGATCGCCGCCGGAACCTCATCCAGCGTGTAGCGACGATCGATCACCGGCGTGATCGCACCGGTCCGGACCAGGTCGGCGAGCTGCGCGAGATCCTTCGCGTTGAGATCGCCCAGGATGAAAGTCACCTGCTGGCTCACGAACGGTGACAGCGCGTAGGCCTTCAGCACCGTGGTCATCGGCCCGAGCCATTTGCCGTCGCTCGGCCCCCCGACGATCACGTAGATGCCTTTTGGCGCGAGTACGCGCCGCACGGCAAGCATCGAATGATTGCCGACATTGTCGATGACCAGGTCGTAGCGTTCCCTGCCCTGCGTGAAGTTCTCGCGCGTGTAGTCGATGACATGGTCGGCGCCCAGCGACCGCACCAGTTCGACGTTGCGCGTGCTGCACACACCGGTCACTTCGGCACCGAAGTGCCTGGCGAGCTGCACCGCGAAAGTGCCGACGCCACCGGATGCGCCGTTGATCAGGACTTTCTGGCCAGCTTTAAGCTGCCCCTTGTCACGCAGCGCCTGCAGCGCGGTAGTTGCCGCGATCGGCAGCGACGCGGCCTGCTCGAACCCGACCTCGGCCGGCTTCGCCGCGACGGCGCCCCGTTCGGACACGCTGACATAGCCTGCGAAGGCGCCCGTCCTGCCGCCGAACACCTCGTCGCCGGGTTTGAACCGCGTGACCTGGCTGCCCACCGCCTCGACCGTGCCGGAGAAGTCAACGCCCAGCCGCGGCAGCACCGGCCTCCCGATACCGGAATCCATGCGCACGAGGTACGGCTCGCCGCGCATGTAATGCCAGTCAAGCGGATTCAGGGCCGCCGCGTGCACCTTCACCAGGATGCGGTCATCCGCGAGCGCCGGCCTGTCGACCGTCGCGACCTTCAGGGCCGAAGGCGGTCCGTAACAACCCAGCACGACCGCCGGCATCGTCTGCGACGTCGTGGGCGGGGCCGGTGCGTCCGGGCAGGGCGTATTGCGGCTCAGCCTGAAGGCGCCCGCCGCGAGCGCGACGCCCAGCACGATCGCGAGCACACCCAGGATCCTGTAGCGCTTCTTCATGGTGGGACGCCTTCCTTTGCGTCCGCGGATCTTACTGCTGCGCGCGCACGACTTCGATGATCGCCTCTCCGTAGCGCGCCAGTTTCGTCGCACCGACCCCCGACACCTCGGCCAGCGAATCGGAGGACAGCGGCCGCCGGCGGGCAATCTCGCGCAGGCTCGAGTCGTGCAGCACCGTGTAGGCCGGCACGCCGTGCTCGCGCGCCACGCCGCGCCGCCATTCACGCAGCGCCTGGAACAGCGCCTCGTCGAGCGGTGCCTCCTCGAGCGGCACCCCATCGAGCGGCGTCGCGCCGGCGGATGCCGAGGATCCCGCCGATGATGCAGCCCGCGGCTTGCGGCGCCGGCCTTCGGACTTGCGCGCCGCTGAACGCGGCAGCTCCTGGCGCAAGGTCAGCCGGCGCGCACCCGTCAGCACCTCGCGGCTCGTTTCGGTCAGGCGCAGCACGTTCCAGTGCTCGTGGTCGACCGCCACCAGCCGCATCGTCAGCAGCTGGCGCAGCACCGCGCGCCACTGCTGCGCATCCCGGTCGGCGCCGATGCCGAAGGTGCTGATCCGGTCGTGGCCGCGCTCGAGCACCTTGTCGGTGCGCTCCCCGCGCAGCACGTCGATGATGTGCTGCGCGCCGAACGCGAAGCCGCTCGCCTGCTCGCAGCGATAGATGCAGGAGAGCAGCTTCTGCGCGGCCTCGGTGCCGTCGAACTGCGCCGGCGGCTCGAGGCAGTTGTCGCAGTTGCCGCAGGGCGCGCTCGCCTCGCCGAAGTACTCGAGCAGGTACTGGCGGCGGCAGCGCACCGTCTCGCAGAGCCCCAGCATCGCGTCGAGCTTGGCGTGCGCGGCGCGCCGATGGGCCTCGCCCGCTTCGGACTGGTCGATCAGCCGGCGCTGCTGCACGACATCCGCGAGGCCATAGACCATCCACGCCTCGGCCGGTGCCCCGTCGCGACCCGCGCGCCCGGTCTCCTGGTAATAGCCCTCGACGCTCTTCGGCAGATCGATGTGCGCGACGAAGCGCACGTCGGGCTTGTCGATGCCCATGCCGAAGGCGATCGTCGCGACGACGACCACGCCGTCCTCCTCGATGAAGCGCGTCTGCCGCTCTTCACGCTCGACCGCCGTGAACCCCGCGTGATAGGCGAGCGCGTCGACGCCGTTCTGCGCGAGCATCTGCGCGGTCTCCTCGACCGACTTGCGCGACAGCGCGTAGACGATGCCGGACTCACCAAAGTGCTCTTCGCGGATGAAGCGCAGCAACTGGCGCCGCGGCGAGTCCTTCTCCGCGATGCGATAGCGGATGTTGGGGCGGTCGAAGCTCTGCACGAACGAGCGCGCCTTGCGCAGGTGCAGGCGCTCGATGATCTCGCGGCGCGTCGCCGCGTCGGCGGTCGCGGTCAGCGCGATGCGCGGCACCGACGGATAGCGCTCGGCGAGCACCGCGAGCTGCAGGTATTCCTGCCGGAAATCGTGCCCCCACTGCGAGACGCAATGCGCCTCGTCGATCGCGAACAGCGCGATCTTGAGCCGGTCGAGCAGGGCCAGGCCGCGCTCGGTGACCAGACGCTCCGGCGCGAGGTACAGCAGATCGAGCTCGCCGGCAGCGGCCCGGCGTTCGATCTCCTGCGCCTGACGCCAGTCGAGTGTCGAGTTCAGGAACTCGGCACGCACGCCCGCCTCCTTCAGCGCCGCGACCTGATCCTGCATCAGCGCGATCAGCGGCGAGACGACGACGCCCACGCCGTCGCGCAGCAACGCGGGCACCTGGTAGCACAGCGACTTGCCGCCACCCGTCGGCATCAGCACGAGGACGTCGCCGCCGCCGGCGACGTGCGTGATGATCTGCGCCTGGTCGGGGCGGAAACCGGGATAGCCGAACACGTCCTGGAGGACGCGCGTGGCGCGCGCGAGCAGATCGCTCATGCCGCGAAGCGGTCGATCGGCATGCCCGGGTGCGGTTCGGTCCGCAGCGAACGAGTCGTCATGCTCAGGGCTGCAGCACCGCGCGCCCGCGGATTTTGCCATCGCGCAGGCGCTGGTATACCTGCACCGCTTCCTCCAGCGGGAAGCGTTCGATCCCGGCGCGGATGCGACCGGCGGCAGCCAGCGCGACGACTTCCATCAGCTCGGTGCGTGAACCCCAGTAGGGAACGCTGACCTCGCAGCCGTAAGGCGGGCTGTTGGCGGCGTAATGCACGACACCGCCCGCAAGACCGACCACGGTCAGACGGCTGTTGCGCCCGACGACGCGCACGCAGAGATCCACGGTGGCTTGCGCGCCGACGAAGTCGAGCGCGACGGCCACGCCGCGCGGCCCGGCGATACCGGCGATCATCTCCGCCGCGGCATCGGTGTCACTGGTGTCGACCACATGCTCGACACCGAGCTTGCGCGCGTGCCCGAGTTTGCTCTCGTCGATGTCGGCGGCGATCAGCCGCGCCGGTGTCATCGCCTTCAGGATCTGCACCGCCATGTGCCCGAGCCCGCCGATGCCGATCACCAGCACCGTGGCCCCCGGCGTCATCAGCGGCAGCGCGGACTTGATCGCGTGATACGGGGTCAGCGCGGCATCCGCGAGCGGCGCCGCATCGACCGGGTCGAGATCCCCGAGCGGCACGAGCAGGCGCGGCGACGGCACCAGCATGTATTCCGCCATGCCGCCGTCCGATCCGAGCCCGCCGCCCATCGTGCCGAGACTCGCATGGTTCTCGCAGTAGTTCTCAGCCGAGGTCTGGCAGGCATGGCAGCGACCGCATCCCCATGGTCCGTAGACGAGGACCGGATCGCCTTCCTTCCAGCCCTGCACACCCGCGCCGAGCGCGGCGACGTGGCCGGAGTTCTCGTGGCCGAGGATGAACGGCCCCTGGAGGCCGAGATCGTGATCCAGGATGTGCAGGTCGGAGTGGCAGACGCCGGCACCGGCGATTTTCACGAGTATCTGGCCGGGCGCCGGAGTCGGTGTCCTGACGTCGACGATTTCGGGTGGGCGGCCGGGCCGGATGAAACGGATGGCTTTCATTGCCAGCCCCTTATAGCGCCGGATGAACTGCAGGTCATGTCTTGACGACCAGGCGCTGATCGAATCGTTCGTTCAGCTCGGACGGCCCATAACCACGAGGGTTGCAAAGCACGCGCGTGCCCCTGACGGGCTCGTAGTCGCAGGAACAGTGCGTGTGGCCGTGGATCCACAGGTTCACCGGCGGCTGCACGAGCTCGGGCAGGTGACTTGCGAACGCCGGATTCAGCGGATCGCCGTGGAACCGGCGGGCGATGCTCGCGCGATGCGGGAGATGATGCGTCACGACTACAGTCCTGCCGTCGAAGGGCTCGGCGAGGCGCTCGGCCAGCCAGCGCCGCGACGCGAGGTGAAACTCGCGCGTGTTCTCCGCGCTGAGCGTTCCGCCGCGATAGCGGATCACGCGAAAGTCCGCCATCGACGCATTGGCCAGATGCAGCGCACGAGACGGCGGCAGCTGCGGCGCCTCGACCTCGAAGTCGGTCCAGAGCGTGGTGCCGAGGAAGCGGACGCCGTCGATGATTGCCTGGTCTTTTTCGAGAAGGTGGATCCCGAGAGCCGCCGCTTCACGGCGCGCGCGCTCGAGCACGGCTTCGACATCGGCGTCGTAGAACTCGTGATTGCCCATCACGTACACGATGGCCGTGTCCGGGAACATGCTGCGTGCCCAGCCGAGGCCGTAGTGCTCGCTCTGTATGTCGCCGGCGAGCACGACGACGTCCGCCGGGACCTCGACCGGGTGGAAGTCGTAGAACTCGAGGTGCAGATCGGAGAAGACGCGGATTTTCATTGCGGCTTTCGCGGCCCGGAGCCCATCAGACCCAGGATCGCCTCGTAGACCTGGTCGAACTGCTTGCGCGTATCGGCGTCGAGCGTCGCGACGGAACACTCGAGCACGTCGAGTTTGCGTGCCAGTTCGGCGTTCGAGGCAAACATCTGCCTAAGTTGCACGAACGCACGGACGACATAGACGCTCATCTGCACCGCCCGCGGACTGTTCAGGATTGAGGCGGCCATGATGGCGCCATGTTCGGTGAAAACCAGGGGCGGATACTTGCGGTGGGTGCCCCGACCAGGCTCTAAGGTCGCAAAATGCGACCTTAGAGGCGGAACTTCATGATTTGTAATGGAAAAGCAGAAATCCTCGGGAAACCTCCGTTGATTCCTGCGGACCTGCTCATTGAGACGTTTCGTCGTCACACCGTACAAGGCCGCCAGGTCGGCATCGAGCAGCACGCGTTGGCCGCGCACGATACGGATCTGCGGGGCGATATCGGGTGCAAGCGCACCGCCTTCAGGACTTGCCATGAAGCCGAGCCTGCACCACATCCGGCCCAGGCTCACGCCGGATATCCGGGTTTTTCGCCGCGATTAGGCCCGAAGGGAACGGCTGCACCTGCGCATCGCCCCGTCCGCGAAGACCGCGTTACTTTCCGATGCAGAACGGTGGGTTGGGCTCCAAGTGGCTGAGCCGTATGGACTTTGCTGCCCGTCCATTTGTCACTTGGACGCAAACTTGGACCCATACTCTGCGAGTCATTGGCGTGGATGGTGGATGCTTCGTTATCGTCGTTACTCACCAACCCAAACCAGCCGACGCAATGGAGTCCGCGATACCTACAGCTCCGCTTCGCGCTGCCGGCATGATTCTGACCGTATAACGACTCGGGTATTCAGCCAGGCAGGTTGGGGAAGAGCGTGGCCGCCCGAACAAGTTCCTGATCACGATAAGTCGGCGCCATAAGTTCCAGAACGTCGCCCACTCGCGCGATATAGACAGGAGCCTGGGGGGTGAGCGGTAAGCCGAGATGCATCACAGCGCTTCGTCCAAGGGTTAGACGTAAGTCTTGCGGGACAGGAACCCCCGTTGGCACCGGCTCGAGCTATGTACTGCTCGCCGAACGCTCCGACATTGGGCCAGAAACGTTTCGTACTGCTCGAAGGATTTCGGCAATGCGTGCCGCTGCGCGGCCCCGCACATGTAGACCGAGCTCGAGCGAATATTCGAACGACCATTTGTGCATGTTGGACGAGCCCACGTAGGCCGATATGTCATCAGCAAGAACCACCTTGGCATGAAACGTCTCACTACCCGAGGCAGCAGGGCGGTCCAGACGGAAGTTCAAGACAGCCACTTCGAGCCGATTCAGAGCCGTGCGAATCCCGGCAAGACCGGATGGCGGATCGCCTTCGGGTGTGGCCCGCAATATGAGGCATCCATCCGGCACGTTAGCCCTCTCGAACAAATTGAGCACGATGGCCGCTCCAAGGTCATCGAGATACGGGGTCATGACGATGAGCGACGTGTGAGCCGACTCGGCTATCGCTGGCAACAATTGTCTCGTGTCCCGCATTCCCCAGCCGCCCGCGAGCATACTTTCGAGCTGCAAGGATACTTGGCTTGGTGCTGGCGGCTTGGTTAGCACAACTTCGACTAGGTCGTCATCGCGATGTAAGCACTCCGTAAAGCCCGTTCTTCCTGCCGCGATCTGATCTCGCGATGCTGTTGTCCGCGGCGAGGTTGCCGCGAGACGGAGGGCGAGATGGAAGCGAAAGCACAGAACCTCACGGCGCGCGAGCAAGCGTATTTCGAGCACGTTCGCCAGGCGAAGGAACAACGTCTGACGCTGACCGGGTATTGTCAGAAGCTCGGACTGAACGTGCGAAGCCTCTACAGCGTGAGGCGCGATCTGGTCGACAAAGGCGTTGTGTCGCGGACACTGGCGCCGAGGACGCGCAAGACGCGGCCGGGCAAGTTTGTGGCGGTGCACATCGCGACACCCGGGACGAACGGCGGCGAGCCGGTGTGCTGGGTTCGTCATCCGAGCGGGGTGACGATCGAGTGTGGCCGCTGGCCGGAGGCGGCGTGGATCGCGCAGCTGATGAAGGGAGGCGCCGATGCTGCGGCCTGAAGGGGAAAGGCTGCGGGTGTACCTGCATCGGGAGCCGATCGATATGCGGCTACAGAGAACAGGGCTCGCGTCGTTGGCGCAGGAGGTGATTCGGCAAGATCCGTTCAGCGCGGACGCGATCTTTGCGTTCATCGGCAAGCGCTACGATCGGCTGAAGCTCCTGGTATGGGACAATAACGGTTTCGTGCTCTGGTACAAGGTGATCGAGAGTAGAGAGAAGTTTGTCTGGCCGCGCGATGCGCAGGACGCGGTGGTCACACTGACGGTGGAGCAGTTGAATTGGCTGCTGGATGGGCACGATGTGTTTCGCCAGCCGCATCGAATGCTGCGGCTGGCGTACGCGAGCTGATTTTCTTTCGCGATCGTCTTGTCTTGCGATGCGAGCACGGTACACTTCTGCTCCGTGCTCGCTTCTTCCCATCGCTCTCAAAAACTTCTTGATGACAACGCCGAGCTCGCCGCGCGGCTGAAGATTCTCGAGCACATCAGCGCCGAGCGGTTGGCAGCGAACCGCGAGCTCAAAGCAGAGAACGAGCGGTTGACCGCGCGAGCGGTGTTGCTGGAGGAAGAAGTCCGCTGGCTGAAGGCGCAGTTCTTCGGCCGCTCCACGCAGCAGGACGCGGCGGCGCTGAACGCCGATCAGGGGATGCTGTTCAACGAGGCGGAGGTGCTGGCGGCGATCGCGGCCGCTGAGGCCGCGCACGCGAGCCGCACGAAGCCGGTCGGCGCGCACGAGCGCCGCCATACGGGCGGTCGCAAGGCGATCCCGGAGCAATTCCCGCGCATCCACATCGAGCACGATCTGCCGGAGGAGCAGAAGCTGTGCACGAAGTGCCCGGTGCCGCATCCCTTGACGAGGATCGGGGAAGAGACGCGCGAGTGCTATCGGTACGAGCCGCCGAAGGTGAGCGTGGAGCGGCACGTGCGACCGACCTATGTGTGCGAGGTTCGGCACGAGGCGCCGATCACGGCGCCGGCGCCGCCGGTCATTTTGCCGAAGTCACTCGCGAGCCCTTCGCTGCTCGCGTATCTGGTCACGGCGAAGTTCGTCGACGGGCTGCCGCTGTACCGGGTGGCGCGGCAGCTCGAGCGGCTGGGCATGGAGCTCTCGCCGGGGACGGCCGGCAGCTGGGTGAACACGGTCGGCGGGCAGAAGATCGTACCGCTCGTGAACCTGATGAACGAGGAGTTGCTCGCGGCTCCCTTCATCCAGATGGACGAGACGTCGCTGCAGGTGCTCAAGAGCGAGAAAGCGGTCGGCTCCGATCACTACATGACGGTCCGGGCAGCCGGCTGCGCCGGTGCCACCGGTCCGCCGGGCAAGCGCATCATCCTGTACGACTATCTGCCCTCGCGCACGACCGAGGGGTTAAAAGCGCTGCTGATCGGTGCGGACGGCCCGTATCGAGGCAAGCTTCTCACCGATGGTCTGGAACGCTATGACGACATCGCGCGGGCGTGGGGTCTGGAACACTTCGGCTGCTTGCAGCACTGCCGCGCGTATTACTACAAGGCGCGCAAGGTAAGCCAGTTGCCCTCGAGCCGTAGTCTGGCGAACGCGGCGATCGAGGAGCACATCGGCAAAGTTTACCGGGTCGAGCGACAGATCAAGGCGCTGCGGGAAGAGCACGAGCGGCGGGGCGAGCCGCTGCCACTGTCCACCGTGCTCGCGTTGCGGCAGGAGCGCTCCAGGCCGCTGATGGAGCGCTTCAAGGTCTGGGCGGACGAGCTGCTGGTGGCCACGCCGCCGAAGAGCGCGTTGGGTCAGGCGCTTTCGTACACGGTGAATCAGTGGCCAAAGCTCATAAAGTTCGTGGACCACCCCGAGATCCCGGTCGACAACAATTACACCGAGCAGCAGGTGAAGCAGTTTGTGATCGGGCGCAAGGCCTGGCTCTTCGCACACGACCGAGTCGGCGCCGAGGCGAGCGCGAACCTGTACTCCCTGGTGATGACGGCGCGCGCGAACGAGGTCGAGCCGTTCGCTTACTTGAGCTATCTGTTCGAGCGGCTGCCCGCGGCGACGACGGTGCAAGAGATCGAAGCGTTGCTGCCCTGGAACGTCAAACCGCTACTGCAGCAGCAGACGGCCACGCCATCGAGATTGCCATCGTCCGCCGCTGCCTGACTGCGGAGCCCGGCCCGGGCCTCTGACGAAAAGCAAGTACGGGGATAATCGCGTCCTATAGATGCTGCGCGTCGCAGCGTCGATCGCGTTCGACCATTCGGACGTGGTTATCGAAGTGCTTACATCGCGATGAATCCTCGTGCGATAGAGGTCCGCACCACGCAGGAGTGGAACCAACCTTGCAGCGAGAGGCTTCTCGCGCACACACCAAGTCAGTTCCTTCGTCTTGAAAAAGACTCCTGCTGCCTGCCCGGCTGTGAGAGCCCGTTCAACATCGCCCGCCCGTGCCTGCGGCAAGCCCATTCGCGCGCAGATGGCTCTGAGCTCCAGCGGCACGTCAAGCCCACCTGCACCAGCCACTTCGCACAGCGGCGCGCTCACATCGCATAGAGGCGCTAGTGTGTCGAAGGCCGTGGTCAGGTCAGTGTCCATCGCTTTCGTTGATCACTTCGAGAAATCCGCGAATGCGCTGCCCTTTGTGCGTCGCGTCCTCACGTGGCGCAGGCCCACCTTTAAGAACAGCTCGTGACAGCAACTGATTTTGAGCGATGCATGAGGTCTCGGGGATCATTACGCAATCGGGGCACGCTCCGCCGGCCGTGTCGCAAAGCCTCCCGGAGTTGCAGCGGTGTACTGACGGAGCCAAAAGCCGCGATAGAAAGCGGTTGTTCTCGTTGCGCCAAAGAGAAGATAGGTTTCCGAGATCCATCGTCGTACCGTTTCGATACACGACGAATGCGAAATCTAATGGGAAGATATACTCACCCATCGAACCCATATCGAGGCCGGAGAGTTCCGCAACGTTCTTCATGAGCACATGCGCGTACGTGTGCAGCAGTGTGTAGACGTAGCGATAGGCCGACGCATCGGCCTCCTTGAGCAAGGAAAAGTACCGCCCGAATGGCTGTGCGACTTCTAGCAACCGTCCGCCCAGCAGGGGAGAACCGTCCGCATCCCATGCCGGCAGGTCGCATACACCGACTTCTTGCAACCATGCGTACACGTGGCGAGGTTCCACACGCGCGTACAGCGCCTCGTTCGCTTGCGTGATTACGTAGATGGGCCGCTTGCCGTTGCGCAGGGGTTCGAATAAGCGCAAGCGAACCGGCATGTTCTGCCCGCGCTTTTCCAGAGTGGGTGTCGCCGATACTCGAGTGTAGCCGTGCGTGAAGCGGCACAGGTCGAACTCCCGAATAAGTCCCAAGTCGGCCAAACCGAGCTTGTTCATGAGTCGCTGGGTTTCCGCCTCTTGAGCATCCTTCGCCGCAAGATTCTTCGGCGCTAAGTCATGGTCGAGGTGGTTGAAACGCACAAACGCACTGCGGCCGCCATCGGGTGCCGCTGAAAGCTTCCCTCGGTTAAGCGCCTCGTGTTCGACCGTCAGAACGAATGGATCGAACCGGCTGGTGTATTCCGCGCGACGGGTTAGCTGAGCGACCACCGCGTCGGGCAACTCTACTTTCGGCCGCACTAGTGGTGGGTCGCTCGTAGTCCAACGTGTGACAAGCTTTTGAATTTCGGCTTCCATCACGTGCTGAGCCGAGACATCGTTCATTCCGCGCGCGAAATCTCGCATTGCCGAGAATCGCTCATATGATTCCCACTCATCAGCCTTGCCGGCTGCTAGTAGCGCGTCCTTCATCTCGTCGGACTTGAGCTCCGCACCACCAAACCGGAACTTGGTCCCCACGAACGAAGCTAACTCCGCTTGCTTTTGCGGCTCCAGGAGCGCAAGAAGCTGATGCTCCATCGCCGGAAACAGCACGAACTGCTCGGCTTGCGCGTAGTACGCCGACGACGCGCGGTACGAGATGGGCTCCATTCGACGTTCGCCGATGCGCGCGCCGGCTCGCTCCCGTAGAACCTCCGTTGTAAAGCGATCGTTCTGGCGCCACTCACTGCTGCCTTTGTGACCGCACGTCGGGTTGGCGCAGTAGAAGTGCCACTGACCAATTCGAGGTGAGTCAGTATTGAGCTTGAAGTCCTTGCCGCCACATACCGTGCATGTCTCTCCGTGCAACCATGCTTCGTTGCTGCGATTGTTCCACTCCCAGCGCCCAGGCGTAGCTGGCATCCACTCGCCGGACCAGTGAACAAAGACGACATCGACCTGGCGCCATTGGCATGCGGACTTGGCTTCCGGCGCGGTGCATTTGGCCCTGCGCAGACTGTCGATATCCTTCGCCAGCTCCGCAGCTGATTCGAAGCGCATAAACCGCCGACACTTGTTGCACACAAACGCCAATGGAGCTGGCGCATAGCCCATCCGAAGCGGGTTCAGAAATGCAAGTCGGTCGCTGGCCAACGGGACCACAGTAGCCCCCTTGAGCAAGGCCTCATCAAGGCACTGGCGCGGATCGATCGGGCGGTTTGAGGCATCCACCGAATAGGCTCGAGCGAACCAACTCTGCCAAACCTCCTGCAGACGAAGGATAATCTGCGCTTTCGTTTCCAACCCGATGGGCGCATCGTCGACAGTTGCTGACAAGTCGGGGATCGATATGCAAGCGCCCAAACCGCTCTCAAAAGTGAAGAATGCCCCAGGAGCGTATGCGGAGCCCAATTGGCTGCGTGAGCGCGTCATTGTCGGTGCGCTCAGTGTCTTCTCATCGTCATCCGACGCAAGGAAAGCTTTCCTTCGTGCCATGTCAGTCCCCGTCACCGCTGTCGGCCACTCCGTGGCGAATCAGGTCCATGACTAGCTGCACATCACCTGGCGACTGCCTATGCCCTCCCGCATCGCGAAAAGCTGCTTGTATGACCCCACCCTGATCGACGTCCCGCAGTGAGGTCATGGGCTTGAGCATCGGATCTGTCTGCGCCCTGAAGAATCCATCCATCGTGCCACTGCCCCAAACTGGACTGCTCCAGGTGTCCGCGATAAGGCTTCGCGTCCGTTGGTCGATTCTCCGCCGATAGTGATCTTCCCCTTCCGGCGCAAACCCGTCGCGCAGCCCCACGGCCAATTCGACGAACGATTCAATTTCGTCGATGAACGCATCACCCCTGGAGGAAAGCGCGCGACGCACGTTCGGGATGTAGCCGAAGTCCGACGCGTTGTCCTTCTCCTCCGCAGGCAAGCGCAGCAACTCGCATGAAGGGAGCACGCCCAACAAATATGCCTGGAAGAGGCTTGGAAACACACGCTCAAGGGCACGCTCGGCCCAGCGGTCGATAGCCGCCGGCTGGACCATCCGCTCTAGAAAGCGATGGAAAATATCGAACACGTGGACGATATGCCGGTCGCGGCGACGCTGCGGTGTGGGCACTAGCACGACGAAGCCAACATGCGTGCGCCCGACTCGCGACGAGGCTTGAATGTACTCGGCGATGTCCGAGGGCATACCGGCAAAGAACATTGAATTGAACTCGTCTACGTCCACTCCATGCGAGATGGCCGACGTGGCGATCACAGAGCGCAACTGCTCGCGGATCGGTGGCATGGGAGTGTTGGGTGCCACTCGTCCCTGAGCGGTGTCGACGACGGCTTGAATCTCGCCCTGCTCGACAGAGCCAGTAATGAGGCGGGTATCAAGTCCTTGCAGCTCAATACCTTCATTAAGGTGGCGCTTCCGTGTTTCTTCCGCCTCGGCAGCCATGATTTGGTCGCCACCCTTTTTGTTCGTGACGTAAGTCAGTGCAATGCGATGCAAGTCGATGAGGGTCGCCAACTCGGAGGCGTTCGCGCTGAGTATCGCCTGCGTGTGCCGTGCCTGCAGCGGACCTGATGATATATGGTCGACCAATTGCTGCTGAACTTCGTTGAGCTGCCGCGCGTCGCCACTCGTAAGTGCATCGAACAGTCGGGTGATAGTCAAGTGGAACCCGGAGAGGACCGCCACACTGGTCGACGTATGAGGTTTGCCATTGGTCATGAATGCTGAGTACACACGCGCCTGCTGGCTCGCCACTTCGATGTCGGGGTTGGCACGCCGCATGACTTCCTCTGCGGCAGCCTTGGCAGGCTCGGCGTAGAAGGATTCATACAATGAAGGACCGGGCTCCGGGAACTGCGTCGCCGGAATCGAGCGCTGATACAAGTGCTCTAGCTGTCGTTCAGGGTCGGACACCGTAGCCGACGCGGCGATAACCTTTGCGCGCCGACGCCGTCCCTGGCGATCGACGGCAACGAGTTCTTTAAGCGGTTCGGCTAAGCTCGCAAAGACGGCATCCAACGTCGACTCGAACAAGCCCGCAAATGTTCCAAGTGATTCATCGAGTAAATGCGCTTCATCCTGAATGATGAGGCTAGGAAAAGGGTCGTGAAAAATGCGCGGCCCCGACTTGTAGGCGGGATAGATACCCTCCATGCCCTTGCTCGTCGGACCTGCGGCAAGTTCCTTGTTGTCAGGGATATAGAGTCGTCCGTTCGTACGCTTAACCCACGGAGCGGCACCAAGCATGCCATAGACACGTCGGATGGTCCGCCCGGAGTGACCGATGAGCGCGAGCTTGTCGACTGTGCCGAGCAACACGGAAGGCGCAAGATCATAGATGTCTTCGTCGACGATATAGAACGGCAGTGGCTTCCACTGCCCTTGATTGGAATCACACTGAATGTCGGTACACACATGCCCAAGCGTCTGATCGCCATCATCGATGAACAAACGCAACGCGGTATCCTTCTCGCAGAATGGGCACTTGGGCAGCTTGCGCCATGCGCGCATCGCGGCGGAGTACTTGGCGTCGTCTTCGCGCAGTGCCTTTTCGTCGCTCAGTAATGGTGGAGCGGATGTGACCAGCGGAATGCTTTGGACACCCTTGGCGCTGTGACGATTCGGCGAGCCGCCACTACCAACCCAAAAGCCAATGGATAGTGCGTCGCCTGCGTAGGCGTGCCGCTGGCGTACGCGCTCGGCGTACGCAAGTACGCGGGCGCAGCGCTGTGCCTGCTGAATAGTGAGCAGCCTAAGCGGGTAACGAATGAGTGCCGTCACGCCGCGGTGCTTGCCACGCAATCGGTCGAGCATCAGGCTGAAAACGAGGAGACCAAAGAAGGCCTCGGACTTGCCGCCGCCAGTGGCGAAATACAGAAGGCTGACTGCGTCATCCCGGTGTTCGTCGTACACGTGACTGAACTCTGGGATGCGCGAGGCCAGCCCTGGAATGTTGGCGATGATGAAAGCCAACTGAAACATACGCCACTCGCTGTCATCGCGTCCGAACCGAGCTCGCATGAAGTCGGCCATCGTCTCGTTTGTGGCGAGCCAAGCCTCGTAGACGGCAGCCTTTGGACTAGTTTGCGGACCGCGTCGCCGCCAGATCGACTTGGACTCCTGCAGGCACTGCAGGCCGATCGCGATCGAATTGATCTCCGCTTTCCATTTGAAGAGATCCTGGCGGAAGGCCTCCGTTTCGCGCTTTGCGCCGTCATGGTCAGACGGATCAAGCCCCTCGACTGGGCTCACCTGCCCAGGTAAAGCATCAAGCCATGCATGCATGGCGGGCACCAGTGGCGAAAGGCCGTCCAGACCTTCGGGCTCCGCGAGACGGCGCATCTGCCGTTGCACACCGCTTACGCTGGTCGGAATGATGCGCGGCTGTGTGTAGCGCGGTGTCCACGTCGTCTCCAGAATCCGCAGATCGGGCGACTGAACACTAACGACTCCGCAGTTGTGCCCCATCGCCGGATACGTAAGGTACTTGTTGTATCGATAAGAAGGCTTAATGCGCTCGAGCTTTAGCGTGTGGTGAAGCGCTACCGGAAGCTGCGCTCGCAATGAGACTAAGTACACAGCCTCTTCCGTCTCTTCAACGTGCTGGCGCGGCATCTGGCTAACGTTCTCCAGCGCGACAAACAGGTTGCGCTTCGAGTTATCTAGCCAGTCGGTAGTAAGTTGAAGATCCCAGCTGAGCTGAATATTCGGAATCGCCAAGGGCAGGTCGGATGCGCGCACCCTGTCCAGGAAGTCGGTCCAGTTGACGTACTGGCTGGCGGGAATCCTGAGCTGGCGACGGTAGCCCCAAGTCTTGCCCCCTCTCTCGGGATCATCGCTACAAGCCCACTCGGCGAGCTGTTTGGCGATGGCCTCGTTCATACGAGTAGCGTGCTTGCTGGCCTCCTGTTCCAGTTCATGTTTTGTTCTTGCTGTGTCCAGTACGAGAGGTGGAATCTGGACTTCCAGTCGCATCCATTTGTGCGGAACTTTCAGCGGTTCGAAATGTTCGTCCTGAATAGGGAGCGCTTCGACGCCGAGAACGGCGATGGCTTCTTTCGTAGTCTCGCCCGCGGAATCCCCATCGGCAGCGTTCTCCGTGTCGGACTCCACATCTTCTTGGGGTAAGTCCGAAACCAGCAAATGCCTTGGGATGCCCTTGGTGGCATACACTTCGTCAACGACCCTCTTGCGAATCTCAGGCCATTCCGGATGCTTCCACTTGGAAGCGTATGAGCCTCGGACCCTCTCCCACTCTTCGTCGAGGCACTTGTCGCGATCGGCTTTAAGCTCATCGACGACCGCCTGCCGTAACATGAAAACTGGCCGGCAGTTGGGACGTTTGAGGTCCTTCTCCCGCGGCAAGATGCGTACATAGAGCGAAAGTCGGGGCTCAATCACCATCTCCGAAGGCATCGCAACATTGAGCTGCATCTGGAAACCGTGCGACGATACCCAGATAGGCGAGGTTACTTCGTCGTCGCCAGACGGACTGCGCTGCGGGAGCAGAAAGCCGGAGTTCAGCAGTGCCCGCGGGCGCGCGCCGAATAAGTACTCTCCCGTGGGACCGCGCCCGCTCAACTGGGCGTACGTCAAGTTGAGAAGGCTATCGACCACGGCTTCTTTTAGCGTTGGGGCGATGGTGGCCGGATCCGAACGAAGGATAGATGGGCTCATTTTTCCGGCTCCTTCACAGGACCGACCCACTCGACGGTGGCCACACCCTCACGGGCCTTGTCAAACAGCTGAGTCAGTGTTTGTCGCTTAATGTTGGAGTTAGCCATCGCCGACTCCGGCTGCAAGAGCATGTAGGCGTAGATGTCCGAGACGTGTCGCCCGTCAAGTCGCCGCGAGTTCCTCACAGCCATAATCACCCTCTGCCACTGATACGCAGCCTCAAGTGGCGAGAAACCCAGGATCTGGGCGAAGGCTTTGAACGTCGCCTCACGCAGTGGGGCCTGCGGGCGTAGTTCCTCGAAGGGAGTGTTTGCCGATTCGCCCATGTCAATCCAGCGGCGCATCGCCTGCTCCTGGGGAAGGCTCGCCTCGAGTCCGGGGTCGACCGAAAGCATCTCCCTGCGCAGGGCCCTGACCTTGTCCGAGAGCGTTCCATCCGGAAACCGTTTTACCAAGTGCTTCTCGACCTGCTCGTGGTAGCTGCGTAACGCCATTTCGAACGTTTTATCCGACTGGATAACTACACCAGCGTCTCGCAGTGCCTGCTCGACCATTTCGCGCAATTCACTCGACATGACGAATAGCTTGTCGCCTATTTGCAGCGACTTAACCTGGCAGATTCTGAATCCTCTGTCGGACGAGAACTGCGACGCAGGATCGTAGACGTAGACCTCCGACCTGTCCCGTCGGTAATGCGTCTCGTCGCTGTCGAGGCGGATGGCCCATGAGTCGGGATCGATGCCACAGCCCTCCGAGGACATGTACGACGAAAGCTCGATCCGAAACGTTGGCAAAACGTAGTCGCCGGTAGACAGCACTGACGCATCGTCGCGAAGATCCTGCAGCTGACGAAGGATGGATTCGATTCTCGGCTTGTACGCCTTGAACTCAGGAAAATTCTCAACGATAGGTTTGAGCGACGCGCGCAGGAACTGGCCAGCTCGTTGCGTCACCAAAACTACCGAGTGGGCTGGCACGCGGTTATCTGTGATAAGCAGCCGCAAACTGTCTTCGTTAAGGCCGGCGAAGACAAGGGTCGATCCCTCGAGCCCGCCCAGATGCTCTTCAAGGTCGGCGGCCAAAACGAGGTAGACACGCTCTCGAAAGGTATCGAACATCGCGCCCTGGGGGTACTGCGGGTACTCCGTCAGGAAGCGCTCGGCTAACCGGCGATAGAGAGCACTCGTAAACACCACGGCGACGTGGCGCCTCTTGCCCGTCGCGGCGAATGCAACGAGTTCAGCGAGCTTGTGGGCAAAGGGTGTTGCTTCATAATAGTTCTCGAACAGCTGAGAGCCTTGCTCGACACACGTCTTTAACGCAACGCGACTTTCGCCGACACCGACGCTGCGCTCGAACTCGCCAATCACGCCAATGTGCGTTGGCCAGTCGAAGGCGACTCGTGTCCGTTCCGCCACATCTGGCCCTGCCAAGTATTCCGACAAGTGCCGCACTCCGCATGGCAGCGCAGCCACGCGCGACAAGTAGGCTGCTGCATCCACCAATGGCTTAGCCCCTTCCCTACCGCCAGGAGCTGCGTTGGCGATTCCCACGAGCCTGTTCGCAATCTTTGCAGCGTCAGCATCTACTACATGAACATCGAATTCCCGAGGCAGCGGGTGCTGTATCTCCCGCTCCTGTGCTGGCACTAGCCCGTCCAAGGTCACCGCGTTCGGAACCCCAAGAATCTTGAACTCGTGGGGTGTATGCCAACGCTGACCTGGCTCGCGCTTGTCGTTACGCTTCCACAGCTCATTCTTCAGCTTGTAGGCCGCGTTGGGTTCATCCGTGACGATGACGACACCGGGTGGTTCTGCAGAGAAAACCTCCTCGAGCATCATGCAGAAGCGCGCAATTCGTGCTTTCCATGCACGGGCCTCAAACCGCACTGCACGGGTGGCTACGACTAGCACTACCTCTGGTGGCAAAAGCTCGGCAAGCGCGCACTGCGCTTGGCGCAGTTCTTCTTCTGACATCCGTCCGTCAAGTGCAAACAGTGCGTCAGGAGCTGTCCGGGGATTGCCGATGACCGCGCAGTTCAGATCCTTTAGAGCCCTTGCCTGGGATCGCTTTACGAGCTTTGTTCGAATGAGCGCGAGTAGCCCATCCGTGCAGGGCTTCCATTCTGTAAAACCCGGTGTGGCTAGGAAGTGGGGCAGCAACTCCCCAATAGTTGGGTTGAATCGCTCACCTTCGACCGCGGGCAAGCTGTGCTCGCCGAGTGAGTACAGGAAAGCGTCCTTATCACGCATAGAGCGTTTGACGCCATTGTTTGGGTGGTCTTGGACCTCGACTAACTCGTTCGCAATGCGCAGCACCGCAGCTCGGTCGAAGTGAATGTGGTTCAACGCATGAAAGACGTTGGTCTTGACTGGGAAAAGCAGCCCTCGAACGCCCTGCTTATCGCCCTCGTGCCAGCGTGCCAATGTGGCCAGCGCATGTACGAGCGTTAGCGTCTTAAGTGTGGCTGGCCACACAAGCGCAATGTGGCGCGACCGGTACTGTGCGGCGTGTAAGTACAGGTCACTGAGTTCTACCACCGCATTGGACGGAGTCCACGGTTCCCGTTCATCATCGCGAAACAGAGAAATCAGAGAGCTATGGACGCGGGGGACCAAAGCCGGTGCTACCGACTTCTCTTTTTCCGACGCAGGTTGCGGCGACTCGGGCTTGCTAGGGCGTTGGGGTTGTATCCGGTGCGATTTACGTTTCGCAAGTCGTGCCGCGATGTCTCGCCTATTATTGTCTGCTTCTCGTCGCTTTTTCTCCGCCTCCTGCAATTCGTCGAGCTTCGTCCTACGTTTCATGATTCGTCTCGACTTGTGGGATAACTCAACAACGCATGCCCGAGTCGCCTAGAGCCCGACGGGCGGCTTCGGCAATGTTGTGGCCCTGTGTCAGTAGGTTTTTCAGTCGGTCAGGGTCTGGCAGCCTTAATTGGTTGAGTTCAAAAACCGACACGTTGGTTGCGCCCGAGATGCACCGGAAGTATCGGTCGACGGTTGGCGTTCTCAGCAGTTGCGCTAGTTGTGCCGGCGGCAACGCTGGGTTTGGCGTAACCTGTTCAAGTATGACCGTGTGATTCTCTCCAACGAATCCACCATAGGTGTCGAGGATGTATTCTGGGACAGCCGCCGCTACTAGTCGTTTCGGTTGGCTGCTTGATGTCACGCGTTGCAGTAACACGCTGGGCCGCCGGACTACTGACCGGTGCGATCTGGAGCCTAGGTTTACAAAGCAATGCTCATTGTTAGCCTTGGGAAAACCGTCAAATCGGAGGCTTCCGTCTGCTGCGATATCGCTGGACCACAGCAAAGGAACGGCCGAGCCTCCGCGTGCTCTAGCAGCCGTTTTGGCCGATGGGTAGGTCGGGCGCGTGTCACGATTCCATACGAAGGCACCAACGCGAACCGCATAGCCGTAGTCAGCAAGGCTGGCCGCCGATTTCATGGCGCTACGCAGCAGCAAAACGTCACTTTCCGTTCGCGGGATAGGCCAAGCTGCGCCCGTGTTTGGCAACGAGCACTGACCGACGTCCACGTAGTTCCCATCTCTGGAAACCACGGAGACCTTAGCGACTGTCGACATGGCATGCCCATTGGCTTCACGTCGCGCAAGAGTCAGCGCGGTTTCCTGCTGAACATCGATGAATACACCCTGCCGGTCGCTCACCATGCCGATACTGAGCACCTTGGCTTGCGTCAACAGGAAAGTGCGGAGCTTCGAGAAATACTGCCCCGACAAGAAACTCGTGGGCGTCACCAGCGCACATGTACCACCTGGGGCAAGCAGCTTCACGCACAGAGCGACGAAAACCGCATAGAGGTTCGGCTGCGCTTCTATGGTGTCGGCAAACTCGTCGGCATATACCGCCATCTCCGTCGCTGACATCTTTCGAAATGGCGGGTTACAGACGACGACATCTAAGGTACCCACCAAGTGCGGCACCTTCAGCAACGAGTCACCTCGGACTACTTGGAACTTGGGCGCTACGCCAGCAGCCACGACTTCGTCGTGTAATGCCATAAGTAGGAAGTGGCGCGATAGCTTGCATAGTGTTGGGTCCTTGTCGATGCCGAACAGACAGGACTGCACGTGCTTGAGCACTTGTTCTGGCGTCGCGCCCTTCGCACGCAACGAATCTCGCATTCGCATGGCGATGGGTGCTAAGAATGCCGCGCCGCCACACGCCGGGTCGCAGAAACTGCGACTAGCGAAGTCGATACCCGCGGTTCCCAGATCGTCCAGCAGACGCTTAGTCAACGACGGCGGAGTGAAGTACATCGCTAGCTGCTTACGACGTTCTTCTCCGGCCAGTTGGGCATAAGCGGACGCGAACCAATATGCTGCTTCCGACAGTTCGCTAGACCTGATAAAGCCTACGAAGGCGGCCACCGTAGGGTCACGCTTTAGCGCAGGAGGTGAAGGCAATCCCGACCGGGGCAGCCCAGGGAATGACTCCGAGCACCAACGGGCCAACGCCGCTCCGATGATGATTTCAGGGGTGACTTGACGCTCATGCATCGTCGTGCGCATACCGCGGACGAGTCGCTGGAAACGTATGCTCTTAGAATCAGGCATACCGAAACCGCTATTTGGCGTTGCTTTGGAGGTTGAAAACGCCCACGGCTACCTCGTCTTCTCCTGGCCCGTCTTCGCCGGCAGGGCAGCAGCCTTCTGCCGCTCGATCCACTCGTCGATATCGCGTTTCTTGAAGCGCCAGGTTCCCGCGACCTTGAAACCGGGGAGGTCCGCTCGTTGGGCTAGCCGGTAAACGGTCTTTTCGTCCACGTTCAAGTAGGCTGCGACTTCCCGTACGGTCATCGCTGGTGAGCCGTCCACGTGAGGAACTCCCGGCAAGAGAAACTGGGGCACCCTAGTCCAAGCCGGCCCCAGGATTCAATGAATTCGCCGGCAAATCCGCGATTTCCTGCGCAGACTGTGACGCAGGTCGCGACGAGGCCGCCGCGTTAAGAGTAGCGGGCACTGCGGACGCGGCATTCTCCTACGCCGGAGCCGTAGACAACCAAGAGAGGGCGAAAAGGAGAAGGGAATGGATCGAAGGGGGAAGGGCCCTATCCAGAAAGGGAAAAGGCTTCTTACGAGCCCGTCGCCGATCATCGAGTTCAGGGCACGCTCAATTCGACGCGACTGCGGTGGTCGTGAAACCTTGCCCTCTATTTCGCGCGATAGCCGTCGATAACCCGCAACCCGCGCTTCCGAGTCGATTGCCGCTCTCGAGTGGCTGTCGAATCAGGTGCCCGTGCGACTCCGGTAAGCTGCTCTCCAACCCTCGTTGCAGCGAGCTGGCCGACGACGAGATTGCTCACCGGGGCAAGCTTATCGATGTAGTCTGCCCAGGACTGCAACATCTCTCTTCGCTGCTCCGCATACTCGGCCCGGTTGTAGATGCCCCTCACGCCGCCGATTGTGTGGTTCAACGCCTTCTCTACAACATCGGACGCCCAGCCGTTTTCGTGCAACAACGTCGAAGCCGTGCGGCGCAGATCATGAATGGTAAACGCAGGAATTTCCTGATCCTGCAACGCGACCTTGAGGGCGCTGTTGATCGCGTTGTGGGCAAAGGGCTTGGCTAGCGTGCCGCGCCCCGGTAGTACCCACGCACTGTTGCTAGCGAGAATCTTCAGCTCCTTGAACAGCAGCACGGCCTGCTTCGACAGGTAAACGATGTGTGGCTTTCCCGTCTTGGAGTTCTCCTGCGGAACATGCCACTCGGCCTCATCGAGATGGACGTCCTTCCACTGCGCCAGCATCAGCTCCGATTTGCGCACCAATGTCATCAGAATCAAATGGAGCGCGATTTTGAACTGGCGCCGAATGTTCGAGGCCTGCGCTGACCGTAGGAACAGTTGAATCTCCTCGGGGGTCAATGCGCGGTCCCGTGCGGCCGCCCGGTGCACGTGACGCATAGGCAGAGCCGCCACAGGGTTGTGATCGAGGAGCCCGCAGGTGACGGCGTAATCGAGCATGCGCTTGAGCAGTCCGCGAACCTGCCCGGCCGCGGCGTCGAAGCCCTGGTCTTTCTTCCTCCAGACGACGGAGCGGACGTCCTCGGCCGTGATCTCCCTGACCGGCTTGGCGCCGATGTACGGCAGGATGTCCTTGTCGAGATAACGGCGGGGCGTCGTGTTGTTCTTCCGGTCCCGTTGCTGGATGTCGCGGAAGAATCGTTCCGCGAACTCCGCGACGGTCGCGTTTTCGGGGCCGGTCACTTTGGCGAGCTGCTTTTTCCTCGCCGGTGATTGCCCCAACGCGACGGCTTGCGCGGCTTCATCTCGCTTCAAGCGCGCGTTCTTGAGCGTGAGCGCCGGGTATTTGCCCAGAGTCAGCTTTTCGTATCTGCCGTTCAGGCGATACCTGTACCGCCACACGACGCCGCCGGTCGGAAAGACTTCGACGTACAAGCCGCGGCTGTCAGTCACGGTGTACGGCTTTTCTCTCGGCTTCAGAGCCTTCAGGGCGGTGTCGGTCAACGCCATCGCGGTCTCTGTATGTCCAAGTAGAGCCTGTGACGACCAATGAGCCTTACTTGGACACATACTTGGACATATAGATCGATGGCTGCCAGTGTAAATCGACAGATCGGGGAAGACAAATAATCTCCATAATTACAGCTATTTAATGGCTATCTACAGCCTTCGGTAGACGCCCCTGGAACTGACCTTACTTCCCGATGCAGAAACTCGAGAAAATCCTCCCCAGCAAATCCTCGCTGGTCACCGTGCCGGTGATCTCCCCCAGCGCCTGCTGCGCCTGCCGCAGCTCCTCGGCCACGAGCTCCCCGGCACGGCTTTCGCGCAACTGCGTCTCGGCGGCATCGACATGGCGTCGCGCGCGCGTGAGCGCCTCGAGATGCCGCGCGCGCGCCGACACGGTACCTGTGTCCGCAACCTGGTAGCCCATCACCTGTTTCAGGTGCGCGCGCAGGATGTCGAGGCCCGCGCCAGTCTTCGCCGAGACCGCGAGTCGCGGCGGACCGCTGATCGTGTCGGACATCGGGATGCCGGTCGCGAGGTCGATCTTGTTGAGCACGATCGTGACCGGCACGTCCGGCGGCAGGCGTGCACGTTCATCGGTGAACGCGTGCGCGTCCGGGTCCCCGGCGGCGTCGATGATGAACAGCACGCGATCGGCGCGCGCCATCTCGGCGGTGGCGCGGCGGATGCCTTCGGCCTCGATGACGTCGGGCGCATCGCGCAGGCCGGCGGTGTCGAGCACGTGCAGCGGCATGCCGTCGATGTCGATGCGCTCGCGCACGATGTCGCGCGTGGTGCCGGGGATGGCCGTGACGATCGCGGCGTCGTAGCCCGCGAGGCGGTTCAGCAGGCTCGACTTGCCGGCGTTCGGCCGGCCGGCGATCACGATCGTCATGCCTTCGCGCAGCAGCCGGCCCTGGCGCGCGCTGCGCTCGACCGCCGCGAAGTGTTCGCGCACGCCGCCGAGGCGGGCTTCGAGTTCGCGGTCGGCGAGGAAGTCGATTTCCTCTTCGGGGAAGTCGATCGCCGCCTCCACCCAGGCGCGCAGTTCGGTCACCG
>JAHCAN010000011.1 GCA_019634915.1 Steroidobacteraceae bacterium | reverse complement strand
GGCGCCGATGACGGCGACGCCGCAGCGGCGTGCATTCTGGCTGAGGCATCTGCATCGCTGGCACTGGGTGAGTGCGTCGGGCTGCCTGATCGGCATGCTGCTGTTCGCGGCGACCGGCATCACGTTGAACCACGCGGGCCAGATCGAGGCGAGCCCGCGGGTGACCGCGCGGCAGGCCGAGCTGCCGGCGGCGCTGCAGGCGCAGCTTGCCGCTCCGCGGCAGGAGCGGGCACCGCTGCCGGCGGAGATCGCGGCGTGGATCGCGGAGCGGCTCGACGTGCGCGTGGCGGAGCGGGCGGCCGAATGGTCCGACGACGAGGTGTACGTCGGATTGCCGCGCCCCGGCGGCGATGCCTGGCTGTCGATCGACCGGACCTCGGGCGAGGTCCTGTACGAACGCACCGACCGCGGCTGGGTGTCGTACCTGAACGATCTGCACAAGGGGCGCAATGCCGGCGCCGCGTGGGGCTGGTTCCTCGACGTGTTCGCGGTCGCCTGCTTCGTGTTCTGCGCGACCGGCCTGCTGTTGCTCGTGCTGCATTCGGGCGCGCGGCCGGCGACCTGGCCGATGGTGACGCTCGGCCTGGTCGTGCCGGTGCTGCTCGTGCTTCTTTTCATACATTGAGCGAGGTCATATCCATGCGTCGTGTCGTTCCTCTCGCGCTCTCGGGTGTCGTCGCCGCACAGGCGGGCGCCGCCGAGCTCACCGTCTCGGTCGAGATCCCGCGGCTCAATGTCGCCGAGTATCACCGTCCCTATGTCGCACTGTGGCTCGAGCGCAAGGACGCCGGCGCGGTCGGCACGCTCGCGGTCTGGTACGACCTGAAACTGAAGGATCGCGAAGGCGAGAAGTGGCTGAAGGATCTGCGCCAGTGGTGGCGCCGGATCGGACGGGATCTCGCGCTGCCGGTCGACGGCGTCACCGCCGCGACCCGCGCTCCCGGCACCCACAAGCTGGTTTTCGCTGCCGATCGCGCGCCGCTCGCCGGGCTCGCGCCGGGGTCCTACGAACTGGTCATCGAGGCCGCGCGCGAGGTTGGCGGCCGCGAGCTGCTGCGCATCCCGTTCGACTGGCCCGCAGCGGCGCCATCGACCGCGGCCGCGAGCGGCGAGCACGAGCTCGGCGCCGTGTCGCTCACCGTACAACCCTAGATCCACCATCGATTCCGAGGAGTCCATCGTGTCCAGAATGCTCAACCGCGCGGCGCTCGCGCTCGCCATCTTCGTCCTGCCGCTGTCGGCGCAGGCTCACCGGGCCTGGTTCCTGCCGTCGGCGACCGTGCTCTCCGGCAATGATCCGTGGCTCACGGTCGATGCGGCCATCTCGAACGATCTCTTCTATTTCGAGCACATGCCGATGCGGCTCGGCGATCTCGTCGTCACGGCACCGGACGGCTCGACGGTCGCGCCGCAGAACGCCTCGACCGGGCGCTACCGCTCGACGTTCGACGTGCAGCTGACGCAGCAGGGCACCTACAAGGTCGCGAGCGTCAGCAGCGGCCTGAATGCGCGCTACCGGCTCGGCACCGAGTCGAAGCGCTGGCGCGGCAGCGCCGCGGAACTGCCGACGGCGATCCCGGCGGGCGCGACCGACGTCGAAGTGTCGGAATCGGTGCGCCGGATAGAAACCTTCGCGACGCTCGGCAAGCCGACGCTGCGGGCGACCGAGCCGACCGGCGTCGGCCTCGAATTCGTGCCGGTCACGCATCCGAACGATCTCTATGCGGGCGAGGAAGCGAAGTTCCGGCTGCTGCTCGACGGCAAGCCGGCCGCCGGGCTCGAGGTCGAAGTCGTGCCGGGCGGCATCCGTTACCGCGACCGGCTGAACGAGCTGAAGCTCGTCACCGACGCGGACGGCGGCTTCGCGGTGACCTGGCCGGCGCCGGGCATGTACTGGTTGAGCGCATCGGTCCGCGATGAGGCCGGCACGATCGCCAATGCGCGGCGCTCGCTCACCTGGGTCGCGACGCTCGAAGTGCTGCGTCCATGAAACGCATCGCGCCGGTGCGGCAGGCCGGCTGAGTCGCGGCATGCGCGTGCTGCTGCCGCCGCTTGCGTCGACACCGTTGCCGCCGCCGCCGGCGCCAATGCGGGGCCTGGCGGGCGAGACGATGGGGACCTGCTGGTCGCTCAAGTGCGTGCTGCCGCCGCCGCTCGAGGTGCCCGCGGTCGAAGCCGCGGTGCAGCAGGAACTTGCGCGCGTGATCGCGCAGATGAGCGGCTGGGAGCCGCAGTCCGCGCTGTGCCGCTTCAATCGCGCGCCCGCGGGCAGCTGGCAGGTGCTCGAGGCGGAGTTCTTCGAAGTGCTCGCGCATGCCGTCGCGCTGGCGGAGGAGTCGGACGGCGCCTTCGATCCGACGCTGGGTGCGCTCGTCGATCTGTGGGGCTTCGGTCCCGCGGGCGCCCCCGCGCAGTACCCGGGTGATGCCGACATCGTACGGGAAAGCCGGCGCTGCGGCTGGCACCGGCTGCGCCTCGATGCGTCGCGGCGCGCGGCGCTGCAGCCGGGCGGGCTGTGTCTCGATCTGTCCGGAATCGCCAAGGGTTACGCGGTCGACCTGCTCGCGCGCCGCCTCGATGCGCTCGGCGTCGCGAACTACCTGGTCGAGATCGGTGGCGAGCTGACGGCCCGCGGCGTCAAATGCGACGGCACGCCCTGGTGGGTGGGATTCGAGCTGCCGCCGGATGCGGACCGCATGCCGCGCAGCCCCGCGCCGCTGCGCGCCGGCCTGAGCGACTGGGCGGCGGCCACGTCGGGCGATTACCGCCGGTTCTTCCTCGACGGCACGACGCGCCGCTCGCACACGCTCGATGCGCGCAGCGGTGCGCCGGCGGCCTCGGACGTCGCATCGGTCACCGTCCTGCATCGCAGCTGCATGCAGGCCGATGCGCTCGCGACCGCGCTGATGGTCATGGGTGCGCAGGCCGGCAGGCAGTGGGCCGATGCGCGCGATGTCGCCGCGCGCTTCGTGCTGCGCGTGCCGGAAGGCCACGCCGAGTGGCTCAGTCCCGCGCTCGCCACGATGCTCGACTGACGGCGGCATGGGCGAGCCCGTGCGCATCATCGCGGCCGCGCTGGTCGGTCTCGCCTGGGTGACCCTGTGCCTCGCGATCGCGTGGCATCACCGGCGCCGACGTCGATCCATGCAGCGCAGTGCCGGTCGGCTGCGCGCCGCCGGTGTCGCGGGCGCGCCGCCGGTGCTGGTCGCGCATGCGAGCCAGACCGGCCTCGCCGAACAGCTCGCCTGGCGCAGCGCCGAAGCGCTCCGTGCGGGTGGCGTCGCCGCCGAGGTCGTCGCGCTCGGTGCCGTCGATGCCGGCATGCTGGCCGCCGCGTCGCGCGCGCTGTTCATCGTCAGCACGACCGGCGAGGGCGATGCGCCCGACAGCGCCGCGCGCTTCCTCGCGCGCGTGATGGCGGAACCCGACACGGATGCGGGTCATGGCACCGCTGGCGATGCCGGCGCGCCCGGTGGTCTCGCCTCGCTGCGCTATGCGCTGCTGGCCCTCGGCGATCGCAGCTACGCGCGCTTCTGCGGCTTCGGCCGTGCGCTCGATGGCTGGCTGCGCCGCCAGCACGCGGTGCCGCTGTTCGACCGCATCGAGGTGCATGACGGCGACGAGGCCGCGTTGCGCCACTGGCAGCAGCGCCTCGGCCTGCTGGGCGGCGAGTCCGGCTCGTCCGGATGGAGTGCCCCGACCTACGCGACCTGGCGGCTCGTGCACCGGCGCGTGCTCAATCCCGGCAGCGTCGGTGCGCCGGTGTTCCACGTCGCGCTCGGGCCGATCGACGCGCCGCTCGACTGGAACGCCGGCGACCTCGTGCGGATTGCACTGCCCGGGGTCGAGCCTGCGCCGGCGCAGACGCCTGACGCGGCCGCGGCACCCGACTTGCCGTCGGCGGCATACCGCGAATATTCCATCGCGTCCGTGCCCGCCGACGGTGCGATCGAACTGGTCGTGCGCCAGCAGCGTCATCCCGACGGGCGCCTCGGCGCCGGTTCCGGCTGGCTGACGACGCAGGCGCCGATCGGTGCGCCGGTGCAGCTGACCGTGCACCGCAACCCGGCTTTCGCGGCGCCGCCCGATGCGCGCCCGATGATCCTGATCGGCAACGGCACCGGCATTGCCGGGCTGCGTGCCCATCTCAAGGCGCGGGCGGCGCTCGGCCGGCACCGCAACTGGCTGCTGTTCGGCGAGCGCTCGGCGGCACACGATCGCCTGTACGGCGACGAGATCGATGCCTGGCTCGCGGCGGGCGTGCTCGAACGCGCGGATTTCGCGTTCTCCCGCGACCAGCCGCAGCGCATCTACGTTCAGCACCGGCTGCGGGAATCGGCGGCGCTGCTGCGCGAGTGGGTCGCCGGCGGCGGCGCGATCTACGTATGCGGCAGCCTCGAGGGCATGGCTGGCGGCGTTGCGGCCGAGCTCGAGGCCGCGCTCGGCGCGGCCACGCTCGCGGACCTCGCTGCGGCGGGCCGCTATCGCCGGGACGTCTACTGACCGAAGAAGACCCGCCGCGGGCGCGACGGGTCCGGCGGCATCAGGCCTCGGGCGCCGTCAGCTTGCCGCCCATTTCCTCGCAGGTGCCCTTCGGCACCTTCACCCACTCGGCCGGATCCTTGTCGGTCGCGGCCATGCCCGCGCAGCTGTGGCTCGCGGTGTGGCAGTCGTTCTTGCCGGCGTCGGCGACGCCGTAGCACTTCTCGGTCTCGGCGGCGTCATCGCCGGCCACGGCGGCGCCGATGGTACCGAGCGTGAACAGGCCGCCGACGGCGGCGGCGAGGACCAGGGTTCTGGAGGACATCGCGGACTCCTTGTGCGATCGGGTGGTGTGGAAGCGGCTGGTGCGCAGCATACCTGCTGGCCGGCCGCCGGTGGTCGGCTATTTCGGTGCGAGCTGGGCTTCGAGGAAGGCGTCGATTTCCTTCAGCAGCGTGCTGCGCACCGCGGCCGTGTCGAGCTGGTGATCGGCGCCCGGCAGCTCGACCAGGCGCACGCTGCCGCCGGCCGCCTGCATGCGCCGCTGCAGCGTGCGCGACTCATCGATCGGCACCGTGGCATCGAGCGTGCCGTGCAGCAGCAGCACCGGCACCTTGATCGCCTCGGCGTTGCGCACCGGTGAGATCGACGCCTTCTCGCCGGTCTCGCGGAAGCGGCTGCCCATGTAGTCTTCCCAGAAGCGCAATGCTTCCGAGTTCGTGCTTCCCCAGCGCTTGATGGCGTCGCCCAGCAGCGCCGCCGGCTCCGTGACCGCATTGACCGCGATCGCGCAGCGCGCGAGCGAAGGCTCGTGCAGCGTCACCATCAGCGCGGCATAGCCGCCATAGCTCCCGCCCATCGTACAGATGCGCGCCGGATCGGCGATCCCGGCCTTCACCAGGTTGTGCGCGCCGTCGATGATGTCGTCGATCATCGCGCCGCCGAACTCACCGTAGCCCTTCTTGCGGAACTCGAGGCCGTAGCCGTCCGAGCCGCGGAAGTTCGGCTTCAGCACCGCGTAGCCCCGCTGCGCGAAATAGCCCGCCCACCAGTCGAATCCGGCATCGTCGCGCGCGAACGGGCCGCCGTGCGGAAACAGCAGCAGCGGGAACGGGCCGTCGTCCTCGGTCTTGCCCGGCGGCAGCGTCAGGTAGGAGTCGATCTCGAGCCCGTCGCGCGCCGTGTAGCGTACGCGCGTGATCGGCGCCATCGGCAGTTTCGACAGCGCGGGACGCATCTCGCCGACCGGCGACAGCGCTTTCTGGCGCGCGTCGAACAGGAAGTATGAATCGGGCTCGCCTGCACCCGCGACTGAGACGGCGACGACATTGCGGTCGGCCGACCACGAGTCGAGGTAGACGCTCTTCCCCGGCAGTGCCTTCGTCAGGGTCGTCGCGACCTTCTGCAGCGCCGGGTCGATGAAATGCTGCCGCCAGACGTCATCGACATAGTAAGCGCCGACGACCGAGCCTGTCGTCAGGTCGCTGATCGCCCCGGCGATGTCGACGCCGGCGGGACCCATCTCGCTGCGTCGGATCTTGCCTGAATCCAGGTCGATCTCGTACGTGGCGTACAGGCCGGCTTCGTCGTACTTGCCGAGCGCAATGGCTTTGCCACCCGGCGCCAGCCCGTAGAGCTGATGGACGCCCGAATTGACGCCGGTCAGCTCGAAGAACTTCGTCAGGCCGCTCTTGCCGGCGCGCCAGATCGTGTCGCGCCGCGCCCTGTCGTTGTAGTCCGCCTGTGCGACCACCTGGCCGTCCGCGTCGACGCCGAACCAGTAGGTGTCGGCGCTGCCTTCCACGGCCGGCCGGGTCGCGCCGGTGCGCAGGTCGACACGGTAGAGCGCGGTGCGCCATCCCCCGACCGCCGAGCCGATCCGCGTATCGTTGGCGCGCTGGCCGCGCCAGTAGCTCGCCGGCATCAGGATCTCGTTCGGCGTGGCGGCCGGCGCGGCGGCGACGGCGGTCAGGTTCACCGTGAAACCCGTCTCGGCGTTGTGCATCAGCACCGCGCCCTCGCGTGTGCGGATGTTGAGCGCGAGCAGGCGCCGCAGCCTGACCAGGTCGCGGTTGGAGATGCGGCTGATGTCATCGACCATCGACACCGACAGCAGCAGCCATTCGGGACTGCTCCATCGGATGCCGTACAGGCGCTGCTCCGGCCGCGTGTTCAGCACCAGCGGCGGGTTGTCGATCGCGTCGAGCTCGTAGACGCAGGCGGCGCGCCGCCCGTTCTGCTCGCAGCCGACCGCGATGTGCCGCCCGTCCGGGGCGACCTCCACGGTCCAGATGTCCGGCAGGCGCGCGAAACGCTCGATCAGGTCGGCGGGCGCCGGTGCCGCGAACGCGGCGGGCAGGGCGGCAGCGAGCAGCGCGACCGTGCAGACCGCCGACCACAGTGAGCGCCCCGCCATGTCTGACCTCCGGTGCCCTACCGCGGCCTCACAGCAGCGGCACGAGCAGCAATGCGACGATGTTGATGATCTTGATCAGCGGATTGATGGCCGGGCCCGCGGTGTCCTTGTACGGATCGCCCACCGTGTCGCCGGTCACCGAGGCCTTGTGGGCCTCGGAGCCCTTGCCGCCGAAGTTGCCTTCCTCGATGTACTTCTTGGCGTTGTCCCAGGCGCCGCCGCCGGTGCACATCGAGATCGCGACGAAGAGTCCCGTGACGATCGTGCCGATCAGCAGGCCGCCGAGCGCGCGCAGGCCGGCGCCGGGGCCCATCAGCGCGTTCAGGCCGAACGCGACGATGACCGGCACCAGGATCGGCAGCAGCGAGGGCACGATCATTTCCTTGATCGCTGCGCGTGTCAGCAGGTCGACCGCCTTCGAGTAATCGGGCTTCGCCTTGCCTTCCATGATGCCCTTGATCTCGCGGAACTGGCGGCGCACTTCGTTGACCACCGAGCCGGCCGCGCGACCCACGGCCTCCATCGCCATCGCGCCGAACAGGTAGGGCACGAGGCCGCCGATGAAGAGGCCGATGATCACCGCCGGGTCGGACAGCGAGAACTCGATCATCTCGCGGCCGGTCGCGAGCAGGTGGGTCTCGAGGTTGTGCGTGTAGTCGGCGAACAGCACCAGCGCGGCGAGTCCCGCCGAGCCGATCGCGTAGCCCTTGGTGACCGCCTTGGTCGTGTTGCCGACCGCGTCGAGCGGATCGGTGATGTCGCGGATCTGCTTCGGCAGCTCGGCCATCTCGGCGATGCCGCCCGCGTTGTCGGTGATCGGGCCGTAGGCATCGAGTGCCACGACCATGCCGGTCAGCGACAGCATCGAGGTGGCCGCGATCGCGATGCCGTACAGGCCGCCGAGTTCGTAGGCGCCGTAGATCGCGAAGCACACCGCGAGCACCGGCAGCGCGGTCGACTTCATCGACACGCCGAGGCCGGCGATGATGTTGGTCGCATGCCCGGTCTGCGAGGCGCCCGCCACCTTGCGCACCGGCGAGTACTCGGTCGCCGTGTAGTACTCGGTGATCACGATCATCGCGGCAGTGAGCGCGAGGCCGATCAGCGCGCAGCCGAACATCGCGCCGGCGTTCTGCGGCATCAGCGCGTCGGTGATGAACCAGAACGCGATCGCCGCGATCACGCCCGAGACGATCACGCCCTTGTAGAGCGCGTTCATGATCTTGCCGCCTTCGCCCGCCTTGACGAAGAAGGTGCCGATGATCGAAGCGACGATCGACGCCGCGCCGAGCGCGAGCGGATAGGTCACTGCGGCCGTGCCCTGGTCCTTGAGCACCAGGCCGCCGAGCAGCATGGTCGCGACGAGGGTCACCGCATAGGTCTCGAACAGGTCGGCCGCCATGCCGGCGCAGTCACCGACGTTGTCGCCGACGTTGTCGGCGATCACCGCCGGGTTGCGCGGGTCGTCCTCGGGGATGCCGGCCTCGACCTTGCCGACGAGGTCGGCGCCGACGTCGGCGCCCTTGGTGAAGATGCCGCCGCCGAGGCGCGCGAAAATCGAGATCAGCGAGCCGCCGAAGGCGAGGCCGATGAGCGCATGCAGCGCGCCGTCCTGGCCGATCGACGGCGCGAGCAGCGCGTAGTAGCCGGCGACGCCGAGCAGCGCGAGGCCGACGACCAGCATGCCGGTGATCGCGCCGCCGCGGAACGCGACCGACAGCGCGGCGTTCAGGCCCTTGTGCGCGGCTTCCGCGGTGCGCACGTTGGCGCGCACCGAGATGTTCATGCCGATGTAGCCGGTGGCGCCCGAGAGGATCGCGCCGATCGCGAAGCCGCCGGCCGTCGCCCAGCCGAGCGCGAGCCCGAGCACGACGAACAGCACGACGCCGACGATGCCGATCGTCGTGTACTGGCGGTTGAGGTAGGCCTTGGCGCCGGCCTGGATGGCTGCGGCGATCTCCTGCATGCGGGCATTGCCCGCCGGCAGGCCGAGGACGGAAACGGTGGACAGCGCGCCGTACAGGACGGCAATCACGCCCGCGGCGACGGCGAGCCAGAGCCACATCGTGGCATCCATCGGGAGACCTCCAGCAATCAATTGAAAATCAATATGTTATGTATGTTCTGGCGGCCGGCGCGCGGCGCGGCGGCCCCCTCCGAAAGGCCGCGGATCATAGCACACGGACGAGGAATGCCGCCCACAGCACGGCGAGCAGCAGCGAGCTGGCGACATAAGTGAGGAAACGGTGCTTCACGCGGTTGGTCGTGCACTGGATCAGCGAGTGCACGGCCCGCAGCACGACGAAGGCCCACGCGCCGTTGACGAGGAACGGGCTCGTGACCCCGACCGAGACGACCGCGAGGCACAGCGCGTAGAACAGCACCGGCATCTCGAACAGGTTGCGCAGGTTGTCGGCGGCCTGCGTGCGCGTCAGCGTGGCCGCGATCTCGCGCGACGTCGCGATCGACTGCGGGTGGATGCGCCGCTCGCGCATCTCGCCGATACGCTCGACGTACATGCGTGCCCAGACGATGAACGTGAGGCCCGCCATCGCGACCATCGGCATCAGCATCGCGGCGGGTGACAGCGCGTTCATCGCCGGCGTGGCTCGCGGCCTACAGCTTCCAGCCGGTCGCGAGCTTGCGCCTGACGCGCGCGCCCTTGATACGCACGTAGTCCGGCAGGCCGTCGCGGTACGGCGGATAGTCCTCGCCGGCGATCAGCGGCGCGAGATAGCGCCGGCAGGCCGCGGTGATGCCGAAGCCGTCCGGCGTGATGTAATCACGCGGCATCTTGCGCTCGACGTTCGCGACCTGCGCGAGCGGCACGGCCTTCACCGCCCATCGGTAGGGCCTGGAGGACTTGCGCACGATCGCGGCCATCACGGCGTTCTCGCCGGCGAGCGCGAATTCGACCGCCGCCTTGCCGACCGCGTAGGCCTGCGCGACGTCGGTCTTCGAGGCGATGTGGCGCGCGGCGCGCTGCAGGTAATCGGCGACCGCCCAGTGATACTTGTAGCCGAGGTGCTCGCGCACCATGTTCGCGATCAGCGGGCCGACGCCGCCGAGCTGCGTATGCCCGAACGCATCGCGGGTGCCGGCATCGGCGAGGAAGCGGCCGTCCGCGTCGTGCGTGCCTTCCGACACGACGATCACGCAGTAGCCGTAGTCGGTCACGCACTGCTGCACGCGCGCGAGGAAGTGCGCCTGGTCGAACGCGATCTCCGGGAACAGGATCACGTGCGGCGGCTCGCCCGCCTTGCGGCCGGCGAGGCCGCCCGCGGCGGCGATCCAGCCGGCGTGTCGCCCCATCACCTCGAGCACGAACACCTTCGTCGACGTGCGCGCCATCGACGCGACGTCGAGCGCCGCCTCCCGCGTCGAGACCGCGACGTACTTCGCGACCGAGCCGAAGCCGGGGCAGCAGTCGGTCAGCGGCAGGTCGTTGTCGACGGTCTTCGGCACGCCGACGCAGACGAGCGGGTAGCCGAGCTCGCTGCCGATCTGCGACAGCTTGAGCGCCGTGTCCATCGAATCGCCGCCGCCGTTGTAGAAGAAATAGCCGATGTCGTGCGCCCTGAAGACCTCGATCAGCCGTTCGTACTCGGCGCGGTTCTGCTCGATGCCCTTCAGCTTGAAGCGGGCCGAGCCGAAGGCACCGGCGGGCGTGTGGCGCAGGCCGCGCAGCGTCGCCGGGTTTTCCTTCGAGATGTCGATCAGGTCCTCGGTCAGCGCCCCGACGATGCCGTCGCGCCCGGCGTACAGCTTGCCGATGCGCGAGCGGTGCCGGCGGCAGGCGTCGATCACGCCCGCGGCGGAGGCGTTGATGACAGCGGTGACCCCGCCCGATTGCGCGTACAGCGCGTTCTTTTTGCCGGGTTTTTGCATATTTTCGGAAGGATAGCTCATTTGACCGCGGCAGGATCGCCCGGTAGTGTGCGCGGCTTCCACGGGGTCCGGTTCAGGCTTTCAGGAACGCATGCGTATCGTCTTACTCGGCGCGCCCGGCTCGGGCAAGGGCACGCAGTCCCAGCGGCTGGTCGAGCGTCACGGCGTGCCGCAGATCTCCACCGGCGATCTGCTGCGCGCGGCCGTCAAGGCCGGCACGCCGCTCGGCGTGCGCGCCAGGTCGATCATGGAGGCCGGCAAGCTGGTCGATGACGCGACGATGCTCGGCATCATCCGCGAGCGCCTCGCGCAGCCCGACGCGCGCCAGGGCTTCATCCTCGACGGCTTCCCGCGCACGATCGCGCAGGCCGAGGGTCTCGCGGCGCTGCTCGGGGAGCTCGGCACCCCGCTCGATGCCGTGGTGCTGATGGACGTCGATTACGCGAAGCTCGTGCAGCGCATCTCCGGCCGCCGCAGCTGCACGAACTGCGGCCGCGTGTTCAACATCCACACCGCGCCGCCGCCGCCCGGCGGCTGCTGCGCGGCACCGCACCTCGTGCAGCGCCCCGACGATGCCGAGGCCACGGTCGCGAGGCGCCTCGAGGTTTACGACGAGCAGACCCGCCCGCTGATCGCGCATTACACCGCGCAGGGCCTGCTGCGCATGATCGACGCCGACGCCGACATGGACGAAGTCACGCACCGGCTCGAGGCCGCGCTCGCCGAGCGCGGCGACGCGCAGATCGAAGTCAGCGAGCAGGCCGGTAGCGCGGGGCCAACGACCCGCAGCGCCTCGAGCAGCCGCTCCCCGACCACGCCGCGCCGCCAGCCGCGCAGCACCCCGACCTCCCGCTCGCCCGCGGCGAGCCGCTCGAGCTCGCGGCGCGGCGCGAGCACTTCCGCGCTGATGTCCGCCGCGGCGGCCGCCTCGCGGGTCACTTCCCCGAGCCGTTTCACGGCCGCCGTCCACTCGGGGTCGGGGCGGGCGCGGCGCGGCAGCGGTGGCGGCGGATCGTCGATCGCCGCGGCGCGCACGAGTTCGAGCAGCTCGGCGCCCGAACGCTGCGCGACGCCGGCCGGCAGGCCTTCCACCGCAGCGAGCCCGGCGGCATCGCGCGGCACGCTCGCGACGATCTCCTTCAGCGAGGCGTCATCGAGGATCCAGCCGCGCGGGCGGTTGCGGTCGATCGCGCGCCGCTCGCGCCAGGCCGCCAGCGATTTCGCGAGTCGCTGCCGGCCCGGATCGAGCGCCTGCACGCCCTTCAGCCGGCGCCAGGCTTCGTCCGGGTCCACTTCGAAGGCCGCGGGGTCGGCGAGCGAATCCAGTTCCTCGGCGAGCCAGGCGCTCCTGCCGAGCCGGTCGAGGCGCTCGAGCAGGGCGTCGCGCAGCGGCAGCAGGTAGCGCACGTCGTCGAGCGCGTACTCGAGCTGCGCCGCGCTCAGCGGGCGGCGCGACCAGTCGGTGCGCGTGTGGGCCTTCGCGAGCTCGTGCCCGAGCAGCTGGCGGACGAGTTCGGCGTAGCCGACCTGCGCCGGGAATCCGGCGAGCGCCGCGGCCACCTGCGTGTCGAACAGCGGGCTCACGCGCCCGGTCGCGATCCACAGCACTTCGAGGTCCTGGCGCGCGGCGTGCAGCACCTTGACCGGCCCGCCGGCGCCGAAGGCCGCGGCGAGCGGCGCGAGCGAGTCGAGGGCGAGCGGGTCGATGCAGACCGCGCGGCCGGGTGTCGCGGCCTGCAGCAGGCACAGTTGCGCGCGGTAGGTGCGCTCGCGCAGGAACTCGGTATCGAGGCCGATCGCCGGCGCGGCGGCGAGCTCGGCCGCGAGCCCGTCAAGCGCGGCCGGCTCGTGGATCAGCGCGGCAGAGGATTCAGTGTGCATTTTTCGCCCGGTGGTGCAGATGCGGAAGGGGCCCGGAGACTCCCGTACAATCGGGCCCGCATTATGCGAGCCGAAACACGAGCCCGGAAGGCGCGCGCGGGATGCTGAATCTCGCGCGCCTGTATGCCGACATCGCGCTGCTGCGCCGTGGCCCCGAGGAGCTGCCCGCCTCGTCGTTCCTGCTCGCCGCGACGGTGGTCGCCTATTTCCTCGTGAACTTCGCCGTGAGCCTCGTGCTGCCGCCGATCCCCGGGCCCTGGCACATGCATCTCGTCGTCGACGTCGTGTTCACGCTCGCCTGGTACGTGCTGCTGATGCGCGTGTTCTCGCGGCGCGAGCGCTTCCTGCAGACGACGACCGCGGTGTTCGGCTACCAGACCGTGCTCGCGCCGATCTGGATCGCGACGGCCTGGCTCGCGGGCCGCTTCCAGGAAGACGAGCTGTGGCTCGTGCCGGTCGCGCTCGCCGGGCTCGGCATGCTCGCGTGGGTGATCGCGGCGAACGGCCGCATCCTGCGCTCGGCGCTCGAGCAGCCGATGGCCGTCTGCGTCGGCATCGTGCTGCTGCAGACCTTCGTCGGCCAGCTGCTGCTGCTCGGCCTGTTCCCGCCGGTGGCCGCCTCCTGATGCACGTCCACATCCTCGGTATCTGCGGCACCTTCATGGCCGGCATCGCGGCGATCGCGAAGGCGGCCGGCCATCGTGTCACCGGCTCCGACCGCAACGTCTATCCGCCGATGAGCACGCAGCTCGCCGCGCTCGGCATCGACATCGTGCCGGGCTACGACGCCGCGCAGCTCGAGCCGAAACCCGACATGGTCGTGATCGGCAACGTGATGACGCGCGGCGTGCCGGTGATCGAGGCCGTGCTCGACCGCGGCCTGCCGTACCAGTCGGGGCCCGAGTGGCTCGCGAAGTCGGTGCTCGACGGCCGCTGGGTGCTCGCGGTCGCCGGCACGCACGGCAAGACGACCACCTCGAGCATGCTCGCGTGGATCCTCGAGTACGCGGGGCTGTCGCCCGGCTTCCTGATCGGCGGCCTGCCGGGCAACTTCGGCCTGTCGGCGCGCCTCGGCGCGGCGCCGTTCTTCGTGATCGAGGCCGACGAGTACGACACGGCGTTCTTCGACAAGCGCGCGAAGTTCGTGCACTACCGCCCGCGCACGCTCGTGCTGAACAACCTCGAGTACGACCACGCCGACATCTACCCCGACCTCGGATCGATCCGGCGCCAGTTCCACCACCTCGTGCGCACCGTGCCGGGCAGCGGCCGGATCGTCGTCAATGCGGCCGACCGGGAACTCGCGGCGACCCTCGCGATGGGCTGCTGGACGCCGTGCGAGGGCTTCGCGCGCGGTGGCGGCGATGGCGCGCAGTGGAGCGCTCGCCTCGCCGGCAACGACGACTCGCGTTTCGAGGTGCTCGAACACGGCCAGGTGCTCGCGCGCGTCGAGTGGTCTCAGTTCGGCGCGCACAACGTCGACAATGCGCTCGCGGCGATCGCCGCGGCGCGCCATGCCGGCGTGCCGGTACCGGTGGCGGCGGAGGCACTCGGCGCCTTCGCGGGCATCCGCCGGCGCATGGAGCTGCGCGGCGAGGTCGGCGGCGTGCGCGTCTACGACGATTTCGCGCATCACCCGACCGCGATCGCGACCACGATCGACGGCCTGCGCCGGCACGGCGGCGCCGGGCGCGTGATCGCCGTGCTCGAGCCGCGCTCGAACACGATGCGGATGGGCGTGCACCAGGACACGCTCGCGGCCTCGCTCGCCGGCGCCGACGAAGTGTGGTTGTATGCGCCGCAGGATCTCGGCTGGGACGTGGAGGGCGTGATGGAGCCGCTCGGCGCCAGGGCGCACGCGCACGGCGATGTCGGCACGCTGGCCGCCGCGCTGGTCGCGGCGGCGCGGCCCGGCGATCAGCTGCTGGTCATGAGCAACGGCGGCTTCGGCGGCCTGCACGACAAGTTGCTGGCCGGGCTCGCCGCGCGCGCCGGCGCGCCGCCGGCGGGCGGGCGGGCGTGACCGGCGCCCCGGACGCGCAGGCGCCGATCACGGTCGCGATGACCGGCGCATCCGGCGCGCAGTACGGATTGCGGCTGCTCGAATGCCTCATCGCCGCGCAGCGCACCGTGTTCGTCACGCTGAGCCGCGCCGCGCACATCGTGCTCGCGACCGAGGCCGACTGCGCGGTGCCGGCGCGCCCCGCGGAGGCGACCCGCTTCCTCGCAGAGCGCTTCGGGGCGCGTGCGGGGCAGCTGCGCGTATGCGGCGAGGAAGAGTGGACCGCGCCGCTCGCGAGCGGTTCCGGCGCGCCGCGCACGATGGTCGTGTGTCCGTGCAGCATGGCGACGCTGTCGGCGATCGCGTGCGGGGCGAGCGAGGATCTGACCGGGCGCGCGGCCGACGTCGTGCTGAAAGAACGCGGCCGGCTGATCCTCGTGCCGCGCGAGACGCCGCTGTCGGCGATCCACCTCGAGAACATGCTGAAGCTCGCCCGGCTCGGCGTCGTGATCCTGCCGGCCAACCCCGGCTTCTATCACCGGCCCGAGCGGGTCGGCCAGGTCGTCGACTTCGTCGTGGCCCGCATCCTCGACCAGCTCGGGGTCGCGCAGCAGCTGATGCCGCCCTGGGGGCGCGAGCGCGGCTGAGCATGGGCGAAGTCGCGGAACTGCCGCTGTTTCCGCTCGCCACGGTGCTGTTCCCCGGCGGCCCGCTGCCGCTGCGTGTCTTCGAGACGCGCTACATCGACATGGTGCGGCGCTGCCTGCGCGCGCACGGCAGCTTCGGCGTCGTGTGGATCCGCGCCGGCAACGAGACCGGGGCGATCGACGAGACGGCGGCGGTCGGCACGAGCGCGCGCATCGTCGATTTCGACGCGCTGCCGGACGGCCTGCTCGGACTGCGCTGCCTCGGCGAGCGCCGCTTCAGGCTGCTCGGCCGGCGACAGGCGCCGGACGGCCTGCACGTCGGCGAAGTCGAATGGCTCCCGCCCGAGGCGCAGGTTCCGCTGCCGGCGTCGCTCGCGCATCTGGCCGAGCTGCTGCGCACGGTGTTGCCGCAACTCGGTGAGCTGTACGCGAATGTGCCACGGCAGTGTGACGATGCCGCCTGGGTCGGTGCGCGGCTCGCGGAGCTGCTGCCGATCGGCCTGCCGGAAAAGCAGGCCTGCCTCGAACTCGGCGATCCGCTAGAGCGGCTGGCGCGGCTCGCGCCGCTGATCCGCCGCACCGGGGACTGAGGCCGCAGCTGCGTTCGCGGTTGCGCGCCGTGCGTAGAAGCGCGCCAGCGCAAAGCCGATCACCGGTATCCAGGCGAGCACGAGCCAGCCGATCACGCCGTCGTAGCCGGAAACGAGCCACTCGTAACGATGGCCGGTGCCGCGCACCGACAGCTCGCGTACCGTCGCGATGACGCCGACCCAGCCGGCATGCAGGCCGATGCAACCGGCGATGTGGCCGCTGTAGCGGCGCACGAGGCCGAGCAGCACGCCGACGCCGGCGAGGCACAGGAACGCATCGAGGATGCCGAGCGGTCGCGCGAACGCGGCGAGTGCGCCGGCGAGCATGTCGAGGCCGCTGCCGGCGTCGACGTCGGCGGCCGCGATCCGGTAGCGACCGATGAAATGCGTGGCGGCGTAGACGAGCGCGGTGGCGATGATCGCCGCGCGCGCGCCCGACTCGCGTGCGATGCCGGTGTACATCGCGCCGCGCAGGAAAGTCTCCTCGATCAGCGCGACGACCAGCCCGCTGCCGAGTCCGGCGAGCGCGATGCGCAGGACCGCGGTGCCGGACGCGAGGTCCTTCGGCTCCCGCAGGTCGAGCGCGAACAGCAGCGCGATCACCGGCAGCATCGTCGCGATGCCGAGCACGACGCCGAGCGCGGTCTCGGCGACGAAGCGGCGGCGCGGCAGGCCGTAACCCAGGCTCGCGCGGTCGGCGAGGCCGAGGTGGCGTGCGAGCAGCACGAAGCCGACGAGCAGCGCGAGCATCGCGACGCGGCTCGCGACGCGGTGGAACGGAATGCCGAAGGCAGGCCCGACCAGCAGCCACGCGGGCCAGGCGAGTACCGCGATCGCGACGAGGCCGGCGGCGATCAGGCCGAGGAACCATGCGAGTGATTTCATGGCGCCGATTCTGCACAAACGCACGCGATAGTGCGCTGGCGCCTTGCCGGGACCGCCGTGACACTTCCTCGCACACACGGGAGGGTATCGCCATGGTCACGCAATCCCCGGCCGAAGTGCTGAGCGCACTCGCGAAGGGCGTCGATCCGTCCTCGGGCGAGGAACTCGACGCCACGGGCATCTGGCAGCAGCCGTCGATCAGCGAAGCGCTGCGCGCCGGAGCCGCCGCGCTCGAGCAGCACGCCACACAGCCGCGCTCGCCGCCCGCCGCCAAGGTGGGCCAGCCGTGGACACCCGAAGAGGAGAGCGAGCTGATCGCCGCATTCGCGGCCGGAGTGCCGTTGTCCGCGATCGCGACACATCACGAGCGCTCGCTCACCGCGATCGAGGCACGCCTCGAGCGGCTGGGCAGGATCACCGCTGAACAGCGCGTGACCCGCAACCGCTACGTATCTACCCCCCCTTAATCCCCCCTTTCAGGGGGGCAGGGGGGTTGGCTTCAGGCCAGCGCGCTCGAGCATTGCGAGCAGCCCGTCGCGACCCACGAGGTGCAGCGCGCCGACGATCACCAGCGTGTCGTCGGATCGCTCGAGCAGCGCCTCGATCTGCGGCAGCCAGAGCCGGTTGCGCGCATCGACGAGCGGCGTGAACAGCGCGGGGAAGCGCTCGTACTCGTCGAGCAGCATGCCCTCGAGCGTCGCGAGATCGGCGCGCTGCCACGCCGCGAGCATCCGCTCGAGCTCGGCCGGCATCCGGTCGATGTCGTCGATCGTCAGTTCGAGGAACCGTGCCTGGTCGGCGTAGGACAGGCCGTCGAGCGTGCCCAGCTGGGCCTCGACCGTTTCGAGCCCGGTGATCGGTTTCGCATCGGCGCGCGCACGCGCGACGAACTGCTGCTCGACTCCCTTGGCCGGGTCGAGGCCCATCCGCACGAGCTGCAGCTGGGTCAGCGTGATCGCGACTGCCCACGGCTCGAGCATGGCTACGCTGTCGAGCGGCAGGCCGAGCGCACGCGCCCCGCGGTCGAGTCGCTCGAAGCGCTCGGGGCCGAGCACGGTGCGCAGGGTCTCCTCGCCGTCGAACACGGCGTGCGACGCCATGAACGCGGCGATGGCGGTCTCGTCGAGGTCGTCGAAGTCGATTTCCATCACGAGCCGTTCGGCATCGCGATACGCGATCTCGAACGCGGCCGGCAGCGCGCTGCGCGTGGCATCGAGCGCGTGCACCGATCCGGCGAGGTAAACCGTGCCGCCACCGGATCCCTTCAGGACCCATACCGGGCCGCCGCTGCCGTCGGCGCGCGCGCCGGGGGCGAGCAGCAGCGCGAGTACCGCCAGCGCGGCGAGGGCGGGGCGGTTCATGCCGGCGCCAGCCACTCGACCTGCGTGTCGATCCGCCCGTCGTCGTGCAGCGTGAGCACGCGATACGCCGGCGGCTTCGGGTCGATCGCGAACTGCGCCGCGTGCGGCAGGAACTGCGCGCAGGTCGCCGGCGTCGCCAGCAGCCGCACGCCGCCGCGCGCGCCGTCGTACTCCTGGTGCACGTGCCCCCACAGGATCGCGCGCACCTGCGGGTGCCGGTCGATCACCGCCAGGAACTCGTCGCGGTTGCCGAGGCCGACCTGGTCGAGCCACAGGCTGTCCATGTCGACCGGATGATGATGCAGGCAGACGAGCGCGGCGCGACCGGCCGCGGCGCCGAGCGTGGCATCGAGGCGGGCGAGCGTGTCCGCGGCGAGCCGCCCGCTCGCGGTGCCGGGCACCGAGCTGTCGAGCAGCACGACGCGCCAGCGCCCGATGTCGAAGTGTCCGTCGATCTGGAACGGCGCGCCGGCGAGCGCAGCGTGCATCGGCCCGACGAGGTCGTGGTTGCCGGCGATGCAGTAGACCGGTTTGCCGAGGCGGCCGAACAGGTGGCGGATGTGGGCGTAGCCGCCGGGATCGTCCTGCACGAGATCACCGGTCACGAGTATCGCGGCGGCGTCCCCGTGATGCGCGAGCGCGTGCGCGAGCGCGCGCTCGAGCGCCGGCAGGGTCGCGATGCCGCGTAGTGTCGCGGCGGCGTCGCCGTACAGGTGCGGATCGGTCAACTGGATGAGTCGCGCCGTCACGCGCGGATGGTAGCAAAGCCCCCACGGTGCCAAAGTGACCGGGTTCCGACAAAGCGCGTCGGCGTTCGCCGACGCCGTGCGCCGCCGCACCGGTGCGTGCGTGATATTGTGAAGCAGACCACAGAGGCCCCGGCATATGACCAATACGACCCTTGCAATGAACGAGCGCCTGCAGCGCTATCTCGTCGAAAACACGGTGCGCGAGGCCGCGGTGCTCGCCCGGCTGCGCCAGCTCACCGCCAAGATGCCGCAGGCGAGCATGCAGATCGCGCCCGAGCAGGGCCAGCTGCTGCAGTTGCTGGTGCGCCTGATCGATGCGCGGCGCTGCCTCGAGGTCGGCACCTTCACCGGTTACTCCGCGCTCGCGGTGGCCCTCGCGATGCCGGGTGACGGCCGGATCGTCGCCTGCGACGTGAGCGCCGAATGGACCGCGATCGCGCGGCGCTTCTGGGCCGAGGCCGGCGTCGACTCGCGCATCGACCTGCGGCTCGCACCCGCGCTTGCGACGCTCGACGGCCTGCTCGCGGACGGCCACGGCTCGTCGTTCGATTTCGCGTTCATCGATGCCGACAAGACGAACTATGTCGCCTACTACGAGCGCGTCGTCGAGCTGCTGCGCCCCGGCGGACTGCTCGCGGTCGACAACGTGCTGTGGGGCGGCGACGTCGCGGATCCCACGGTGCAGGATACCGAGACCAACGCGATCCGGGCCCTGAACGATCGCGCGCGCGACGATGCGCGCGTCGACATCTCGCTGGTGCCGATCGGCGACGGCCTGCTGCTCGCGCGCAAGCGCGGCTGAAGCTGCCGGGTACGAGCCTGCGTGGATCACTGCGCGAGCGCCAGCGCCGCGGCTCCGGGGGCCGGGCGTGGAGAGCGCCGAGCCGCGGCGGGCAAAGCGAGGCGACCGCGAGGCCTCCGTCACTGAAGTTCCACTTCGCCGAGCGCCGCCGCGGTGAGGGCACGGCTTCGAAGAAGCCGCGCTCGACTCGCCCGGCCCCCGGAGCCGCGGCGCTGGCGCTCCGGCTGAGGTCCGCGCGGGTTCTGCCCTAGTTCAGGCAGACTACGAGGTTCGCGTGGTAGGTGCGCCAGTCGATCGGCACGACGATCGGGCGCGTGTCGGGCGAGTGGCCGATCGTCGTCGAGGTGCCGGTGACGACCGACGGGGTCGAGATGATGAAGTTGCGGCCGAAGTCCTTGCGCGCGTTGCCCGACAGCGTGTTCGCGACCTCGCCGACGAGATCGCGCAGGTTCGCGTCGCTCATGTCGGTTTCCTGCATGCGCATCAGCATCACCGACAGCATGCCCTTCGGCGCGGTGAAATAGACGACGCCCTTCTTCTTGCCGGAAATGCGGATCATGCCGGTGTAGTCGAAGATGTCGGGCGGCTTGCCGAGCGCGAGATAGGGCGTGCCGACCACCGCCGCCTGCTGCACGGCGGTGTCGAAGTAGTTGAGCACCGCCGAGACGAATGTGCCGATTTCGCGTTGCAGTGACATCGCGGCCGCTCAGGACTCGATCAGCTTGACGAGCGCATCGTTCAGCTGCCGCTCGGTGAAAGGCTTGCACAGGAAGCCGCTCGCGCCCTTCTCGAGCGCCTCGATCGCCGTCGCCTTGTCGGCGAGCGCCGAGATCACGAGAATGCGGATGTCGGGGTCACGCCCGACGAGCTGCTCGACGCACTCGATGCCGTCCATCTCGGGCATCGTCAGGTCCATCGTCACGAGCGTCGGGCGCGCCTCGGCGTGCAATGCGAGCGCCTCGTGGCCGTTGCCGGCCGTGCCGACGATCTCGACGTTCGGAATGTCCTGCGAGCGCTCGATCTTGCGACGCATGACGTTCGAGTCGTCGACGATCATCAGGCGGTGTGCGCGCGTCGCGTTCATGGCCGCCTACGCCGCATGCGTCGCCGCGGGCGTTTCGGCGCGGGGCAGCTTCATGCGAAAGCGCGTGAACTTGCCCTCGGCGGTCGCGATGCCGATCGAGCCGCCGAGTTCGCGCACCGTCTGGCTTACCGCGTCGAGGCCGACGCCGCGGCCGGCGTGTTCGGTCACCTGTTCGGCGGTCGAGAAGCCCGACCGGAAGATCAGGCCGTAGACGGCGGGGCGCTCCATGCGCGCCGCATCGGCGGGCGAGACGAGCCCCTTGCGCAGCGCGGTGTCGAGGATGCGCTCGTACGGCAGGCCCTGGCCGTCGTCCTCGACGGTGAGCACGTAACCTTCGCTGCCGCTCTGCTCGAAGCTCACGCGCACCGCCGCGGTGTCGTGCTTGCTCGCCGCCGCGCGGCCCTCGGGGGCCTCGATGCCGTGCACGACGGCGTTGCGCGCCATGTGGATCGTGATGTCGTGCACGGCCTTGCGGTAGGCCGGCGGAATGTCCTGCAGCCCCCGGCATTGCAGCGCGGCGCGCTTGCCCTGCGCCGCGGCGCTGTCGCGCACGACCTGCGCGAGCAGCTGCTCGAGCGGCGGCTCGGCGTCCGCGCCGATGACCTGGTTCGCGAGCAGCGGCGGCACGATCGAGCGCATCGTGTCGCCCTTCGGCTGCACCTCGGCGAGACGGTCGGCGAACTGGCCGATGCCGGCGAGATGCGACATCAGCTCATCGAGCCGCACGACGACCGGAATGAAGTCGTTGCCGTCGACCTGGCTCTTCTCGCGCAGTGCCGCGAGGCTCTCCTCGAGCTGGTGCAGGCGCGCGGCGATCGACGCGAGGCCGAGCGCGCCGGCCTCGCCCTTGACGGTGTGCACTTCGCGGAACACGCCGTTGAGCTTGGCGCGCAGCTCGGTCGCCTCGCGCCCCGGCTGCTTCAGGATCGCGTTGCTCTTGCGCAGCGCCATGTCCGCGTCCTGCACGAACGACTGCAGCTGCGCGAACGGCACCCGCAGCAGCTGCATCACGAGATCGAGCTGTGCCTGGTTGTCGGCCTTCGACTGCTCGAGCTCGCGCGCGATCTGCACGCGGTCGGTGATGTCGGTGACGATGCCGAGCAGATGCTCGCCCTGCGCGCCGCCGCCCTTGACGCGCTTGAACGCGAACGACAGGAAGCGCGACTCGGTGCCGCCGCCGCTGCGCGCGAACTGCACCTCGATCTGGTTCAGCGGATTGACCGTGTCGATCAGGTCCTCGTGCACCTTCTCCTTCCACAGCAGGTTGACGAACTTCATCGCGGTCGCGAGCGTCTTGGCCGGCACGAGCGGGCGCAGCAGATCCTCGAAGGCGCGGTCGCGCACGGCGTCGGTGTGCAGGATGCGCGGCAGCGATGCCGAGTACACGGCGCCGAGCGAGAGGTTGCGGTCGAGCAGGAACAGGCCCTCGCGCACCGTGCCGAGGATGTCCGCCACCTGGCGCTCGGCGCGCCGCGCGTCCGCCGAGGCACGCCGCGAGCGCAGCGAGAAGTACAGCATCAGCACGAGCAGCAGGCCCGCCACGGCAGCGCCGATCAGCAGGAAGCTGCGCAAGCTGCGGCCGCGGTCGCCGACCGCGTCCTGCAGGCCCGCGGCGAGATCCTTGAGCGCGCCGCCGACGTCGCGCACCGAGTCGGCCTGCGCGGCGAGCGCGGCGTCGACGTCGCCCTTCAGCGCGCGGCCCGTCGCGTTCAGCCGCGAGCCGGACAGCGTGTCGGCATACGGCGCGCCGGTGTGCCCGGTCACCGCGCTGAGCAGCGGCGCGAACCGCGCCCAGGCCGCGTCGAGCGCGCCGCGGATGCGCTGGATCTCGACCGTGCTGCCGAGGCCGGCCGCCAGCAGCTCGGCGTCGATGCGCTCGAGCGCCTTGTCGAAACCGTCACGGGCCGTCGCGATCTCCTGCAGCGGCTCGCCAACGAAGGTGCGCGACTCGAGGCCGCGCTGCACGAGCGTCAGTTCGGTGCCGAAGTACTGCGGCAGTGAGCGCAGCTCGGAGGCGAGCTGCAGCGCGCTCGAGGCCGATTGCAGCTGTGATGCGCGCTGGATGCCGAGCGTCAGCAGCACGGTCAGCACCGCGGCGAATGTCGTCGCAACCGCCACCGGCAGCAGCTGTGCGAGATCGAAGTCGTAGCGCCTGCGTTTCATCACTGCTCTCCGATCCTGAAGGCGAGGCGGACCGAGCTGCGCGGCAGCCGCGCGGCGTCGGCCGCGCTGATCGACTCGAAGCGCCAGCTGCTCACGGCCTCGACGGCGGCCTCGTCGAAGACGCCGGGTGGCGTCGACTCGATCACCGCGATGTCGCGGGTACGCCCCTCGGGCGTCAGCGAGAACTCGACGACGACCGCCCCCTCGATGCCGTCGCGCTCGGCGGCCGGCGGATATTTCGGTGCGCTGCGGCGCTTGGCCTTCGGCATCTTCGGCGGCGGCAGCGGTGCCGCGGCCGTCTGCGTGCTGCGCTCCGCCCGCTGCCGGGCGGCCTCGGCGCGCTGCTGCTGCTCACGTTCGGCGCTCGCATCGCGCGCGGTCTGCAGCTCCTTGCGCGCGTCGGCGACGTCGCGCGAATTGCCGAGATCGGCCGCGGCGGCCAGCAGTTTTTCGGCGCCGTCGAAATTGCCCGCGCGGATGGCCTCGCGGCCGCCGCGCGTCAGCGCTGCCTGGTAGTCGCGCTGGAATGCGACGACCTGCGCATTGCGGCGGTCGATCTGCTGCAGTGCTGTGAGCCGCGCGCGCGGCCCCGACGCCGAGCCGTCGAGCAACGAGGCGCCGGTCAGCGAGGCGCGTGCGTCGGCCAGCGCGCGCGACAGGTCGGAGTCACGGCGCCGGGCGTCCACGCCGCGCCGCAGCTCCTGCAGCGTGGCCTTGTCGGCGCCGAGCGCGGCGAGCTCGCCGATCAGCCGCTCGGCGGTCTGCAACTGGTCGGCGGCGATCGCCTCGCGCGCGCGCGTGGCGAGCCACTTCGGGCGCGCCGCCGCGAGTTCCTGCGCGGCGGTGGCGAGTGCCGGGTCGTCCGGTGCGACGGCATGCAGACGCTCGAGCAGGCTGGTGGCGTCGTCGAACTGGCCCGACTTGATCGTGGCCTGCAGCTGCGCGACCGCGATCGCGACCACACGCTGCACGCCGTTATCCGCTTCGGCGTTGTCCGCGTCCGCCGCGAGCGCGCGTGCATAGAGATCGAGCGCGCTGTTGCCCGCCGGCTCGACGTAGCGGCGCTCGCCGAACGCGACGCGCGCGGCGGACAGCAGTTCGGGGACCGACAGCGTCTCGGTGGCCGGCGCCGTCGCGACGGGCGGCGGCGGGGCGGTCGTGGCAGCGCCGTCTTCGCTGGCGGCAGGTCCGGCTGGCGGAGGCGGTGCGTCGTCCTTGCCGGCGAATGCGAACCACAGCACGCCCGCGAGTGCGACGGCCGCGAGAATCGCGCCGGGAATCAGCAGGCCGCGGGCGCGGCCCGGCGGGGAGCCATCGGCCGCGGACGCACCTGCGGCGGCCTGCGCGGCACGCGCGCGCGGCTCCACGGTGAGCGCCTCGGCGATCGCCTCGGTCGTCAGGCTCTCGCGATCGAGCAGCCGGGCGATCGAGCCGCGCGTCAGCGCGAGCGACCACTGGGCGCGGGCGGCGGCCGGTGCGACGACCACGAGGGCGAGGGCGGGGAATTCCGCCTCCATCGTGCGCACGATCTCGGGTGCATTCGCGAGCGTGGCCGCGTCGACGAGCGCGACACCCGCGCGGCCGCGGACCGTGTCGGTCCAGGCGCCGGTGCCGTCGGTCGTGCGCGAGCGGTGGCGATCGTCCATCGCCGGCCCGAGACTCAGCAGGAATTCATCGTCGGCAGTGAAAATGACGACGTCTTTGCGCGCCGCGCGCGCCTGACCGCCCGAACCCTCCACGTGGGAGTGCGTATGCGCGGCCGCCCCTGGACTTTGCATTCCGGTAACGCCTCCGTGGTGACCGCCATGCGGCGGACCAACGGGGATACTCCGTCGCCGACCCGCGACGTGGCGCGAACCATTTCACGGAATGCGGCCGGATTATGTGCGGCAGGCCACCGGTGTTCCGGCGCTGCCAACTCGATCACACAAAAGCGGGCAGCCGCGGCCCGGGACCGGCTGCGCGGCTGCCCGCCGCGGCTCAGTACCGGTAGTGGTCGGGCTTGAACGGTCCCTGCGCCGGCACGCCGATGTACGCCGACTGCTGTGGCGTCAGCGTGGTCAGTTTCGCGCCGATGCGCTCGAGGTGCAGCTGCGCGACCTTCTCGTCGAGGTGCTTCGGCAGCACGTAGACCTCGTTGCGGTAGTTCGCGCCGTGCGCGAACAGCTCGATCTGCGCGAGCACCTGGTTCGTGAACGAGTTCGACATCACGAACGACGGATGCCCGGTGCCGCAGCCGAGGTTCACCAGCCGCCCCTCGGCGAGCACGATCAGGCGCTTGCCGTCGGGGAAGATCACGTGGTCGACCTGCGGCTTGATGTTCTCCCAGCGGTACTGCTTCAGCGCGGCGATCTCGATCTCGCTGTCGAAGTGGCCGATGTTGCACACGATCGCCTGGTGCTTCATGCGGCGCATGTGCTCGTGCGTGATCACGTTCAGGTTGCCGGTCGCGGTGACGAAGATGTCGGCCTGGTCGCAGGCCTCCTCCATCGTGACGACCCGGTAGCCTTCCATCGCGGCCTGCAGCGCGCAGATCGGATCGATCTCGGTGATCCACACCTGCGCGGACAGCGCACGCAGCGATTCGGCCGAGCCCTTGCCGACGTCACCGTAGCCGGCGACCACGGCGATCTTGCCGGCAACCATCACGTCGGTCGCCCGCTTGATCGCATCGACCAGCGACTCGCGGCAGCCGTAGAGGTTGTCGAACTTCGACTTCGTGACCGAGTCGTTGACGTTGATCGCCGGGAACGGCAGGCGGCCTTCGCGCTGCAGCTGGTAGAGCCGCTTGACGCCGGTCGTGGTCTCCTCGGTGACGCCCCTGATCTGCGCGAGGCGCTTCGAGTACCAGCCCGGACTCGCGGCCAGCTGGCGGCGGATCGCGCCGTAGAGCGCGGTCTCCTCCTCGTTGGTCGGCGTCGCGATCACCGCCGGGTCCTGCTCGGCCTGCGCGCCGAGCAGCATCAGCAGCGTCGCATCGCCACCGTCGTCGAGGATCATGTTGGCGTACTGCTTGCCCGGCCAATCGAAGATGCGGTGCGTGAACTGCCAGTACTCGTCGAGCGTTTCACCCTTGTAGGCGAACACGGGCGTGCCGGCGGCGGCGATTGCCGCGGCGGCGTGGTCCTGCGTCGAGTAGATGTTGCACGAGGCCCAGCGCACTTCGGCGCCGAGCGCCTTCAGCGTGTCGATCAGCATCGCGGTCTGGATCGTCATGTGCAGCGATCCGGCGATGCGCGCGCCCTTCAGCGGCTGCGATGGGCCGAACTCACGGCGGATCGCCATCAGACCGGGCATCTCGGTCTCGGCGATGGCCATCTCCTTGCGGCCCCAGTCGGCATCGTCGATGTTGCGGACGAAATGGTCGGGCGTCGTGCCCGGGGAAGGTATGGCTGCTGCGGTCATGTCGTGCTCCGAATGTCATGACGAGCGCCGTTGTCATGTTTGCACCGTCGCCTGAGCCTGGCAGGGCTTGCCCCTGTCGCAGCGCTCCTCAGGCCGGTGCGGCCCTCAGGCGGCGCGCGTGCGCGCGCCGCGCAGTTCTCCGGCGAGCGCCGCCGCCTTGTCGGTGCGCTCCCAGGTGAAGTCCGCGTCCTCGCGGCCGAAGTGGCCGTAGGCGGCGGTCCGGAAGTAGATCGGCCGGGCGAGATCGAGCATTTCGCGCAGGCCGTAGGGCGTCAGGTCGAAGTGGTGGCGCACGAGCTGCGTCAGCTTCTCGCGCGCCAGCCTGCCGGTGCCGAAGGTCTCGACCATGATCGAGGTCGGCTCGGCGACGCCGATCGCGTAGCTCACCTGCACTTCGCAGCGCCCGGCGAGGCCCGCGGCGACGATGTTCTTCGCGACGTAGCGGCACGCATATGCGGCCGAACGATCGACCTTCGACGGGTCCTTGCCCGAGAACGCGCCGCCGCCGTGGCGCGCGAAGCCGCCGTAGGTGTCGACGATGATCTTGCGGCCGGTCAGGCCGCAGTCGCCGACCGGCCCGCCGATCACGAAACGGCCGGTCGGATTGATATGGAACTTCGTGCCCTTGTGCAGCCACTTCTTCGGCAGCACCGGCAGGATCACCTCGTCCATCACCGCTTCGCGCAGCCGCTTCGTCGACACGTCGGGCGAGTGCTGTGTCGACAGCACGACCGCGTCGATCGCGACCGGCTTGTCGTCCTCGTAACGCAGCGACACCTGGCTCTTGGCGTCGGGACGCAGCCACTCGAGCCGGCCCTTCTTGCGCACCCAGGCCTGGCGCTGCACGAGCCGGTGCGCATACGTGATCGGCGCGGGCATCAGCACGTCGGTCTCGTTGCTCGCGTAGCCGAACATCAGCCCCTGGTCGCCCGCGCCCTGCTTGCGCTCGTTCTTGCGGTCGACGCCCTGCGCGATGTCGGGCGACTGCTTGCCGATCACGTTCAGCACGCCGCAGGTCGCGCCGTCGAAGCCCATGTCGGAGTGGTTGTAGCCGATGCCGAGCACGGTCCTGCGCACCAGCGCCTCGAGGTCGACCCAGGCGCTGGTCGTGACTTCGCCGGCAACGATCACGACGCCGGTCTTGATCAGTGTCTCGCAGGCCACGCGGCCGCGCGGATCCTGGGTCAGGATCTCGTCGAGCACGGCGTCGGAGATCTGGTCGGCGATCTTGTCGGGATGGCCTTCGGATACCGACTCGGAGGTAAAGAGGTAACTGCTGGACATGTCCCGGGCGCGCTCGTCGGCGAAAACGCCCATTATACGGGCCCGCGCGCGCCAGGTGCAGTTTCGGCGCGGCGTGCGGGCCAGCTTCCGTTTGCCGTCCGCGCTGCGCTATTGGACAATGCCCGCCCCCCTGGCCCCCCGGTACCGCCCGTCACCATGCCAACACGCCGCGATCTCGCCAATGCCCTGCGCGCACTCGCCATGGACGCCGTCCAGGCCGCCGGCTCCGGCCATCCGGGCGCGCCGATGGGCATGGCGGACATCGCCGAGGTGCTGTGGCGCGACGTGCTGAAGCACAATCCGGGCAATCCGCGCTGGGTCGATCGCGACCGCTTCGTGCTCTCGAACGGGCACGCATCGATGCTGCTCTACGGACTGCTGCACCTGACCGGCTATCCGCTCGGGCTCGACGAGATCAGGAACTTCCGTCAGCTCGGCGCGCGCACCGCGGGCCATCCGGAACGCGACCTCGACATCGGCATCGAGACGACCACCGGTCCGCTCGGCCAGGGCCTCGCCAACGCCGTCGGCATGGCGCTCGCCGAGAAGATGCTCGCCGCGGCGTTCAATCGCCCTGGGCACGAGGTCGTCGATCACCACACCTGGGTGTTCGTCGGCGACGGTTGTCTGATGGAAGGCATCTCGCACGAGGCCGCCTCGCTCGCCGGCACGCTGAAGCTCGGCAAGCTGGTCGCGGTGTTCGACGACAACGGCATCTCGATCGACGGCAAGGTGCAGGGCTGGTGCACCGACGATGTCGCCAAGCGCTTCGCCGCCTACGGCTGGCACGTGATCCGCGACGTCGACGGCCACGACTCGGCGGCGGTCGCCTCGGCGCTGCGCAAGGCGCGGGCGCACAAGAAGCAGCCGACGATCATCCTCGCGCGCACGATCATCGGCTTCGGTGCGCCGAACCGGCAGGGCACCAGCAGCGCGCACGGCGAGGCGCTCGGCGCGGCCGAGGTCGCGGCGGCGCGCGAGGCGCTCGGCTGGAGTGCGCCCCCGTTCGATGTGCCCGGAGACATCCGTGCGCAGTGGGACTGCCGCGCGAAGGGCGATGCCGCCGAGAAGAGCTGGCAGCGGCGCTTTCGCCGCTACCGCAAGGCGTTCCCGGAACTCGCGGCCGAGTACGAGCGGCGCATGGCGGGCAGGCTGCCGGAAAATGCCGGTGCGCTGCTCGATGCGGCGCTCGCCGCCGCGCAGTCGCTCGGCGCGCCGCAGGCCACGCGCGCATCCTCCGGCGCCGTGCTCGAGGTGATTGGAGCGGGCCTGCCCGAGCTGGTCGGCGGCTCGGCGGACCTCACCGGCTCGGTCAACACGCAGCGCAAGGCCTCGCGCACGCTCACCGCCGACGATGCGGGCGGCGACTACATCCACTACGGCGTGCGCGAATTCGCGATGACCGCGATGATGAGCGGTTTCACGCTGCACGGCGGGATCCGCCCGTACGGCGGCACCTTCCTCGTGTTCTCCGACTATGCGCGCAACGCCGTGCGCCTCGCCGCGCTGATGCACCAGCCGGTGATCCTCGTCTACACGCACGACTCGATCGGCCTCGGCGAAGACGGCCCGACGCACCAGCCCATCGAGCAGCTCGCCTCGCTGCGCGCGATGCCGGGCCTCGCGCTGTGGCGGCCGGCCGACGCCGTCGAGACCGCGGTCGCGTGGCGCGCGGCGCTCGAGCGCGGCGACGGGCCCACGGCCTTGGTGCTGACGCGCCAGGCATTGCCGCAGCAGCCACGCACGCCGGTGCAGGTCGCCGCGATCGCGCGGGGCGGCTATGTGCTGCTCGACTGCGACGGCGCGCCCGAGGCGATCGTGATCGCGAGCGGCTCGGAGGTCGGCATCGCGGCCGAGGCGGTGCACACGCTGCAGGCCCAGGGCCGGCGCGTACGGCTCGTGTCGATGCCCTCGACCGGCGTGTTCGATGCGCAGGATGCCGCGTGGCGCGAGGCGGTGCTGCCGCGCGCGGTCACGCGCCGCGTCGCCGTCGAGGCGGCGGCGCGCCAGAGCTGGTGGCGCTATGTCGGCACGGACGGCGAGGTGATCGGCATCGACCGTTTCGGCGCCTCGGGCAAGGGCGCCGCGCTGTTCAGGCATTTCGGTTTCACGGCGGAGCACGTCGTGGCCGCGGTCAGCGCACAATTGGGCTGACATCACACGGAGCAGGCAGGAGGAAGCGAAGGTCATGGCTATCAAGGTCGGCATCAATGGTTACGGGCGTATCGGCCGCAACGTGCTGCGCGCGCTCTACGAGGCGAAGCGCACGAAGGAAATCGCGATCGTCGCGGTGAACGATCTCGGCAACGCGCAGACCAACGCCCACCTGACCCGCCATGACACCGCGCACGGCCGGTTCCCGGGCGAAGTGCGCGTCGACGGCGACTCGATGATCGTCGATGGCGACCGCGTGCGCGTGCTCGCCGAGCGCGACCCGGCGAAGCTGCCGTGGGGCGAGCTCGGCGTCGACATCGTGATCGAGAGCACCGGCCTGTTCACCAGCAAGGCGAAGGCCAGCGCGCATCTCGCGGGCGGCGCGAAGAAGGTGCTGATCTCGGCGCCGGGCGGCAACGACGTCGACGCGACGGTCGTCTACGGCGTCAACCACGGTGAGCTGAAGGCGAGCCACCAGGTGATTTCGAACGCGTCCTGCACGACCAACTGCCTCGCGCCGGTCGCGAAGGTGCTGCACGAGGGCATCGGCATCGTCGGCGGCCTGATGACGACGATCCACGCCTACACCAACGACCAGGTGCTGACCGACGTCTACCACTCGGACCTGCGCCGCGCGCGTTCGGCCACCATGTCGATGATCCCGACCAAGACCGGTGCCGCCGCGGCGATCGGCCTCGTGCTGCCGGCATTGAAGGGCAAGCTCGACGGTTACGCGGTGCGCGTGCCGACGATCAACGTCTCGCTGGTCGACCTGACGTTCACGGCCGCCCGCGACACGACGGTCGAGGAGATCAATGCGCTGATGCGCGCGGCGGCCGACGGTCCGCTGAAGGGCGTGCTCGCGTATACCAGTGAGCCGCTCGTGTCGATCGACTACAACCACGACCCGCATTCCTCCACCTACGACGACACGATGACCAAGGTCATCGAGGGCAGGCTGGTCAAGGTCTGCTCGTGGTACGACAACGAGTGGGGCTTCTCGAACCGCCTGCTCGATGTCGTCGCCGCCTGGTCGCGCGCGAAGTGAGGAGCGCGTCGTGAAGGTCCTGCGCATGAGCGAGGTCGATCTCGCCGGCAAGCGCGTGATGATCCGCGAAGACCTGAACGTGCCGGTCGCCAAAGGCGTGGTCACGAGCGATGCGCGCATCCGTGCGGCGCTGCCGACGATCCGCTACGCGATGCAGCACGGCGCGAAGGTGATCATCCTGTCGCATCTCGGCCGGCCGGTCGAGGGCCACTACTCGGCGGAGAACTCGCTCGCGCCGGTGGCCGTGCGCCTGTCGGAGCTGCTCGGCAAGCCGGTGCCGCTGCGCGAGAACTGGCTCGGCGGCGGCGTCGACATCGGCTTCGGCGAGGCGGTGCTGTGCGAGAACGTGCGCTTCAACAAGGGCGAGCGCACCAACGACGAGGCGCTCGCGCGGCGCATGGCCGCGATGTGCGACGTGTTCGTGATGGACGCGTTCGGCACCGCGCACCGCGCCGAGGCGAGCACCCACGGCATCGCGCGCTTCGCGCCGGTCGCCTGCGCCGGGCCGCTGCTGACCGCCGAGCTCGAGGCGCTCGAGCGCGCGCTCGAGCAGCCGGCGCGGCCGCTGGTCGCGATCGTCGCGGGCTCGAAGGTCTCCTCCAAGCTGAAGGTGCTCGAGTCGCTGCTCGCGAAGGTCGACCGGCTGATCGTCGGCGGCGGCATCGCCAACACCTTCCTCGCGGCGACCGGCGTCGCGGTCGGCAAGTCGCTGCACGAGGCCGAGATGCTCGACGTCGCGCGCGGCCTGATCGGGCAGGCGCGCGCGCGCGGCGCCGAGATTCCGCTGCCGACCGACGTGGTCGTCGCGCACGAATTCGCCGCGACCGCGCACGCCGACGTGCGTGGGGTCCACGACGTCGGCGCCGACGAGCTGATCCTCGACATTGGCCCGGATACGGCCGAGCGCTTCGCCGCGATCCTCGAGGCCGCGGGCACGGTGATCTGGAACGGCCCGGTCGGCGTCTTCGAGTTCCCGCAGTTCGGCGAGGGCACGCGGACGATCGCCAATGCGATCGCGCGCAGCAAGGCGTTCTCGATCGCCGGCGGCGGCGATACGCTGGCCGCGATCGAGAAGTACGGCGTCGGCGACGGCATCTCGTACATCTCGACCGGTGGCGGCGCGTTCCTCGAGTTCGTCGAGGGCAGGACATTACCGGCGGTCGCCGTGCTCGAGGAGCGCGCCGCCGCCTGACGCGCCGCCTGGCGTTAACGACCGGCTGGCGGCCGTGATAACGTTGCCGGCTTATGCAACGCCGCACCAAGATCGTCGCCACGCTCGGCCCCGCCACCGACGACCTCGGGGTCCTCACCGAGATGATCAGGGCCGGGCTCGACGTCGCCCGGCTGAACTTCTCGCACGGCGCGCAGCAGGACCACGAGCGCCGCATCGAGCTGGTGCGCGCCGCGTCGGCCCGCGCCGGCAAGATCGTCGGGCTGCTCGCCGACCTCGGCGGGCCGAAGATCCGCATCGAGAGCTTCCGCGACGGCAGCGTGCAGCTCGCCGAGGGCGACGCGTTCGCCCTCGACCCGCGGCTCGGCGCCGACGCCGGCACGAGCCGCGAAGTCGGCATCGCCTACGATAACCTGCACCGCGACGTGCGCCCGGGCGACACGCTGCTGCTCGCCGACGGCCAGATCCTGCTCGACGTGCGTTCGGTCGACGGGCCGCGCGTCGAGACGGTCGTGCGGGTCGGCGGCGAGCTGTCGAACCGCAAGGGCCTGAATCGCCAGGGCGGCGGCATCTCGGCGCCGGCGCTGTCCGACAAGGACCGCGACGACATCCGCTTCGCCGCCGCGCAGCAGATCGACTATGTCGCGGTGTCTTTCGCGCGCGACGCAAACGACATCCGCGAGGCCCGCGCGCGGCTGCGCGAATCGGGTGGGCAGGGGCGCATCGTCGCGAAGATCGAGCGCCACGAATCGGTGCAGAACCTGCCGGCCATCCTCGACGAGACCGACGTCGTGATGGTCGCGCGTGGCGACCTTGGCGTCGAAATGGGTTACGCCGAGCTGACCGGGCTGCAGAAGACGATCCTGCACCAGGCGCGCAACAAGTTCCGTGTCGCGATCACCGCGACGCAGATGATGGAGTCGATGATCCAGAACCCGGTGCCGACCCGCGCCGAGGTCAGCGACGTCGCCAATGCCGTGATGGACGGCACCGATGCCGTGATGCTCTCGGCCGAAACCGCGGTCGGGCGCTATCCGGTCAAGGCGGTCGAGGCGATGGCGCACGTGATCGCCGGGGCCGAGAAGTACCAGCTGGCGCATGCGCGCGCGCGCCACCGCAACGACGGGCACTTCAGCCGCACCGACGAGGCGATCGCGATGGCGGTGATGTACACCGCGAACCACATGCGTGTGCGCGCGATCGTCGCGCTCACCGAGTCGGGCTCGACGGCGCTGTGGATGTCGCGCATCCGTTCCGACATCCCGATCTACGCCTTCACGCGCCACGCGGCGACCAGCCGGCGGGTCACGCTCTATCGTGGCGTGTACCCGGTCGCCTTCGACGTCACGCAGTCGGACACCGCGCACGTGCAGGCTTCGATTTTCGCGCGGCTGCTCGAGCTGCGGCTCGTCGAGCCGGGCGATCACGTGATCGTCACGTCCGGCGCACTGACCGGCGTCGCGGGCGGCACCAATTCGATGCACATCCTCGAAGTGACGCGCGGTTAGATGCTGCGCTTGCTGCGCCGTCTCGTGCTCGCGCTGCTCGCCGCCGCCATCGCGGCGGCAGCCTGCGCCTGGCTGCTGCTGCGCGCCTCGCTGCCGCAGCTCGACGGCGAGTATCACGCCGAAGGCGCGCCCGGCACTGTGACGATAGAGCGCGACGCACGCGGCACGCCGACCGTCAGCGGTGCCGATCGCACGGCGCTCGCCTATGGCCTCGGCTTCGCGCACGGCCAGGACCGCTATTTCCAGATGGACCTGTCGCGGCGCTTCGCCGCCGGTGAACTCGCCGAGCTGTTCGGCGCGGTCGCGCTCGATCACGACCGCAAGGCGCGCCTGTTCCGCTTCCGGCGCGTCGCGCGCGAGATCGTCGCGAATTTCACGCCGGCCGAGCACGCGCTGATGGATGCCTACGTGCGCGGCGTGAACGAGGGTCTCGCGAGCCTGCGCAGCCGGCCGTGGGAGTACTGGCTGCTGCGCGTGACGCCGGAGATCTGGCGCGACGAGGACTCGCTGCTGGTCGTGCACGCGATGTGGTGGCAGCTGCAGTACCACGATTTCGCGACCGAGCAGCGTCGCGATGCGCTCGCCGGCGCGCTCACGCGGCGCCTCGGCGAGGCGGACGCGGCGACCGTGCTCGCCTTCCTGCTGCCGGCCGGCAGCGAGTGGGATGCGCCAGCCGACCCGGATGCGCCGCCGCCCGAGGTGCCGGCCCTGCCGCCGCCGCAGCTGTGGTCGCTGGCGCCGCCGGCGGCCGGCACGGCGCCGCCCACCGCCGCCGTCATCGACGATGCACCCGACCCGCGCGGCATCGGCAGCAACAACTGGGTGCTGGCCGGCGCGCGCAGCGCGAGCGGTGCGGCGCTGGTCGCGAACGACATGCATCTCGGTCTCGATGTCCCGCCGGTCTGGTACCGCGCGCGGCTGCGCACCGATGACGGTGCCTACGACCTCAACGGCGTGACGCTCGCCGGCGTGCCGGCGCTGGTCGCGGGCTCGAACGGCCACATCGCCTGGGGCTTCACCAACAGCTACGGCGACTGGCTCGACCTGCGCTGGACCCGTTGCGATCCCGATGCCGGTACATACCAGGGTCTCGACGGGCGCGAGCTCGCGTTCGAGGCGGACACCGCGCGCATCCGCGTGCGCGATGCACGCACCGAGCGCCTGCGGATCCTGCGCGGCGAGGAGGGCATCGTGTTCGCGACGCGCGAGGCCGGCGGCGCCGTCGAATGCCAGCTCGCGACCTGGCTCGCCGCGGCGCCCGGCGCGACTTCACTCGGCATTCTCGCGCTCGAGCGCGCGACGTCGGTCGCCGAGGCGCTCGCGGTTGCCCCGCAGGTCGGCATCCCGCACCAGAACATGGTGGTCGGCGATCGCGACGGCCACATCGCCTGGACATTGCTCGGGCGCATCCCCGCCGCGCGCGGGCCGCTGCGCGCCGCCGGCGGCGCGTACCTCGATCCGGCGCAGCAGCCGCGCATCGTCGATCCGCCGTCGGGCAGTCTGTGGAGTGCCAATGCCCGCGTCGTCGGCGGCAGTGCCGCCGCGCTGATCGGCGATGACGAGACGGCGAGCGGCGTCGGCTACGACCTCGGCGCGCGCGCCGGCCAGATCCGCGACGATCTCGCGGCGCTTATCACCCCCGCGACTCCCGCCGACATGCTCGCGATCCAGCTCGATGACCGCGCGCATTTCCTTGCGCCGTGGCGCGACCTGTTCCTCGGGCTGCTCGATGACGTCGCGCTCGCGGACGCGCCGCGGCGCGCGGAATTCCGCCGGCTGATCGCGGCGCCGATGGCGCGCGCGTCGGCCGATTCGGTCGCCTACGCGCTGGTGCGCACCGCGCAGCGGGCGAGTGTGGCCGCGCTCTGGTCGCTCGTGCTCGAGCAGGAGGGGCTCGCACCGGACGCATACGGCGCGCCGCCGCAGTTCGCGGCCACCGCGTGGCAGATCCTGCAGGGGCAGCCCGCCGCATGGCGCCCGTTCCTGCTCGCGCAGATCGACGCCGCCGAGGCCGGGCTGCGCGAGCGCTGCGGCACGCTCGCGCGCTGCAGCTGGAGTCGCGCCCGGCCGGTCCGGGTCGCGCATCCGCTGTCGGGCGCGGTGCCGTTTGCGCGCCGCTGGCTCGACATGCGCGTGCCGCCGCTGCCCGGCGATCAGGACATGCCGCGCGTGCAGGGCGAGAACTTCGGCGCCTCGGAGCGTTTCGCAGTCTCGCCCGGCCACGAGGCGCAGGCTTATCTCGAGGTGCCGGGCGGCCCGAGCGGCCATCCGCTCTCGCCGTTTTACCGCAGCGGCTTCGACGACTGGGCGCAGGGCGCGCCGACACCCTTCCTGCCCGGCCCCGCGCAGCATAAGCTGACGCTGCAATGACACAGACACGCTTTGCCGGATCGGAGCGCTACGTCGCGACTCCGGAACTCGCGCTGGCCGTCAACGCCGCCGTCACGCTCGCGCGCCCGCTGCTGATCAAGGGCGAGCCCGGCACCGGCAAGACGCAGCTCGCCGAGGAGGTCGCCGCCGCGCTCGGCCGGCCGCTCCACGAGTGGCACATCAAGTCGACCAGCAAGGCGCAGCAGGGACTCTACGAGTACGACGCGGTCTCGCGGCTGCGCGATTCGCAGCTCGGCGAGGGCCGCGTGCACGATATCGCGAACTACATCGTCAAGGGCAAGCTGTGGGAGGCGTTCGAGTCCGACACGCAGCCGGTGCTGCTGATCGACGAGATCGACAAGGCCGACATCGAGTTCCCGAACGACCTGCTGCGCGAGCTCGACCGCATGGAATTCTACGTCTACGAGACGCGCCAGCTGGTCAGGGCGAAGCACAGGCCGATCATCCTGATCACCAGCAACAACGAGAAGGAGCTGCCCGACGCGTTCCTGCGCCGCTGCTTCTTCCACTACATCCGCTTTCCCGACGAGGCGACGATGCGCAGCATCGTCGACGTGCATTTCCCGGGCCTGAAGCGCGAGCTGCTCGCCGAGGCGCTGGCGGCGTTCTTCCGGCTGCGCGAAGTGCCGGGCCTGAAGAAGAAGCCCTCGACCTCGGAGCTGCTCGACTGGATCAAGCTGCTCCTCGCCGAGGACATTCCGGCCGAGGCCCTGCGCAGCGATGACGCGAAGAAGACGCTGCCGCCGCTCTACGGCGCGCTGCTGAAGAACGAGCAGGACATGCACCTCGTCGAGCAGGTGATGTTCCTGTCGCGGCGCTCACGCCAGGGCTGAGGCGTGCTGACCCGCTTCTTCGACGACCTGCGCTCGGGCGGCATACCGGTCACCGTGCCCGAATTCCTGACGCTGCTCGAGGCGCTCGCCGCGCGCGTCGCGTGGCTGTCGGCGGAGGATTTCTACCATCTCGCGCGCCTCTGCCTCGTCAAGGACGAGCGCCACTACGATCGCTTCGACCGGCTGTTCGCGGCGCACTTCAAGGGCGCCGAGCGGCTCTTCGAGGCGCTCAGTGCCGACGTCCCGGCCGAGTGGCTGCGCGCGCTCGTCGCGCGGACCTTCAGCGACGAGGAAAAGGCGCGCATCGAATCGCTCGGCGGCTGGCCGGAGCTGATGGCGGCGCTGCGCGAGCGGCTCGAGCAGCAGCGCGAACGCCACGAGGGCGGCAGCCGCCACATCGGCACCGGCGGCACCTCACCGTTCGGCACGCTGGGCTACAACCCCGAGGGGATACGCATCGGCAAGGGCGGGGGCCAGCGCCGCGCCGTCAAGGTCTGGGAGCGGCGCGAGTTCGCCAACCTCGACGACTCGCTCGAGCTCGGCACGCGCAATTTCAAGATGGGCCTGCGCCGGCTGCGGCGCTTTGCGCGCGAGGGCGCGGCCGAGGAACTCGACCTCGACGGCACGATCGCGGCCACCGCGAAGAACGCCGGCTACCTCGACCTGAAGCTCGTGCCCGAGCGGCGCAACGCGGTCAAGGTGCTGCTGCTGCTCGACATCGGCGGCTCGATGGACGATCACGTGCGCGTCTGCGACGAGCTGTTCTCGGCCGCGCGCAGCGAGTTCCGCCATTTCGAGCACTACTACTTCCACAACTTCCCGTACGAGTCGCTGTGGAAGGACAACCGGCGCCGGCACACCGAGCGCATCGCGACCGATCAGCTGATCCGCACCTACGGGCCCGACTACCGCGTGATTTTCGTCGGTGATGCGACGATGAGCCCGTACGAGATCACGATGCCGGGCGGCAGCGTCGAGCACTGGAACGCCGAAGCCGGCGCGGTCTGGCTGCGCCGCCTGACGGCGCACTTTCGCCATTTCGTCTGGCTCAATCCCGAGCCGGTCGCGCGCTGGGGCCACACGCCGTCGATCGCGATCACGCGTGAACTGGTCGAGGAGCGGATGTTCCCGCTGACGCTCGAGGGGCTCGACCGCGCGACGGCCGAGCTGCGGCGGCGTGGCGTCGCACCGCCGCCGCCGATGGAAGCGGTCAGCTCGCCGCTGCCGCCTGCAGGCTCTTGAGCTCGGCGAGCACGAATTCGGAGTGGCCCTTCGGGTCGACCTTCTCGTAATGCTTCGCGATGCGTCCCTGCGGGTCGATGATGAAGGTGTCGCGGCGCGCGACTTCCATCACGCCCATCGCCTTGTAGAGCACGCCGTAGCTCTTCGCGACCGCCTTGGTCGAATCGGCGAGGATCGGGAACGGCAGGCCATGCTCCTTCGCGAACGCCTCGTGCGAGGCGACGTCATCGACGCTGATGCCGAGGATCACCGCGCCGGCCGAGCGGAACGCGAAGATGTTGTCGCGGAATTCGCAGGCCTGGGTCGTGCAGCCGGGCGTGTTGTCCTTCGGGTAGAAGTACAGTACGACCCACTTGCCCTTCTGCTCGTCGAGCGTGTGCCACTTGCCGCTCTGGTCCTGTAGCTTGAAGTCCGGGGCAGGGGCGCCGACGGCGGGGGAATCGGCCGCGAGCGCGGGCGTGGCGGCGGCGGCGAACGCGAGGGCGGCGGCATACAGCAGGGTGCGGGCGGGCAGCATGGGCGTTTCTCCGACTGGCGGGCCGCGGGGGTGCGGGCGCGAACTGGTCGATTCTACCAGCCCGCCGCCCTGGGCCAGAATGCGGTCCTGATGGTCGAGGATACCCTCATTGCCGGGCGGCCGATGCACGGCCTGATCCTGACGGGCGGCGGCGCACGCTCGGCCTACCAGGTCGGCGTGCTGCGGGCGCTCGCCGAAATGCTGCCACGCCGCGGCATTCCGTTCCCGGTGCTGATCGGCACCTCGGCCGGCGCGGTCGCGACCGCCGCGCTCGCCGCCGAGGCGCGCCGCTGGCGTGGTGCGGTGGCCTCGCTCGAGCACGTCTGGTCGAACTTCCATTGCGACCAGGTGTTCCGGGTCAGCTCGCGCCACATGCTCGCCGCCGGTCTGCGCTGGCTCGCAGCGCTGGTCAGCGGCGGCATGCTCGCGACGCCGCCGCGGTCGATGTTCGACAACTCGCCGCTCGCGCGGCTGCTCGGGCGCGATATCGATTTCGGCGCGATCCGCCACAGCATCAGCTCGGGCATGCTGCATGCGGTCGCGCTGTGCTCGACCGGTTACACGAGCGCCCATTCGGTCGCGTTCTTCGACGGCGCGCCGCAGATCGAGGAGTGGGTGCGCGCGCACCGCGAGGGCCGCCGCACCGACCTGACGCTGTCGCACCTGATGAGCAGTCTCGCGGTGCCGTTCCTGTTCCCGCCGGTGCAGCTCGGTGCCGAGTATTTCGGCGACGGCGCGATGCGCCAGCTCGCGCCGATGAGCCCGGCCGTGCATCTCGGCGCCGAGCGCGTGCTCGTGATCGGCGTGCGCTCGGCGAACGGCGCGGGCCTGACCCAGACGGCGCAGCTGCCGCGCTCGCCGACCCCCGGCCAGCTGTTCGGCTTCATGCTCGACACGCTGTTCACCGACGGCATCTTCTCCGACCTCGAGCAGATGATCCGCCTGAATACGCTGGTGCGCGCCGCGCCGGGCGCGATGCCGGGCCTGCGGCTCATCGATGCCATGGCGGTCTCGCCGAGCATCGATCCGCGCGAGGTCGCCGCGCGCCATCTGCACGAGCTGCCGCGCAGCCTGCGCGCCTTCCTGCGCGTGATCGGCGCGCGCGGGCCCGCCGGCCACCAGCTCGCGAGCTACCTGATGTTCGAGTCGGGCTATACGGGCGAGCTGATCGAGCTCGGCTACCGCGACGCCGTCGCGCAGCGCGAGCGGCTGCGCGCCTTCCTGCTCGGCTGAACGCTCACATCAGGAAGAGGGTGCCGAGCCCGAGCAGCGTCGCGAAGCCGATGCAGTCGGTGAACGCGGTCAGGATCACGCCGGACGACAGCGCCGGATCGATGCGCAGGCGGCGCAGCGCGAGCGGGATCAGCACGCCGACGGCAGCGGCGGCCAGCAGGTTCATCAGCATCGCGGCCGCGATGATCGCGGCGATCTGCCAGCGGCCGAACAGCACGAGCGTGATCGCCGCGACGGCGGTCGCGACGACGATGCCGTTCAGGCCGCCGACCGCGATTTCCTTGAACAGCAGCCAGCGCGCATTGGCCCATTCGACCTTGCCGAGCGCGAGGCCGCGGATCAGCAGCGTGACGGTCTGCGTGCCGGCGATGCCGCCCATGCTCGAGACGACCGGCAGCAACGCGGCGAGCACCGCCACCTTCTCGATCGTGCCCTCGAAGTTCGAGACGACGAAGGCGCCGAGGAAGGCGGTCATGATGTTGGTGCCGAGCCAGACCAGGCGTCGCCGCGCCGACGGCACGACCGGCGCGAACACGTCCTCCTCCTCGTCGAGGCCGGCCATCGACATCACCGAATGCTCGGCTTCCTCGCGGATCACGTCGACGATGTCGTCGACCGTGATGCGCCCGAGCAGCTTGCCTTCGGGGCCGACGACCGCCGCCGACACGAGGTCGCGGTCCTCGAACAGCAGCGACACCTCGTGTGCCGGCGTCGACGGGTCGATGCGCGGCGCCTCGGTGTCGAGGCAGTCGCCGACCAGGTGCTCGGGATCCTCGGTCAGCAGCCGCGTCAGCGGCACCGTGCCGAGGTAGCGGTTGCGCCGGTCGGCGACGAACAGGCTGTCGGTGCCCTCGGGCAGCTCGCCGCGCATGCGCAGGTAGCGCAGCACGACTTCGATCGGCACGTCGGCGCGCACGCTGACCGTGTCGGTGTTCATCAGGCCGCCGGCCGTGTCCTCGGGCCACGACAGCACCGTGCGCAGCCGCTCCCGGTCGCGCTGGTCCATCGAGTGCAGCAGCTGCTGCGTGACCGTCTCGGGCAGCTCATCGAGCAGATCGGCGAGATCGTCGACCTCGAGGCCCTCGGTCGCGGCGACCAGTTCCTCGGCACCCATCTCCTCGATGAAACCGGCGCGCACGTTCTCGTTCAGCTCGACGAGCACGTCGCCCTCGAGCTCGGGATCGACCATCTCCCAGACGATCTCGCGCTGCGCGGGCGGCAGCGATTCGAGCAGCAGCGCGATGTCGGCGGGATGCATCGCGTTGACCATGCGATGCGCGGTGCGCAGCGTGCCCTGGTCGAGCGCATCCCGCAGCGCCGACAGGCGACCTGACTTCAGTGGCGTGATTTCGGTGTCGCTCATTGCCGACCGCAATCCAACGGGCCCCGCGCGGGCGCGGAGTCTAACAGCGAACGGTGAGCGACGGACAGGCGCGCGGCTGGTTAGCGCAGGTAGCGGGACTCGAACATCGCGAGCGTGCCGCCCGCCGCATCGGTCAGCTCGAGCGTCTCGCCGTCGATGCGCCAGCCGGCGACCCGCGTCAGCGCCTGGTGGAACGCCTGCTCGACGTCCATGCCCTGCGCGCAGGCCATCATCGTGCCCGCCATCTGCGTGAACGACAGCCGCCCGCCATCGAGCGCGTAGCCGCCGGTCATGCGGTTGCAGCCGGCGTAGCCGGCGACGCGGTGATCGGTGGAATGCAGCACGAAGTACGGCTCGCGCTGGTTCTCCGCGAGCGTGACCGGCTGGCCGCCGACCTGCACGAGTTTCCAGTAGGTGTTCTCGAGCGTCGCCGTCGAGCGGTTCCCGCATTGCCCCGGCGCGACGCTGATGAACTGCTCGACGACCAGCATCGGTCGCGGCGGGCCTTCCATCGGCGCGCGCGTCTCGATGCGTCCGACCACGGTGGCGAGCAGCGGCTCGGCCGGCCCGCTGCGCGCGGCCGAATACGCGGCTTCGAGCGCCGCGTTGTCGCCTTCCTGCACGACCGGCAGCCGCTCGCCGGATGCGCAGTCGGTGAACAGCCCGGCGTCGGCCATGTAGCTGTACATGCCGCGCAGCTCACCCGGTCGCGCGGCGGCGGCCGGTGCTGCCGGCGCGGCGGCGGGCCGCGCGCGCACCATCAGGATCTCGTCCGGCAGATCGGCGCCGGCCGGCGGCAGCGGCGTCGCGGTGTCGGACGTGAACATCAGCTCCTCGCCCAGCATCACCCTGGTGCGAATCACGTAGCGGCCCTGCGGCCTGATCGATGCCGGCGCGTAATGGATCGTGAAGCGGAACGGCGGGTTGCCCGCAGGCTCGAGGCGGCTGCTCGCGATCACCGTGGCCGCGGCATCGGCGCGCGAGACGTCCTCGATGCGCGCCTCGAACACGGCGGCGGGCGGCAGCGCGATGCGCTCGCGGAAAGTGGCGGTGCCCGAGACGCTCGCCATGTCCGGTGCCGGCGCGGTGCCGCAGGCGCTCAGTGACAGCGTGGCCGCGAGAAGCGCGAGCGGGCCGGCAGTGTGGCGCAAGATCCGGTGTTCCATGTCCCGTCCTCCCTGTTCAAGGCGGTGCGATCCGCGCGCGCAGCTCGTTGTGACGCGCCGAGACGTGCGGATGATGGGCGGCGAAGCGCTCGACGAGCCGGTTCGCGATGTAGACCGAGCGGTGCTGCCCGCCGGTGCAGCCGATCGCGACCGTCAGATAGCGGCGGTTCGCCGCGGTGTGCTCGGGGATGCGCGCCTCGATGAACGTCGTGATGTCGTCGACCAGCCGCGCGACGGCCGGCTCGCTCTCGAGGAAGCGGATCACTTCCGGGTCGCGCCCGGTCAGCGGGCGCAGCTGCGGCTCCCAGTAGGGATTCGGCAGCGAGCGCGCATCGAACACGAAGTCGGCGTCGCCCGGGATGCCGTGCTTGAAGCCGAACGACTCGAACGTGATCGACAGCCGCGGCGTCGCGCGCTCCTCGGCCGATTTCTGCACCACGTCGCGCAGTGCGTGCACGCCCATGCGCGAGGTGTCGATCACGCGGTCGGCCGCGTACATGACCGGCTCGAGCAGGTCACGCTCGATCGCGATCGCCTCGCGCAGGCCGACGTTGCCCTGGCTCATCGGGTGCTTGCGGCGCGTCGCCGCGAAGCGGCGCAGCAGCTCGTCGTCGTTCGCGGTCAGGAACAGCACCTCGCACTGGATGCCGCTCTTCTTCAGCTCCTGGACCAGCTTCGGCACCGTGGCGATCTCGGCCGCGGTGTTGCGGGCATCGAGGCCGACCGCGATGCGCTCGTAGGCCGTCTCGGCGCTGCGCACGGTGTGCGCGACCAGCGGCGTCAGCAGCGCCGCCGGGATGTTGTCGATGCAGTAATAGCCGAGGTCCTCGAGCATGTGCAGCGCCACGCTCTTGCCCGAACCGGAAATGCCGCTGACGACGACGATGCGCATGGTGGCGGTGCTGCGTGGTCGCGATCGCGGGCGGCGGCTATTGCCGCGTGGTCCTGCGCCCCTCGGCGGCGCGATGGTCCTGCGCCTTCTCCTTGTGCTTGCGCACCAGGCGGTCGAGCCGGTCGGCGAGCGCGTCGATCGCCGCGTACATGTCCTCGTCGATCGCATCGGCGTGGATCGAGCCGCCGCGCACGTGCAGCGTGGCCTCGGCCTTCTGGCGCAGCTTCTCGACGGTCAGCACGCAGTGCACGTCGATCACGTTGTCGAAGTGCCGCACGACGCGCCCGAGCTTCTTCTCGATGTAGCTGTGCAGCGGGGGGGTCACTTCGACATGATGTCCCGTGACGGTCAGTTGCATCGCGATCTCCTGTCAGTGCTGTGCGTCGTTCATCGGCCGGCCGCGCGGCGCCGCTCGTTCGACGGCGCGATCCGCATCGCCTCGCGGTACTTGGCGACGGTGCGGCGCGCGACCGGTATGCCCTCGGCGGACAGCAGCTCGGCGATGCGGCTGTCCGACAGCGGTGCGGCCGGGTCCTCGTCGCGGATCAGCTTCCTGATCTTGGCGCGGATCGCGGTCGAGGAGGTCTCGCCGGCGTCGCCGCCGCCGACGTGGCTCGAGAAGAAATAGCGCAGTTCGAACACGCCGCGCGGCGTGTGCATGTACTTGCCGGACGTGATGCGCGAGATCGTCGATTCGTGCATCTCGATCGCCGCGGCGATGTCCTTGAGGATCATCGGCCGCATGTGCTCGTCGCCCAGCTCGAGGAACTCGCTCTGGCGCTCGACGATCGCGCGCGCGACCTTCAGCAGCGTGTCGTTCCTGATCTCGAGGCTCTTCAGCAGCCAGCGCGCCTCCTGCAGCTGCGCACGCAGCGTGGCATGCGAGGAATTGCGGCCGAGCAGGCTCGCGTAGCCCTGGTTCAGGCGCACGCGCGGCAGCGTCGACGGGTTGATCTCGACGCTCCAGCCGCGCTCGGTGCGGCGCACGAACACATCGGGCACGACGTATTCGGGTGAACCGCCGCTGACGGCCGAGCCGGGCCGCGGCTGGCAGGTGCGTACGAGCGCGAGTGCCTCGGCGAGCTCCTCGTCGGTGACGCGCAGCTCGCGCCGCAGCAGCGCGAGCTCGTTCTTCGCGAGCGTGTCGAGGTGCCGCGCGGCGATCTCGAGCGCGGTCGCGCGCCCGGGCGTGTCGGGGTCGAGCTGGTTCAGCTGCAGCGTGATGCACTCGCCGACCGAGCGCGCGCCGACACCCGCCGGGTCGAGCGCCTGCACGGTCGCGAGCACGGCCAGCACTTCCGCATCGTCGCATTCGACGTCGGGACGCAGCGTCGCGGCGATCTCGTCGACCGGTTCGATCAGGTAGCCGTTGTCGTCGATCGCATCGACGATCGCGCGCGCGATCGCGAGCCGCCGCGCATCGAGATCGGCGACCTCGAGCTGCGCGAGCAGGTGTTCCTGCAGCGACGGCCCGGCGTGATCGGCGTATTCCTCCTGGCGCTCGTCGTCGTCGGGCGACCACGGCGCGTCGGCGGGGCCGGCCGTCCCGCTCGACCAGTTGTTGGCGACGATCTCGACGTCGACCTGCGCGGCCTCGCGCTGCGGCGTCGGCGCTTCGCGCTCCGCGGGGGACTGGATCGCCTCGAAGATGCCGGTCGGCTCGGTCTCCTCGACGGCCTCGAGCATGACGTTCGATTCGAGCAGCTCGCGGATATGGGCCTGCAGTTCGAGCGCGGGCAGCTGCAGCAACCGGATGGCCTGCTGCAATTGCGGGGTCATCGTCAGCGACTGACCCAGCTTCAGCTGCAGGGAGGGCTTCAGCATATTGATTCGATGAGGATTTTCAGGATCCCTGGCACGGCTTACATGCGGAACGATTCGCCCAAGTACACCTCACGGACTTGGGGGTTGGCAAGGATTTCCTCGGCATTTCCGGCGGCGATCACGGTGCCCGAGCTGACGATGCAGGCGCGGTCGCAGACACCGAGCGTTTCGCGCACATTATGGTCGGTGATCAGCACGCCGATGCCCTTGGCGGTCAGCTCGCGGATGATGCGCTGGATATCGAGCACCGAGAGCGGATCGACGCCCGCGAACGGCTCGTCGAGCAGCATGAAGCGCGGTTCGGCGGCCAGCGCGCGCGCGATCTCGACGCGCCGGCGCTCGCCGCCCGACAGCGACATGCCGGCACTGTCGCGCACGTGCGAGATGCGCAGCTCGTCGAGGATCTCCTCGAGGCGGCTCTCGCGGCCGGCGCGATCGAGGTCGTCGCGCGTCTCGAGGATCGCGAGCACGTTGTCCTGCACCGACAGCTTGCGGAATACCGACGCTTCCTGCGGCAGGTAGCCGATGCCGAGCCGCGCGCGCTTGTGCATCGGCAGATGCGTGACGTCGCGCCCGTCGAGCAGGATGTGGCCGGCGTCGGCCGGCACCAGGCCGACGATCATGTAGAACGCGGTGGTCTTGCCGGCGCCGTTCGGGCCGAGCAGGCCGACCACCTCGCCGCTGGCGACGTCGAGCGAGAGCCGCGAGATGACCTGGCGTTTGCCGTAGCGCTTCGCGAGGTCCTCGGCGACCAGACGCGTCACGGGGGGTCGCCCCGCGGCGGATCGCTTCGCGGGGGATCGTTCGGCGGGGGGGCGGCGGCCGCCTCGCCCGGGCGGATCGTGATGCGCACGCGCTCGTCGTTGCCGGGCTGCGCCTCGGCGAGCACGCGCTGGTCGCGCACGCTGTAGACCAGGTGCTGGCCGCTGATCTCGTTGCGCCCGTCGGTGAGCCAGGCGTCGCCGCTGAAAGTCACGCGGTCCGCGGCGAGGTCGTAGACGATCGTGCTCGCCCGGCCGTGTGCCTTGCCGGCCGTGCGCTCGAGCTGCTGCTCGAACTGCGCCGGCGAGCCGTTGATCGTCGCGGTGCGCAGCTCGTTGTCGCGAAACTGCACGCGCGCCTCGTCCGACTGCAGCGTGCCGCCGTCCTTGTCGATGCGCACGTGGCCGCTGAACACCCAGGTCGAGTCGACGAAGTCGAGGCCGGTCGCGCGCGCGCTTTCGGCCGCCACGCGCGCCGTGCCCTGCGTGATCACGACGTCGCGGAACACGACCGTGCTGCTGCGGTAGTCGACGTCCGACGAGGCCGCGTCGACGTTGATCGGCAGGTCGCGCAGCACCGCCGGCTGTGCGGCGGCTTCGAGCGCAACGAGCGCGAGCAGCGGGGCCGCGCGGCGCAGGCTATTGTGGAAGGAAACGGCCATGAACCGCGGATTCTAGCCGAAGGGTCTCGGCCTTGAGGTCCGCGCGCAGGCCGCGTGCGACCAGCCGGTGCCCCGACCAGTCGATCGTTACCGGGGCGTCGGTCAGCGCGACTTCGCGCTGCGTGTCGAACGACAGCTGGCTGGTCGTGACCTGCGCCGGCTCGGCGCCGCCCGCGAGCCGCCCGGTGAGCTGGACGTCGCCGGCGAGCTGCACCAGTTCGCGGTCGGGCGGCACCGAACCGGTGCGCGCGCTGGCGCGCCAGTCGCCGCCCTTCGCATCGGTGTAGTTCAGCACGGGGTGCGTCAGCGTGATCGTCAGGTCGTTTGGCGCCTGCTCGATCAGCTCGGCGCGCAGCCGGTAGCGCGGCCGGCCATCGTCGCCGGTCTCGATCACCTCGGCGTCGCGCGCGGCATACCCCGGATCGTTCGCCGGCGCCGCGTCCACCGTGGCGGCGTCCGGCGCGCGGGCGGAACGCCCGATCAGGATCGTTGCGATCACCATCACGATTACCGCGAAGCCGACCAGCCAGCGGGTCATCGGCCGCGATCCTGCGCGCGGCGCGCGCCGGTGGCCGCCGCGACGAGCAGGTCGCAGACCTCGCGCACGGCGCCCTCGCCGCCGGCCGCGCGGGTCGTCCGCCCGGCGGCGCGCCGGGCGCTGGCGTGCGCGCCGGGCACCGCGAACGCGAGTCCGACGGCGCGCAGCAGCGGCACGTCGGGCAGGTCGTCGCCGATCGCCGCGCATTCGGCGAGCCGGATGCGCAGCCGCCGGCACAGTTTCTCGAGCACCGGGAGCTTCTCCGCGATGCCCTGGTGCAGATGCGCGATGCCGAGCTCGCGGCAGCGGCGGCGCACCGCGGCCGAATCGCGGCCGGAGATCACCGCGACGCGGATGCCGAGCCGCTGCAGCTCGCGGATGCCGTGGCCGTCGAGCACGTGGAAGACCTTCAGCTCCTCGCCGCGCGGCCCGTAGTACAGCCGCCCGTCGGTGAGCACGCCATCGACATCGAGCACCAGCAGGCGGATCGCCGCGGCCGGCCGGGCAGCGCGCGCCGCCACTACATCACTCCCGCGCGCAGCAGGTCGTGCACGTTGAGCGCGCCGACCACGCGCCCGGCGGCGTCGATGACCGGCAGCGCGGTGATCTTGTGCAGCTCCATCAGGTGCACGGCCTCGGCGGCGAGTTCGCGCGGGCCGATCGCCTTGCCCGGCGCCGTCATCACCTCGGCCATGCGCGCGCGGCGCAGGTCGACGGTCGTGTCGAGGATGCGGCGCAGGTCGCCGTCGGTGAACACGCCGAGGCTGCGGCCGGTCGCGTCGGCGATCACGGTCATGCCGAGCCCCTTGCGGGACATTTCGACGAGGCCGTCCGTCAGCAGCGTGTCGGGCGTGACGCGTGGGATGTCGTCGCCCTTGCGCATCACGTCCTCGACGTGCAGCAGCAGCCGCCGGCCGAGCGAGCCGCCCGGGTGCGAGCGCGCGAAGTCCTGCTCGGTGAAGCCGCGCGCGTCGAGGATCGCGACCGCGAGCGCGTCGCCCATCGCGAGCGTCACCGTGGTGCTCGCGGTCGGCGCGAGATTGAGCGGGCAGGCTTCCTCGGGCACGCTGATGTCGAGCGCCACGGCCGCCGCGCGCGCGAGCGTGGACTCGACGTGACCGGTCATCGCGATCAGCGGCACGCCGAGCCGCGACAGATGCGGCAGCAGCGTCACGACCTCCGGGGTCTCGCCCGAGTTCGAAATCGCGAGCACCGCATCGCCGCGCGTGATCATGCCAAGGTCCCCGTGGCTCGCCTCGGCGGGATGCAGGAAGAACGACGGCGTGCCGGTGCTCGCGAGCGTGGCGGCGATCTTGCCGCCGACATGGCCCGACTTGCCCATGCCGGTGACCACGACCCGCCCGCTGCACGCGAGGCACAGGCGGCAGGCGGCGGCGAAGCGCGCATCGAGCCGCTCGGACAGCGATTCGACCGCGGTCGCCTCGATGCGCAATGCGCGCCGGCCGGCGGCCAGCAGCTCCGCGTCGGTGATGGGGGTCGTCGCGGGTGCGTCCGGGGCGGCGTCCATGGCGCGCCATGATACCGCCAAGGCCCGCAACTCTTTACTATTGCCGGATGCAACCGACCGAGATCGCCGAAATCATCCGGGCCGCCCTGCCGGGCGCGCGCGTGGAGGTCGTGTCCGACGACCACGTACACTTCGCTGCGCGCATCGTCAGCGAAGCCTTTGCCGGCAAGCGCGGTGTCGCCCGCCACCAGCTCGTGTACGCCGCGCTCGGCGCGCGCATCGGCGCGGAAATCCACGCGCTGTCGATCGACGCGCTGACGCCGGAAGAGGCGGCCGCGCAGGGCCTGCGCCAGGCCTGATGGACAAACTGCAGATCCAGGGCGGGGTGCCGCTCGAGGGCGAGATCCGCATCTCGGGCGCGAAGAACGCGGCGCTGCCGATCCTCGCCGGCGCATTGCTCGCCGACGGCCCGGTCACCGTCTCGAACGTGCCACATCTGCAGGACGTGACGACGATGATCGAGCTGCTCGGCCGCATGGGCGTCGACGTGACGATCGGCGAGCGCATGCACGTCGAAGTCGATCCGACCACGCTGCGCGAATGTTATGCGCCGTACGAGCTCGTCAAGACCATGCGCGCCTCGATACTCGTGCTCGGCCCGCTGGTCGCCCGCTTCGGGCGGGCCGACGTGTCGCTGCCGGGCGGCTGCGCGATCGGTGCGCGCCCGGTCAACATCCACGTCGCCGGCCTGCAGGCGATGGGGGCCGACATCAACATCGAGGGCGGCTACATCCGCGCGCGCGCCTCGCGGCTGAAGGGCGCGCATCTCGTGCTCGAGACGGTCACCGTCACCGGCACCGAGAACCTGATGATGGCCGCCGCGCTCGCCGACGGCGAGACGGTCATCGAAAACGCCGCGCGCGAGCCCGAGGTGGTCGACCTCGCGAACTTCGTCAACGCGATGGGCGGCAGGATCCGCGGCGCCGGCACCGACCGGATCGTGGTCGAAGGCGTCGAGCGCCTCGGTGGCACCCGTTACGACGTGCTGCCCGACCGCATCGAGAGCGGTACCTACCTGGTCGCCGGCGCGATCACCAGCGGCCACGTGCGCATCAAGAACACGCGGCCCGACCATCTCGACGCGGTGCTCGCCAAACTGCGCGAGGCGGGGGCGAGCGTCGGCGCCGGCGATCACTGGGTCGAGATCGACATGCGCGGCCGGCGGCCGAAGTCGGTCGACATCCGCACCGCACCGTATCCGGCCTTCCCGACCGACATGCAGGCGCAGTTCGCGGCGCTCGACACGATCGCCGACGGCGTCGGCACGATCGTCGAGACGATCTTCGAGAACCGCTTCATGCACATGCTCGAGATGCGCCGGCTCGGCGCCGAGATCCGTCTCGAGGGCAATACCGCGATCATCCGCGGCGTGCCGAAGCTGGTCGCGGCGCCGGTGATGGCGACCGACCTGCGCGCCTCGGCGAGCCTCGTGCTCGCCGGGCTGGTCGCCGAGGGACGTACCGACATCGAGCGCATCTACCACATCGATCGCGGTTACGAGACGATCGAGGAGAAGCTCGCGCAGCTTGGCGCGCAGATACGCAGGGTGCCGGGATAGGCGCCGCCGCGATCGCGGGGTCGAGCTTGGGCGCGCGGTCCGGCGGTTGCGCAGACACGCAGGCGCGCAGTCGGGCGTCGTCGCGGGCGCCGGGGGCGTCACGCACCTTGCGCCTCGCGGGTCGAGCGCGGCGCCTGCGGCGCCGTGCCCTCGGCGCGGCGGCGCGAGGCGTGAATTTGAACTGTGGTAGCAGAACCCTTGCGCGGCGCCTCGCGCTGCTCGCCGCGCCTCGGCGCTCTCCACGCGAGGCGCAAGCTGCGTGACGCCGCCGGCGCCTTCGGCGTGGTGCGACCTCGCGTCAGCTTGTCCGGCGTTCGGTCACTTTGACCTGGATCGTGCGGTCGCCGTCGCGTCGCACGACCGCTACGTCCAGTAGCTCGCCCGGCTTCGAGGCGGCGATGCGCGTCAGGGCGTCCTGCTGGCCGCGCACGGCGTGGCCGGCGATCGTCAGGACGATGTCGCCGGCCTGCAGGCCAGCTTCGGCGGCGGGGCTGCCCTGGAACACATTGGTGATCACGACGCCGGCGCGCGGCAGGCCGAGGCGCTGTGCCTGGGCGTCGTCGACCTCGGCGAGGCCGACGCCGATCGAGCCGCGGATCACGCGCCCGTGGTCGAGGATCTCCTGCATCACGCCGCGCACGAGGTTCACCGGGATCGCAAAGCCGATGCCCTCGACGCCGAGGCTCTTGGCGAGCACCGCGGTGTTGATGCCGACCAGCTCGCCGTTGCTGTTGACGAGCGCGCCGCCCGAGTTGCCGAAGTTGATCGGCGCGTCGGTCTGGATGAAATTCTCGAACGTCGCGACGCCGAGCTGGCCGCGGCCGGTGCCGCTGACGATGCCCTGCGTGACCGACTGGGTGAGACCGACCGGGTTGCCGATCGCGAGCACGACGTCGCCGACCCGCAGCTGATCGGAGCGGCCGAGCGGCATCACCGGCATCGCTGCGAGGTCGACATACAGCACCGCGAGGTCGGTGTCGGGATCGCGGCCGACCACGCGCGCTTCCGCCTGGCGGCCATCGGCGAGCTGCACGCTGACGCGCTCGGCATTGTCGATGACGTGATGGTTGGTGACGATGTGCCCGGCATCGTCGACGACGACGCCCGAGCCGAGCGTCTGCTCGATGCGCTGCCGGTAGCGCGGCATCACGCCGCCGAACAGCTCGCCGAGCGTCGCCGGGGGCAGCCGCTCCTTGACCACGCGTTCGGAATAGATGTTGGCGACCGCCGGCGCCGCGCGCGCGACCGCGTCGGCATAGCTGACGACGCCCGCTGCGGCCGGCGTCACGACGGCTGGTGGCGCTTCGGCGGCCGGGGCCGCGACCGCCTGCGGCTGCGGTGCGCGCAGCAGCTCGGGCCTCAGGAAAACGATCACGAAGGCGAGCGCCAGGCCCCCGACGATCGATCCGGCGAGGAACACCGCTGCGCGGCCAAGGCTCTGCTGGCTCATGCCTGTGTATAATGCGCCGCTTCCCGGTGCACGTCACAAGCTCGATCCGCGCACGGCGCGCGAAGGCCCGGGAGGGATGTTTGGAGACGCTTCGATGTCCGAGACCTCGATTACCGCCGACGACGAAGTCGACCACAGCCGGCGGCGCTTCCTGACCGCCGCGACCGTGGCGACCGGCGCGGTCGGCACGGTGTTCGCGATCACCCCGTTCGTCAAATCCTGGAACCCGTCGGAGCGCGCGCGCGCGCTCGGTGCGCCCACCGAGGTGGACGTCAGCAAGATCGAGCCCGGGCAGATGGTGATCGTCACCTGGCGCAAGCAGGCCATCTATGTCGTGCACCGCACGCCGGAGATGGTCGCGGCGCTCACTCAGAACGACTCGAAGCTGAAAGATCCGTCGTCGGCCGACTCCCGGCAGCCGGACTATGCGCACAACGAGATGCGCTCGATCAAGCCCGAGTACCTGGTGCTGGTCGGCATCTGCACGCACCTCGGCTGCCTGCCGAAGCAGCACTTCGAGCGCGGCGAGGCGGCGCTCGGCGCCGACTGGCCGGGCGGCTTCTTCTGCCCCTGCCACGGCTCGAAGTTCGATCTCGCGGGGCGCGTGATGGCCGGCTCGCCGGCCTCGGTGAACCTGGTCGTGCCGCCCTACGAGTTCCGCGGCGACACGATCGTGATCGGTGTCGACCAGCAGTCTGAAGGAGTTGCATGATGGCCAACGCCGCCGAAGGCGCCGCCACCAAGGGCGGCTTTCGCGCCTGGCTGAACAAGCGCCTGCCCGTCGACGAGTTCGTGCAGAGCCAGCTGGTCGGCTATTACGCGCCGAAGAATTTCAACATCTGGTATTTCTTCGGTTCGCTCGCGCTGCTGGTGTTCGTGATCCAGATCGTTACCGGCATCTTCCTGACGATGAACTACAAGCCGGGCGAGCTGACCGCGTTCGACTCGGTCGAGTACATCATGCGCGAGGTCGAGTGGGGCTGGCTGATCCGCTACATGCACTCGACCGGGGCATCGCTGTTCTTCGTCGTCGTCTACCTGCACATGTACCGGGCGCTGCTCTACGGGTCGTACAAGGCGCCGCGCGAGCTGCTGTGGCTGATCGGCATGTGCCTGTACCTCGCGCTGATGGCGGAGGCCTTCTTCGGCTACGTGCTGCCCTGGGGCAACATGTCGTTCTGGGGCGCGCAGGTGATCGTGAATCTGTTCGGCACGATCCCGGGCATCGGTCCCGGGCTCGTCGAGTGGATCCGCGGCGACTACGGCATCGCCGACTCGACGCTGAACCGCTTCTTCGCGCTGCACGTGATCGCGCTGCCGCTCGCGCTCGCGCTGTTCGTCGTGCTGCACCTGGTCGCGCTGCGCCAGACCGGCTCGAACAACCCCGACGGCATCGAGATCAAGGCGAAGCTCGGCCCCGACGGCAAGCCGCTCGACGGCATCCCGTTCCACCCGTACTACACGTTGAAGGACGTGGTGGGCGTCGGCGTGTTCCTGATGGCGTTCGCGATCATCGTGTTCTTCGTGCCGACCTTCGGCGGGCTGTTCCTCGAGAAGCCGAACTTCGAGCCGGCGAACGCGCTGTCGACGCCCGAGCACATCGCACCGGTGTGGTACTTCACGCCGTTCTACGCGATCCTGCGCGCGGTGCCCGACCAGCGCCTCGGCGCGCTGCTGATGGGGCTGTCGGTGCTCGTGTTCCTGTTCCTGCCCTGGCTCGACAGGAGTCCGGTGAAGTCGATCCGCTACCGGGGCTGGATCTGGAAGCTCGCGGTGGCCGTGTTCACGGTGTCGTTCCTCGCACTGATGTATCTCGGCCTGATGCCCGCCGAGGGCACCTACGTGATGCTCGCGCGCATTTTCACGATCGCCTATTTCGCGTTCTTCGTGCTGATGCCGTTCTACACGCGCGTCGACCCGGTCAAGCCGGTGCCGGAAAGGGTCACCTATCATGCGTAAGCTGATGATCGTCGCCGCCGCGCTGGCGCTCGTGCCGGCGGCTTTCGCGTCGGAAGAGGGCGGCGGCGCGGCCGCGTGGCAGACCTGGCACGCAGGCAACCAGCTCGGCGATCGCGCGTCGCTGCAGCGCGGTGCGCGCAATTTCATGAACTACTGCTCGGGCTGCCACTCGCTGAAGTACGTCCGCTACCAGCGCATCGGTGTTGATCTCGGCATCAGCGACGAGCTGGTCAAGGAGCATCTCGTGCCGCCGGGCGCGAAGATCACCGACTACGTGGTCACCGCGATGCCGCCGGCCGATGCCAACAGCTGGTTCGGCATCGTGCCGCCCGACCTGTCGCTGATCACGCGCTCGAAGGGCACCGACTACGTGTTCCGGTTCCTGAAGACCTTCTACGCCGATCCGGCCGCGGCCACCGGCACGAACAATCTCGTGCTCGCCGGCACCGCGATGCCGCACGTGCTGTCCGACCTGCAGGGCGTGCAGCGCGCGGTGTTCGACGAGCACGGTGCGTTCCAGTCCTTCGAGAGCGCCGTGCCCGGGCATCTGTCGGCCGCCGAGTACGACGCCTTCGTGCGCGATACGGTCAATTTCCTCGACTACGCGGGCGAGCCATCCAAGCTGTCGCGGGCGACGACTGGCGTCTGGGTCGTGCTGTTCCTGTTGCTGTTCACCGCGATCGCGTGGCTGCTGAAGCAGGAGTACTGGAAAGACGTCCGTTAGTGGCCCGGCCATCGGCCGGCCGGCCAGGAGGCTGAGGTGTCGAGCCGCCGATCCACGATGATCCTGTTCTCGGCGCCCCACGACCCGTGGAGCCACCGGGTGCGGATCGTGCTTGCCGAGAAGGGCATCGCGATCGACATCGTGAACGTCGAGGCGGGCCGGTTCCCCGAGGACCTGCTCGACCTGAACCCGTACCACAGCGTGCCGACGCTGGTCGATCGCGAGCTGGTGCTGTACGACGCGCGCGTGATCACCGAGTACCTCGACGAGCGTTTCCCGCATCCGCCGCTGATGCCGATCGACCCGGTGCATCGCGCGCAGCTGCGCCTCGTGATCTGCCGCATCGAGCGCGACTGGTACGAGCCCGCGCAGCAGATCGACGCCGATCCCGGCAGCGCCACAGCGGCGCGCCTGTGCCGGCAGCTGCGCGAGGCCGTGCTCGCGAGCGTCGGGATCTTCAAGCTCCGGCCGTTCATCCTGTCGGGTGAGTTCTCGCTGGCGGACGCCTGCGCCGCGCCGATCCTGTGGCGGCTGCCGCACTACGGCATCGACCTGCCGCGCGAGGCGCAGCCGATCGCGCGCTACGCGGCGAGCGTGTTCCCGCGACCGGGCTTTCGCGCCAGCCTGACCGGCGCCGAAGAGCAGATGAGGGTCGCCTGATGCGGGCCGGATCATGAGCGGCGGGGCGAAGCTCTCGCGGCGCCCGTACCTGCTGCGCGCGATGCACGGCTGGGTCAGCGACAGCGGCGGCACGCCGCACGTGATCGTCGACGCCAGCCGGCCCGGCGTGCAGGTGCCGCGCGCCTACGTGAAGGACGGCAAGATCGTGCTGAACGTCAGCATCAGCGCGACGCAGCGGCTCGTGCTCGGCAACGACTGGGTCGAGTTCGACGCGCGCTTCGCCGGCGTCGTGCACCACGTGAAGGTGCCGGTCAACGCGGTGCTCGGCATCTATGCGCGCGAGAGCGGCGAGGGCATGGTGTTCCCGGCCGACGAAGGCGGGCCGGAGCCGCCGCCGACCAAGCCGACGCCGGCCGACGAGACCGGGCGCAGGCCGCAGCTCAAAGTGGTCAAGTAGGGCGCGCAGCTGACAGCCAGAGGCGCTGGCTGGTGCTGTGGGCGTATCGCGCGGGACGGTGGCGGTCGTCTTGCGGCCGACTCCTCGCGGGTCGAGCACGGCGCCTGCGGCGCCGTGCCCTCGGCGCGGCGGCGCGAGGCGTGAATTTGAACTGCGGCAGCAGAATCCTTTGCGCGACGCCTCGCGCTGCTCGCCGCGCCTCGGCGCTCTCCACGCTCGTCGTCGGCCGCAAGACGACCGCCACCGTCCCGGTACGGCCGCGCGCGAACCCTGCGCGAACGCTCATGGCTGTCCGCTATTCGTCGTTTGCTAGGTCGTGAACGCGTGCCGTATCCATTCGATTCTTGCCGCTTCGCCGTCGCCTTCCTCGATCACGACGTCGAAGCGCGCGGGGAGCCGCCGCCACTCGGGATGCGCGGCGAGCAGCAGGTGTGCGGCGCGGATCAGGCGTTGCTGCTTGCGCATGCCGACACTGGCCGCGGCACCGCCGTGGCTGCGGGTTGCGCGCGAGCGCACTTCGATGATCGCGAGCGTGCCGCCGTCGCGCGCGACGATGTCGATCTCGCCGGCGCGCCGGCGGAAATTGCGCGCGAGTATCGTCAGGCCCTGCGCCTCGAGGTAGCGCGCCGCGCGCTCCTCGGCATCGCGGCCCCGCTGCAGACGGTCCCTGTCCGCCGCCACGCCGGCCGCCGCCGCTCAGTAGGCAGCGCCCGTGTCGCTGCCCGCATCGAGTAGCCGCGGCTGGCCGTTCACGATGCGCGCCCACTCGAGCTCGCGGCGCACGCGCCGGTCGTCGTCGATGCGCAGGCGTCCGGTGAGGCCATCGATGTCGATCGGCGTGCCGGCCGGGATCGTGACGCTCAGCAGGCAGGCGTCGTAGCCGAAGGCGAACAGCTTACCGCGCGCCGCGCCGTTCTCGCCCCAGGCGCCGCGCAGCGCCTCGCGCACGCTGCCGGTGCGTGCGCCGACGCCGAACATCCACGGCATGTCCGGGAAGATGAGCCCGTCGAGGTCCTGGTTGGCAGTCGGATGCGGCTCGTAGGCGTCCGACGTGGAGTAGGTCGGCAGGTCGCCGGCGTAGTGGAAACGCAGCTGCGGGCGCAGCTGGCGCGCGGTCTGCGCCTGGGCCGGCGCGAAGATGAACTGCGCATCGCCGCGGCGGCGCGGCTCGAAGGCGAGCTTGACGCCCGTGACCTGCTCGATGCGCCGGTGGCGCGCCCGGCTCGCGTCGATGCGCAGCAGCTCGGTGATCGGCGCCGAGTAATCTGCTTCCGCCGGGAAATAGCTCGCCGTGCCGACCAGTTCGCCGCCGGATGCGCGCAGCGCCTCGGTGAACGCCGCCAGCACGCGCGTGCCCCATTCGCCGGCCGGCACCAGTGCAACGCCGCGCCGCAGGCCCTGGCCCGTGAGCCGCTCGGCGATCGAGCGCGCTTCGTTCTCCGGCGACAGCGCGTACTGGTAGAAGTTGTCCGGCGCGGGTTCGCCCGCGGCGAGGAAGTTGAGCGCGAGGATCGGCGGGCGCGGGCCCGCGTAGTGCGCGGCGCCGCTGACTTCCTCGCGCAGCAGTGGGCCGACGATCACCGTGGCGCCCGCGGCGGCCGCGCGCGAGATCGAGTCAGCCACGTTGCCGCTCGAGGTGTCGTAGACGCGCAGCTGCGGTCGCTCGGCGACCGGCATCGCGTACCAGGCCGTGAAGAAGCCGTCGCGGATCTGCGCGGCGGCCGCGGCCTGCCGGCCCGAGACCGGCAGCAGCAGCGCGATGTGCGAGACACGCTCGGCCGGGCGTGCCGTCGGGCCGCTGCCCTGCATCTCGATGTCACTGCGGATGATCTCGTTCGCCGGATGCGACGGGTAGCGGCCGCGCCAGTGCTGCAGCGCCGGACCGATCGTCGTCGGCATCGTCGCGGCGGTGACCGCGATCGGCGCGAGTTCGAGCCAGCCGCGCACGACCGGGTCACGCTCGGAGGCGGGGGAGATCCGCGCGCCGCCTTCGAGCGCGGCGCGCAGCGCGGCGAGCAGCGCGCTGCGGCTCGCGCGGCGCTCTTCGGGTGTCGTGAGCAGCGGTTCACGCGCGATCTCGGCGCGCACACCCTCGGCGTAACGCGCGGTCGCGAAGGCCGCGCGCTCGCGCACTTCGAGGTAGCGCGCGAGGCCCTGGCCGGGTGCGGGCTGCGTGAGCGCCGCAAGCTCGGCCCACGCGCGCTGCGCGTCGCCGCGCGCGAGGCGGATCTCGATGCCGACCAGCTGCACCTCGAGGGCCTGTCGCGCGTTCGCGGCGGGCGCGGCGGCGGCGAGCACGCGCGCGGCTTCGTCGGGCTCGCGCGCGGCGAGCCAGGCGCGCGCGGCGCGCAGCTGCATGTCGAGCACTTCGGCGCCGCTGCGCGCCGCTGCCAGCGCTTCGTAGCTGCGCGCGGCGTCGGCCGGGCGGCCCTGCTGCGCCGCCTGCTCCGCACGCTCGACGGTCGGCACCGGCGCCGAACGCGGACCGATGCTCGTGCACGAGGCGAGCAGCAGCGTCGCGAGCAGTGCGGGCCAGTGCGCGCGTCCCTCAGTCCATGTCCACATGTGTTGCTTCGCCTTTCGCCGGGCGGCACGATGCCGGGGTGAGCTGTCGAGAGCGGATCGACGCATCGGGGAGAGTATAGTGGCTGCAAGTGCGGGCCGGATCGATGTCATCGCCACGCCGATCGGCAACCTCGGCGATCTCTCGCCCCGCGCGCGCGATGCGCTTGCCCAGGCCGATCTGGTTGCCGCCGAGGACACGCGCCGCACCGGCCAGCTGCTGAACGCGATGGGCCTGTCGCGCCCGGTCATTTCGCTGCACGAGCACAACGAGGCGGCGCGCATCGACGAGCTGATGGCGCGGCTCGCCGCCGGTGCGGTGATCGCGCTGGTCAGCGACGCGGGCACGCCGCTGCTGTCGGATCCGGGCTACGAACTGGTGCGCGCGGCGCGCGCCGCCGGCCACGACGTGCGCGCGGTGCCCGGCCCGTCGGCGATCACGGCGGCGCTCAGCATCGCCGGCGTCCCGACCACGCGCTTCTGCTTCGAGGGCTTCCTGCCCGCGCGCGGCCGCGAGCGGCGCGAACGGCTCTCGCAACTCGCCCACGAGCCGCGCACGCTGGTGTTCTTCGAGGCGCCGCACCGCATCGTCGACAGCCTGGCCGACATCACCGCTGCATTCGGCGCGGCGCGCGCGGCGGCGCTCGGCCGCGAGCTGACCAAGGCGCATGAAACCGTCTATCGCGGCTCGCTCGGCGAGCTGTCGCAGCGCGCGCGCGAAGACGCCAATGTCGCGCGCGGCGAAATCACGCTGGTCGTCGCCGGCGCGCCGCAGGTCGCCGCGAGCGCCGTGGCCCCGGGCGAACTCGGGCGCGTGGTCGCGCTGCTCGCGAAGGAACTGCCGCCGAGCAAGGCCGCGGCGCTCGCCGCGCAGATCACCGGCGCGCGCCGCAGCGAGGCCTACGACGTCGCAGTCAATCTGGGGAGCGGTGGTGTATCCTCGCGGCTGGAGTCGGCCGGGTAATCGCTGTATCTGCCTGCAGATATGGAGGAAAGTCCGGGCTCCTGCGGACGAGGTGCCAGGTAACGCCTGGGGGGCGCGAGCCCACGGAAAGTGCAACAGAAAGCAAACCGCCCCTTCGGGGGTAAGGGTGAAAGGGTGCGGTAAGAGCGCACCGCGCCGGTGGTAACACTCGGCGGCACGGCAAACCCCACCTGGAGCAAGGCCAAATAGGGAAGCAGCGGGTTACACCGCAGCGCATGTCCGCGCGCGCTTCCGGGTAGGCCGCTCGAGGTCTCCGGTGACGGGGATCCCAGAGGAATGATTGCCCTCGACAGAACCCGGCTTACAGGCCGACTCCTTCTTCACTACTGTATAAGCTTCGTCTTCCAAGCCTCTGATAGCTAAGAGGTCGCTCCGGAAAAATCCCCTCGACGGCGGGCCGGATCGAGCGTAAGTTCTTGTCGGCCCGCAATTTTTTCCCTCGCCGCGCGTTGACAGTGCACCGGCGCGTTTCTATAGTGGCGCCAAGTGGGAAAAAGTGGGGAGAAATGGGTCCACATGGACCCATCCGGCATGTTCCGCGGTGCAACAAAAGTCACGCTCGACGACAAGGGCCGGATGGCGCTGCCAACCCGCTACCGGTCGGCCGTGGCCGAGCGTTGCGACGGTCACCTCGTCGTCACCGTCGACCGCGACCAGTGCCTGCTCCTCTACCCGCTGCCCGACTGGGAGCAGATCGAACGCAAGTTGATGAGCCTGCCGAGCCTGCATGCGCAGGCGCGCCGGCTGCAGCGGCTGATGGTGGGTCATGCCACCGATCTCGAACTCGACGGGCACGGGCGATTGCTGCTGCCGCCGGAGCTGCGTGAATTCGCGTCGCTCGCGCGGCACGTGATGCTGGTGGGTCAGGGCAACCGTTTCGAGCTGTGGGACGAAGCGCGATGGGGCGAGCGGCGCGACGCGTGGCTCGCGCACGAAGAGACCGCGACGGATCTGCCGGCGGAACTCGAATCGCTGTCGCTCTGACTCGAAGGATTGGCGAAGGATTTTTGCGGGGAAGGGGGCGGTCGGACCGCTTCGTGAGGGCCAGGCGCGATGGATGAGCACATACCGGTGCTTGTCGAGGAAGTGCTGCATGGCCTCGCTCCGAAAGCGGACGGTCTTTACATCGATGCGACGTTCGGGCGCGGCGGACACACGGCACGGTTACTCGAAACCCTGGGTCGAGAAGGGCGCGTGCTCGCGCTCGATCGCGATCCAGAGGCCATCGCGGCCGGTCGCGTGCGCTTTGCGGCCGAGGTGCGGCTTGCGCTCGTCCACGCGTCGTTTGCCGATCTTCGGCAGGTCGTGTCCGGGCATGCGGGCGCTCGGCCGGTTGCGGGCGTGCTGTTCGACCTCGGCGTGTCCTCGCCCCAGCTGGACGAAGCCGCGCGCGGCTTCAGTTTCACGCAGGACGGTCCGCTCGACATGCGCATGGATCCGTCACGCGGTGAGCCTGTCGCGGCGTGGCTCGCGCGCGCGAGCGTCGACGAGATGCGCGAAGTGATCGCGACGCTCGGCGAGGAACGCTACGCGCGCCGCGTCGCGCAGGCGATCGCCGCCGCGCGCGAGCGTGCGCCGCTCACGCGCACGCGCGAACTCGCCGCGATCGTCGCCGGTGCGGTCCGCACGCGCGACGGCAAGCATCCGGCGACGCGCACCTTCCAGGCGCTGCGCATGCACGTCAACGACGAACTCGGCCAGCTCGAGCGCGGCCTCGCCGCCGCGCTCGACGTCCTCGCGATCGGCGGGCGCCTCGCGGTGATCGCCTTCCATTCGCTCGAGGACCGCGCGGTCAAGCGCTTCATGCAGCGCGAATCCGCCGTCGATCCGCTGCTCGCGAAACTGCCCGTGCTGCCGCCGCATGCCGCACCGCGCCTGCGGCTCGTCGGTGGCAAGCACAAGGCCGGCGCGGCCGAGGTGGCCGCCAATCCCCGCGCACGCAGCGCCGTGCTGCGCGTCGCGGAGCGCGTCGCGTGATCGGGCTGTCGCGCAGGACACTCGCGATCGCGGTGCCGCTGCTGTGGCTGCTCGCGCTCGGCTCGGCCGCGGGTGCGATCTGGGCCAAGCACCGCTCGCGCGAGCTGTTCATCGAGCTCGAGCGCCTGAACGCGCAGCGTGACAACCTCGAGGTCGAGTGGGGCCGGCTGCAGCTCGAGCAGAGCGCCTGGTCGACGCACGCCTTCGTCGAGAACGTCGCGCGCGCACGCCTGAAGATGTCGAGCCCGGCGCCGCAGGACATCGAGGTCGTGCGGCCATGATGCGCGATCGTCGCGACAGGGGCGGCACGCGCGGCGGCAGCCGTTTCGGCGGCGGCGAATCGACGCCGAAGTCGTTCCGCTGGCGCAGCCGCGTGGTGTTCGCCGTGCTGGTGCTTGCGGCCGCCGGCCTGCTGTGGCGCGCGGTCGACCTGCAGCTGATGGATCACGCGTTCCTCGCCGGCGAGGGCAACGCACGCTTCTCGCGCGTCACCGCGATCGCCGCCCACCGCGGCACGATCACCGACCGTTACGGCGAGCCGATCGCGGTCAGCACGCCGGTCGATTCGGTGTGGGCGAATCCGCAGGAGCTCGCGCTCGCGACCGATCAGCTGCCGCGGCTCGCCGGCGCGCTGAAGCTCGACAAGAACGAGCTCGCGCGGCGCGTCACGTCGAACCTCGACCGCGAATTCCTCTACCTGCGCCGCCACATGCAGCCGGAGGAGGCCGCGAAGGTCAAGGCGCTCGGCGTGCCGGGCGTGTATCTCGTGCGCGAATACCGCCGCTACTACCCGTCGGGCGAGGTCGTCGGCCATCTGCTCGGTTTCACGAACATCGACGATGCCGGCCAGGAGGGCATCGAGCTCGCGTTCGATCACTGGCTCGCCGGCGAGGACGGCGCGAAGCGCGTGATCCAGGACCGCTACGGACGGGTCGTGCAGGACGTCGAGAGCATCCGCCCGGTGCACCCGGGCCGGGATCTCGTGCTGTCGATTGACCTGCGCATCCAGTACCTCGCCTATCGCGAGCTGAAGGCGGCGATCCGCGAGCAGCGCGCGAAGTCGGGCTCGGTGATCGTGCTCGACGTGACGACCGGCGAAGTGCTGGCGATGGTCAACCAGCCGGCCTACAACCCGAACGACCGCGACCAGATCAACGCGCGCACCTATCGCAACCGCGCGGCGACCGACATCCTCGAGCCGGGCTCGTCGATCAAGCCGTTCGTGGTCGCCGCGGCGCTCGCGTCCGGCAAGTACGACGAGCGCAGCATCGTCGACACCTCGCCCGGCTTCATCCGCGTCGGCGCCAAGCCGATCGAGGACAAGCACAACCTCGGGCGCATCGACCTCGCGACGGTGCTCGCGAAGAGCTCGAACGTCGGCATGACGCACATCGCGCTGTCGCTCGATCCCGAGCAGATGTGGACCACGCTGACGCGCCTCGGCTTCGGCCAGGTGACGACCAGCGGCTATCCGGGCGAGTCCGCCGGCCTGCTGCCGCACTGGTCGCACTGGCGGCCGATCGGCATCGCGACGATGTCCTATGGCTACGGCCTGTCGGTCACGCCGCTGCAGCTCGCGCATGCCTACGCGACGATCGGCGCCGGCGGCAATTCGCGGCCGGTGTCGTTCCTGCGCGTCGACGCGATCCCGCCCGCGGACCGCGTGCTCGACGAGCGGGTGTCGCGCGAGCTCGTGCACATGCTCGAGTCGGTCGTGTCGCCGGAGGGCACAGGGCTGCGCGCCGCGATCCCCGGCTACCGCGTCGCCGGCAAGACCGGCACGGCCTGGAAGGCGAACGCGGGTGGTTATTCGACCGACCGTTACATGGCGGTGTTCGGCGGCGTCGCCCCTGCGACGCAACCGCGCCTCGCCGCCGTCGTGATCATCGACGAGCCGGGCGCCGGCCGTTACTACGCCGGTGACGTTGCCGCGCCGGTGTTCTCGCGCGTGGTCGGTGGCGCGCTGCGGCTGATGGCGGTCGCGCCCGATGCCGGGATCGGCAAGCCCGGCGAAGGCGCGGACCCGGGCGTGCCGTCGCCGTCGCGACGCCAGGTGGCGCTGCGATGACGGGCGTGGACCGCATGCCGCCACGCCGCCTCGGCGAGCTGCTCGGCGATCTCGCGACGCTACCCGCGGATGTCGAGGTCACCGACATCACGGTGTCGAGCGCCCAGGTGCGTCCCGGCGGCGCGTTCCTCGCCTGCGCCGGCCGCACGACACACGGTCTCGCGCACGCGGCCGAGGCGATCGAGCGCGGCGCGCGCGCGATCTTCTGGGAGCCCGTCGAGGGACTGCGCGTGCCGGCCTTTCCGTCGCAGATCCTCGTCGCCCCCGTGCCGCAGCTGCACGCGCGGCTCGGCACGATCGCCGACCGCTTCTTCGGCGAGCCGTCGGCGGCGATCACGCTGGTCGGCGTCACCGGCACCAACGGCAAGACGACGACCGCCTGGCTCACGGCGCAGGCACTGACCGCCTGCGGCCGGCGCGCGAGCTACAGCGGCACGCTCGGCTACGGCACGCCGGATGCGCTCCAGGCCGCGACGCACACGACGCCGGACGCGGTGTCCGTGCATCGCCAGCTCGCGGCGCTGCGCGACAGCGGCGCCGATTGTGTCGCGATGGAAGTCTCCTCGCATGCGCTCGACCAGGGCCGGGTCGCCGGCGTGCGCTTCCACACCGCGGTGTTCACCAACCTGACGCGCGATCATCTCGATTACCACCACACGATGAGCGAGTACGGTGCCGCCAAGTCGATGCTGTTCGCCTGGCCGACGCTCGCGGCGCGCGTGATCAACATCGACGATCCGCTCGGCAGCTCGCTCGCCGACCTGCATGCGCGCGACGCCGGGCGTCTCGTCACCGTCTCGCGCCGCGATCGCGCGAGCGTGCGCGCGGTCGCGACGCGCCGCGTCGCGCGCGGCCTCGAGCTGGACGTCGAGAGCGAGTGGGGGGCAGGCGAGCTCGCGACGCGCCTGGTCGGCGACTTCAACGCCGACAACGTGCTCGCGGTGCTCGCCGTGCTGCTCGCGTGGGAGATCCCGTTCGCGACCGCGCTGCGCGCACTCGGCGAGTGCGGCGCGCCGCCCGGGCGCATGGAGTCCTTCGGTGGCGAAGCCGGCGCGCCGCTCGTGATCGTCGACTACGCGCACACGCCAGACGCGCTCGACAAGGCGCTCGCCGCGGCGCGCACGCACGCATCCGGGCGGCTCGGCGTCGTATTCGGCTGCGGCGGCGATCGCGATCCGGGCAAGCGGCCGCTGATGGGCGAGATCGCGGCGCGGCGTGCCGACCGCGTGTGGATCACCGACGACAACCCGCGCACCGAGCTGCCGGCGGCGATCACGGCCGACATCGCGCGCGGCGTGCCGGCGGGCCTGCCGGTGCGCATCGAGCACGACCGCGCCGCCGCGATCCGCGGCGCGCTCGCCGAGGCGGGGCCGGGCGACGTCGTGCTGATCGCCGGCAAGGGTCACGAGGACTACCAGGAGGTCGGGCGCACGCGCCGGCCGTTCAGCGACCAGGCGATCGTGCGCGCCGTGCTCGGGGAGCGCGCATGAGCGCGGCTGCCGTGCGCACGCTCGGCGAGTTCGCGCGCGCCTGCGGCGGGCGGCTCGTCGGCGCCGATCGGGCCTACACCGGCGTGTCGACCGACACGCGCAGCCTGCGCGCCGGCGAAATGTTCGTCGCGTTGCAGGGCCCGCGCTACAACGCGATCGAGTTCGTCGGCGCGGCCGCCGCCGCCGGCGCCGCCGCGGTCGTCGTGACCGCGGCGCGGGATGCGCAGGTCGCGCAGATCATCGTGCCCGACACGCTCGCTGCGCTGACGCGCGCGGCGGCCGACTGGCGTGGCCGCTTCGCGATTCCGCTGATCGGTGTTGCCGGCAGCAACGGCAAGACGACGGCCAAGGAGATGACCGCGGCGATCCTCGGCGAGGCCGGCAACTGCCTCGCGACGCAGGGCAATCTCAACAACCACATCGGCGTGCCGGTCACGCTGCTGCGGCTCGATGCGACGCACGAGTTCGCGGTGATCGAGATCGGCGCGAACCGCCCGGGCGAGGTCGCCGCGCTCGCCGCGCTGGCGCGCCCCGGCATCGGCCTCGTGACCAACGCCGGTGCCGAACACCTCGAGGGCTTCGGCTCGCTCGAGGGCGTCGCGCGCGCCGAGGGCGAACTGTTCGCCGCGCTCGCGGCGGACGGCGTCGCGGTCGTCAACCACGACGACACCTACTGCGGGCTGTGGCACGGCATGACGCGCGCGCGCGTCGTGACTTTCGGCCTGACGCCCGGCGCGGACTTCCATGCGCGCGACATCGAGACCGCGGTCGGCGCGGAGGGCTTCGCGACGCGCTTCACGCTGTGCTCGCCCGGCGGCGAGGTGGCCGTGCGGTTGCGCCTCGCGGGCCGGCACAACGTCGCGAATGCGCTGGCGGCGGCCGCGGCGGCGGTCGCGGCGGGCGCCACGCTCGCGCACGTGGCCGCCGGACTCGCCGCGATGCGCGCGGTCAAGGGCCGCCTCAATTTCCGCACGACGCGCGCGGGCGCGTGGCTGGTCGACGATTCGTACAACGCGAATCCGAGCTCGATGCGCGCCGGCATCGACGTGCTCGCCGCCCTCGGCGGGCGCCGCTGGCTCGCGATCGGCGACATGGGCGAACTCGGCGCGCACGCCGGAGCTGCGCACGCCGACATCGGCCGCTATGCGCGCGAACACGGCATCGAGCGGCTGTTCGCGACCGGCCCGCTGAGCGCGCTCGCGGTCGAGACCTTCGGCGCCGGCGCGCAGTGGTTTCCCGATGCCGAGGCGCTGACGCGCGAGCTCGACGCGGCGCTCGCCGCGGACGTGCGCCTGCTCGTCAAGGGTTCGCGCTCGAACCGGCTCGAGCGCGTGGTCGATGCACTCACCGTCGACGTGAAGGCGCAGTAGTCGAATGCTGTACTGGCTCGCCAAGGAACTGACCGCCGAATACTCGGGCTTCAACGTCTTCTCCTACCTGACGCTGCGCGCGATTCTCGCGACGATGTCGGCGCTCGCGATCTCGCTGCTCGTCGGGCCGGCGATGATCTCGCGCCTGTCGCGCTACCAGGTCGGCCAGGTCGTGCGCGACGACGGCCCGCGCAGCCACCTGCCGAAGGCCGGCACGCCGACGATGGGCGGTGCGCTGATCATCGTCGCGATCCTGGTCGCGACGCTGCTGTGGGCCGACCTGTCCAACCGCTTCGTGTGGATCGTGATCGGCGTGACGCTCGCGTTCGGCGCGATCGGTTTCTACGACGATTACCTGAAGCTCGTCGTCGGCAACTCGAAGGGACTCGCGCCGCGCTGGAAATATTTCTGGCAGTCGGTCGCCGGCCTGATCGCCGCCGCCGTGCTCTGGTACATGGCGCGCTCGCAGACCGAGACGACGCTCTATCTGCCGGTGCTGAAGAACGTCGCGATACCGCTGTCCGCGGCCGGCTTCATCGGCCTGACCTACCTGATGATCGTCGGCATGAGCAACGCGGTGAACCTCACCGACGGCCTCGACGGGCTCGCGATCATGCCGGCCGCGATGGTCGCCGCGGCGCTCGGCGTGTTCGCCTACGCGAGCGGCAATGCCGTGTTCGCCAATTACCTCACCATCCCGGCCGTGCAGCAGGCCGGCGAGGTGCTGATCGTCTGTGCCGCGATCGTCGGCGCGGGGCTCGGCTTCCTGTGGTTCAACTCCTATCCCGCGCAGGTATTCATGGGCGACATCGGCGCGCTCGCGCTCGGTGCCGCGCTCGGCGTGATCGCGGTGATCGTGCGCCAGGAAGTCGTCGTGCTCGTGATGGGTGGCGTGTTCGTGCTCGAGACGGCCTCGGTGATCCTGCAGGTCGCGTCGTTCAAGCTGACCGGCAAGCGGATCTTCCGCATGGCGCCGATCCACCACCACTTCGAGCTGAAGGGCTGGGCGGAGCCGAAGGTGATCGTGCGCTTCTGGATCCTGTCGCTGCTGCTCGTACTGGCGGGTCTCGCGACCCTGAAGCTGCGATGACCGCCGCGACGACAACACGACGCCATGCCGTGATCGCGGGGCTCGGCCGCACCGGGCTCGCGAGCGCACGCTATCTGCACGCGCAGGGCTGGCGCATCGCGGTCACCGACAGCCGCGCGCAGCCGCCCGAGCTCGGCGCGCTGCGCGCGCGCGCCGGCGATATCGTCGTGCGTGCCGGTGGCCTCGACACGGGCCTGCTCGACGGGGCGGCGCTGGTCGTCGCCTCGCCGGGGCTCGCGCTCGATGCGCCGTTCTTCGCGGCCGCGCGTGCGCGCGGCATCGAGGTGGTCGGCGACATCGAGCTGTTCGCGCGCGCGGCGCGCGCGCCGGTCGTCGGCATCACCGGCACCAATGGCAAGAGCACGGTGACGACGCTGCTCGCGCAGATGGCGGGCCGTGCCGGCCTCGCGGTGCGCGCCGGCGGCAATCTCGGCGAGCCGGCGCTCGACCTGCTCGGCGATCCGGCAACCGCACTGTACGTGCTCGAGCTGTCGAGCTTCCAGCTCGAGGCGACGCGCTCGCTCGAGCTCGCCGCGGCCACCGTGCTCAATGTGACCGCCGATCACATGGACCGCTACGCGACGCTCGCCGACTACGCCGCCGCGAAGGCGCGCATCTTCGCGCACTGCCATGCGGCGGTGATCAATCTCGATGACCCGCTGGTCGCGGCGATGCGCGCGGGCATGGGCGGGCAGGGCGCGGCGGCGGAGCGCCGGACGCTCACTTTCTCGGTGCTCGGCGCCACCGATGCCGACTACGGCCTCGCGGATCGTGGCGCGGCCGCGGGCGGCGAGTGGCTCGTGCGCCGCGACGAGCCGCTGCTCGCGCTCGATGAGCTGCGCATTCCCGGGCGCCACAATGCCGCCAACGCGCTCGCGGCGCTCGCGCTCGGCGAGGCACTCGGGCTGGCGCGCCCACCGATGCTCGCCGTGCTGCGCGAGTTCCGTGGCCTCGACCACCGCACGCAGTGGGTCGCCGAGGTCGGCGGCGTGCGCTACGTGAACGATTCGAAGGGCACGAACGTCGGTGCGACGCTCGCGGCCGTGTCGGGCCTGCCCGGCACGCTCGTGATCATCGCCGGCGGTGACGGCAAGGGCCAGGACTTCACGCCGCTCGCGGCCGCGTTTCGCGGCAAGGTGCGCCACGTCGTGCTGATCGGCCGCGACGCGCCGGCGATCGCCGCGGTGCTCGCCGGCGTCTGCCCGGTCACGCGTGAGGCGACGCTCGAGGCGGCGGTGCACACGGCGGCGCGCGTCGCGCGGGCCGGCGACGTCGTGCTGCTGTCGCCCGCCTGCGCGAGCCTCGACATGTTCCGTGACTACGCGCAGCGCGGCCGCGTGTTCGAGCAGGCCGTGCGGGAGCTCGCGGCATGACGGCGGACACGATGACCTGGGCCCGCTCGGGCGCCCGCGGCGGCGGCTTTCGCCTCGACCGGGTCACGCTCGCGCTGGTGCTCGCGATCTCGCTGCTCGGCCTCGTGATGGTCACCTCGGCGTCGGTGTCGATCGCGAACAAGGAATCGGGCGAACCGTTCTTCTATCTCGAGCGCCAGCTCGTGCTGCTGCTGATCGGCGGCACCGGCGCGCTCGTGCTGACGCGCGTGCGCAGCGAACTGCTCGAGCGGTTCGCGCTGCCGCTGCTCGTGATCGCGATCGCGCTGCTGGTCGCGGTGCTGATCCCCGGCCTCGGCCACATGGTCAACGGCAGCCGCCGCTGGATCCGGCTCGCCGGCTTCAACTTCCAGGCCTCCGAACTCGTGCGCCTGATCGTGCTGATCTACATCGCGAGTTACGCGGCGCGGCGCGAGACCGAGCTGCGTTCGGGCTTTGCCGGCCTCGCCAGGCCGCTCGGGCTGCTCGCGCTGGTCGGCATCCTGCTGCTCGCCGAACCCGACTTCGGCGCGGCGACCGTGCTGTTCGCGACCGGCTTCGGCGTGCTGTTCGTCGCCGGCGCGCGCCTGCGCTACGTGCTCGCGATGGTGTTCGCCGCGCTGGCGGCCTTCGGTGCGCTGATCGCGCTGTCCGGCTATCGCATGCGCCGCCTCGCGGCCTTCCTCGATCCGTGGGCCGATCCGTACAACAGCGGCTTTCAGCTGACGCAGTCGCTGATCGCGATCGGCCGCGGCGAATGGTTCGGCGTCGGCCTCGGCGAGAGCGTGCAGAAGCTGTTCTACCTGCCCGAAGCGCATACCGACTTCCTGTTCGCGGTGCTCGCTGAGGAGCTCGGGCTGCTGGGCGTCGTCGTGACGATCGGCCTGTTCATCGCGCTCGCGTGGCGCGCCTTCCACATCGCACAGCTCGCGGCCGACGCGGGGCTCAAGTTCCAGGCCTACCTCGCCGCGGGCTTCGGCCTGTGGATCGGCCTGCAGGCCTTCATCAACATCGGCGTGAACATGGGCGCGCTGCCGACCAAGGGGCTGACGCTGCCGCTGATGAGCTACGGCCGCTCGAGCCTGATCGTGACGGTGGCCTGGGTCGGCATCCTGCTGCGTGTGTACCACGAGGCCGCGTCGCGCACGCGCGGCCCGGCGACGGTGACGGCATGAGCGGCTCGCGCGGCACCGTGGTCATCATGGCCGGCGGCACCGGCGGTCACGTCTATCCGGCGCTCGCGCTCGCGCGCGCGCTGCGCGCGCGCGACTGCGCGATCGTCTGGCTCGGCACGCGCCAGGGCATCGAGGCGCGGCTCGTGCCGGCCGAGGGACTGCCGGTCGAGTGGATATCGATCGGCGGCCTGCGTGGCAAGGGCATCGCGACCCTGCTCGCGGCGCCGTTCCGGCTCGCGCGCGCGCTGTACGAGAGCCTGCGCGCGATGCGCCGCCACCGGCCGATCGCCGTCGTTGGCCTCGGCGGCTTCGTCACCGGGCCCGGCGGGCTGGCCGCCTGGCTCACGCGCCGGCCGCTGATCGTGCACGAGCAGAACGCGATCGCCGGGTTCACGAACCGCGTGCTCGCACGCTTCGCGCGCGAGGTGCTGGCCGCGTTCCCGGGAGCGTTCGACGCCTCGCAGCCGGTGCGCGTGATCGGCAATCCGGTGCGTGCGGAATTCTTCTCGCTGGCCGAGCCGGCCGCGCGCGCGGCCGGTCGCGGCGCCGTGCTGCGCCTGCTGGTCGTCGGCGGCAGCCAGGGCGCGAACCGGCTGAACGCGGTCGTGCCGTTCGCCGTGGCGCGCCTCGCCGGCAGCGCGCGTTTCGAGATCCGCCACCAGGCGGGGCCGCGCTGGATCGATGCGGCGCGCAAGAGCTATGCCGACGCCGGCGTGTCGGCCACGGTGCTGCCGTTCATCGACGATATCGCCGAGGCCTACGCCTGGGCCGATCTCGTGGTCTGCCGTGCCGGTGCGCTGACGGTGTCGGAGCTCGCGGCGGCCGGCGTCGCGTCTATCCTGGTGCCGTTTCCGGCCGCGGTCGACGACCACCAGACCGCGAACGCACGCTGGCTCGTGCGTGAGGGCGCGGCGCTGCTGGTCCCGGACCGGGAGCTGTCGGCCGAGCGGCTCGCGCGTGAACTGCTCGAGCTCGCGCGCGGCGGGCGCGAGCGGCTGCTGGCGATGGCCGCGCGCGCGCGCGCGCTGGCGCGGCCGCGCGCGACCGAAGACCTTGCCGACGCCTGCCTCGCCGTCGCGCGCATCGACGCGGGGGCCGCGGCATGAGTACGCCGATGCCGGATCGCATGCGCCGGATCAACACGATCCACTTCGTCGGTATCGGCGGCAGCGGCATGGGCGGCATCGCCGAGGTGCTGCTGAACCTCGGCTATCGCGTGCAGGGTTCGGACCTGCGTGCCAATGACGTCACGCGCCGCCTCGCGAAGCTCGGCGCGACGATCATGATCGGTCATCGCCCCGAGCACGCCGACGCGGCCGACGTGGTCGTGGTCTCGAGCGCGGTGTCGCGCGACAACCCGGAGGTGGTCCGCGCGCTCGAGCGGCGCGTGCCGGTCGTGCCGCGCGCCGAGATGCTCGGCGAGCTGATGCGCTTCCGTTACAGCATCGCGGTCGCTGGCACCCACGGCAAGACGACCACGACGAGCCTCGTCGCGAGCATGCTCGCCGAGGGCAACGAGGATCCCACCTTCGTGATCGGCGGGCGGCTGAAAAGCGCCGCGAGCAACGCGAGGCTCGGCACCGGCCGCTTCCTGGTCGCCGAGGCCGACGAGAGCGATGCCTCGTTCATGCACCTGCAGCCGATGATCGCGATCGTCACCAACATCGACCACGATCACCTCGCGACCTACGGCGGCGATTTCGGCAGCCTGAAGCAGAGCTTCGTCGACTTCCTGCACAACCTGCCGTTCTACGGCCTCGCGGTGCTGTGCACCGACGATGCGAACGTGCGCGCGATCCTGCCGCAGGTGGCGCGCCAGGTGATCGGCTACGGCCTCGGCGAGGGCGCCGACCTGCGTGCGGTCGACGTGCGGCGCGACGGGCCGCGCACGCATTACACCGCGGTCAGGCGCGGCGCGACGGGCGGACTCGACGTCACGGTCAATCTCGCCGGCCTGCACAACGTGCTCAACTCGCTCGCCGCGATCGCGGTCGCGCAGGAAGTCGGCATCGATGATGCCGCGATCCGGCGCGCGCTCGCGAATTTCGCGGGCATCGACCGGCGCATGCAGCACATCGCCGACGTGGCGGTCGCCGGCGGCACCGTCACGATCGTCGACGACTACGGCCACCATCCGGCCGAGATCGCCGCGACGCTCGATGCGGTGCGCCAGGCCTGGGGTGGACGCCGGATCGTGCTCGCGTTCCAGCCGCACCGCTATACGCGCACGCGCGACCTGCTCGACGATTTCGCCGGCGTGCTGTCGGGCGCCGACGTGCTGCTCGTGACCGAGGTGTATGCCGCGGGCGAAGCCGAGATCCCGGGCGCCGACGGCCGCGCGATCTGCCGCGCCGTGCGCACCCGCGGCCAGGTCGAACCGGTGTTCGTCGGCAAGGTCGAAGAGCTCGCGCCGGCGATCGCCGCGCTGCTCGAGGCGGGCGACGTCATCGTGATGATGGGTGCGGGCAGCATCAGCGCGGCCGCGCACGAGCTGCCGGCGCGCCTCGCCGCCGCCGGAGGTGCCGCGTGATGGCCGCGCCCGCGCTCGCCGGCGATCTCGCCGCGCTCGTGAAGACGGATGAGCCGATGTCGCGCCATACCTCCTGGCACGTCGGCGGCCCGGCGCAGATGTATTTCACGCCGCGCGACCGGCGCGACCTCGCGCGCTTCCTCGCCGCGCTGCCGCGCACGGTGCCGGTGCTGTGGCTCGGCCTCGGCAGCAACCTGCTGGTGCGCGACGGCGGCCTGCGCGGCGTCGTGATCGTCACGCACCACGCGCTCGCCGCTCTCGAGCGGCGCGACGCGACCACCGTGTACTGCGAGGCGGGCGTGCCGTGCGCGCGCATCGCGAGGCAATGCGTCAAGTGGGGCCTCGGCCCCGCCGAGTTCTTCGCCGGCATTCCCGGCACGCTCGGAGGCGCGCTCGCGATGAACGCCGGCGCGTTCGGCGGCGAGACCTGGAGGCACGTCGTGTCGGTCGACGTGATCGACCGCGGCGGCGTCGAGCACACGCGCGACGCGGCCGAATACGTGGTGGGCTATCGCAGCGTGCAGCCGCCGGCGTCCGACGAGGGCTTCCTCGGCGCGCTGCTGCGCTTCACGCGCCGCCCCGCGACGCAGGCGAACGAGATCCGCGATCTGCTCGAAAAGCGCCGCCAGACCCAGCCGATCGGCGAGTGGAGCGGCGGCTCGACGTTCACGAACCCGCCCGGCGACCACGCCGCGCGCCTGATCGAGGCGGCAGGCCTCAAGGGTCACCGCATCGGCGGGGCGTCGGTGTCGGCGAAGCACGCCAATTTCCTGATCAACCACGGCGACGCCAGCGCCGCGGACATCGAAGCGCTGATCCGGCACGTGCAGGCGGTCGTCAAGGCCCGCACCGGCATCGAGCTCACGCCCGAAGTACGCATCGTCGGCGAGGCAGCAGCATGAAACTCGCATACCACGCAGGTCGCATCACCGAAGTCACCGACGCCGTCGCGTTCGGGCGCGTCGCGGTACTGCTCGGTGGCTCCTCCACCGAGCGTGAAGTGTCGCTGCTCTCCGGCAACGCGGTGCTCGCGGCATTGCAGCGGCGCGGCGTCGATGCGCACGCCTTCGATCCGGCCGAGCGGCCGCTCACCGAGCTGCTCGCCGGGCGCTTCGATCGCGCGTGGATCGCGCTGCACGGCCCCGGCGGCGAGGACGGCACCGTGCAGGGCGCGCTCGAATGCCTCGGCGTGCCGTACACCGGCAGCGGCGTGCTCGGCTCGGCCGTGTGCATGGACAAGCTGCGCACCAAGCGCCTCGTCGCCGCGGTCGGTGTCGACACGCCCGACTACGCACTGCTGCGCGGCCCGGCGGATTTTCCCGAGGCGCTGTCGCGGCTCGGCCTGCCGCTGATCGTCAAGCCCGCGACGCAGGGTTCCTCGGTCGGCATGACCAAGGTCGAGCGCGCGGCCGATCTCGATGCCGCCTGGCAGAGCGCGGCGTTGCACGAGCCGACCGTGTTCGCCGAGCCCTGGGTCACCGGCGCGGAGTACACGGTCTCGATCCTGAAGGGGCGCGCGCTGCCGTCGATCCGCATCGAGACGCCGAAGGTGTTCTACGACTACGAGGCGAAGTACCTGCGCAGCGACACGCGCTACTTCTGCCCGTCGGGCCTCTCCGGTGCCGCCGAGGCGCAGCTCGGCCGACTCGCGCTCGCCGCGTTCGACGCGTGCGCGGCGAGCGGCTGGGGCCGCGTCGATTTCATGATGGACGGGGAGGGCCGGCCGCTGTTCCTCGAGATCAACACGGTCCCCGGGATGACCGATCACAGCCTCACGCCGAAGGCGGCGGCGGCGATCGGCCTCGACTTCGACGAGCTCGTCTGGCGCGTGCTCGAAACCAGCTTCGCGAGGACAGCACGCTGATGCGACTGCGCGGCAGGAATCGACGCAAGCAGAGCGAGCGCACATGGCGCCTGCCGGCGATCGCCTGGCGCCGCTTCGCCGCGACCGCGGCGAGCCTTGCCGCGCTCGGCGGCGCGGTCGTGGCCGTCGCCTGGGCGCTCGACCAGCCGATCGAGACGATCATCGTCGAGGGTCGCTTCCAGCGTGTCTCGCCGCTCGACGTCGAGCAGGCGGTCAAGCAGCGCGTGCGCGGCACCGGCCTCGTCAGCGTGAACCTCGGGATGGTGGGCCGCAGCCTGCAGTCGATCCCGTGGCTCGACAGCGCGAGCGTGCAGCGCGCCTGGCCGCGCGGCCTGCGCGTGCACGTGACCGAACAGGTCGCCGCGGCGCGCTGGGGCGCGAACGGCCTGCTCAACACGCGCGGCGAGCTGTTCATCTCCGAGACGCGCCACATCCCGCCCGAGCTGCCGCAGCTGTCGGGACCGGTCGGCTCCGAGCACGACGTCGCGACACGCTACCTCGCCGCGCGTGGCCGGCTGATGGAGGCCGGCATGCGCCTGACCGCGATGCGCCTCGATGAGCGCGGTGCCTGGGAGTTCGACCTCGACAACGGCATCACCGTGCGGCTCGGGCGGCGCGACGTCGACGCGCGCTTCGAGCGCTTCATGGCCGCGGCGCTGCCGCTCGTGACCGAGCGCGCCGGCGACATCACCTACCTCGACATGCGTTATTCGAATGGCTACGCGATCGGCTGGCGCACGCGCGGCGTGCAGCTCGCGACCGGCCGTGTCGCTTCTTCCGATGACCACCCGGACGCCTGAGGAGATATGGCGAAACGTGCAGACAGGACCCTGATCGTCGGCCTCGACATCGGCACCTCGAAAGTGGTGGCGCTGGTCGGCGAGATCGCGCCCGACGGCAGCATCGAGGTGATCGGCCTCGGTTCGCAGCCCTCGCGCGGGCTCAAGAAAGGCGTGGTCGTCAACATCGAGTCGACCGTGCAGTCGATCCAGCGCGCGGTCGAGGAGGCCGAGCTGATGGCCGGCTGCGAGATCCACTCGGTGTTCGCCGGCATCGCCGGCAGCCACGTGCGCAGCCTGAACTCGCACGGCGTGGTCGCGATCCGCGACAAGGAAGTCACCTCGCACGACGTCGTGCACGTGATCGATGCTGCCAAGGCGGTCGCGATCCCGGCCGACCAGAAGATCCTGCACGTGCTGCCGCAGGAATTCATCATCGACGGCCAGGAGGGCATCCGCGACCCGATCGGCATGTCGGGCGTGCGCCTCGAGGCGAAGGTGCACATCGTCACCGGCGCCGACAGCGCGGCGCAGAACGTCGAGAAGTGCATCCAGCGCTGCGGCCTCGAGGTCGACGACGTCGTGCTCGAGCAGCTCGCGTCGAGCTTCGCGACGCTGACCGAGGACGAGAAGGAACTCGGCGTCTGCCTCGTCGACATCGGCGGCGGCACGACCGATCTGGCGGTGTTCTCGAACGGCGCGATCCGCCACACGGCAGTGATTCCGATCGCCGGCGACCAGGTCACGAACGACATCGCGGTGTCGATGCGCACGCCGACGCACTACGCCGAGGACATCAAGGTGCGCTACGCCTGCGCGCTCTCGCAGCTCGCCAATCCGGACGAGAGCATCGAGGTGCCGAGCGTCGGCGACCGCCCGGCCCGCCGCCTCGCGCGCCAGACGCTCGCCGAGGTCGTCGAGCCGCGCTACGAGGAGCTGTTCGGCCTGGTGCGCGACGAGCTGCGCCGCAGCGGCTTCGAGGAAGCGATTGCGGCCGGCATCGTGCTGACCGGCGGCAGCGCCAAGATGGAAGGCGCGATCGAACTCGCCGAGGAAGTCTTTCACGTGCCGGTGCGTCTCGGCCTGCCGCAGCAGGTGCAGGGGCTCACCGACGTGGTCAGGAACCCGATCTATTCGACGGCCGTCGGCCTGCTGCTCTACGCACGGGACAACGCGCAGCCGGGCGGCCGCGGGCGTTCGATCGGCGGCAGTGCCAAGTCGATGGTCGAACGGATGAAGTCGTGGTTCGCGGGCAATTTCTAGAGCTGGTTTCCGTATTGCTGATTTTTCACCAAGGAGCGTTGCAATGTTCGAACTGATGGACGCATACAGCCAGAGCGCCGTGATCAAGGTGCTCGGCGTGGGCGGTGGTGGCGGCAATGCCGTCGCGCACATGGTCGCCGCCGGGATCGAGGGCGTGGAGTTCCTGTGCATCAACACCGATGCGCAGGCGCTCAAGCACTCGAAGGTCAAGACCGCGCTGCAGATCGGCGCCAACATGACCAAGGGTCTCGGCGCGGGCGCCGACCCGGAAGTCGGCCGGCAGGCCGCGATGGAGGATCGCGACCGCATCATCGAGATGATCGAGGGCTGCGACATGCTCTTCATCACCGCCGGCATGGGCGGCGGCACCGGCACCGGCGCCGCGCCGGTCGTTGCGCAGGTGGCCAAGGAGCTCGGCATCCTGACCGTCGCGGTCGTCACCAAGCCGTTCGAGATGGAAGGCGGCAAGCGCATGCTGATCGCCGAGCACGGCATGGCCGAACTCGGCAAGTATGTCGACTCGCTGATCACGATCCCGAACCAGAAGCTGCTGACGGTGCTCGGCCCGCAGATCACGCTGCTCGATGCGTTCAAGTCGGCGAACGAGGTGTTGCAGGGTGCCGTGCAGGGCATCGCCGAGCTGATTACGCGGCCCGGCCTGATCAACGTCGACTTCGCCGACGTGCGCACCGTGATGTCGGAGACCGGCATGGCGATGATGGGCTCGGGCACGGCGAGCGGCGAGAGCCGCGCGCGCGAGGCCGCCGAGGCCGCCGTGTCGTCGCCGCTGCTCGAGGACATCAACCTCTCGGGCGCGCACGGCGTGCTGGTCAACGTCACGGCGGGCATGGACCTGTCGATCGGCGAGTTCCAGGAAGTCGGCAACATCGTCAAGCAGTACGCGTCGGAGGATGCGACCGTCGTGGTCGGCACCGTGATCGACCCGGAGCTGACCAGCCAGATCCGCGTGACCGTGGTCGCGACCGGCCTCGGCCGCGTCGCCCTCCCGGCATCGCGCCCGCGCGAGATGGGGCGTGAGCCGGTCCGGGCCGAACCGCCGATGCGCGTGGTGCGCCGCTCGCCGCTCAGCAGCTCGGACTACGCCGCGCTCGATCGGCCGACGGTGCAGCGCCAGCGCGCGGTCGGCGATGGCCTGCGCGCCGATGCGGGCGACGAGGATGTGCTCGACATCCCGGCGTTCCTGCGGCGCCAGGCCGACTGACGCCCGCGGCGGGCTTGTGGTACGGTAGCGCCCGTTTCTCCCCGGGGCCGGCGCGCCTCGTCGGCGCCTCGCTCCAGCCGGTTCCCGCAAGGGGCCGGGCGCTACCTGCTCAACTGCCGGATATGGTCGGTCAACGAACTCTCAGGAATGCGATTCGCGCCTCCGGCGTCGGCCTGCACACCGGCACGAAAGTGCTGATGACCGTGCGGCCCGCGCCGCCCGATCACGGCATCGTCTTCCGCCGCGTCGATCTCGAGCCGCCGGTCGACATTCCCGCCTGCGCGGAATGCGTCGGCGAGACCACGCTCGGCACCGTGCTGGTCAGCGGCGGGACCCGCGTCTCGACGATCGAGCACCTGATGTCGGCGTTCGCCGGCCTCGGCATCGACAACGCGATCGTCGAAGTGAACGCCGCCGAGGTGCCGATCATGGACGGCAGCGCAGGTCCCTTCGTGTTCCTGCTGCAGTCGGCCGGCATCGAGGAACAGCCGGTGCCGAAGCGCTTCGTGCGCATCCTGAAGACCGTGCGGGTCGAGGACGGCGACAAGTGGGCGCAGTTCGATCCGTTCGACGGCTTCAAGGTCAATTTCCGCATCGAGTTCAACCACCCGATCTTCAAGCGCCGCACGCAGGCGGCGTCGATGGATTTCTCGACGACCTCGTTCCTGAAGGAAGTGAGCCGCGCGCGCACCTTCGGTTTCATGCGCGATCTCGAAACGATGCGCTCGCACAACCTCGCGCTCGGCGGCAATCTCGACAACGCGATCGTGCTCGACGACGAGGGCATCATGAACGAGGATGGCCTGCGTTACGAAGACGAGTTCGTCAAGCACAAGATCCTCGATGCGATCGGCGACCTCTATCTGCTCGGGCACAGCCTGATCGGCGAGTTCAGCGGCTTCAAGTCGGGTCACGGCCTGAACAACCGGCTGTTGCGCGCGCTGCATGCCGATGCAGATGCCTGGGAAGAGGTCGTGTTCGAGTCCGACAAGGACACGCCGATCCACTACGTGGGCACGCAGGCCCTGCCGAGCACCGCCGCCTGAGCCGCGGTCGGCCTAACCCTTTCCGGCAGGCGCCGGAGGGAGTACCTTCACGCGCACTGCGCGCAGCGCCGGGTCGGTTTCGCGGGCACGGGTGAGGATTTCCTCCGCCGCGAACTGCAGCCGCGCCGCCCAGGCCGCCGAGGCGACATAAATCGTCAGAATATGGCCACGCTCCGCGGCGGACGTGACATGGGGGGACAAGTCGGGTGGCAGCGAGGCCCGCACGAGCCTGAGCCAGTCGTGGGCGGCCCGGGCGTTGCGCTGCAGGCCGGAGAGGAGAGCGGATGAAGGTCGAGCCAGCAGGTCGGTCAGCGCGCCCGGTTTACCATATCGGGGTTTCCCCGGTTTTCCAGTCTGTGCGCCAGTCTTCTTGTGTCGACCCAGGGTCTTCGGCATATTGCCCCCGCCAATGGACCGAGCATAGCGGATGAACCTGATTTTCTTCTCCCGGCGCGAGGGACGCGCGCGGCACGTCGACCTGGCCCATCCGGCGACCCTGGGGGTCATCGGCGCGCTCGCCATCGGGGTCCTTGGCATCGCCTTCGTGCTCGGCCTCGAGCTCGGCCAGCGCTCCGGCAAGATCTTCGCCTCGGGCGATGCACAGCACTGGGCGCTGACGCTGAAGCAGCAGCAGGCCGAAATCGCGGAAATGAAGAATGCGCTGCAGGAGCGCGTCGATGCGCTGTCGATGCGCATGGGCCAGGTGAGTGGCCAGATGATCCGCCTCGATGCGCTCGGCAAGCGCCTCACCGAGATGGCGAACATCGATCCGCGCGAATTCAATTTCGATGCGCCGCCGCCGGCCGGTGGCCCGGAAGACGGCGAGGGCGGCGTCGCGGCCCAGATCCCCGACCTGACCGGCATGCTGAACGATCTCGAGTCGCGCATCGACCTGCGCGACGCGCAGCTTGCGGCACTCGAGAACGTGCTGATCGCGCGCCAGCTGCGCGAGCAGATCCACCCCGAAGGCCGGCCTGTGCGCCAGGGCTTCATCTCCTCTTATTTCGGCTCGCGCCAGGACCCGTTCACGGGCCACGGCGCGTTCCACCGCGGGCTCGATTTCGCCTCGCAGGCCGGCTCCGAGGTCATCGCGGTGGCCGCCGGCATCGTCACCTGGTCGGGCGAGCGCGCCGGCTACGGCAAGCTCGTCGAGATCAACCACGGCAACGGCTACGTGACGCGCTACGGGCACAATCGTGCCAATCTCGTCTCCGTCGGCCAGACCGTGCAGCGCGGCGATCCGATCGCGCAGATCGGCTCCACGGGCCGCTCGACCGGCCCGCACGTGCACTTCGAGGTGCTGCGCCAGGGCCGCCAGGTCGATCCGCTGACCTTCATCGGGCGCTGAGTGATCAGGTCGCGCGCCGTCGAATCAGTCCATAGGCCTGCGCAATACGCTGGACCAACTCGGCAACACTGCCGTTGATCCCGAGGGACTTCGGGTCGAGCGAGCGATCCGCTTCGATGCCGTCGAGAAAGCGCTGCAGATCCTGCTCGATCCTCGGGGCGACCTGCATGCGAACGTCCGGCGCGAGCAACTGCGACAGACGCAGCGCATCGTTTGCGTGTTTGCGGATGTTCTTGCTGTCCACGTGCCAGCCCTTCGCCTGCCGCTCGCCGAGGTCCAACCAGGCACTTGCCTTGAGCGGAATCAGCCTGTCCTCGCCGATCCATGGCAATCCCGCGACTTGCTTGCGGCCGGCAAGGATGAACTCGTAATACCCATCATCGAGCAGGATGGCGGACAGGCTCGCAGCAGCCTCGTCGATCGGGATTGGCGTAAGGTGGCTGCCTTCGGCGAGGTCGATTCCTTTGGGGGCCCTGCAGAACAACTCCAGCATGACAGGGAAGTGTTCGTCGGCTGGCTTCTGGAACCGATAGTAAACGGGTTTACCGGAACCGCTTGCCTGCCGGATCTCGTAGCACCCCGCTTCGATGAAGCTCCAGAACACTTCGCCGAAGGACCGGCTGAGCGCTTCGATGTGCAGGACGATGTCGAGGTCCTTCGTGGCACGAAACTCGAGCCCCACCTCTTCCATCGCAAGAGTCGCGGCCGTGCCGCCAATCAGCACAAACTGATCGGTGTGACCGGCGAAGTACTCGCGAAAGACATCGAGCCCCTTCACCACGGAAGGTGCCCCTTCAACTCATCGAGTGCGAGCTGAACGCGCTCGTCGGTGTTGCCCTTCAGGCCGAGCGTCAAGGAAAGCGGATCGACGGTTTCGCTGTTCGGAACGAGCGCGGGGTCGTAGTGCCAGATCTCCCATTCGCAGGCGCCCGGCAGCGGCTCAGGCAGGGTCTCGTTGCCGGCCTGTGTCGCTGCCTTCCACTGCGCCGGGCTGACGGCGTAGATCGGCCACTGCGGCTCGGAAAGCATCGAATAGCGCGCCAGAGCGCTCAGCCCCGCCAGCCTCACGTGGGGTGGCTTCCACTTGGGAGCGGGACGAACCCAGAACCGGCGCTTGATCGGGCTGCGCAGCAATGGCTTTGCCCGCTCCCAGGTGTCCGCGGCAGTGCGCCCGGTGTGCAGCCATCGGGCCCTGCCGTCGGTGCGCAATGTCGCAAGGCCGGCGGCCGTGAGTTCCTTGACGGCTCGGGACAGTGTCATGGCGGTGTAGCCCAGCTCGCTGACCACCCCGGCGGGCTGCCACTCGGCCTGCCAGGGCTTTCGCAGCAGCACGGTAATCAGCATCGCTTGCGTCGCCGGGCTCAGTGCGGTGTCCGGAGCGACGGGCGGCTTGCGAAAGTACTCGCGCAGGTCGATTCCGAGGTCTGGCAGATAGAGTTGGTTGCCCGGCACCAGGAACGGTACCTTCTGTCCGATGAGGCGCTTGCGCTCGTACGATGCGAGGGTGCCGGTCACGTAAACCACGGGCAGCCCGGCCAGTTGGCGCAGCTTGTCCAGTTGGCCTCGAACGCTCGCCAAGCCCTGCCTCGCGGGCCGCTTGTCGATCGCCAGGAGAACCTGCCGATCCATGAGCTTCAGTTCCCGAACCTCGAAAGTGTTCTGGAGAAAGTAAGGCAGCTCGCTGACAGCCGTCCACGTCCGAATCCTGGGCGTGATTCCCAGGGTCTCATTCAGATACGCGTGAATGGCCGCATCTGTGCTGGGTTCCGCAACGGCTCTTGATAACATAATATATGAACGATAACACTGCTATTGTTATCATGCAATAATACGTTACACAGAAGTCCTGCCGCGATACTGAACCGTTCGCGTGTTGCGCCGATAGCCTGAGCCGTTTTCGCCGCCCAGACTCCCAAGGCCCGGGGAATCTTATTCTCCGCGCGCCGTCTATCCACGAAGCCGTATAATATCCGCCCTTTGGCCGGCCAATGTGCTTGTAAGCCATTGATCGGGCAGTATTTTTTCAAGGATTCTTCGTGCTCGCACTGCTCACGCGCATCTTTGGCAGCCGTAACGACCGTCTCGTCAAGACCTACGCCCGCGCCGCCCGTGCCGCCACCGCCCTCGAGCCCGGCCTGCAGGCCCTCTCCGATGAGGCTCTGAAGGCGAAGACCGACGAGTTCCGCGCCCGCCTGAAGGACGGCGCGACGCTCAACGATCTCGTCACCGAGGCCTTCGCGGTCGTGCGCGAAGCCGCGCGCCGCACCCTCGGCATGCGCCACTTCGACGTGCAGCTGATCGGCGGCATGGTGCTGCACGAGGGCAAGATCGCCGAGATGCGCACCGGCGAGGGCAAGACGCTGGTCGCGACGCTCGCCGCCTACCTGAACGCGCTGTCCGGCGAGGGCGTGCACGTCGTCACGGTCAACGAATACCTCGCGCAGCGCGATGCCGACTGGATGGGGCCGGTCTACCGCTTCCTCGGCCTCACGGTCGGCGTAATTCGCAATTCGCAGTCGAGCCCCGAGAAGCGCGCGGCCTATGCCTGCGACATCACCTACGGCACCAACAACGAGTTCGGCTTCGACTACCTGCGCGACAACCTCGCGTTCCGCCTCGAGGACCGCGTGCAGCGCGGCCACGCGTTCGCGATCGTCGACGAGGTCGACTCGATCCTGATCGACGAGGCGCGTACCCCGTTGATCATATCCGGCCCGACCGACGACAAGTCCGAGCTCTACATGCGCGTCGACGCGGTGGTGAAGCAGCTCGACGCGTCCGACTACGAGCTCGACGAGAAGCAGAAGTCGATCATCCTGACCGAGGACGGCACCGAGAAGGTCGAGCGGATGCTCGAGGCCGCGGGCATCCTGGTCGGCGCCAATCTCTATGATTTCGAAAACACCCAGGTCGTCCACCACACGAACCAGGCGCTGCGCGCGAACAAGATGTTCAAGCGCGACATCGATTATATCGTCAAGGACGACAAGGTCGTCATCATCGACGAGTTCACCGGGCGCATGATGGACGGGCGGCGCTGGTCGGACGGCCTGCACCAGGCGGTCGAAGCCAAGGAAGGCGTGACGATCGAGCCCGAGAACCAGACCATGGCCTCGATCACCTTCCAGAACTATTTCCGCATGTATCCCAAGCTTTCGGGGATGACCGGGACGGCCGCGACCGAGGCCGCGGAATTCTATGACATCTACAAGATGAACGTCGTCACCATCCCGACCAACCTGACGGTCAAGCGCGTCGACGAGGAAGACGAGTTCTACAAGACGCTCGAGGAGAAGTTCCGGGCGATCGCCAAGAAGATCAAGGAGCATGCCGCCAAGGGGCAGCCGGTGCTGGTCGGCACGGTCTCGATCGAGAAGTCGGAGATGCTCAGCGAGTTCCTGAACAAGGAAGGCGTCGAGCACGCGGTGCTCAATGCCCGTCATCACGAGATGGAAGCGCATATCGTCGCGCAAGCCGGCCGCCTCGGCGCGGTGACGATCGCCACCAACATGGCCGGCCGCGGCACCGACATCCAGCTTGGCGGCAACCTCGAGTTCCGCACCCATGACGAATTGGGCGAGATGGAGGACGGGCCGGCCAAGGATGCCGCGATCGAGAAGATCAAGGCGGAGATCGAGGTCGAGAAGCAGGCGGTGATCGCCGCCGGCGGGCTGTTCGTGCTCGGTACCGAACGGCACGAGAGCCGCCGCATCGACAATCAGCTGCGCGGCCGCTCGGGCCGTCAGGGCGATCCGGGGCTCAGCCGCTTCTACCTGTCGCTCGACGACGACCTGCTGCGCATCTTCGGCTCGAACACGCTGTTCGCCAAGATGATGCGCAACAATATCGAGGATGGCGAGGCGATCGGCAGCAAGTGGCTGTCGAAGGCGATCGAGACCGCGCAGAAGAAGGTTGAGGCGCGCAACTACGACATCCGCAAGCAGGTCGTCGAATATGACGACGTGATGAACGATCAGCGCAAGGTGATCTACGAGCAGCGCGCCGACATCATGGACGCCGAGACGGTGGGCGATGTCGTTGAGGACATGCGCGCCGAGACGGTCAATGCGATCGTCGGCGAGGCATGCCCGCCCAATTCCTATCCCGAGCAGTGGAATCTGGCGGGGCTCAAGGAGCGGCTTGCCGCGGTGCTCAATATCGAGGCGCCGCTCGAAGACTGGATCAAGGAGGAGACCGTCGAGCCGGAGATGGTCGAGGAGCGCATCCGCGAGATCGCCGACAAGTTGATCGAGGCGAAGGCCAGCGAACTGGAACCCGAGACGTGGCGCCAGATCGAGAAGTCGATCCTGCTCCAGAGCCTCGATCACCACTGGAAGGACCACCTCGCGATGCTCGACGCGTTGCGTCAGGTGATCCATCTGCGTGCCTATGCGCAGAAGACTCCGATCAACGAGTATAAGCAGGAAGCATTCGCGCTGTTCGAGCGCATGCTCGAGACGATCCGCGAGGACGTGACGCGCACGCTGGCCATGGCCCAGTTCCGGATGGCGCCGCCGCAGGACCTGCCGGAGCTTCCGGACTTCCTGACGACGCACATCGACCCGCTGAGCGGCGAAGACGACACCTATGACTATGACGGCGGCGCGACGGGCAACGTCCTCGCCCAGCTGCCGCCGATGGCGATCCCGCAGCCTTCGGGCGCCGATCTGCCGACCGATCCGGCGGAATGGGATGGACTGGTCGGCCGCAACGCGACCTGCCCGTGCGGTTCGGGGCTGAAGTACAAGCACTGCCACGGCCAGGTGGCATAAGGGCGCAAGGAAAAGGGGCCGCCCTCGCGGATTGCGAGGGCGGCCCCTTTTTCGTGTCCGCTAGCGGTCGCTGGGGGTGACGATCGAGGGGCCGAGCCGGTCGATCACTTCGCGCGCATCGAAGGCGCGAACGTTGGAACCTGGCTTGGGACCCCTGCCGACAACGATCTCGGCCATCGCTTCATAGCGATTGACCGTGCGGTAGTCCCAGTCGCGGTCGCGCCAGAACGGATCGTCGAAGAACGGATCCCAGCTGCGCCAGCCGAAGCGCGGGCGATAGAAGCGCCAATAGGGGTTCCAATAGCCATAGGGGCCACCGCCGTACATGCCGGGGGTGCGATAGGTCTCGCTTTGCTTCTCGGTGTCTTTCGAGACCAGAATGAAGTGATCGAAGCCGTGCTGGACGGTAAGTTCGGCGGCGCGGAACAGCAGGTAGCGCTCAACCGTCTCACGCGAGGTGAGGCTGTTGCCGCGGAAGCTGACCTGAAAACGGTTGGCTTCGAGCTGTTGATCCGAATAGCCGCCGGCCGAACTGGCAGTGGCGGGCTGATAGGGCGTCGCGGTCATGCAGCCGCCGAGCGCGACGCTGCCCAGCAGGGCAGTGGCGAGCGCGATGGTGCGCGGACGCTTCAGATTGCTGATTCGCATGGTTCCTCCGAGGGTTAGGCGAACGGGACAGGGGTTTCTGTTCTTACCTGATTGCAACGCGTGTAAGGGTGATTTGTGTCCGGCGCGCCACCTCACGCGATCCGCTCCGGCACTTCCATCGCATCTTCGGTCAGCGCCTCGCGCGGCGCCATCGCCTCCCACGGGAAGACGAACCAGTCTTTCTGCACGGCGCGATCGATGTCACGAAAGCCATATTCGACCATCTGCGACGACTGGACGTTGTTCATCAGCACCGCGAAACGGATCTGCTCCGCCACGGCGCCGTCCCTGGCCAGCGCCGCGCGCAGCTCGCCGATGGTCTTGCCGCTGTCGTTGATGTCTTCGATGAACAGCAGCCGGTCGCCGTCGCGGGTGCGCTGGGCGAGTACCGCGATCAGCTCGTCGCCGAACTGGGTGATCCTGGTCGAATAGTCGACCGACACCATCGACAGCCCCATCCGGTGCGACAGGAACACGGCCGGCGTGAGCCCGCCGCGGCCGACGCCGACGAGCAAGGTCGGATTCCATTCGGCGGCGGCATCGGCGATGGCATGGACGCCCGTGACCATGTCCTCATGGGTGAACGGGGTGAAGACGATATCGGTCATGCATGCGCCTCCACATAGGCATCGAGCCTGGCGAGATGGTCCGCCACCGCTTCGTCCGCAAGGAACGAGCCGAGGAAGGAATTGCGAGCGAGTGTGACGAGCTGGGCCTTGTTCAGTCCGCGTCCGCCGGCGATCGCGCGGTAATTGTCGCCGACATAGCCGCCGAAATAGGCCGGATCGTCCGAGTTCACCGTCGCGCGCAGACCGAGTTCCAGCATCCGGTCGATCGGATGCACATCGATCGAGGCGACGTTGCAGAGCTTGACGTTGGACAAGGGGCAGACGGTGAGCGTCATCCCCGAGCGTGCCAGCCGGGCGACGAGCCGCGGGTCCTCGAGGCTGCGATTGCCATGGTCGAGGCGATCGATGTGAAGGATATCCAGCGCCTCATAGACATATTCGGGCGGGCCCTCTTCGCCCGCATGGGCGACGCGCTTGAGCCCCATCGCGGCCGCGGCGGCGAAGACGCGCTCGAACTTGGCGGGCGGATGGCCGACCTCGGACGAATCGAGGCCGACACCGGCGATTTGATCGATCCATGGCTGGGCCTGGTTGAGCGTCTTGAACGCGGCTTCCTCGTCGAGATGGCGCAGGAAGCAAAGGATCAGGTTCGAGGTGAGACCGTGCTTGGCCTCGGCGTCGGCCATGCCCTGAAGCAATCCGTTGGCGACGACGCCGAAGGGAATGCCGCGATCGGTGTGCGTCTGGGGATCGAAGAATATCTCGGCATGGACGACGCCGTCCGCTGCGGCGCGATCGAAATAGGCCATCGCCAGATCACGGAAATCGGCTTCGGTGCGCAGCACGTTGGCGCCGGCATAATAAATATCTAGGAAATCCTGGAGATTCGAGAATTCATACGCGGCGCGCACTTCCTCGACCGACTTGAACGGGATTTCGATCCCGTTTCGCAGGGCGAATTCGAACATCTGTTCTGGTTCGAGGCTGCCTTCGATATGGAGATGCAGTTCGGCTTTCGGGAGGCCGGTGATGAAGGTATCGAGATCGCTCATGCGATGGAACATGTCAGGCGCGGAGCGGAGCCGCAAGCGGGCCTCGCGCGTTATGGATTGCATGCCCTCCACCGTGATCCGCCATTGGAAATATGACGCGGCCGAGCACAGGCTCGACGTGCAGTTCGTCAGCGGCGAGCGTTACAGCTATCACGAGGTGCCGGCAGCGGTGGCGGAGGGGATGCGAACCGCCGTCTCGAAGGGCGGCTATTTCAACCGCCGCATCCGCGATCATTTCGCCTTCATTCATGGCCGGGCGTCTTGAGCACGCCGCCGCAGGACGAGAGCTGGCCGGCGGGAACGATCTTCACCGTCGGCCATTCGACGCGTCCGATCGGCGATTTCGTGGCATTGCTGCGCCTGTATGGCATCGAGACGCTAGGCGATGTCCGCACGGTACCGAAGTCGCGGCACAATCCGCAGTTCAACGCCGATGCGCTCGCCGCGAGCCTGAGCGAGGCGGACATCGCATATGTGCCGATGCCGGCGCTCGGCGGATTGCGGCATCCGCATCGCGACTCGCCCAATGGCGGTTGGCGCAACAAGAGCTTTCGCGGCTATGCCGATTATATGCAAAGCGAAGCGTTCCGGCATGCCGTTGACGCCCTGGCGCGCAGCGGTCGCGAGAAGCGGACCGCGATCATGTGCGCCGAGGCGGTGCCGTGGCGCTGCCATCGCTCGCTCGTCGCAGATGCCCTCGGCGTGCGTGGCGTGCCGGTGGTTGAGATCCTGTCCGAGACCAGTTGGCGGATGCACGCGCTGACGCCCTTCGCCCATGTCGAAGGCCAGACGATCACCTATCCGCCCGAACAGCCGAGGCTGCTCTAGCGTGACCGCGCTTGCCGAGCTCGTCACCGAGATTCGCGCGTGCGCGCGCTGTGCCGACTTGCCATGCGGCCCGCGGCCGGTGGTGCAGGCGGGAGAGGGCGCCCGCCTGCTGATCGTGGGCCAGGCCCCTGGCCGCAAGGTGCATGAGACC
>JAHCAN010000010.1 GCA_019634915.1 Steroidobacteraceae bacterium | reverse complement strand
CTTTGCGTCGGCATGCGTCGCGGAGGTGACGAGACTGTCTGGCCCTTCTACTCGCGAGCGGAGTATGAGATAGCCCTCCGAAACCCCGTGTACCTGGCTGGCGTACAGACGCCTAGCATGTCGCTTCGGCGCGCTCAGCTCAACCTCCAGGCGTCACCTCACCATGTTCGCCATTAAAGCTGAAGTCACCAATCCAGAAGCTTCGACCTTCGTATTCTCCGGTCAGAAGACCATGTACGGCGGAAAGCAAATTGCCGAGGGCGACTCCATCTTTATCTTCGCAAGCGAGAACGAGGGAGGCTGCGGCCTCATAGCCCTGGGCACGGTCACGTCAGTCAGCGCGACGCCACGGAAGCCGGGTGTCGCGCGTCAAACCCCTCGTGTCAGCATCACCGTGCATAGAGATGCCCTGGCCAGGCGGCGGCTCGGACGAAGCGAACTCAAGCCGTATTCGACCTGGAATGATGGCAAGCCCGAGACGGAGCTGAACTTCAAGTTCTATCGTCAAGCCACCAACAAAATCGCTGGTCTTACGCCTGAGGCAGCGGAGTTTCTGCGTGGCTACTTCTGACGATTCATTCAAGATGACAGTCGCAACCGTAACATTGATGGCGAACTACAACCGCTGGATGAACACGCGGATGTATGAGGCCGCGCACGATCTCCCTGAAGAAGAGCTCAAAAGAGATCGCGGGGCTTTCTTCGGGTCAATCTTCCAGACCCTCAATCACATCGCTGTCGCCGACACGATCTGGTTACACAGATTTTCGCAGCACCCCGACGCATCAGGGTTGCGCGGGGATCTGATGATGTTTCCTCAGCCAGATTCCTTACGGCAGGAGTTGGCCGGATCTCTCCGCGAGCTGCAGGACCACCGATGCAAGCTGGACAAAGTCATTCTGGACTGGTCTGAAACGCTCACTTCAGAACAACTGAGCTCTCTGTTGGTGTATCGCAATATGGCCGGGCAATCATTCTCGAGAAGATTGGGCTATCTGGTTCAGCACTTCTTCAACCATCAAACGCATCACCGGGGGCAGGCCAGCACGCTGCTGCATCAGGCAGGCATAGACATCGGGGTTACGGACCTGCTTGCTGTAATCCCCAGTGAGGCCTGACAATTCATTCGAGCCGACGCTTGATGGCACGGACTGCCTCGGGCGTCAGATTGCCGGGGAGGGTTCATGGACAAGTGGGTCACCTATGCAATCACCTCCATGATTTTTGCCGGGTTTACTTCGGTAATTGCCAAGATGGGGCTTGCCGGAATTTCAGGCGAACTCGGTCTGGCTGTCCGCACGATCTTCGTTGCGATCTTCGTATTTGGCTTTGCCGCCGTATTCCTCAGGTCAGGTGAAGTCAGCCTTCTGACAGCGAAGAACTACTTCTGGCTAGGCATCTCTGGCGCCACCACTGCAGCGTCATGGGTCTTCTATTACAAAGCGTTGAAAGACGGCGAGGTGTCGACGGTCGCATTGATAGACAAGGGAAGCTTCATTGTTGCCGCATTCCTTGCCGCTCTCATCCTCAAGGAGCAGATCACGCCGCGCGTGCTTCTTGGTTGCCTTCTGATCGGCTCCGGACTGCTGGTCGTGGCTCATCGGCCGGCAACCTGACAACTCATTGACTCACACCCGGAGGATCGAACGTTGACGAAGTACCTCATCTCCTTCCCCGGATCGGCAATGGACGTCCCCGACGAAGACATGGCTGCCGTCGGCGAGGCGGCACACGCGGTCATACGCGAGGCGAAAGATGCGGGTGTCTATGTGTTCGGCGGCGGCATCAACGAGGACGTTGCGCCGCTGATGGTCGCCGCCGACGGGGCCGTCACGAACGAGACCTACCCGCAGACCAGGGAGTTCGACGGCGGCTTCTGTGTCCTGGATCTCCCGTCGCGCGAGGCCGCCGTCCATTGGGCCGCGAAAATCGCCACAGCCTGCCGCTGCTCGCAGGAACTGCGCGAGTTCGGGTACGACCCCGAAAGCTGATGGGTTGCATGGGTGACGCGGCGCATGAGATCGGGCTGGATCCGGGCCGTCTTGACGTGCCAAACCGCTTCAAGTCAACCTAGGCGCCATGGGTGAGGCGGCAAGAACCTGGCTGCCGCCTTTCCCGCTTATGAGGCGATACGACCGAGATCGCGACTCCACGGCCCGCTTCGCACGGAGAGCGGTTGCCTTCCCTTTTCTCGGTGCCGCTCTGATCGTCGGCCTGCCCGGAAGCTTTGCGGACGAAGTGCAAAGCGGGGCTCAGCAACATGCCGGGCACATTGCGGGCATCAGTCACTTTCCCGTCAGCGGCTCGGAACAGGCCCAGGTGGCATTCGATCGGGCGGTCACGCTGCTGCATCACATGACTTACCCGCAGGCCCGCGAGGCGTTCGAGCAGGTCGCGGCGATCGACCCCCGGTGCGCGATGGCGCATTGGGGCATTGCGATGACGCTGTTTCAGCCGCTCTGGCCGACGCGGCCGCGGCCGGAGGCGCTCCAGCGCGGCTGGGACGAGGTGCGGAAAGCCAGGGCCCTGCAGCCGCCGACGGAGCGTGAACGGCTCTTCGTGGCTGCCGCGGAGGCGTTCTTCCTCGACCCGGCTTCGGCGGATTACTGGTTGCGCATCGGGCGGTGGGAGCAGGCGATGGAGAAGCTCTACGCCGCGTTCCCCGACGACGACGACGCGTCTGCTTTCTACGCCCTGGCCCTGCTGGCTTCCGCGCCGGCCAATTCGCCAGCCGATGCCCGGGCGCGCGGCGACAGGGCGGCCGAGATCCTGCTGCGGGTGTACGAGAGGAACCCGAATCATCCGGGTGCGATGCATTACCTCGTCCACGCCAACGACACACCCGGCCGCGAGCGCAAGTCGCTGGATGTCACGCTCAAGTACGAATCCATCGCTCCGGAAAATCCGCACGCTCTCCATATGCCGACGCACATCTACACGCGTCTTGGCGACTGGGACGGCGTGATTCGCGGCAACCTCCGGGCGGCGCAAGCGGCGTTGCAGTATCCCGCGGGGGAGCGGGGTGAGTTCGTCTGGGACGAGTTTCCGCACGCGATCGAGTATCTCGTCTATGCCTATCTGCAGAAGGGCATGGACGACGCAGCTGCGATCCAGCTGAAGCGGCTGCAGACCACCGCGCAGCTCGAACCGAGTTTCAAGACGGCTTTTCACCTGGCATCGACACAGGCCCGGTACGCGCTGGAACGACGCGCGTGGCAGGACGCCGCGCAGATCGTTGCGCGCGAGCCGGCGACGCTCGACTGGGACCGTTACGCGTGGCCGGAAGCCATCGCGCGTTTTGCTCGCGGCCTCGGCGCGGCCCACATCGGCAGGCTGGACGAGGCGCAGGATGCGGCCGATCGACTGGAGGAGCTCGAAGCCTCCGCCCGCGATGCCAGCGAAGACTTGTTCGCCCGCAATATCCGGATGCTGTGGCTTGAACTGAACGGATGGATCGCCCATGTGCAGGGGCGGGAGGATTCCAGCCTCGCGCTGCTGCGGGAAGCTGCCGAGCTCGAGGCCTCGACCCCGAAGCACGCGGTGACGCCCGGGCCCACCTATCCCGCCCCCGAAATGCCGGGAGACCTGCTGGTGGAACAGAAGCAGCCGGCGGAGGCACTTGCTGCGTACCAGCGCTCGATAGCGCTCTATCCGCGGCACTTCAACAGCCTGCTGGGCGCCGCGCGGACGGCCACTGCGCTCGGCGATGAATCCCTGGCGCGCCGCTACTATCAGGAGCTCCTCGATGTTGCCGGCGACGGGACGCGACAGCCCGCCCTGGCCGAGGCCGCCGCGTACGTTGTACGGCGGCATTGATCGAAGCACGGAGCCGCTTCGATATCCGGCAGATTGTCGCGGCGGACAGTTCCCGGCAGGACACATGAGCACAGCACCACGTCTTTCGGAGATCCGGCAAATCGCCGTGACCGTCAGCAATGTGGATGTCGCACTCGGCTTCTATCGCGATGTGCTTGGCCTCGGCTTCCTGTTCAGCGCCGGGCCTGATCTCGCGTTCCTCGATGCGGGCGGCATTCGTCTGATGCTCTCCACCCCTCAGGGTCACGGATCCGTAGGGGCGAATTCAGTCATCTATTTCAGGGTTCGGGACATTGGCGCCACGCATGCGGCTCTGGTTGCACGGGGCGCCACGAACGAACGAGCGCCGCAGCTCACCGCGAAGCTGCCGGATCACGAGCTATGGATCGGCTTCCTGCGCGATCCGGACGGCAACCTGATCGGCCTGCTGGAGGAGCGGAGGTGACACGGGCGCCGGCACCATGAGTCGTCTCATGTCAACGTCGGCTTCTTTGTGAAGCTGAGGCCGGAACGGAAGGTCGATGCGTTGGCGTTGAGAAAGCTGATCGAAGCGGCATACCGCGACATGAAAGGGCGCGTGAAAGAAAAGGGCTGAATCGGAGCGTCGCGGGTTGCCGCGACCGCGACCTCCCCCCGCCTTGCCTCATGCCTGTATCCCAAAGGCGGAGTGGATTGGCTGGAGGCCATTCGCGACGCCCCGTCGCGCAGAATCGGCTCCTTGCCAACTGATTTGCGGGATGACAATTGACCGCCCGCTGTGCATCGTCCCCCATTCCGGAAGGTCGGTGACATGTTCAACGAGCGCAAAGCAGCCCAGGTGGCTGTCTGGTTTCTGCGGCGCCAGCGTGGCCGCATGGCACACCTCAAGCTGATGAAGCTCATGTACCTGGCGGATCGTGAGGCGATGCGGCGCTACGGATGTCCGATCACCGGCGACCAGGTCGTCGCCATGCCGCATGGTCCGGTGCTGTCCATGACGTTGAACCATGTCAACGGTGATCTGGAGTCGGGCCCCGATGGCTGGGAGCGCTGGATCAGCGACCGGCGGGATCACCAGGTCGCACTGCGCAGGCGTGCGCCCGGCGCCAATCTGCTCGACGAGCTGAGCGCGTCCGATCTCGAGGTCCTGGGGCGTACCTGGCGGCGCTTCGGTCGGATGACCAAGTGGCAGATCCGGGACTACACGCATCGCGAGTGCCCGGAATGGCTGGACCCGCGCGGCTCTTCCCAACCGATCACATACGAGGCGATCTTCCTCGCGCTCGGCCATGCGCCGGCCGATGCGGCGCGTCTTGCCGGGCGATTGCAGCGGCAGCAGGATCTCGACCAGGCCTTCGCGTCGATCTGACGATGTTCTTCGTCGTCCGGCGTGCGACGCTGCTGGTGCCTTCCGGGCCGTCGCGGGATCCCGCCCGACGCCATCTCTTCATCTGCCTCACGGACCCGGCTGGCCGCCAGCGCGAGGTGCTGCTGGTCTGCGTCACCACGTTGCGCGACGGGCTACCGGGCGACCGGACATGTGCGCTCGCCCCTGGCGAGCACTCGTTCATCACGCGCGCCAGCTATGCCGACTACCGGTTTGCACGCATCGAGGCCGCCACGAGAGTCGAGCGGGCCGTGAAGTGCGGCTGGTTCGGCGCGCTCGAGCCGGTTGCCCCAGCGGTGTTCGAAAGGGTGAGCCGCGGATTCGAGCGATCCCCGTTCGTCGCGCCGAACCTGCTGGAATTCTATCGGTGCAATTCGCAAATCTGCCGATCTGCACCACAAATGGACGTGGTGCCTTGCCCGTCCCCGCCATATTCTGGAGCCGTTCGCGGCAACTCGCCGCATCGTCGACTCGAGGAGGTCCGGCCGAGCGCTGCAGCGCTATTGCCTCAATCAAGCGGCACTCGACGGTGTAGGAAGCACCGCCGAGCGCCTGACCAGAGCCAACCTGTAAACGAGGCTGACCATGGCTAAGCGCAAGTCTACGACGAAGATGGCCAGTGCCGGCACGCGTTCCGCGGCCCAAATCCAGCGGAATGCACCGGAAATGAAGCTTGCAAGTGTCATCGAGCGCGAGCGGCGCGTCCTGATGAAAGTCCAGGCGCTGCTGCAATGCGCTGCCATTGCGATGGACCGGTGCCCCGGCCCGCAGGCTACGGCTCCCGACTATGCGGATGCGCTCGCGCTGGCCACCGAGCAGCTCGATGCCCTGCTGGACCGGCTCGACTCAGTGGCACTGGCTCGAATCTGAGTCGAATATGTCGTGCTCGATTCCGTGGAGTATCCAGCGCGCCTGCTCGGCCGTGCAGGCGCCGTCCCGGATGAACACGCGCAGGGCGCCGCCCAGATGATTGGCGAGCGAGGCGAGGAGCACGACCGCCCGGTGGTGCTCGAGCATCTCGGCGAGGCGAGTGTTCAGCTCGGCACTGCAGGTCAGTACCTCCATGCCGAAGCCGGCATCCTGCGGGAAATCACCGCTTTCTTCATCCATCCTGGCTGCCTTCGGCGTCTCTCGATCCATCACCCGCTCCCGAAATGGGAGCGCCGATTCCCCGGATTATATGTGCGCGCTCTCACGATCGGGGAGAGCGCAATTGAAGTCTCTTCGCACGGCAAGGCACCGGGCGCTGTGCGCCGCGCTGCGGGATGCGCGCAGGGCGGCCGGCCTGACGCAACGGGGCCTCGCCCAGAGGCTGAAGCGTCCGAGGTCGTTCGTCGGCAAAACCGAGGCCGGCGAGCGGCGTCTCGACGTCGTCGAGTTCATCTGGTACGCCAATGCACTGCGTATCGACCCATTGAGGCTGCTCGCGGCCGTCCTCGGGTAGCCATCCGCGTCTCTGATCCCAAACTGGGATCAGCGTGATTCCGGATTATATGCGGGTGCTCCTCTTCCGGGAGCACTGCAATGAAGTCCTTGCGCAGCCGAGAGCATCGGGCATTGTGCGCCGCTATCAAGGAAGGCCGTCAGGCCCAGGGCATGACCCAGCGGGACCTGGCGGCACGCCTGAAACGGCCCCATTCGTTCATCGCCAAGATCGAGGTGGGAGAACGGCGGGTCGACGTGGTCGAGTTCATCGCCATCGCGAGGGCCTTGCGGGCCGATCCCGCGAAGCTGATTGCCCGGATCGCGGGCTAGCCTCCCGCGCCGGCCCTTGCCGGAATTGGCCCGTCGCACGTCAATGTACGTAAGGTGCGAAAGACGTGATGGGCGAAGCGCAAGGGCCGAAAGGCGGGGACGAGGCGGATGACGGCGCCGTCTGCCGGAGCGAGCGGCGCGCTGCGCTGATCGAACAGCTCTTTCGTCAGCACAATCAATCGCTCGTGCGGTTTCTCGCCGCGAAGCTGCATTCGGAGCAGGAGGCGCGCGACGTCGCGCAGGAAGCCTATGTGCGCGTGCTTCGGCTCGATGCACCGGAGGCAGTCAGTTATCTGCGCGCCTTACCGCAAATACATGGATGCCTGCGCAGATGGCCGGACGAGGGCATTGCTCAGCAGTGGCATGGGCACCGATCGGCGTGTTCTCGGCGGTGCCCGCTTTCTCGCATCATTGCCGGGGGAGCGCCGGCGGATCGGTCACGCGAAGTCACTGGACGAAGTGATCACCAGTACCGCCGGAAAGCTGAATCTGCCGCGCGAGGAGCTGTCGTCGCTCAGCCGCAGTCACGATCTCACACTGGCGCGCGCAGTCGTCAGCTGGCATTGCACGCAGCGCGAGGGAATCCCACTGGCCGACGTCGCACGCGCGCTGCGGCGGGATCCTTCCTCACTGCTGGCCGCCATCAAGCGGTACAGGAAAGAGCGGCCCGAGCTCTTCAGGCCCGGAGCGCTTGCGGGCTGGGGACCAGCGCGCTGATCAGCGCGACTGGGAGACCATGTAGTCGACGCCGGCCTCGATCAGGTCGTCCGGCAGGTCGACGCGACCGCCCTTCGGTGGCATCACGCCGGTCTTGCCGGTGAAGCCTTCGATCGCGTGCTTGTACAGGGTGGCCTGACCCTGGGCGATGCGCGGCCCCCATTCTGCGCTGTCCCCCATCTTCGGCGCGCCACCGATACCCGCGCCGTGGCAGGTGTGGCAGGCGGCATCGTAGAGCGACGGGCCGTCTTCGGGTACCGCGAGGCCGGGCGCGCCAGCGGCCGACTCGGGAGCCTTGATCTCGAGCGCCGAATTGTCGGCACCGGCCACCGCGACCCGCACCGGCGCGGCGATACGCGCGGCGACGGAGTCAACATAGAGATCTTCCTGCTGGACGTGCTGGCGCTGGGTGCTGTTGCCGACCGCGCGGGCGACGCCGAACAGCACGATCGCAAGCGCGATCAGGATGCCGAGGACCAGGCCGAAGACATTGATGAAATGCGAGTCCTGCTTGCTCACGATGGGATCCGGAAATTCAGCTGTGACAAAGCCGGGGCATTATATACGAGGCGCCGGCTTTCAGGGTGCGCTGCCCAGATACGTCTGCAGCGCGGCGCGCGCCGCAGGCTCGGACAGCATCGGTGCGTGGCCGACCGAGGGAACCTCGGCACAGGTCATTGCCGGCGCCGCGCGCCGCATCCGCGTGACGGAGGCCGGGCTCAGGATGTCGCTGTGCGCACCACGCAGCACCAGCAGCGGGCCGCGACGTGCCAGTTTGCGAAACGCCCGCCATGCAAGCCACGTCCCGATGCGCTCCGCGAGCCAGTTCGTCGGCTGCAGGACCTGCGGGTCGTAGCGGAGTTCGAGCTTGCCGTCGGCGCCGGCGCGGAACGCGCGCCTCGCCATGGCCTCCCACTCCGCCTCCGTTTGCCCGGGCAGCGCCGCGCCGTTGGTCTGCTTGACGTAGGCGATCGCGGCCTCCCAGTCCGTGATCGGCGGTGCCTTGCCGACATAGCCGCGGATGCGCGCGGCCCCCGATGGATCGATCTCGGGGCCGATGTCGTTCAGCACGGCGCCGGCGATGCATTGCGGGTGGCGCAAGGCGAGCGCCATCGTGACGATGCCGCCGAGCGAGGTGCCGATGAAGATCGCGCGCGTGATCGACTGCGCCGCGAGCAGCGCGGCGATGTCGTCGGCATAGACGGGTGGCTGGTAGTGGCGCGGATCGGGATCGCGGTCGGATTCACCACGACCGCGCAGGTCGACGGCGAGCACGCGACGGCCGGATCCCGCGATCCATTGTCCGAGTTCGACGAAGTCGAGCGAGTTGCGCGTGAGCCCGGGTATGCACACGACCGGCGCGCGTGGCAGGCCCGCCGCGGAGTCGGCATCGGGTCGGTAGTCGCGCGCGAACAGCGTGAGGCCGTCACGTGAACGCCAGCGCAGCTCGTGACTCTGCATGGGCGAAGGCTCCCCAGGACAAAGTACGAGCTTAGCCTGTTCGCGGCTCCGCCAGCAGCTGACCGATCGCCGCGCCGAGCTGCAGGTCGTCGATCTGTCCGAAGTGCTGCAGCCGCAGGCGGCCGCGTCGGTCGATCAGCACCAGGCTCGGCGTGCCGCGCAGGCCATAGCTGCGCATGGTCAGCGGCACCGGGTCGTCATCGCCGGCCTGGTCGATGCCCACCGGGAAGTCAATGCGATACTCGTGCAGGAACACGCGCAGCGCCGCGGCGTTCATTACCTCGTGGTGCTCGAACACGGTGTGCAGGCCGATCACGGCGAGCTCGTCGGCTGTGAACAGGCGGCGCACGCGCTGGGCCTGCGGGATGCCGTGGGTCACGCAGCCGGGGCACAGCATCTGGAACGCATGCAGCAGGACGACCTGGCCGCGCAGGGCGGCCAGGCTGACGGGCTCCGGTGTGTTGAGCCAGAGACTCGCCTGCAGCGGCGGGGCGGGATCGGCGTGCACGGGATCAGGCGACACTGCGCAGTTTGACGCCGGGGAAGTCCACCGGCACGGCGAACGCCACGTTCACATAGTTGGTGAACAGGCTCAGCGCCACGTGGGCCAGGATCTCGACGATCTCCTGATCGTTGAAACCGGCCGCATGCAGTGCGCGCACGTCGGCGTCGCCGACCTGGCCGCGCGCGTCGACGAGCTTCAGCGCGAAGCGCAGCGCCGCCTGGGTCTTCGTGTCGGCGGACTTGCCGGCCTGTGCGTCGCGCATCTCGGCGTCGCTGGCGCCGGCATTGCGGCCGAGCGCGGTGTGCGCGGCGAGGCAGTATTCACAGCGGTTGCGATCGGCCACCGCCACGGCGATCTGCTCGCCGAGCCTCGCCGGAATGACGCCGGCGCCGAGAGCGCCGAACGAGCCCCACATGCTCTTCAATGCGGCCGGCGAGTTCGCGACGGCGCGGAACATGTTCGGCGTCATGCCGAAGGCGCCGTGGATCGAGTCGAGCAGCGCCTTGCGGTCGGGGGACGTGGCATTGCGGTCGATGAGCGGAACGCGATTCATTGCTGTGCTCCATGGCTGTGGGGCGAGCCGCCCCGGGGTGGACAGTGTCTCGCCGAGGCCGATACCATTGGTTGCAATTCGTGCATAAAACATATCAATTCGTCCAGACATGCCCATGAAAGCGCGCCCGATCGACCGCCTGTCCACGCTGCTCGAGCGCTTCAGGGTGCGCGCGCACCTGTTCCACGCGGGCGCACTGTGCGGCCGGACGCATCTGGCCGCGGAGCCGGGGCGCGGCTTCCTGCACGTGCTGCGCGGCGGCGAGCTGGTCGTGAAGCACCGTGCGCGCAGCGGCGCGCCACCGCGCATCGAACTGGCCGAGCCGACGCTGCTGTTCTACCCGCGTCCCGTCGCGCACGAGTTCATCAATGCACCGGGCGAGGGATCGAACTTCGTCTGCGCGACGCTCGATTTCGAGGGCGGCGCCGCCCATCCGCTGGTGCGCGCGCTGCCGCCGCTGCTGGTGCTGCCGTTGCGCTCGGTGCAGGGCCTGGATCACACGCTCGCGCTGCTGTTCGCGGAATCCGAACGCGTGCGCTGCGGGCAGCGGCTGCTGGCGGACCGGCTGTTCGAAGTCCTCGTCGTGCAGTTGCTGCGCTGGCTTCTCGATCATCCCGCCGAGGCGGGACTGCCCGCGGGGCTTCTGACCGGCCTCTCGCATCCGAAGCTTGCGCGCACGCTCACCGCGCTGCACGAGCGGCCTGGTGCAGTCTGGTCGCTGCAATCGATGGCCGACACGGCCGGCATGTCGCGCAGCGCGTTCGCCGCGGCGTTCAGGGAATGGGTTGGGCAGACGCCCGCGGAGTATCTGCTGCTCTGGCGGGTGTCGATCGCGCAGACGCTGCTGCGCGGCGGCGCCTCGCTCAAGAGCGTCGGCGACCAGCTGGGCTATGCCAGCGCGTCGTCCCTGTCGCGCGCTTTTACGCAGGCGGTCGGCGTGTCACCGCGCGCCTGGCTGCGGCAGTAATCCGGCCTGCGTGTTCCATGCAGCGACCTTCGCGCGCGTGTCGGCCAGCATGCGATCGAGCGCGGCGCGATCGTGGACCTGGCCGCGCAGCATGACCGCGCGAATCGCCTGCGTCGCGCGGATGTCCGCGAGCGGATTGCGTTCGAGCAGCACGAGGTCGGCCATCTTGTCCGCTTCGATCGAGCCGTAGCGGTCCAGCCGGCCGAACCATGCCGGGCCGGCGCGCGTCGCCGCCGAGAGCGCCTGTGCCGGCGTGAGCCCACGCTCGACATAGAGCGCAAGCTCCTCGTGCAGACCGATGCCCGGGTAATTGAACGAGTTCAGGAAGCCGGCATCGGTGCCGGCCATGATCGTGACGCCGGCTGCCTGCAGCATCGGCAGGACGGCGGCCATGCGTTCGTAGTGCGCATGCCGGCGTTCGATCGCCGCGGCGTCGGCCTGCGCCGCGCGTTGCACGCGCCATTCATACGTGTGTCTCAGGCCCGGCCCGATGTAGGCGAGATAGGCGTCATCGGCGTGCGTGTCGCGGTCGAGATACGCGATGATGTGACTGCCGTTGAGCGTCGGCGTGACCGCGACGCCCTGCTGCGCGAAGTGGCGGTATGCGTCCATCGCGGTTGCGCGATCGAAGCTCTCGTCTTTCGCGCCGGCATCGAAGGCATAGTCGAGATGCTCGATCGAGCTGAGGCCCGCGTCGATGGCCTGGCTCACAGTAAGCGCCATCGGGATGTGGCCCGAGGCCCTGAGCCCGGCGGCGCGGGCCTGCTCCACCGCATACAGGAACAGCTCCGGCGCGAGCGTGCTGTCGGTGATCTTCACGAAGTCGACCCGCAGCGCGGTCAGTCGCGCCACGGCCGCGTCGACGTCGGCGCGCGAACCGCACTCGAGCGTGCCGCGCCAGATCGGCTTCACGCCTTCGATCTTCGGACCGGAGCTCAGCAGCGTCGGCCCCAACAGCTCGCCGCGCGCGATCTCGCCGCGCCACCCGAGCACGTCGTAGGGAATGTCGCCCGACGCGTCGCGCACGGTCGTGATGCCGTGGGCGACGTAGAGCGGCAGCAGGGCCCGGTTCTCCTCGATGAGATCGGCACCGCCGCCGAAGTGGACATGCATGTCCCACAGGCCGGGAATCAGGTAGCCCCCCGCGGCGTCCACCGTGCGCACCGCGGTCCACGCCGCCGCGACATCGGCGTCGGCACCGACCGCGACGATGCGATCGCCCGAGGTCGCGACTGCCTGATCGGTGACCACGCGTCCGCCCGCGACATCGACGATCGCGGCATGACGGATCAGGACATCCGCGCGCTCCACGGCCAGGGCCGAGGTCGTGCACAGCGCGGCGAGCAGGGCGGTCGTGAGAAGGCGCATCCGGTGAGGATACGCCGATCCTTCATTCGCGATGCTCAGCCGGATGCCGACGGTGCGACCGCTGCGGTGGCCAGCGGCAGCCCGGCGTCGACATGTGTCCGCGCTTCCAGCGAACTCAGGAAACGCCAGACGAACAGCAAGGTCACGATGAACAGGCCGGGATAGCCGATCGAGGCCATCAGGTACGGCAAGGCCGCGTGGCCTTGCTGCACGAACGGCAGATTGAAGCTGAGCAGCCCGAGCGTGATCACGGCGCCGGCGACCCACAGGCCGAGCAACCACAGGCCCGCTTCCCAGCCGGTCAGACGCCGGCCCCAGCGCGACGGCGCCCGCGCCGCCATCGCCGCGGTCTCCTGGGCGCGGCGCGCCGAAGGTGCAGGCTTCGTGAGTCCGAGCGTCAGCAGGTCGTAGGCCAGCAGGCATACGCCGACCGTGAACAAGGTGCCGAACAGCGGCGCCATCAGCTTCGCGAACTGCATCGCCGGCGCGACGTCGCCGCCGAACCAGTCGAGGCCGAGCGTGCGGTAGGTGAACACCTGCACGGTGCCGCCGATCGCGAATGCGAAGCCGAGCCCGAGCATGCTGGTGAACACGAGCCAGAACGCGAGCTTGCCGTGCCGCTGGTCGAAGCCGGTCACGCCGCGCATGATCGGCACGGCGTAGTACGCGGCGGCGATGCCGAGCATGCCGAAGGTGCCGAACAGCGCCAAGTGCGCATGACTCAATGTCACCCAGGTGCCGTGCGACCAGACATTGGTCAGCGCGAAGGTCATCGTGAAGCCGAGGATGCCGGCACCGACCTGCTCGAGCACGACCGAGCCCAGCAGGAACGCGAAGGCCGGCATGTTGCGGATCGGCTTGCCGTCCTGGTGGGCGTCCAGGTAGATGTGCCAGAAGCAGAAGATCAGCGGCAGCGGTTCGAGTGCGCTGAACAGCGAGCCCCAGAACTGCCAGAACTCCGGCGTGCCGATCCAGAAGTAGTGGTGCGCGTTGCCGATCAGGCCCGACAGCCAGACCAGCGAGATGCCCCAGAACACCGCGTAGCCGACCGACTTGATGTCCGCGCGGAACATCAGCACGAGCAGGAAGCCGACCAGCGAGATGTGGATGACTTCCCAGACGCCCTCGACCCAGTAGTGCACCACGTACCAGCGGAAGTACTCCTGCAGGTCGAGGCGCTCGACGAAGAACATGCCGAAGATCCACACGAGTGTCAGCGCCACGACGCCGATGCCGAGGCCCCAGTGGATTTCGTTCCACTTCGACAGCGGCGGGAAGCTGCGCAGCACGACGTAGCACAGGATCGCAAAGCCGATCAGGATCACGACGTCGGCGATCCGGCCCGCTTCGAGGTATTCGAGCCCCTCCTGCAGCAACGGCTCGCCGTGCCACCAGCCGGCAACCCCGGTCTGCGCGAGCACCTGCGTCGCGACGTTCCACAGCACGATCGCGATCAGTGCGTAGAACAGGAACTTGATCAGCGCCGGCGCGGCCAGTTCGCGCTTCGACAGCAGCGGGCCGACGAACAGTATCGTGCCGATGAAGCCCGAGAGGATCCACAGGACCGCGAGGTTGGTGTGCTCGGCGCGGATGACGTTGAAGTTCAGCACGCCGGCGAGCAGCGCCGGATCGACGTGCTGGGCCGCGAGCAGCAGGCCGAAGCCCGTCTGGAAGAAGAACAGCACCAGCATCAGCATGAAGAAGCGCAGGCTGAGCCGCTGCGTCGCGTATTCGATCCGTATCATCGCGTGTTCTCCCCGAGGCTGCGGATGTACGCAACGATCGCGGCGATCTGCTCCGGATCGAGTATCTCCGCATAGGACACCATGCTGCCGGGCGTGAAGCCGGCGACGACCTGCGCATCGGGTGTCCGGATGGATTCGACGAGATAGGCCTCGTCCGCCTGCACGGTCGAGCCGTCCGCGAGCGGCACGCTCGAGCCGTACAGGCCGCCCCAGCCGGGGCCGACGAGGCGTCTCGCATCGGCGGCATGGCAGGCCACGCAGCCGAAATCGCGCGCGAGGCTTTCGCCGCGCGCTTCTTCGGATGGCACCGCGTCCGCGGATGCGGCGCTACCGGACGCGGCACTGCCGGACGCCGCGATTCCGGCCGAGGCGGGCAGCGATGCCGCTGCCGCCAGGCTGGCCCGGCGCACGGCAATTCCGTCCACCCGCGGAACCGGCGGCCAGCCCTCGGTGTTCATCGACGAGGTGTATTTCAGCCAGGCGATCAGCGCGCGTACATCGCTGCGCGTCAGCGGCAGGTTCGGCATCGTCGAGGCGTGGCTGCTGCGGCGCTCGATGCGCTCGGCGGCAGCGGGATATTTCGCAAGGTATTCGTCGAGCGTGGCGACGCCGGACTCGGCGGCGACGTCGGAATCGGCCAGCTGGACCCGCACCGCGGCGCCTGTCGGCCACGCGCCCGCGGACGGCAGGAAGGCCTCGAGCCAGGCCGGACCGACCTTGTCGTAGAGCCCGGTCAGATCCGGCGCAAAGTAGGCGCCGTTGCCGACCAGTGTGTGGCAGCCCATGCAGTTGTACGCCTGGAAGACGCGCTTGCCGGCGACTGCCTCATGGCCCGCGTAGGTAACCGTGTTGGGCACCGACTGGCCGCGCGAATCGAGGAACGACACCGCCGACAGCGCGAGGAAGATCACGGCCATCAGGCCGAGCGCCAGCACGGCGCGGCGCCGCTTGCGCCCCTCGACGCAGGGTTCGCCTTCGACGCAGCTCATGGCGCGTCCTCGCGGTCCGCGCCGCGCTCGAGCTCATCGTGCTCGAACAGCGTGCCCAGGCTGTCGAGGAAGGCATAGAAGACGTAGACGGCCAGGACGTAGCCGACCACGAAATAGCCGATCCACATGCCGCGCGATTCCGGCCAGAAGCCGAAATCGCGCCAGTACGGCCAGGACAATGCCAGGCTCACGCCGCTCGCGAGGATCGCGATCGACAGTCTGATGATGCGTCGCGCGTTCATGCCCTCTCCCGTCAGGCGCAACCCACCCTGCGGGCCCGCCGCTGCCATGCGCCACAAGCCGCCGCGCACGCCGGTGGGCGGCCGCGACTTAAATCGGTATTCTCAAGGTCGATTTATAGTCCCGATTATCGGTATTGTAAATACCAATTAAGGATCACCGATGCGCCTCGCGGCTTTTACCGACTACGGTTTACGGGTACTGATGCGGCTCGCGAATGCGCCGGATGAGTCGTTCACGACCGCCGAGATCGCAGCCCAGTTCAGCATTCCCTACAACCACCTCGCGAAGGTCGTGCAGGACCTCGTGCGCGGCGGTTATGTCACGACGCGGCGCGGGGCCGGCGGCGGCATGCGTCTCGCGCGGCCCGCCGAGACGATCACGCTCGGCGAAGTCGTGCGCTTCCTCGAGCAGCGCTATCCGGTGGTCGAATGCTTCCGGCGCGACGGCGGCGCCTGCGTGCTGACGCCGCAATGCCGCCTGAAAGCGCACATTGCGGTGGCCTGCGAGAAATTCCTGCAGTCGCTCGAGCAGACCACGGTGGCCGAGTGCGCCTACCCCGGCCCGCCGCCGCCGCCCGCCCGGGCCGCGAAGTCCACGAAAGCCGCAAAGGCCGCGTCGCGGCACTGAACGGCGCGGACTGAATCGCGTGCTACAGCATCCAGCCGTGGCTGCCGGCGACAGCGCCGAACACCGTGACGAGGCTCAGCACGAGCAGCACGACGTGCACCGTGTGCAGGAACGCGAATGCGCGCTCCGGATCACGCTTCACCCATACGGGGAAGAAGCGGTGCAGGACGAACGGTTCGCCGACGAACAGCAGCAGCATGAACAGCGACCACACGATCAGCATCGCGTGCATCCACCAGTAGTGCCCGTCGCCGAAGCGCCACCAGATGCCGAAGCGCTCGATCATGTAGAAGCCGGTGAGGCCGACGACGATGACCGCGGTACGCGCCTGCCAGATGAAGCGCCCTTCGAACGCGCGGAAGGCCTGCAGCCGGTCGGTGCCGAGGACGCCGCGCCGGATCGCGGGCAGCGCGACCGAGGTCGCCATCGAAACGCCGCCGATCCAGACGACGACACCGAGGACATGCAGTGCGCGGGCGAGGGCGAGCTCCATCATTTCTCCAGTTGCGCGGCCGCTTCGGCGGCGAGTTTGCCTTGACGCACGATCACGACCTGCAGCAGCACGTCGTCCTGCCTGGCCGCGGCCCAGTGCTCGCCGCCGGCGGCGGGCACGATGATCACGCTGCCGGGACCGAACGTGTGCTCGGCCGCCGGGTCGACTTTGTTGCCGTCGCCCCAGGACAGCGTGCCCGAGAGCACCGTCAGCACGCGCAGCCCGCCCTCGGCGCCGTGCGGCGGCAGGAACTGCCCCTTGGCGATGCGCAGCAGTGCGGTCAGCGGGCGTCCTTCGCTGTCGAACGCGAGCACGCTGCGCTCGGCGGCGTCGTGCACCGTCTGGTAACGCAGCTGCCCGAGGTCGAGCAGCGTCGAGTCGGCCGCGGCCATGCCCGGCACGAACAGCGAGGCGAGGGCGGCGAGCAGGGCGGTGCGATATGTCATGGCGATACCTCGATGCAAAGTCATGGATCAGAATTTCAGCCGGATGCCGGCGCCGAGCGCGCGTCCATCGCCGGGAAGGAATGCTGCCTGGTCGGCTCGCGCCTGATCGACGATCAGCGTCGACGAAGCATAAGTCTCGTCGAGCAGATTGGTGACCTCGGCGAACACCGACAGCGCGCGGCCGAAGGTGCGCTCGATGCGCAGATCGACCGTCGCGAACGCGTCGTTGTAGAGCGTACCGAGGTTGTCGACCGGCGTTTCCTCGGGCATCCAGCGCACCGCGGCCTGTGCATGCCAGTCCGCGGTCGGTTGCCAGTCGAGCCTGCCGTGGACCCAGTGGCGCGGCGCGCCGGCAAGGCGGTTGTCGCCGCGCAGCGGGTCGTCGCTGAATCGGAAATCCTGGTAGGTGTAGACGATCCGGCCGGTGAACGTGCGCGCCAGCTGCGCCGTGAGTCCGAGCTCGACACCGAGATGGCGTGTCTTCGGCGCATTGGCGGCGCCCAGCGAAACGCCGGATTCGTCGCGCAGGCTCAGCAGCTCATCGCGGACCCACGAATGGTAGACGGCTGCGTCCCAGGACATCGGCCCCGCGCCGCCGCGCCAGCCCGCCTCGACGGTCGTCGCGCGCTGCGCTTCGAGGGCGGGCGTGACGAATGCAGCAGCCGGCTGCGCCGGGGCGGCCGGATTCGGGCGCCCGGCGCTGCTGTTCGGCGTGCCGTTGAGCGTCGCGAGCAGATCGTCGTGGGTCGGCGGCTCGAAGCTGCGGCTGACCGCGAGATAGAGCGTCTGGTCGCCCGACGGCTGCCAGGTGAGTCCGAGCGCGGGGCTCCAGGCTTCGTAGCTGCGTGCGTAGCTGCTGTCGACCGTGGGCACCGCGCCGTTCGGCAGCGCGAAGTAAGGATTGGCCGGGCTGTACGCGGCGGTCGGGCGCGTCGGCAGATCGTAGCGGTCGTCGTTGTCGCGGCTGGCGTGCGACCACGACACCGACGGCGACAGGCTGAGCCGATCGGTCAGTGCGATCTTGAGGCCCGCGTTCAGCGACAGCGTATCGGCTTCGAGGCGGCTGCGGCCGAAGAGCGCACCGCGCTGGCCCGAGAGATTGAGATAGTTGTCGCGGTCGGCCGCGCCGGTCACGTATTGCGCCGTGACTTCGAACAGCGGCAACGCGCGCGCGGCATCGGGCTTCAACGCGTAGCGCAACACGGCGGTCGTGTCGTCGCCCTCGGTCACCCGGATACCGGCCGACATCGGAAAGCGGAAGCTGTCGTCGGTGCGCGCATGACCGATCGCGAAATCGATGACGTGCGCGCCCCAGGTGTTCGTCGCGCGCGCGCCGGCCTGGAATTGCGAGGCATCGCGGCGCGGGCGGTCACGCACGACATTGGGGCCGGGATTGATCGCGCCGCCCGGTGTCACGGTCGGGCCGGTGAACACGGCGCGCGGATCGTGATCGAGCAGGTCGCGCGTGAGTGGGCCGGAGACGTCGAAGCCGAGGTCCACGTAGCCCGCGAACAGGCGCACGGTCAGCGTGTCGGTGAGGCGCAGGCCGAGATTGCCGCCGAAGTTCTCGCGGCGCGATGCGTTGTAGTCACGGAAGCCGTCGCGTTCCGTGTAGCCGCCCTGCAGCAGCAGGTCGACGCGTTCGTGCGCATAGCCGTACTGCGCGTTGCCGCTCAACTGATCGAAGCTGCCGCCGCCGGCCGCGAGCGCGAAGCCGGGCGCGCTGCGCCCGGTCGGCGAGATCAGGTTGAACGCACCGCCGAGCACGGTCGCGCCGAGCCGGTTGGCCATGTAGCCGCGGAAGACCTCGATCGCATCGGCCGCGCCGGGATCGGCGAAGCCGACCACGTAGGAGCCGTCGGCGCGGTTCAGCGGCAGGCCGTTGCGCAGCATCAGCACGCCGCGCTCGACCGGGTTCTGCTGCAGCCCCGAGCCGCGGATCTGCACGCGCGGCTGGTCGTTGCCGCCGAAGAAATCCTGCACGACGACGCCCGGCACGTCGGCGAGCGCGCGCGCGAGCGTGAGATTGGTCGAGGCCGGCATTTCGCGCGGCGTGATGATCGCCGTGCCGCCCGCCGCCGCGTCGAGGCGGACCACGAGCGGATCGCGCGATGCGCTGACGACGACCTCATCGAGCACGGCGCCCGGTGTCGCCGATTGGGCCAGTGCGCCGGTGGGTGCGAATCCGGTCGACAGGACCAGCGCGGCGAGCACCGGCCCGACCAGGGGCGTGCGGGATTTTTCAGAAGGCATGTTGCGGAAGCTACCAATTGCGAGTGATAGTCATTCTCATATACTGCAGCCGCACGATGCCGTGTTTGTGCCAGCGCAAATGGAGCCGACTTTGGTCATGACACATATCCGGAGCGTCGAAATGAACACCCGCGCGTTCGCGCCGCCGCCCGAGGGATCGCCCTGGAAACTCGGCAATCTCGAGCTGTTCCGCTCGCTCTCCGCGCCGGCCCTCGATGCCGTGCGCGCCGCGATGCGCGTCGATCGCGTCATGAAGGACGACGTCATCTTCGTGCAGGGTGATCGGGCGGACCGCGCTTACGCGCTCGGCGCCGGCAGCATCCGCATCCTGCAGACCGGCAGCGACGGCGGGCAGACGATCGTGCGCTTCATCGCCCCGGGCGAAACCTTCGGCAGCGTGCCGCTGTTCACCAACCATCGCCTGCCGGCCGACGCGGTCGCGGCCGAGGATTCAGTGGTGCTCAGCTGGAGCGAGGAGGAATTGCGGCGGCTGATCCGGCTCTACCCGCCGATCGCGATGAACGTGATCGAGGTGCTCGGCGCGCGGCTCGGCCAGTTGCAGGAGCGCCTGCGCGAGCTGACGACGCAGCGCGTCGAGCAGCGCATCGCACACGCCGTGCTGCGGCTCGCGGCGCAGGCGGGGCGCGATACCTCAGGCGGCAGGACGATCGCTTTCCCGCTGCGCCGCAAGGATGTCGCGGAATTCTCCGGGACCACGCTGCATACGGCGAGCCGCACGCTCGCGGCCTGGGAAAAGGCCGGCCTGGTCGCGAGCCGCAACGGCTGCCTGACGATACGCGACCCCGCGGGACTGCGGCGCGTGGCGGAAGACTGCCCGCCCTGAGCTCAGCGCCGGTCGCCGGATGACGGGCCGGCGCGATGCCGCGCGGTCGGCAACTGCCAGCCGCGGCGGATCGCGATCACGCGCAGTCCGAAGCACACGAGCCCGCCGGCGATCGCGGTCGCGACGACCGGCAGCGCGAGCAGCGTGCCGACGACGACGACCGCTGCACCCGCGAGTGCCGCGACCGCATAAAGGTCGGCGCGCAGCACGGCCGGGATCTCGGCGAGCAACACGTCGCGCGCGACGCCGCCACCGATGCCGGTCAGCATGCCGAGCAGCGCGGCCATCACCGGGCTCAGCCCGAAGGCGAGCGCCTTCTCGGTGCCCGCGACCGCGAACAGTGCGAGACCCATCGCGTCCAGCATGCGCACCGGGTTGCGCAGCTTCTCGATCAGCGCCGACCAGTAGAAGCACAGCAGGCCCGCCGCGAGCGACACGGCCAGGTAGCGCCAGTCGACGAGCGCGGCGGGCGGCACCGCGCCGATCAGCAGATCGCGGGTGATGCCGCCGGACGTCGCGGCCGCGAAGGACAGCACGAGCACGCCGAACAGGTCCAGCCGCCGCCGCACGCCGGCCATGGCGCCGCTCAGCGCGAACGCGAAGGTCCCGCCGAGATCGAGGATCAGGACCAGCGTGCGCAGCAGTTCGTCTGTCGTCGGTGATCCGGCCATGGAAAGCATCTCGCGGCTCTTATACGCGGGTCGCATGTAGGCCGCCAACATGTATTGGTATTGCGCGTATCCTTGATGTGATGTCCGCGACCTTCGCCCGTATGCTCATCCTCGCCCTGGTTGCGTCGGCCGTTCAGGCGCAGACCTTCGACGTCACCCTGAAACCGGTGCTCGACGAGGCACGAGCGGTGAGCGCGATCGAGGTGCGATCCACGATCGACCGCGCGCCACCCGATTCCCCGCCGCTCACGCTTACCGCGCCGATCGTCTATGCGGCGTTGCGCGGTGTCGCCGACCGCGTGACGAAGCTCGAGCTGCGCGACGCGCAGGGCATCGTCGCGCTCGACGCGACCGACGATCCGCCGGTGCCGGGCGGCTTTCCCTATTTCCGCCACTGGACGCCGACGCGAGCCGTCACGTATCCGGTGAGCATCACTTACACCTCGCTCGTGCAGCCGCCCGGTTCACCGAACGGCCCGCCGTTCGGCATCCGGCCCTCCGGCGGCGGCGTGAGCGGCGCCGGTTCCGGCTTTCTCTTGATCCCCGGGAATTTCGAGGAGATCACCAGCACCGTGCGATGGGATCTCTCCGCATTCGCCCGGGGCGCCGCTGGCGTGGCTTCGCGCGGCGAAGGCGAGTTCTCGGTGCACGGATCGCCGGCGCTGCTCTACGACTCGTGGTACATGGCCGGTCCCGCCGAACGCTACCCGGCAGAAGGCGAGGCCGGAGGTTTCAGCGCGAGCTGGCTGGGCCAGGCGCCGTTCGACGTCGCGCGCGAGATGGCCTGGGCAGCACAGCTCTACCGCTATCTCGGCGAGGCGTTCGGTTACCTCGATCCCGCACCCGAATACCGCGTCTTCATGCGCTTCCTCGATACGCCGCCCGTCGGCGGCGGCACGGCACTCAGCCGCTCGTTCATGTATTCACGCGCGAGCGCGCCGTTCGATCCGCAGGCCGCGGGCCCACGCGAAGTGCTCGCGCACGAGATGATCCATCAATGGACCGGCGGCATCGACGCGCCCGACGGCGTCTCTAGCTGGTTCTCGGAAGGACTCACGACCTACTACACCGCGTTGCTGCCGATGCGCGGCGGCTACATGAGTGTCGACGACACCGCGCACGCGATCGACGCGATGGCGCGCGGTTACTGGGGCAGCGTCGCGCGCGACTGGTCGGCGGAGAAAATCGCGCATGCCGGGTTCGGCGACGAGAGCATCCGTCACGTGCCCTACAACCGCAGCGGCCTGTGGTTCGCGAGCCTCGATGCGCGCATCCGCGCGAAGTCGGCGGGCCAGCGCACGATCGACGACTTCCTGCGGCCGATCTTCGAGAGCCGCGAGCACGGCGTGGTATTCAATCATGCCGCGTGGAAGCAGGCCCTGATCGCCGAGCTGGGCGCGGGCGTCGCCGCGGAATGGGAGCGCGTGATCCTCGGCGGCGGGATGTTCGTGCCGGAGCCGAACGCGTTCGGCCCGTGCTTCGAGCGCGTGCCGAAGCGCTACACCGTCGATGGGCATGACGTCGAGGGCTACGCCTGGGTGCGCGCCGCGGCGGTCCCCGACGAAACCTGCCGGCGGCGGTGAGACGCGGGAATTCCGGCGCGCGCGCCGCTTACCTGGCAGACGGCAGCCGCACGGACGGCGGCGTGGCGAAAGGCCTGATCCCCAGCGCGGCGTGGAGCTCGGCGGGGAAATAGACCACGCCGTCCTTCACGACCATGCGGATCCGGTGCAGCGCGGTGATGTCGCGCGAGGGATCGCCGGGCACCAGGAAGAAATCGGCGGCCTTGCCGCGTGCGATGGAGCCATGGAGCTGGTCGCGGCCGAGATGGCGATCGCAGTCGAGCGTCGCGATGCGCAGCGCCTCGGCCGGCGTCAGGCCTGCCTTCACGTACAGCTCGAGCTCGCGGTGCAGCGAGAAGCCGATCGTGTCGTCGGTGCCGGGCCAGAGCGCGATGCCCTCGCGGTGGAGCAGGCCGATCGTCTCGACGACCTTGTCGAACGCGGCCCGGTAGCGCGCGTCCTCGGCGGCGTCGCGGATGTTCACGTACGAGCGGCGGCGGTAGCGCTGGTAGCCGATCGGCATGTGGTCGAGATAGGCCGCCGCGTTCTCCGGTACCGCGCCCGCGCGACTCAGCATCAACTGTTCGACGATCGAGATCGTCGTGTCGAGCCCGGCCGCCTTCGATTTCATCAGGTCGATCGTATGCCGCACGCGCGGGCCCGCGAGGTCGAGATCCGCTGCGCGCGCCATCGCCGTGAGGCGCAGCGGCGAGCGCGTGTCCTCGTCGGGATCCAGCAGCCAGCCGAGCATCAGCTGGTTGACGTGCGTGACTTCGTCGTAGCCGGCCTCGAGCATGCGATCGGGTGTCGTGAAGGCGGGCACATGGCCCACCGCGCGCAGGCCGAGCGCGTGGGCCTCGGCGGCGAGCGGTGCGAGCCAGTCGGGATCCAGCGAGTTGTAGGTCTTGATCTGCAGGTAGCCGCGATCGGCATACCAGTGCACGTCGGCGAGCGCTTCCTGCAGCGTGTCGGGGATGAAGCCGAGCCGCGCCGAGTAGGGCGTGCGTCCTTCGATGAACCCGGACGGAATGATGTGCGGGCCGGTGAGCACGCCCGCATCGATGCCCTGCATGAGCCCCGCGAGGAAATCGTTCTCGTTGCCCATGTCGCGGACGCTGGTGACGCCGGCGGCGAGATAGAAAAGCCCGCTCCACAGATTGCTGTGCGAGTGCATGTCGTGCAGGCCCGCGACGAGCGTGCCGCCCTCGCCGTCGATCTCGACCTGGTCGGGCGGCGTCGGCGCGTCGCTCTCGGGCTCGATCGTCGTGATCCGCCCGCGGAAGAACACCACTGACGAGGGCTCGCCAGTGCGGCCTGCGACGGGATCGAAGACGCGCACGCGGCGGATCCGCACCGGGGCGTCGTGGCGATGGGCCACGCGCTGCTGGATCGCCTCGAGCTGGCGGCGCAGGAGCGAGTCGGCGAGCTTCTTCAGATCCGCATAGTCGCCTTCATGGCCGGCGCGCACGACGATCGAGTCTTCGAGCACCGCATGCAGTTCGCCGTCCTGGTCGAGCAGCACGAGCTGCGGCGTGCGCGCGACGCCCGCGAGGAGCCAGGCCTGCACCGGCGTCGCGGCGGCGCCCTGGCCGACGGTCACGTCGCCGAGGCGTTCGGCCGTCAGCTGCCCGGCGGGCAGCACGTCGATCGCGCCGGAAGGCGAGGATTTCGCCTGGCGCAGATAGAGCCCGAGCGCCCAGGGACTCGCGTCGTTGCCGACGTAGAGCTTCGCCCGGGGCAGGCTGAGCTCGCCCTGGTCGGCCTGGCTGTGCCAGCGCTGCACGCCGCCGGCGAAGCTCATCTTCTCGTCGACCGCGCCGCCCATCAGCGAATGACCCTCGATGGTCCAGGCGATCGGCACGCCGCGTTCATCGAGCGAGAGCGTTTCCTTCACTGCGGGGCCGCGGCCGTTGTCGTTCACGGCATAGTCGATGCGGATTTCGCGGCGGCGCCGCTCGACGTCGAGACGGCCGACGGTCTCGCCATTGGCCATCACCGTGTAGCGCACCGACGGTGCCTCGGCGGCCCGGGCGGATCCCAGCGCGATGAATGCGACGATGGCGAGAATGATCCTGGACGATTTCATGGGGAGCCTCGCTGGCCGGCGGCGGTTGCGGCGCGATGGACGCAGTCGGCGGCCGCCAGATCCTGGACGATATGGCCGAGGGATTTGTAGAGCGTGATCTCGTCGCGATGGCGGCGGCCGGCGACGCGGCCGAGCAGCACCTCGCCGATCTCCGCGACGATGTGTGCATCCGTGACGAGGCCCGCCTGTTTCGCGATCGCGAACTCCGAGGCGGCCGCGAGCGCCGAGCGGCGATAGTCCGCGATATAGCGCGAGTCGCGCACCAGCGCGCTGTCGATCTCCGCGGGGCCGAGCAGGCTCGAGCCGACGATGTTGAGATGCGTGCCGGGGCGCACCCACTCGCGCAGCAGTATCGGTGTCGTCGCAGCCGTGGTCGTGCAGATGACGTCGGCCGCCTGCGCCGCCTCGCGGCCGTCGGTGGTCGTCGTGATCCCGAGGCCGAGCCGCGGCTCGAGCCCGGCCTTCAGGGCCTCGAGCCGCGACGGATCGCGCCCCCACAGCACGAGGCGCTCGAAGGGGCGCACGCGCGTGACCGCGATCGCATGGGAGCGCGCCTGGGCGCCGGTGCCGAAGATCGCGAGCACGCGCGCATCCTCGCGCGCGAGGGCGTCGGTGGCCACGGCGCTCGCGCAGCCGGTGCGGATCTCGGTGATGGCGCCGGCCTCGGCGAGGCAGCGCACCGAGCCGCTCGCGCGATCGAACACGACGACGATGCCCTGGTGCCTCGATTGGCCGGGCCGCGACGGATCCGTGTAGACGCTGACGAGCTTTGCGCCAAAGCCGAGCTCGTCGTGGCCGACGCCGGGCATCTGCGCGAACAGCCGGCCGGGCGCGAGCGTCACGATGCTTCTCAGCGGCTGCTCGAAGGCGCCGGCCGTGAGGTTCCCCATCGCCTCGCGCACGGCGGCGATGCACGCATCGGGCTCGAGGAAGCGGACGACGTCCTCGTGCGAGTAGAGGCGGGGCGCGGCGTCCACGGCGCGCTCAGCGCCCGGTGACGAAGTGGCGGATGTCCGCGGCGAGCTGGCGGCGGCTCGCATCGCCGAGGTAGGGCATGTGGCCCGATTCGTACTCGTGGAACACGACGCGATCGGGCGGCATCGCCACATGGGCGGCCGTGTATTCGGCGGCGCCGATCGTCGTGACCAGATCGTAGTAGCCGGTGCCGATCATCACGCGCAGGTTCGGGTTGTGGTTCATCGCCGTCGCGAGGTCCGCGGCGAAATTGCGCCCGAACGGCACGCCGGGCCCGAAGCCGTAGTCCCATTGTCCGTTCACGGTGCGAAACGAGATCGCCTCGTAGGGTTCGGCGAGATCGATGCCGAGTTCGCGGCGCGCGTAGTCAGACCATGCACCGACATAAGCGGGCACGTACTGGCCCATCGCCGGATCGTCGGCGACCGGGTCGCTGCCGGCGCCCGCGAGCGCGAGCGTGTAGCGCGCGTCATAGAGCCCGATGCGCCGCCCTTCGGTACGCAGCAGCAGCTTCGAGTACTCGCCGAGGCTCACGCGCAGGTTCCGGTCGAGGACCTCCTGCCGCTCGAGGCCGGTCAGTGCCGCCAGTTCGCCGGCGACTTTGCTGCGGGTCGCGGGATCGAGTCGATTGCCCGCATAGAGCGCGGGCAGCAGCGTGTCGCGTGCAAAGGCGCGCGCGGCGTCGGCCTGGCCGGCGCTGGTGCAGGACGCCGGGCCCTTGCCGTGCAGACAGGCGGTGGCCGCCATCGTCGGCAGTGCGGCGAGGTAGCGCAGGTCGCCGCCTTCACCCGAGAAGTCCATCGCCTGGCCGAGCAGCACGACGCCGTTCAATCCGATGCCGTCCATGCGCCCGGTCGTCATCGGGCCGCCTGCCAGCAGCTTTGCGACCACCGCCGCCCGCACCGTGCCGTAGCTTTCGGACACGAGGAACTTCGGTGAATTGAGGCGCCCGTGCCGCAGCGCCCACTCGCGGATCAGTCCGACCGTCATCTGCGCGTCGCTGTCCACCGCGTAGAACTGCGGGGCCGCTCCCTCGAGCATGCGGCTGTAGCCGGTGCCCGGCGGATCGATCAGCACGATGTCGGCGACGTCGAGCGGGCTGTCATCGTTCGGCACGTAACGGAAGGGCGGCAGCGTGTTCGGCTTGCCGGGCTCGCCCGCGTCCACGCGCTGCGGGCCGAGGAAGCCCATGTGCAGCCAGATCGCGGCCGAGCCGGGCCCGCCGTTGAACGCGAAGATCACCGGCCGCTCCACGCCCTGCGCGGGCTTGAGGCCGGTGCGCAGGTAGGTCATCGTGAAGACGCTGGCGGCCGGCTTGCCGTCGGCGCCCGGCACGAGATGCTCCTGCACGATCGCGCGGTAACGGATCTGCTGGCCGCCGAACACGCCCTGGTGGTCGGAGATGTACTGCCGTGGTTCGGCGTGGACGGCGCCGCTGATGGCGAGCAGTGCGCAGAAGATCAAGGTCTTCATCTGACGAGCTCCCGGATGTCTTCGCCGATGGCGCGTGCGGTCGCCTCGACCGAATAGCCCATGTGTCCGCCGTCGTAGTAGCGCAAGGTGGTGCGTGCCGGATCCCAGCCCGACTGCGTCACGACGAGTTCGGCGGCGCCCATCGTCGTCATCGTGTCGTACCAGCCGTTGCCGACGATGATGCGGAAGGCGGGATTCACGGCCATCATCTTCGTGATGCGCTGGTAGTAAGGCCAGTCGCCGAAGGGCGAGGCGCCGCCGCTCCAGTTCCAGCCATCGAGATCCGCGACGGGCGAGTCGCTGAGGTAGGGCTCGCTCCAGTCCACGCCCAGCGTCTCGCGGCGATACGCCGCGAAGTGCTCGAGCACGGCTTTCGGCAATACGCCCGCCGGATCGGCGGCGCGGCCCTCGGGGCCGGGTTTCGCGGTGTAGCGCGCATCGGTGCGGCCGAGCAGCAGCCCCTCGCCGCGCAGAAGCTCTTCTCGGAACTGCTCTTTCGTAATGCGAAGGTCGTTCGCGAGATACCACGTGGCCGGAATGCCGCTGTAGCGTTCGAGCCCGGCGGCGATGCGCTCGCGCTCGGGCACCGGCAGGCGATTGCCCGCCAGCAGCGCGGGCAGGTATTCGTGCGCGGCGAAGCGGCGCGAGGCGTCGACGAAACCGGCCTGCGTGTGGCCCTTGCGATCGACCTTGCCGTGGTACCAGGCGGTGGCGGCGAGCGTGGGCAGCGACACGACGTAGCTGACGATGTTCGCGGGCCGCTGCGCGTATTCGAGGATGTTCACGGCCTGGCCATAGAGGAAGACGCCGGCGAGATTGAATGCGCCGGGTGCGTCGGCGAGCTGGCCCGTGATCTCCGCCGCGCGGTTCGTGCCGTAGCTCTCGCCGAAGATGTACACCGGCGAGCGCTCGCGGCCGTGCGCGGAAAGCCATGCGCGGATGAACGCGACGAACTGCTGCGCGTCGGCCTTCACGCTGTAGTACGCCCCGGGTTCCGTGCCGGGCGCGACGCGGCTCCATCCGGTGGAGGCCGGATCGACGAACACGAGATCGACGGCGTCGAGCGGCGAGTATTCATTGGGCACGACCCGGAACGTCGACGGATCCGCCGTGACATCGTCGGGTACGGCGAGGCGCCAGGGACCGAGGCCGCCGAGATGCACCCACGGCGAAGGCGCGATCGGCCCGCCGTTGAACAGGAACATGACCGGCCGCTTCGCCGGATCCTTCACGTCGTCGCGCGTGTACGCGAAGCTGACGATGCGCGCGCAGCCGTTCGCATCGGTGATGTCGAGCCCTTCGACGCGGGAGGTGTAGCGGATCGTCTTGCCGTCGAAGCGGCCGGTGAATTGCCGCACTACGGGTGCGTGGGCAGCGAGCGGTTGTCGCAGCGCCGGGTTCTCCCCGGCGGCGCGCGCGGGCGCCGCGGCGGTCATCAGCGCCAGCGCGAGGGCGGGCAGCGTCAATGCGGCGAGCAGATGCAGGCGGGTTTTCATGATCGCTGCCGCAGTGCGTGGTCGAGCCGTTCGAGCGCCTGCCGAAGGCGTGCCGCGGGCTGCGCGAAACCGATGCGCACATGGCCCGCGCGCCCGAAGTATTCGCCCGGTGCGACGTACACGGCCTGTTCGCGCGCGAGCGTGTCGGAGAACGCCTTCGTGTCGTCGATGCCGACGAGACGCGGGAACGTGATGCAACCGTGGCGGGGCAGCGCCCCTTCGATCAGGCCTGCGCGTGCCCAGCCCGAGTGGTAGTGCTGCATGATCGGGCGCGCCGCGTCGAGCATGCCCTGCCAGTAGCGCTGCCAGCGCGCGGGTTCCTCGAGCACGTGGGCCGCCACGGCGTGCCCGAGCTTCGAGACGCCGAACTCGAGCTCGTCCGACACTTCGCGCACGCGCGCGACGATCCCCGGATGGCCCACGGCCCAGCCGCAACGCAGCGTGCTCAGGCCGTAGTTCTTGGTCAGACTGCTGATGCTCAGGAATTCGGCGCCGAGCGTGGCCGCGGGCACCAGCGCGTCGCCGGCATAGTCGCCATAGACCTCGTCCACGACGACCAGCGCGTCGCGCGCACGTGCGATCGTGCCGACCTCGCGCAGCACGTCTGCGCCGGCTATGGCGCCGGAAGGATTGTGCAGGTTGGTGCAGACGATGAGCCGCGTGCGGGGTCGCATCGCGGCGGCGACGGCGGCCGGATCCAGCGCGAAGTCGCCGTCGCGACGCTCGAAGCGATCGACGGCGATGCCCTGCGCGCCGGCGAGTTCGGCGAACAGGTCGAAGGCGGGGTTCTCGACGAGGATGCGATCGCCGGGCCGCAGCAGCGCCCGGTAAACGAGCGACATCGCGCCGCTCGCGCCCGTCGTGCAGAGGATCGATGCGGCATCCACGCCATAGTGCTTCTGCAGCTCGCGCACGACGTACGGATTGCCGCTCAGGAACGCGCTCGTGTACCGCGTCGGGATCCCTGGTGCGAAGGCTGCCGCGATCGTCGCGGCCAGCAGCTCCTCCGGTTCGGGCACGGAGCTCTCGAACAGCGAGAACGATTCACCATCGCGCGTCGCCATCTCCGCGATCGCGCGCCGGGCCCACGACGTATAGGTCGGGTCGGGCGGTACGGTGGCGCGGGGCGAGGAGGGGGCCAGGAATTCCGGGGTCGGGCTCATCCCTGGCACGTTAGCGGCATGAGGGTGCAAAAATCTGCCGGTCTCGCCCCGCCAGGGCGGCAGGAGTGCACAAACATTCCCCGCGGGCCCCGGGGGGCGCCGATCAGGCCTGGCCGCCGTGGCGCACGCGCACCGGAACCTGCGTGGTGTACTTCACTTCGGCAAGCGTGACGGTGGAGCGGATGTCGGTGACGCCGGGCAGCTTCATCAGCGTGTTGAAGATGAAGGCCTGGTACCAGTTCATCGACGGCGCGATGACCTTCACGAGCACGTCCATCTCGCCGAAGATCGTGTGGCATTCGATGATCTCGGGAATCAGTTCGATCTTGCGCAGGAACTCCGCGCGCTTCTCCTCGCTGAGCGTCTGCATCTTGAACGTCGAGAAGATCACGAGCTCGTGGCCGAGTTTCACCCGGTCGAGCAGCGCGACCTGCGACTTGATGTAACCCTCTTCCTTGAGGCGTTGCAGGCGCCGCCAGCAGGGCGATTGCGACAGCCCCACCTTCTCGGCGAGTTCCGCCGTCGACTGCTCGGCGTTCTTCTGCAGCTGCTCGAGCAGCCGGATGTCGTACGAGGAGAGTTCTTCGGCCATGCTCAGGGTCCGGCACCGTCCCGTGTCGTCGTGGGTCGCGAAAAGGGTAAGTCTAAGCCCGCTCCGGCGGAATATGGGCATAAATTTCTCTGGCCGGGCGGGCTACCCTGACGCCGTGGACGATCCGAAGAACCCGGCCGCCAGCGATCGCCGCGCCTGCCTGAAGGCGCTGATCGCGGCACCCGCCGTAGCGCATGCCCTGGTGCGCGCTCAGGATCCCGCGGCCCCGCCCGCCGCCGCCGCGGCGCCACTCCCGCCGGGCGAGCGCCCGTTCCCCGACCGGTCGGCCTTCGGGCCGATGGCCGTCACCTATCTCGATTCCGGCTCGCAGCACCCGATCAGCCTCGGTGCGCGCCACGAGCTCGATCGCTACCTCGACAGGCGCATGCTCGCGCCGGGCGTGAACTACAGCCTCGACGAGGATGGCGTGCGCGCGAAGTTCGCGCGGCTGATCAACGCGCAGCCCGACGAGATCGCCTACGTGCCGAGCACCACGGCCGGTGAGCACCTCGTGGTCCGCGGCCTCGGTCTCCCCGAGCGCGGCGCGCACGTGGTCACCGACACGCTGCACTTCTTCGGCTCCTTCTATCTCTACGAAGCGCTCGCGAAGCAGGGCGTCGAGGTCAGCTGGTTGCGGGATGTCGACGGGCGCATCCCGATCGAAGCGTTCGAGAAGGCGGTGCGGCCGGGCACGCGGCTCGTCGCGCTCTCGGCGGTCTCCACGTTCAACGGCTTCGAGCACGACCTCAAGCGGGTCTGCGAGATCGCGCACGCGAGGGGCGCGCTCGTTTACGCCGACATCGTGCACGCGGCGGGCTGCGTGCCCTTCGACGTGCAGGCGAGCGGCGTCGACTTCGCGGCCTGCGCCTCCTACAAGTGGCTCATGGGGGACTTCGGGCTCGGCTTCCTCTACGTGCGCCGCGATTTGCAGGAGCGCTTCCAGCGCAGCCAGTGGGGGTACTACGCGCTCGAGCAGTTCCAGACGCACGTCTATCCCTACGATCCCCCGGGCAGCGCGATCGCCGACATGGCACCGTCGCGCGATGCGAACGGCCTCGTCGCGCTCGGCACGCACTCGCACGCCTGCATCGCGCTGCTCTCGCATTCGCTCGACTACCTGATGGACCTCGGCGTCGAACGCATCGCCGCGCATGCCGGCGAGCTCACCGGCCTGCTGAAGCAGCGCCTGCCGGAGCTTGGCTACCGCGTCGTCACGCCGCCCGAGTCGCGCGCGCCGATCGTGAGCTGCGCGCTCGAGGGCGCGCGCGCCAGGCTCGGGCCGGTGCTCGAAGCCGCGAAGATCCGCGTGACGCTCGGCACGAATCGCCTGCGCATCACGCCGTCCGTGTTCAACGACCGCGGCGACATCGGGAAGCTGCTCGACGTGCTCGCCGCATGAGCGACGGCGAGGCGAAGGCCGGGCTGCGCCGCAATGTGGGATTGGTGGGCGTCGTGGTCTTCGGCGCCGGCACCGCGATCGGCGTCTCGATCTTCACGGTACTGCAGCCCGCGGCGCAGATCGCCGGCTCGGGCATGCTGGTCGCGATCGGACTCGCCGCGATCCCGATGCTGCTGTTCGCGGCCGTCTACGCCTACCTCGGCTCGGCGCTGCCGGTGGCCGGGGCGTCGTACGAGTGGCCGCGCCGCTTCCTCGGGCCCTTCGCCGGCTTCGTGATCGCCTGGCTGCGCATCCTCGGCAATGTCGGCGCGATGACCGTGCTCGCGCTGGTGATGATCAAGTATCTCGGCATGGTCGTCTCGCTGCCGCTGAAGCCGGCCATGGCGGTCGCGATCACCGCGGTCTTCGTGCTGAACCACTACGGCATTTCGATGGCTGCGCGCGCGCAAGTCGCGCTGATGCTGCTGCTGCTCGCGGTGCTCGCCGCGCTGGTCGCGCTCGGCGCCCCGCGGGTCGAGCTGCAGAACATCGGCTCCCCGCTGTCCGTCGGCTGGGTCGCGATCGGCGCCGGCGTGCCGCTGCTGATCTCGCTGTTCCTCGGCATCGAAGCCTCGGTGGAGATCGGCGAGGAGGTCCGCAACCCGCGGCGCAACCTGCCGCTCGGCATCGCGATCGCGATTGCGCTCACGGCGCTGGTCTACGGCTCGGTCGCCTTCGTTTCGCTCGGTCTCGTGGGCCCCGCGCGCCTCGCGGCCACCGACGCGCCGTTGCTCGAAGCGGCACGCGTACCCTTCGGCGCCTGGGCTGGCCCGGTGATCGTCACCGCGGCCACGGCCTCGATCCTGAAATCGATGAACGCGCTCGTCGTCGGCTTCTCGCGCAGCCTGTTCGCGATGGGCCGTACCGGCGTGCTGCCCGGGCGCGTGGCGCAGGTGCACGCACGACATGGCACGCCGCATGTGGCGATATGGCTCGCGTACGCACTCGTGATGACCGGGCTGCTGATGCCGGACAGCATCGTGTTCCTGCTGCTCGCGGTGAACGTGCCCACGATGCTGAAGTACGTCGCGTGCTCGCTGTCGGCCACGCGCGTCGCGAAACATCATCCGCAGCTGCATGCGCAGTCGCGCCTCGGCTTCTCGACGCGCACCGCCACCGTCCTCGGCTATCTCGCGGCGGCCGTCGGGCTGCTGCTCATCGTGCTGGGCGTCGAGGCCGACTGGCGGCCCTATGTGCTCATCGCGGTGTGGTTCCTGGTGGGGCTCGTCTACTGGAGCTGGCGCCGCCCTCACGTCGAGGGCATCCGGGTATCGACAGGGAGTGCGGCATGAGAGGCCGTCGAGGAAGCGCAATCGTGATGCTCGCCGTCGCCGCGTTGGGGATGGCCATCGTGCCCGGCGTGCGGGCGTCGGATACCGGGGAGACGGCTCCGGTGCCGACCGTGCGCTACGTGCTGCGGCCCGTGGACGGCGGCGGGGAAATACGCGCGCTCGACGTGTCGATCGAGATCTCGGGCGCTGCGGGCGGCCCGCAGCAGGCGTTGTTCATGCTGCCTCTCGTGAGCTGGAACGTGCCGACGGTCGCCGCCGCACTGCCACGCCTTGCGGCGCGCGACGAGCGCGGTTCGTTCGCGCTGCAGGCGTCCGACGAAGGCGAGGACGATGCGAAGCTGCGCCGCTGGTTCCCGGAGCGACGCACGGTGGGCAAGGTCGCGCTGGGCTACAGCGTGCCACCCGTGAGCGCCGATGCGCCGCGCGGCGCGGCGCCGCCCGTCGAACCGCGCGCCGAAGCCGGCGCGATCTCCGGCGGGGCCGCGATCGTCCTGTTGCGACCCGCGTCCGCGCAGGCGCACTTCAGCATCGAATGGGATCTCGGCGCGCTGCCGCCCGGTTCAGCGGGGCTCCACAGTCCGATGCCGACGCCGCACGAAGCTCAACGCGCGGATTTCCTCGACGAGATCTATTACATGGCCGGGCGCCTGGATCGCTATCCCACGGCGGCGGTCGCCGATGGTTTCTTCGCCGCGTGGCAGGGCGAGCCGCCGTTCGCTGCGCGCGCGCTGATGCAGTGGACCGCGGAGCTCTACGGCCATTACGAGAAATTCTTCGGCACCGCGCCGGCACCCTATGGCGTGTTCATGCGCAGCAACCCGGTGAACGCGGGCGGCGGCATGGGCATGCACCGCTCCTTCATCGTGACCTTCGGCGAGGATCGCGGGAACGACCCCGGGGAGCTGAAGCTCACTCTCGCGCACGAGATGTTCCACACCTTCCAGCCGATGCTCACGGCCGGCGAAGCCGAGGGTGGCCAGCTCGCGGCGAGCTGGTTCAACGAAGGTCTCGCGACCTACTACCAGCGCACGCTGCCGTTGCGCTTTGGCCTGCTCGACGCCGCGGCGTTCCTCGCGGACCTCAATTTCCATGCCGGTCGCTATTACACGAGCGCGATGGCCAGCGTGCCGAACTCGCAGGTGGCGGCGAACTTCTGGAAGGACACGCGCATCCGCACGCTGCCCTACGATCGCGGCTTCCTCTATTTCGCGACGGTGGATGAATCGATGCGCCGCGCGACCGACGGCCAGCGCTCGCTCGACGACCTGATGCTCGCAATGAAGCGGCTCGAGCGCAGCGCGGGCCGCCCGATCGTCAGGCAGGACTGGGCGGATCTGCTGCAGCACGAGCTCGGCGCACAGGCCGTGGACGAGTTCGAGCGCGTGCTCGCCGGCGGCACGCCGCTGCCTTCATCGGAGGCCTTCGGCCCGTGCTTCCGCCGCGTCGCAAAGCCGCTGCGCCGCTACGAGCTCGGCTTCGAGCCCGCCGTGCTCACCGAGTCGCCGCGGCGGGTGCGCGGCCTCGTGCCCGGCTCCGCCGCGCAGGCCGCCGGGCTGCGCGAGGGCGACATCATCCTGAAGCCCGTGCCGCAGGACCAGATCCAGGGCGAACAGACCGGCCTGCTCACGCTCAGCATCCGGCGCGGTGACGAGTCGACGGAGATCACCTACCTGCCTCGCGGCGAGACGGTCGAGGCCTGGCAATGGGAGCGCGTGCCAGGCGACACGAGCGCCGCCTGCGCGTTGTAGCGGCGGGGCCACGAGCGCAGCGCGGCGAGGCGTGCCGCACCGCCGCCCGTCCGGGGAAATTTTTGTCTGCACTCCGGTCCTGGCCCGACAGAAGGAAATATTTGTGCGCGCGAAGCTGGCTAGCATCCGCTATCGAGCGCCGCTGCCGCGCGATGGAGTACGCATGAATCCGAATCGTCTGTCGATCCGTTGTGCCGTGGCCACGGCGGTCTTCTGTGTCGCCGGCCTGGCCATGGCCCAGGAGAGGGCTCCGTCGCTCGAGGAGGTCGTCGTGACCGCGCAGAAGCGCGCCGAGCGCCTCATCGACGTGCCGGTGGCGATCACCGCGGTCTCCGGCGAATCGCTGACGCAGGAGAACCTCACCGGCATCATCGACTACTTCTCGCGCATCCCGAGCCTGCAGTACAGCTGCAACAAGACCTACTGCCTCTCGCTGCGCGGCCTGTCGACCGGCGGCGCGACCAACCCGACAGTCGGCATCCTGATCGACGACATCCCGTTCGGCTCGACGCTCCAGTCGGGCTCGGGCAATGCCCGCTTCCCTGACATCGACCCCTCGCTGCTCGAGGGCATCGAGGTGCTTCGCGGTCCGCAGGGCACGCTCTACGGCGCTTCCTCGATCGGCGGCCTCATCAAATATGTGACGCGCCAGCCGCAGGCCGATGAGCTCTTCGGGCGCGTCGAGGCGGGGATTTCGTCGGTCACCGGCGGCTCCACCGAGTGGAATGCGCGCGGCTACCTGAACGTGCCGCTGTGGTCGGACCGCATCGGCCTGCTCGTGTCGGGCTTCACGCGCGAGGATCCCGCCTACATCGACAACATCAATGCGAACTTCGCCGGCAAGGACGTCAACACGACGGAGATCCATGGCGGCAGTGCCGCGCTGCTGTTCAAGGTCACCGACGACCTGTCGATCACGCTGAAAGCCCTGCGGCAGGAGCGCGACGCAAAGTTCAGCCCGTCGATCCAGTCGCTGCCGGCAACGCCCGGATTGCCGCCGACCTACGAGCCGCGGTTCGGTCGCAACACGATCAATCTCTCCGGCACGAGCGACGTCGGCAACCAGGAACTCTATTCGGCGCGCATCGACTGGGCGATCGGCGGGGTGCAGCTCACTTCGCTGACTTCGTGGAGCGAAAGCACCGGCACGAACATCCAGGACCTGTCTGCGGTCTTCGTGTTCATCCCGCCGCAGTACGGCTTCGCGCCCGGTGGCGGCGCAGTCGTCAACATCAACGATATCGGCGGCGGCGACAAATTCACGCAGGAACTGCGTCTCTCGGGCACGTCGGGCGCGCTCGACTGGCGCGTCGGCGTCTTCTACACGGACGAGGACGGCAGCGTCGACCAGACGCTCACGCTGTTCGATCCCACGGGATCGCTGGTCGGCGATGTCTACGTCGGCAAGTCGCCGGTGAGCTACGAGGAGCGCGCGATCTTCGCGGATGCGACCTGGCGGTTCAGCGACCGGTGGGCGGTGCAGGCGGGCGTGCGCTATGCCGAGAACGACCAGTCCAGCGGCGGCTCGACGACCGTCGATGCTCCGCTGGTGCCGTTCTTCGGCCCGACGCGTACGGACGACTCGCTGAAATCGAGCGACGATTCGGTGACCTTCCAGATCTCGCCGACCTACAGGTTCAACGACGACCTGATGGGGTACCTGCGCGTCTCGAGCGGCTATCGCCCCGGCGGCCCGAACGCGGCGCTGCCCGGCGTGCCCGCCTCCTATGCGCCGGATGAAGTCGTGAACTACGAACTCGGCCTGAAGGGCTATGCGGCGAATCGCACGGTGAGCTTCGATGTCGCGGCATTCGTCATCGACTGGACCGACATCCAGCTGCAGAACACGGACGCGGTCACACAGTTCACCTACACGACGAACGGTGGCAAGGCCCGCAGCACGGGCCTCGAGGGCTCGGTCGAGTTCCGTCCGTGGCAAGGCGGCACGATCACCGCGAACGCGACGCTGCTGGACGCCGAACTGAGCCAGGACCTGCCGGTGCTTGCCGATGCCGACTCCCTGCTGGGTGGCGACGGCGATCGCCTGCCGGGCTCGGCGCGCTTCTCCGGCAATCTCGGGATCCTGCAGGAGTTCAGCCTGTCCCCGAACGTCACCGCCAATGTCGGCGCGACGCTGATCTACGTGGGCTCGCGCCGTTCCGAGTTCATCAACACGAACGCCTTCATCGACGAGGAAGGTACGCTCGCGTCGCGCTTCGACCTGCCCGATTACACGCAGCTCGACCTGCGCGCAGGCATCGGCACGGAGAGCGGCTGGAGCGTGGACCTCTACGCCCGCAACGTGACCGACGAGGAAGGCGTCATCACGGCGATCAACCGCAACGGCACGAACACCTCCAGCGTCGTGTTCCTGCAGCCGCGCACCTGGGGTCTTGCCGTCTCGAAGCGCTTCTGACGCGGGCTCGTGCGCCGGGTGATGTGATGCGCAACACGGAGCGGCGTGTCGCGTATCTCGTCGCCGCGGTGGCCCTCGCGCAGGCAGCGTGCGCTGCGCCGCTGCGCCAGGCCGTCTCTCACCACGAGACGCGCATCGCAGACCAGGCGTTGCGCTACACCGCCACCGTGCGCGAATTCCCGGTCAGGGATCCCGCGGGGCAGATCGGAGCGCGGGTCGTCACGATCGCCTATACACGCGACGGCGTCGCGCAGCCCGCCGCGCGGCCCGTGATCTTCGCGTTCAACGGCGGCCCCGGCGCCTCCTCGTCGCCGCTGCACATGAAGGCCATGGGGCCGATCGTGCGCGAGAAGTCGGGGCCCGATGACCGGTCCGAATCCAGGCTCGTCGCGAACGAGTCGAGCCCGCTCGACGTCGCGGACATCGTGTTCATCGATCCGGTGTCGACCGGGTTCAGCCGCGCGCTGCCGGGCGTCGACCCGAAACCCTGGTACGACTCGCGCTTCGATGCACGGACGGTTGCCGATGTCATCGCGCAATGGCTGCGCGCCAACGGCCGCGAACATTCGCCGCGCTTCCTGATGGGCGAGAGCTACGGTGCGATCCGCGCGGCGCTGATCGCGAACGGCGAACCGGCGGCGAGCTTCGACGGCGTGCTGCTCGTCTCCGGTCCCGGCACGCCGCTCGATGCACCGCCGGACGTGCAGATCGTGGGCTCCATCGCGGGCCTCGCCGCCGGCGCGTGGTATCACGGGCGAGTCGATCGGCGCGGTCTCACGAGCGCGCAGTTCTTCGAGGCGGCGGCGGCGTTCGCGCGTGGACCTTATGCGCAGGCCTTGGCCGCGGGCGATGCACTGCCGGCCGAGGAAAGGCAACGTATCGCCGCTGCGCTGTCGGACTACATCGGGCTGCCCGTTCCGTTGATCCTCGAGAGGAACCTGCGTATCGACGCAAATACCTGGATGTTCAACGTGCTGAAGGATCGCGGGCTGCGCACGGGCCGGCTCGACCTGCGCGTGACTTCGCCGCTGCTGCCGGGGCAGGAGGGCGCGATCGACGATCCGGCGCTGGGTGTCGTGCCCCAGGGCAAAGCCGGACCGCCGCCCACGCCGGCGAGCCTCGGCGCGATCGAGAGTCCCGTCGTGGGCGCCTACCTGAAGGAGCAGCTCGGCTTCACGGCCGGCGATCCCTACATCGGCGTGAACTTCCTCGCGAACTCGCAATGGACGTTCCATCCCGACGGCGGCAGTGAAGCCAACATGGCGTCGGCGATGACCCGTGATCCGCGCCTGCGCCTCTTCGTGACCGCGGGCTATTTCGACTACGGCGCGAGCGATGGCGTGGGTTATCTCGACGCCGGCGTGCCTGCGGCGCGTTTCACCTTCGCGCCGCTTCCCGGGCCGCATGAGGTGTACGACGGCGCCGACAATCGTGCGGCTTTCAACGATGCGGTGCGCCGCTTCGTGACGGTGGAGCGCGTGGACGCAGGGACTGCGGATACTCCCTGAGCAGGACGGGCCTGATCCCCTGTAGGTCGAGCGTTGTACGACTATCGATACCGACATACCCGATTGGATTCGCACGCGTAACCCTTACCTTCGGAGGACCTCAAAAGAGAGTTTCCGATCAATTGGTTGCACCGGGTCTGCTGGGGCGCCAAGCGGCATGATGCTCTTGGCCGCAGTTGGGGGGACGTAGATCAGACGGCTTGTGATGTAATTCGCCCGTCATGTCGAACGCCGTCTTCACCTACTCGCCCAGTTCCGAGTACGACGATCAGCCCGAAGTTCGGTATCACTTCCCGAAAACCTACCTTCGGGTTGCGGAACATGCCGTCGGCGACTGGATTCTGTACTACGAGCCACGTCGCACGGAGGGTGCGTTCGGCAGGGCTGTACGTACCATTCCGAGTCCGGAGTTCGACTACATCGTTGCGCAAGGGTTCGCGCGGGAACTGCAGCCATGGGAAGTCACCGACCGCGCCAATGATCCGGTTCCTGAACTCGAGGACAGGCCAATGGTGGCCCAGGTCGTCAATCGTCCGTTTCGTGATGCGGCTTTTCGCCGACATGTGCGCGACGCGTACAGAAACACCTGCGCCGTGACCGGGCTCTGCCTCCTTAACGGTGGCGGGCGCCCGGAAGTACAAGCTGCCCACATTCGCTCCGTGGAGGCCAATGGGCCGGATACGGTGCGAAATGGCTTGGCGCTGACCGCCACGGTGCACTGGATGTTTGATCGCGGGTTGATTTCGGTAGACGATTCGCTTCGGTTGCTGGTGGCGTCCAAAGGGATCCCTGGGGAGCTGGCGTCACTCGTTCAGCCGGGCAAGGTGCTCGGCGTGCCGACCAGGCGGGACTTGCGACCACACGCGACCTATCTGCGCTGGCACCGGGAGGAGTGCTTCAAGGGGTAAAAGACATGGCCGAAGAGTTTGTTTCGAGAGCCATAACGCACGCTCAGCAATGCTGGTGTCTTGACGATGCAGAGATAGTGCGCGAATGGTGCGAGTATCGTACCGATGCCGATTCGCCAGAATCGTTCATAGATGCGATTGCTGCGGACCTTGGTCTGATCGATTCCCACGACGAGGCCGGTGCGATTCGCGCAGCAAGACAGTTGCTGGATGAGTACAAGGATGAGTTCGGGGATCTACGAGAGGTTCTCCTGGCCCAGTTGCCTGCCTGATCGCTCGGCTCAGGGACGCTGCCCTGTAGTTCACTCCCGTCTTTGTTTTTCCGCGATCGCCCGCAACTCCTTTACGGCAATCATGTCCTTGTCGCGGCCCATCGCCTGCTTGGCCTGGATGAGGGATTCGATCGACATCACACGGCAACGTCGTCCGAACAGCTCGATTTCGATGGACCCGGCACGCACACACTCGAAATCACCTACACCTTTGATCGAACCGAGGAAATCGATCGGCCCGAGCTCCGTTTCCAGGTACAAATTGTTGAGTGCGACTCCCGGTTCAGGGTTGTCCAGAAAGGAGTGTTTCGGGCTCGCAAACCGGTGTCTCGGCCGCAAGTCGCGGAAGGCTTCCCGCAGGCGGGCCACATTGTCCGCGCTGAGAACGACGCAGACGTCGAGATCACGGGTGACCAGCGTCGAACCGTGCAGCATCCCCGCGAAGCCACCGACGACGACGAAGTCGATCCCGGCGTCAGTCAGGCGTTCGATCAGCCGGTTGAGGTGCGCCACGTAAGCGGTATCCTGCTCGTTCGAGCTCCAGGGCAAGTTCGAGCGCTGCCTGATGTTGATGGGCGCGCTTGTCGTAGGAATAACTGAGGCTCACCTCGATGAGGCTCAAGTCGATACCGGCGCGCTCGGCTTCTTCCACGGCAGTCATGGGCTCCACCATAACTCTTGGATGGCGCGCCCGGGAGGAGAAACTTCGAACTCCTTGGCCGAGCAGCTCTTTGAGATATTGACTTCATGGACGGCTTCATGGACGGAATATCTGAAGAACCGCATGCCTTCCAGTGGCGCGGACCGTGCGGCAGCGCTGCCATGACGGTGCTGGGTAGCGCGTCGAGAAACCTGCCTGTGCCGCGATCTCGGCGGTGAAACGGCCATCGCCAGCCGCGAATAGTCCACGATACGCCGTTCCACGGGATCGAACGCTGCTGGCGCGCCAAGGGCGAACGGCGGAGCCGTCCTTTCTGGCCACGGATTCTGGCCAGCGTCCTGACCTGGCCGGAATCAAATTGCTGAGAATCCGCATGGTTACATGGTTTCCGCGGCTGGCTTGTTGGCCATCGTCGTCACCGTGGCCAGAAACGCCGGGCTTGAGGCTGAACCTGCGGGCCCGCGCCCTCTCCGGTCGCCACGACCCGGTCCGACGTGATGAGACCCTCAAGCGCGCGTCGGAAGGCCCGCTTCGGCTACTTTCAACTAGCCGCACTTAGACTTTCAAATAGCCGCGTTCTTCTTTACGATTAGCCGCCACTCTCATCGCAGAATTTCAGGTATTCTCCATGTATCCGCGCTTCATCGAGCGCCAGTTACGCCAAGCGTTGCTGGACACCCGTGTCGTGTTGATAACGGGACCTCGCCAGGCAGGCAAGACGACACTTGCCGAGAAGCTCGCCAGGGAGGACATGCCATTCCTCACGCTTGATGACGACACCACGCTGGATACGGCCCAACACGATCCGGTTGGGTTCGTGCGCGGACTCGACCGCGCCATTGTCGACGAAGTTCAACGCTCCCCGCGCCTGTTGCTGGCCATCAAGCGCAGCGTGGATATCGACAAGCGCCCCGGCCGCTTCGTATTGACGGGTTCGGCCAATCTCATGACTCTGCCGCAAATAGCGGATTCGCTGGCTGGCCGCATGGCTCTATCCGAGCTGTTGCCTCTGTCGCAGGGCGAACTGCGCGGCAAGCCGGGCAGTTTTCTCGATCGCGTTTTCCAGGGCAAAGCGCCCGTAATCGGCGATCTCATCATCGGAGCCGAGCTGGTTCGAACCGTATTGTGCGGCGGTTACCCGGAAGCCCTGGAGCGCCCCTCCGAAGCGCGCCGGCAGAAATGGTTTCTGGACTACGTCAAAGCCATCATCGAGCGCGACGTACGTCATGTCGCCAAAGTGGATCATCTGAGGCAGATGCCGCGATTGCTGCGCATCCTCGCCCAGCACTCGGGACAGCTGGTGAATTACTCCGGTCTCGGCGCCCCTCTGGCCATCTCTCATGTGACGACGCAGAAGTACGTGGGCATTTTCGAGAAGCTGTATTTGCTGCGCACGCTGCCGCCCTGGCACGACAACGAGGTCAAACGCCTCGTCAAGGCACCCAAGCTGCATTTTCTGGATTCAGGACTGCTCGCAGCCCTGCGGGGCCTCTCTGCCGGGCGGCTGCAATCGGAACGCACGGTCTTCGGACCCCTGCTGGAAACCTTCGTGCTCGCCGAACTCCTCAAGCTTGCCACCTGGAGCGAAGGCCATTTCGAGTTCCATCACTTTCGGGACCGATACGACAACGAGGTCGACATCGTCATCGAAGGCCAGGACGGGCACGTCGTCGGTATCGAAGTCAAAGGCAGTGCGACGGTGAAGAGTGGAGATTTCTCGGGTTTGCGAAAACTGGCCGACGCATGCGGCAAGAGATTCGCACTCGGTTTGGTTCTCTACGACCACGACACGATCGTGCCCTTCGGCGAGCGGTTGTTTGCTGCGCCGATTTCGACGTTGTGGGGAAATTAGTTGGCATCAGCTCCGCAAGCAGGTCGCTGACGGTCCAGCACGTGAAAATAGCCCAACCAGCCTTCAATGGATTTCCATGACCATTCCATTCATGGAATGGCGCGCCCGACTGGATTCGAACCAGTGACCCCTGCCTTCGGAGGGCAGTACTCTATCCAGCTGAGCTACGGGCGCGCGGTGGGGCGCAAGTATAACGATCGAACCGCCGTGCAGGCGGCGAAACGCTTGCCCGCCCGCGATCCGGCGACTGAGCGCGGTCGCAGAGGGGTCCTGATATATTACTTTCAGTAATATACTTCGCAAATAAATCTGACAGACTTCGACCCGTTCGCTGCTCCAGGGGGTTCGACATGCCGACGACACGACGATCGTTGCTTGGATTCCTGCCCGCGGGCGTGGCGTTGGCGGCGGCGGTGCACCGCGTCGATGCCGCCCCGGCGAGCGCGGATGGTCCGCACGATGGTGCTCCGTTGGACAAGGAGTCGGCGCGGCTGCGCGACCAGGTCGCCGCGGAACTGAAGGTTCGCGGGCTTCCCGGCGCGGGTGTCGCGCTGGCCGACACGGGCGGTTACGCGAGCGCCTTTGCGGTGGGCTTTGCGGACATCGCGAGTGGCGAGCCGGCGCGTCCGGAGCAGCTCTACCAGATCGGCTCGATCAGCAAGTCGCTCGTGGCGCTGGCCATCCACGTGCTCGTCGACCGCGGCAAGCTCGATCTCGATGCCCGAATCGGTGAGTTGCTGCCGGATGCGCCGGTGCCGCCCGAGCCCATCACGATCGCGCAACTGCTCGATCACAGCAGTGGCTTGCCCGACAGCGCGCCGTGGCTATACGACTCTCCGCAGGCTCGCCTGTGGGTCGGCTACACGCCCGGCTCGCGCTTCTCATATTCGAACACTGGTTATGCGCTGCTCGGCTTCGTGATCGAGCGCGTGACGGGCCTGCCGTTCCACGAGGCGCTGAACAAACTCGTGCTCGCGCCGCTCGGGCTCACGTCGAGCGTTACGGTGATCCGCATCGCCGATCGCGGCCGCTACGCGACCGGGCATGTGCCCTGGCTCGAGGATCGACCGGCCTTGCCGGGAGCGCGGCTCACAGCCGGGCCGTGGATCGAGATCGAGGATGCGGCCGGTTCGGTCGCGATGACGATGGCGGACATGTGTCGCTATATCGCTTTCATCGCGCGACTGGCACAGGGGCACGGCGCGCCGCTCTTTTCCGATACCACTGCACGCCTGTTCGCGACTCGGGAAGGCGTGGCAGCACCGGAATATTCACCCGAGGCGCGCTATGCCAATGGCTTCATCCATCGGTTGATCGACGGCCGGCGCAGCCTCGAGCACACCGGCGGCATGGTGAGTTTCGTCGCCTGCATGACGATCGATCTCGCGACCAGCGCGGGCTGCTTCGTCGGCGTCAATGCGTCGGTCGGCGGCTATCGGCCACGCGCGCTCTCACGGCTCGGTGCGCAGTTGCGCGCTGCAGTGCTCGAGGGCGCGGCGGCGCCGGTCGCGGTGCCGCCGGCTGATCCGTTCGCGATCGCAGACGGCGCCGGGCTCGCCGGGGATTACGTCGGGCCGGGATCGCAGCGCGTGCGGGTACGCGCCGACGGCGCGGGTCTTGCGATCGAGGCGAACGGCCGCACGGCACGCCTGTTCGAGCGTGCGGAGCGCGGCTTCGCGACCGACCATCCGGACTTCGCGACACACATGCTCGAGTTCGACAAGCCCGGCGCACCCGGTGCGGAGCGGCACTTCTGGTGGGCGGAGAACCGGTTCAGCGCGGGTGGTCCGACGGGTGGTCGTGCGACCGGCGGCGGCGCGGCCGGTGCGCGCGCATCGGGTGGTGGCACGACGGGCGACGGCGCTCGCTGGCGCGCAGAGGCGGGCGTGTATGTCAGCAACGATCCCTGGCTCGGCAGCGTGGCGGTGTTCGCGCGCGGTGACGATCTGGTGCTGGAGGGCTGGGGACGGATCACCCAGCCCGGCGATGGCGACTGGCGTTTCACCGACGCGGCGCTCGCCGCCGAGCGCGTGCGTTTCGCGGCGCCGCTCGGCGGGCGCTTCCAGCACTTGATCCTGTCGGGCTCGAGCTTCCGGCGCTGCGCTCACCGCTGGCCGGGCGCGAGCTCGTAGCGCTCGAGGAAGCGCGCGATCGCCTCGATGTAACGGCGCTGGTTGCGCTCGAGGCGCAGCGCGTGCGCTTCGCCCGGAAAGATGACGGCCTCGGCGCGGCGGCCGCGATTCAGCAGCGCAAGATACAGGTCGATCGTCTGGTCCATCGCGGCCGAGCGGTCGGCGTCGCCGTGCAGGAAGAGAATCGGCTCCTCGCCCCAGGTATCGACATGGGCGATGGCCGAGTAGCCGTAGGCACGCCGTTCGATCTCGAGGCGCTGCGGAATATCGAGCTGCAGCGGTGCGCCGCTGTCGCTCTCCATTTCGTGCACCCAGTCGGAGATGCCGGCCGAGTCGATGCCCGCCGCGAAGACGTCGGACTGCGCGAGCGCGGTCGCGACGAGATGGCCGCCGTAGGAATGGCCGTAGGCGATGATGCGCGCCGGGTCGACGAAGTCGAGCGTATCGCGCGCGAAGCCCGCCGCCGCGACCAGATCCTCGACGTCGCCGTTGCCGCGCGCGCCGTAGCGCGCGGCTTCGCGGAAGTCGAGGCCGTCGCCGGTACCGCTGCGGTAGTTGACGCTGAGCACGTGAAACCCGCGCGTCAGGAAATAGCGCAGCACGGGCGGATAGCCGAAGAACGGCTGCCAGGCAGGCCAGGCCTTGTCGCGCGAGCCGCCGTGCGCGTGCACGATCAGCGGTGCGCGCGTGCCCGGCGGGCTCTGCGCGGAGCGGTAGAGCACGCCGTGGATCTCGAGGCCATCACGCGAGCGGAAGCTGACGATCTCGGGCTCGCGCAGCAGCTTGCCGATGCGCTCGAGCGGCCCTGGCGTCGATAGCGCGGCGATGCGCCCGTCCGTCGCGCGCCACATCAAACGTTCGGGTGCGCGATTCGACGCCTGGCGCCACGCGAGCGTGCCGTCGGCGAGGAACACGGCGCCGTAGCGCATGGTGGACGGCGATGCTGACAGCAGGCGCCGCGGGCGTAGCGCATCCTCCACCTGCAGCTCGTAAAGATCGAGCCGGTGCAGGTCCTCGCGCGATGGCGCCCAGTACACGAGTCGCGCGCGATCGGGCGACTGTGCTGCGCCGTCTATTTCGATCTGCGGATCGGTGAGCCGGCGCAGCGCGCCGTCCGTGAGGTCGAGGGCGTAGAGCGCGCGAAAGCCGCTCATCTCGCCGGGAAAGACGAGGCTGCCGTCCTTCATCCAGAAGAGGCTGCCGAGCGCACCGGGATCGAATTCGGCGCCGCTCCAGAAGCCCGAGAAATGCCCGCCGCGACCGCGCGGCGCCTCCCAGGTGAACCGCGGCTCGCCGCTGTCCGCGTCGGCGACGATCACCGCGAACGGTGCCTGCGCCGAGAGGTCATCGAAGCGCCAGGTGCGCGCCGGGCGGCGATGACGAATGAACGCGATGCGCTCGCCGTCCGGCGACCACACGGGATCGATGTCGAAGCCGATGCCGGGCGCGAGATAGGTGAGCGTGCGCGCGGCCGCGTCGAACACGCCGATGAATCCATAGTCGCCACGACCGGCGCCGGAGCGGTCGCTGACGAAGGCGAGGCGGCGCCCATCCGGCGACCAGACGAGCGCGGCGACGCGGCCGCGGTCGGTGAATGCCGGTGCGGTGTCCTCACCGGGCGGATCGCCGCCGGTGATCCACACGCGCGAGCCGCTCGCGATCGCGAGCCGGCGTCCGTCGGGCGAGGGCACGACGATGCGCGCCTCGGCAGCGAAGCGCAGCGGCGCCGCGCCGTCGCGCGCCACCGTGTAGAGCACGCGCCGGGTCGGCTCGGGCAGGTTGGTGGCGTTCTGCGCATCGCCCTGCGCGAACAGCAGGCGCTTTCCGCCGTCAGTGAAGGCCAGCAGCCGGATCGGCTGACCGTCGTCGGCTGTGTTTCGCGTGAGTGGCGCGAGCTGGCCATCCACCGTGCGCAAGAGGATGTTCTGCGTGCCGCCGATGCGCTCGACCCAGGCGAGCGCGCCATCGGGCGCTGCGAGGACCTCCGTGACTTCGGGCACGCGCAGCACTTCGTCGAGCGACAGCGGCGCCGGTGTCGCCGCGGCGGCGATCCGCAGCAGCGCGACCGACATGAGGGGCAGCAGTGACGCGGTGCGCATATGACCCTCGTTTGACATCAAAAATCACTTGAAAGAATAATAACATCGCCGACCGGAGCGGGAGCCAGCCCTGAACAGCCTGCGGATCGCGGATCTCGGAACGCCTGCCTTGCTGCTCGACCGCGGCAAGCTCGACGCCAATCTCGCGCGCATGCGCGCGCATCTCGCGCCGTTCGACGTGCGACTGCGTCCGCATGTAAAGACATCGAAGTCGATCGACGTCGTGCGGCGCATGTTCGCCGGCGAGCCGGGACCGATCACGGTGTCGACGCTGCGCGAAGCCGCGCGTTTCCTCGAGGCGGGTTTTCGCGACATCCTCTATGCCGTCGGCATCGTGCCGGCGAAACTGCCGGACGTGTTCGCGCTGCAGCGGCGCGGTGCGACACTTTCGGTGATTCTCGACAGCGCGGCAGTTGCGCGCGAAGTCGTCGATGCCTGCCGCGCGGCCAGCACGCGACTCGATATCCTGATCGAGATCGACAGCGACGGGCATCGTTCGGGCCTGCGTCCGGACAGCGATGACCTCGTCGAGGCCGGCAGGATCCTCGCCACGGCCGGCATGCTCGGCGGCGTGCTGACGCATGCGGGCGGCAGCTATGCCTGCCGCGGCACCGCCGAACTCGTCGCGCATGCCACGCTCGAGCGTGGCGCGATCGTCGCAGCTGCATCGCGCCTGCGCGCGGCGGGCCTGCCATGCCCGGTCGTGAGCCTCGGCTCGACGCCGACCGTCAGCTTCGGGCGCGACTTCACCGGCGTCACCGAAGTGCGCGCCGGCGTGTACGTGTTCCAGGACCTGGTCATGGCCGGCATCGGCGTGTGCACGCCGGCCGATATCGCGGTTTCCGTGCTGAGCACGGTGATCGGGCACCACGAGGCGAAGTCCCGCATCGTGATCGATGCCGGCTGGATGGCGTTGTCGCGCGATCGTGGCACTGCCGATCAGCCGGTCGACCAGGGCTACGGGCTTGTCTGCGATGCCGGCGGCGCGGTGCTCGATGAACTGATCGTCACCGGCGCGAACCAGGAGCACGGGCTGGTCGCGCGCCGCGACGGTCGCGCCTTCGATCTGCAACGTTTCCCGGTCGGCTCGCGGCTGCGCATCCTGCCGAACCACGCCTGCGCGACCTGCGCCCAGCACGAGGCCTACGCGGTCACCGACGACAACGAGCACGTCGCCGCGCACTGGCCGCGCTTCGGCGGCTGGTAGCGCCGCGGCCGGGAGAACGGAATGCGGATGATTCATTGCGAGGACTGCCCGCCGCCGCATGGGCACTACTCGCACGCAGTGATCCATCGCGACGTGGTCTACGTGTCGGGCGTGCTCGGCAATGCCGGCCCCGACGGCCGCGCCGCGGGGCGCGACGCGCAAACGCAGATCGACTACTGCCTCGAACAGATCGCGCGGATCCTCGCGGCCGCCGGCTCGGGCCTAGGCCAGGTCCTCAAGCTCAACGTTCATGTCCGCGACCTGTCGCTGTGGCCGGTCGCGAACGCTGCCTGCGCGCGCGCCTTCGGCGCGCACCGGCCGGCCCGCATCATCGCGCCGGCCGGCGAGCTGCGCTGTGACTCGCTGGTCGAGATGGACGCCATCGCGGCGCTCGGGGAGGAGGCCGGCCAGACTGATATAGTTGCGTCATAGCGAATTGAATGTTAGAAATATATCAGTGTGATCGAGCCGGAGGGGAGTCCGTGTCCAGACGAGCCGGGTATTCGACGGGCGGCCGCGCGCGTGGTGCGCCTGGCGCGCGCGGCGCTGTGATCGCGCTGCCGAGCAATCGCCGGAACGGGCCGTGCGGATGAACGCCGTGGCGCTCGCACGCGACATCGCGCGGCCGGTGATGTCGCCGCCGTACCTGATCTTCCTCGGCGATGCGCCGGATATCGGCTGGGCCAAGACCGGCGCGGGTCTCGCGTACTGGCGCCGCGAGGAGTGCCTGGGACAGTTCCGTGCCGGCACCGCGACCGTCGATCTCGGCCTGCCCGACCTCGACCCGACCGCAGCCGTCGCGGCCGGCGCGCGCACGCTCGTGATTGGCATGGCGAACGATGGCGGCTACATCGACGACGCCTGGGTGCCGGGAATCATCGATGCGCTCACCGCCGGCCTCGACGTCGCGGCCGGCCTGCACCAGCGCCTCGCGGACCATCCGCAGATTGCCGCCGCGGCGGCACGCGCCGGCCGCCGGCTGTTCGACGTGCGTCATCCGGATCGCGACTTCATGCCGGGAACCGGCGAGAAGCGCAGTGGCCTGCGCCTGCTGACGGTCGGTGTCGACTGCGCGGTCGGCAAGAAATTCACCGCGCTCGCGATCGAGCGCGAGCTGCGCGCCCGCGGCGTCGCCGCCGATTTCTGCGCGACCGGGCAGACCGGGATCATGATCGCCGGGCGCGGCATCGCGATCGATTCGGTCGTGGCGGACTTCATCTCCGGCGCCGCGGAATGGCTGTCGCCGGTCGCGGCCGTCGATCATTGGCACGTGATCGAGGGCCAGGGATCGCTGCTGCATCCGGCCTATGCCGGCGTCACGCTCGGGCTCGTGCACGGCAGCCAGCCCGACGCGCTGGTGATCTGCCACGAGGCAGGGCGCACGCGCCTGCAGGGTTACGAGCGCTACTCCTGCGCGTCGCTGCGCCACGCCCTCGACGTGCATCTCGAGGCCGCGAGGCTGACCAACAAGGAAGCGCGCGGCATCGGCGTCAGCCTGAACACCTCGTCCTACGCGGAGCCGAAGGCGCGCGCGCTGCTGGCTGAGGCGACCGAAGAGACAGGTCTGCCGGCCTGCGATCCCGTGCGCTTCGGCGTCGGGCCGATCGTCGACGCCATGCTCGCGACCTGGCACTAGCATGGCGAGCGCCGATCCCGCAGTCGGCGAGACGCAGTCGGAACCGACGCTGCGTCGTTGTCTCAATGTCTGGCACCTGATGCTCGCCGGTGTGGGCTCGACGATCGGCTCGGGCATCTTCGTGATCACCGGCACCGCCGCCGCGCAGTACGCGGGACCGGCGGTCACGCTGGCCTTCGTGTTCGCCGCGATCGTGTGCCTGTGCACGGGCCTGTGCTACGGCGAACTCGCGTCGGTGCTGCCGAAATCGGGTGGCGCCTATTCCTATGCGCGCGACGTCTGCGGCGTGCTGACCGGCTGGATCGTCGGCTGGTGTCTCGTGCTCGAGTATCTCGTCGCCTGCTCGGCGGTCGCCGTCGGCTGGTCGGGCTATTTCGCCGACCTGCTCGCCGGGCTCGGCCTCGCGCTGCCGCATGCGCTGTCGTCGGCGCCGCTCGCCTCGCTCGCGGGCAGCCATCACCTGATCGCGACCGGCGCGCTGTTCAATCTGCCGGCCGCGCTGGTCGTGCTCGCCGTCACGGTGCTGCTGGTCATCGGCGTGCGCGAGACGAATTTCGCCAACATCATCATGGTGGCGATCAAGGTGGGCATCATCCTGGTCGTGATCGTGTTCGGCGCGGCCTATGTGCGCCTCGAGAACTTCCAGCCGTTCGTGCCGCCGAACGAGGGCAGCTACGGCGAGTTCGGCTGGAGCGGCGTACTGCGCGGTTCGGCGGTGATCTTCTACGCCTTCCTCGGCTTCGACGGCATTTCGACGTCGGCGCAGGAGAGCCGCAATCCGCAGCGCGACGTCGGCCGCGGCATCATGGGCGCGCTCGCGATCTGCACGCTGCTCTATGTCGGCATGTCGATCGTGATGGTGGGGCTCGCAGACTACCGCACGCTCAATGTCGCCAATCCCGTGTCGGTCGCGCTCGCGGCGGCCGGCGGCGATCTCGCGTGGCTGCGCCCGCTCGTCAACATCGGCGTGGTCGTCGGGCTCGCGTCGGCGATCCTGATCGGCCTGTACGGCCAGACGCGCATCCTCTACGTGATGGCGCAGGATCGTATGGTGCCGCGGCTGTTCGGGCGCGTCGATGCGCGCTTTCGCACGCCGGCGGCCGGCACCGTGATCGTCGGTGTCGGCTGTGCGCTGTTCGCGGGCCTGCTGCCGATCGACGTGCTCGGCGAGCTGGTGTCGATCGGCTCGCTGCTCGCGTTCGCGATCGTGTGCTTCATCGTGCTGCTGCTGCGGCGCCGGGCACCGGACCTGCACCGGCCGTTCCGCGTGCCGTTCTCGCCGGCCGTGCCGATGATCGGCATGCTGAGCTCGATCTACCTGATGGCGAGCCTGCCGGGCAATACCTGGATCCGCCTCGCGATCTGGCTCGGCGTCGGCATGCTCATCTACCTGGGCTATGCGCGTCCGGCGGTGCTGCGCGCGGCGGCGTTGCGGGCGGGAGAGGCCGGCGGGGCGCCGTGACGTACTCGAGTGCGCGCGGCAGGTTCGCGCGCCACTGGATGATGTCGTGGCCGCCGGAGTATTCCTCGTAGGCGAATTCGTGGCCCCGCGCGGTGAGCACGTCGCGCATCATCCGGTTCGGCAGCAGCATGCCGGCGCCTTCCCAGCGGCCGACATCGAGGAACAGCCGCAGTTCGCGGCGCGGCGCGCGCGCGTATTCGCCGATCAGCCAGCCGGCGTCGGCGCTGATCAGCTCGGTGTCTCCCTCGTCCTCCCCGTCGTCGTCGCAGCAGCCGGGAGACCACCAGAACGAACCCGACAGCGAGATCACGTTGCCGAACAGCGCAGGTTGCGCGAGTCCGGTCGCGGCCGCGGCGAGCCCGCCGTAGCTCGAGCCCGCGACGACGTTGCGCGCGGGATCCGCCGAGAACGGATGGCGCTCGCGGACGAACGGCAGCAGCTCCTGACCGAGGAAGGCCTGGAACGCCGGATTCGGCGGCAGGTCGCGCCCGCGATGCGCATCGTCGATCGCGCCCACGAACACCGCGATCATCGGCGCGATGCGGCCCGCGGCGATCATCTGCTCGAGCATCGCCGGCACGTCGGCGGCGGACAGGAAGCCCTCGCGGTCGAACATCAGCAGCAGTCCCGGCGGGTCGCCACGTGCGGCGGCGGCGGGCACGTACACCGAAACGGGCCGGCACTCGCCGAGGACGGCGCTGTCGATCGTGTAGTCGAGCAGCTTGCCGCCGCGCTGCGCGGCCACGAGCGCGGGCTCCGCGGGTGCCGCGGGGCCTTCAGCCCAGCTGATGCGATGGCGCGCGCCGTCGAGCGTGACCTCGGTGTAGTGGCGCCGCGCGAGCGGGTCGGCGAAGAACTCCTGCGTGACGCCGTCGACGCGTTCGGTCCAGACCGCATCGGGCGCGACGCTGCGCCCGCGCGGCGCGACGAAGTAGTAGCTGAAGCGGGCGTCGGCCGGCAGCACGTAGCTGCGCCACAGGATGTCGGTGCCGGCGAGCCGCACCAGCGGATCGATGACCTTGTCCTGGTCCAGCAGGAAGCCGCCGGACACCGCGATGTTGTGCGCGCCGTCCACGGCGGCATCGCGCCACAGGAAGGTGACGAGCATGTTGCCGGGCTCGTCCGGCAGCGCTTCGATCAGCGGCGTGCCGGCCTCGCCGAGCCGTTGCCACAGCGCCGCCGCGTCGCCGGCGTTACGGATCGCCGCGAGGGCCGGGCTCTGCGGTGCTTGCGGCGCGCCGGCGCAGGCGCCGGGCGGCGGCACGAGCAGCAGTGCGAGCAGGGGCAGTGCGATCACGGCGCGGCTGGCCGCCGGCGAAACCTGAGCCATGTCTTTTCTCCTTGCCTATGTTACTTTGCTAACATGAGCCCACGAAACATCGATCTGTTCGCCCGGCTCGAAGCCGGGCTGCCGGAGTTCACGGCGTCGGAACGCCAGATCGCGCTGTACCTGCTGAACCATCGCGAAACGGTGCCGTTCGAAACCGCCGCGTCGCTCGCGGGTCGTCTCGGCATCAGCGCCGTGACCGTCGGCCGCTTCTGCCGCACGCTCGGCTTCAAGCACTTCCGCGAACTGAAGGAGCACCTGCGCGGCGCGGTCAGCCTGCCGTGGCTCGCCGGCGCGGATTTCCAGGATTTCCTGTCGACCTTCAAGGACCAGGACAAGCGCCGCAGGACGCTCGAGCGCGAGATCGAACAACTGATTGCGGTCTACGAGCGCAGCCGCAACAAGGGCTGGACGAACTCGGTGCGGCTGATCGCCGAGAGCCGGCTGGTGCAGGTCGTCGGCTTCCAGACCGAGCGCGGCATCGCGGCGCTGCTCGCGCACAGCCTGCAGTACGTGCGCCCCGCGGTGCAGCTGGTCGCGAGCGAATCCGGCCATTTCGCCGACATCCTGCTGAACGACCTGCCGGACCGCTGCGTCGTGATCGTCGACGTGCGCCGCTATTCGCGCCAGTCGCGGCTGCTCGCGCAGAAAGTCAGCGAGGCCGGCCTCGCGCTCGTGATGATCACCGACACGCTGTGCGACTGGGCAGCGCATTACACGACCAATGTGCTCGCCGCCGACAGTGACGGCGCGCTGTTCTGGCAGTCGTCGGTGCCGATGGTCGGGCTGATCAACCTGCTCGTGAACGACGTCGTCGGATATGGCGGCGGTCGCGACGTCGAGGCGCGGCTCGAGCACATCAGCGAGCTGTACGACGAGTTCGTCGGCTTCGCGCGCCCGACGCGCGGGAGGGCGGGGAAATGACGCGCCCCGAAGAGCGCAACGGGCCGCACCACGATCTCGAGCAGATGCTCGAGGCGCGCCGCCGCACCCGCGCCGCGGTCGGGCTGATCGGCGCGCGGCTCGAGCCGGGCATGCTCGAGGAGGACGCCGGCGCGATCGCGCGCGAGATCCTGAAGGGCGAGGGTCTGCTGCGCGGCTGGCACGGTGTGTTCGTGCGCTTCGGGCCCAATACCGTCAAGTTCTACGGCCAGCCGTCCGAGGCCGGCGTGCGGCTCGGCGAGCACGACATCGCGATCGTCGACATCGGGCCCGTCTGGCAGAAGTGGGAGGGCGACGCCGGCGAGACTTTCGTCTTCGGCGACGATCCCGAGATGCATCGCGCGCGTCGCGACGTGCACGAGCTGTACGACATCGTCGCGGCACGCTGGCGCAGCGAGCGCCTGACCGGCGCGGCGCTGTATGAGTTCGCGACCGCCGAAGCCGAGCGCATGGGCTGGCGGCTCAATCTCGATCTCGGCGGGCACCGGCTCGCCGATTTTCCGCACGCACTGATCCACAAGGGCGACCTGAAGGACGCCGGGTTCAGCCCGAGCCCCGATCTGTGGGTGCTCGAGATCCACCTGCGCCATCCTCAGCGGCGTTTCGGCGCGTTCTATGAGGATCTCCTGCTCGATCAGCCTACAGCTGCTTGAAAATGATATAAAACTATCATAAATAGATAGATGACAGAAATACTGGCGAGTCGGTTCGCCAGGCGGAGGCAGTCATGGCCGGGCGGCAGGCGGTGTCGGGAGACGATGCGGGCGAGGCGGCCACACCGGTCGCGACCTTGCGCGCCCATGGCGAGCGGCACCCGCTCAGGGAAGTGTTTCGCATCTCGCGGGCCGCGTTCACGCACAGCCAGATGGTCGTCGCCGAGATCCGGCACGGCGCGCACACCGGCCGCGGCGAATGCGAGCCGCACGAGAGTGATCCCGCCGCGGTGCAGCCGGTGGTCGACCAGATCGAGGCGCTGGCCGGCGACGTCGCGCACGGCCTCGACCGGCACGAGCTGTCGGCCCGCCTGCCGGCAGGTCCGGCGCGCAATGCGCTCGACTGCGCGCTGTGGGACATCGAGGCGAAGCGATCCGGGCGACGTGCCCACGAGATCGCGGGACTCGCTGCGCCGCGCGCGGTGCCCACCGTGTTCACGCTCGGCATCGATGCGCCCGCGGCAATGGCGGCGAAAGCCGCGGCGATGCCGGCCTGGCGTCGGTTCAAGATCAAGCTCGGCGGCGGCGCCGAACCGGAACTCGATCTCGAACGTGTCGCCGCGGTGCGGCGCGCGCGACCCGACGTCGAGATCATCGTCGATGCCAACGGCGGCTGGTCGGTCGCGCATCTCGGGAAGATGTCGGCGCGGCTCGCGGCGCTCGGCGTGGCGCTGATCGAGCAGCCGCTGCTGCCTGGCCTCGATGCGCCGCTCGCCGACTACGACGGCCCGGTACCGTTGTGCGCCGACGAGTCCTGTCTCGATCGCGCCTCGCTCGCGCAGGTCACCGGCCGTTACGCCTATATCAACATCAAGCTCGACAAGACCGGTGGCCTGACCGAAGCGCTCGCACTCGCGACGCAGGCCGAGGCGGCAGGGCTCGGCATCATGGTCGGCTGCATGACCGGCACGTCGCTCGCGATGGCGCCGGCGTTCCTCGTCGCGCAGCGCGCGCGGTTCATCGACCTCGACGGGCCGCTGCTGCTCGCCGAGGACCGCCCGCACGGCATGCGCTACGCCGACGGCATGGTCCACCCGCCGGAACCGCGACTCTGGGGATGAGGCCGCGGAGGCACGCGGCCCGCGTGCGCGCTACAGCCAGCCCTTGCGCTTGAACCACAGGTACGGCAGCACCGCCGAGAGCACCATGATGCCGAGCGCGAACGGATAGCCGGCGAGCCAGTCGAGTTCCGGCATGTGGTGGAAGTTCATGCCGTAGATGCTCGCGACCAGTGTCGGCGGCAGGAACACGACCGCCGCGACCGAGAAGATCTTGATGATCGCGTTCTGCTCGATGTTGACCATGCCGAGCGTCGCCTCGAGCAGGAACTGCACCTTGCTCGCGAGATAGGTCACGTGGTCCGACATCGCGAGCGCGTCGCGCGAGAGCATGCGGAAACGCGCGCGCACGTCCTGCGAGAAGAACGAGGACGGCTGCTGCTGCACGAACGCGAGCAGCCGCCCGAGCGACACGAGGCTCTCGCGCGACTTCGACAGCAGCTCGCCGTTCTGGCCGAGCCGCTCGAGCACGCCGCGGAAGTCGCGCGACGCGGTGCGCCGGCCCGGCGCGCTGTGCGCGAAGATGCCGGCCGATTCCGAGTCGAGCTCGCCGCCGGCGCGCTCGAGCACGTCGGCGATGCGGTTGATGATCGACTCGAGCAGGCCCGCGAAGATCGTCGCGCCGGACGTGCCGCTCGCGACGTGCCGCTCGGCATAGGCGATGAAGCGGCGGAACGGCAGCGGATCGACGTAGCGCACCGTGACGAGCCGCGCGCCGGCGAGGATGAAGGTGATCTGCGTGCTCTCGGGCAGGTCGGTGTCGAGCTTGGTGACCACGGTCGCGGTCATGAAGAGCGCGCCGTCTTCCTCGTAGAGGCGGTTCGAGGCCTCGATCTCGCGCATTTCCTCGCGGCTCGGGATCTCGATGCCGAGCGTCTCGTCGATGCGCTTCTCGTCGGACGGCTGCGGCTCGAGCAGGTCGAACCACACGGCTTCCTGCGGCAGCGCCGCGTCGCAGTCGGGTTCGATGCGGTTGAGCCCCGTACGGCCGGGCACGAAGGCGCTCAGCATGTCGGTGGCCCGCCGCCGTGCATCGAACGCCCTAGCGGCGCTTCTCGTGGGCGGCGAGGGCGTTGATCAGCTGGGTCAGCTCCTTCTGGCCGCCTGCCATGCCGATGTCGGTCTGGTACTTGCCGGCGACGTACACGACCGGGGTCGCCTCGACGCGGTAGCGCCGCGTGATTTCCTCGGCGCGCTGCAGCTGCGTGTTGACGTAGAAGCCGTCGTACTCGCGCAGGAAGTCGGCCTCGGCAATGCCGTTGGCCTTCGCGAAGGCGAGCTGCAATGCGCGCGTGCGGGCTTCGTCGTTCGCCGCGAGCATGTTGCCGCGCGTGTGGATCTCGTCGAAGACCTTCGAGTGCAGGTCCAGGCGCTTCAGCGCCTGCAGCGTGTAGTAGAGGCGCGCGTGCGCGGCGTTCACCGGATTCCACATGACCGGCACGCGCACGAACTCGATGTAGTCGGGTTTCGACTTCTCCCAGCTCGTCATGAACGGCTCGAGCGCGTAGCAGTGGCCGCAGCCGTACCAGAACACCTCGAGCACCTCGACCTTGCCGGCCGGGACGTTGGTCGGCTGGCCGGGCACGATCGGGGTGTAGTTGACGCCGGACTTCCAGCGCCCGCCCGGCAGCTCGTCCGCCGGCGGCAGCGAAGCGAGACGCTCGAGCGAGGAGTCGGTTTTCTCGTCCGCCCCCTCGCCGGCGCTTTCCTGGCTCGCCTGCGCGGCCTCGGCGGCCTCTTCGGTGGCGGCGGGCGCCGGCGCTGCGGTCGGTGCCTGCGCGGGCGCCGCCGCGGCCGGCGCTTCGGTGGTGGCGGGCGGGCTCGCGTCGCGCGAGCAGGCCATGAGGCCGCACGCCAGCAGCGTGCCGGTCAGGATGGCTCGAAGCATGGATTCTCCCCGGCTCAACGCATGCCCTGGATGTACGACGCGAGGTTGCGGATATCCTCCGCGCTCAGGCGCTTCGCGATCGTCTCCATCATGTGGGCATTCCTGGTGTCGTGGATCTCGCCGGCCATGTCGGCGTAGCGGTTGCCCGCCGCGTACTCGGTCAGCTGCTGCACGGTATAGACCGAATGCTGCGCCCGAACAGCCGGATAGCCGGCCGCCGGGTTGCCGGTGCCGACCGGGCCGTGGCAGGCCATGCAGGCCGGGATCGCGCGTTCGTGGTCGCCGGCACGGTACAGTGCCTGGCCGCTCTTCCAGTAGGAGGGATCGGCCTCGAGGCCGGTCGGGGTCTGCGCCGCGTAGTAGGCAGCGAGATCGGCGATGTCCTCGTCGGTGAGCGCCATCGACTGCGCGCTCATCACCATCGCGTTCGGCGTGCTGCTGCGCTTGCCGTCACGGAACTGGTGGAGCTGTGTGGCGATGTAGGCGGCGTTCTGGCCGGCGAGACTGGGCCATTCCGGGTTCGTGCTGTTGCCGTTCAGGCCATGGCAGGCGAGACAGACGGTGGCCTTTTCGGCGCCCGCTTCGGCCGAGCCGTCGGCGTGGGCCGTGGGCCAGGCGAAAGCCAGGGCGAGGGCGGCTATGGCGGGGATGGACTTCATCATTCTTCTCACGTCTCCGGTCGCAGAACCCTAAAATTGTACACTCCCCGGGGGATTTGCCGTGAGTCGCTTCCCGAACGCCCATTTCATGCTGAGCGTGGCCGCCGCCGCGCAGTTTCCGCCCGACCACGGCGCCGAGGTCGCGTTCGCGGGGCGGTCGAATGCCGGCAAGTCGAGCGCGATCAATGCGCTCACGCAGCGCAAGGCGCTCGCGCGCACCAGCAAGACGCCGGGCCAGACCCGGCTGCTCAATTATTTCGAACTGGAGCCCGGCCGACGGATCGTCGATCTGCCCGGCTATGGCTATGCGACCGCGCCGCCGGCGGAGCGGGCGAAATGGGCGCCGCTGATCGAGCGGCTGCGCGCGCGGCAGTCGCTGCGCGGGCTCATCCTGGTCGTCGATGCGCGTCGCGGCATCGGCCCCGAAGACGAGCAGCTGATCGACTGGGCCGGGCCGCCGGACTGCGCGGTGCACGTGCTGCTGACGAAGGCCGACAAGCTCGGCCGCAACGAGGCCCGCGCGGCGCTCGCGGCCGCGCAGTCGCGGCTCGGCGATGCCGCCACGGCGCAGCTGCTGTCATCGCAGACGGGGGCCGGAGTGCCGGAGGCGCAGCGCGCGCTGCTCGGCCTGCTCGGCGGCCGGGCGGCGCAGTGATCCGCGTGGTGCGGCTGCAATAAAAAGCCCCGGCAGCCTGGGAATCCAGACTGCCGGGGCCGACATACCCGGCACAGGTCTCTTGCATCCGGGCTTACCCGCTCAGGGAGGGAAGCGGGGAGCGTTTGTGGCGCTCAGGAAGTTGGACGCTTTGCCGCCGGAATGGTTCCGTCGCCGAAAGCCGATTGTGGATCAGCGGCTTACAGGAAGGTCCAGGTCAGGCCCAGCGAGAAGAGGTCGAGGCCGTCGGTGTTGTCGATGTCGAACGACTCGTACTCGAGCCGCGCGCCGAGGCTGCCGAGGTGCACCTGCACGCCGGCGCCGTAGGCGAACTCGGTGCCGTCGTCCTTCAGGCTGGAGAGCGTGACGGACGACAGGCTGCCCCTGGACTCCCAGTGAGCGACGCCGGCCTTCACGTAGAGATCGACCAGCGGCAGCGGCAGCATCAGCATGCCGAAACCCGCCAGTGCCGTGGCCTCGGCCCTGAACGTGGCGGGGCCGGCCGTCGCACTGTCGCTGCCGAGATCCATGTAGTTCAGCTCGACCGCGAACACGTCGAGCGGGCGGAAACCCGCGATCAGCTTGTAGCCGGTGTCGTCGAGATCGAAGCTGTCGGCGATGCCGTCGATCTGCGACTGCGAGACCGCGGCGCCGAGATAGAAACCATTGTCGGCCGCGTGGGCCGTGCCGCCGAGCAGCGCGAGCGCAAGGGCGGGCAGGATGTATGGACGTGGCATGGGTCGCTCCTCAGTGGCGAAACGCCGAAGCAGGCCCGGACATTCTACCGTCTCAGTGCGCTTCGTCCCAATTGGCTCCCGTACCGATGTCTGCTTTCAGCGACAGCCGCAGGTCGGCAGCGCCGGTCATGCATTCACGCAGCCTGTCGCCAACCTGCGTCACCGCGTCTTCCCGCACTTCCAGCACGAGCTCGTCGTGCACCTGCATGATCAGGCGGGCCGGCGGCCGCTCGTTCGTGCACCAGGCGTGCACGGCGATCATCGCGCGCTTGATGATGTCGGCCGCGGTGCCCTGCATCGGCGCGTTGATCGCGCTGCGCTCGGCGTACTGCTGGATCTGGCGGTTGCGCGAGCGGATGTCGGGCAGGTAGAGCCGCCGGCCGAACACCGTCTCGACGTAGCCATCGCGCTTCGCGCGCTCGCGCGTCTCGTCCATGTAACGCTTCACGCCGGGATAGCGTTCGAAGTAGCGGTTCACCCAGGACTGCGCGGCGCCGCGGTCGATGCCGAGCTGGCGGGCGAGGCCGAAGGCCGACATGCCGTAGATCAGGCCGAAGTTGATCGCTTTCGCCGAGCGCCGCTGGTCCGCGTTCACCTCGGCGAGCGGCACGCCGAACACCTCGGCGGCGGTGGCGCGATGCACGTCCTCGCCGGCCGCGAACGCCGCGAGCAGGCCCGCATCCTCCGACAGGTGCGCCATGATCCGCAGTTCGATCTGCGAGTAGTCCGCCGCCATCAGCACGTGGCCCGGAGGCGCGATGAAGGCCTGGCGGATGCGCCGGCCCTCCGGCGTGCGCACCGGGATGTTCTGCAGGTTCGGATCGGTCGACGACAGCCGCCCGGTCTGCGCGACGGCCTGGTGGTAGGAGGTGTGCACGCGCCCGGTGCGCGGGTTCACCTGCTCGGGCAGCTTCTCGGTGTAGGTGGAGCGCAGCTTCGCGAAGCCGCGGTACTCGAGGATCAGCCGCGGCAGCGTGTGCTCGTCGGCGAGCTCCTCGAGCACGTCCTCGGCCGTCGACGGCTGGCCCGTCGGCGTCTTGCGCAGCGGCGGGATGCCGAGCTTCTCGAACAGCAGGAACTGCAGCTGCTTCGGCGAGTCGAGGTTGAAGGGCTGGCCGGCCTCGCGATGCGCGGCGGCTTCGATTTCGGCGAGGCGCGCCGCGAGGTCGCGGCTCTGCGCGCGCAGCATCGCCGGATCGAGCAGCACGCCGGCATCCTCCATCGCGAACAGCACCGGCACCAGCGGCTGCTCGATCGTCGAATACACGCGTTCGAGCGCCGGCGCGCTGCGGATCGCCGGCCACAGCGTGTGGTGCAGGCGCAGCGTGACGTCGGCATCCTCGGCCGCGTATTCGGCGGCGCGCTCGACCGGCACCTGGTTGAACGGGATCTGCTTCGCGCCCTTGCCGGCGACGTCCTCGTAATGGATCGTCTCGATGCCGAGATAGCGCGCGGCGGCCGAGTCCATGTCGTGGCGCGTCGCGACGCTGTTCCAGACGTAGGACTCGAGCATCGTGTCGTAGCGCATGCCGTCGAGCCGCAGGCCGTGGTTCGCGAGCACGTGCGCGTCGTACTTCAGGTGGTGGCCGACCTTGCCGCGCGCCGGGTCGGCGAGCAGCGGCGCGAGGCGTGCGAGCGTCGCGTCGCGGTCGAGCTGGTCCGGCGCGCCGGCGTAGTCGTGCGCGAGCGGCACGTAGGCGGCGTGGCCCGGTTCCACCGCGAACGACACGCCGACGATCGAGGCCTGCATGTAGTCGATGCTGGTCGTCTCGGTGTCGAACGCGAACAGCTCCGCGGCCTCGAGCGCCGCGAGCCAGCGCGCGAAATCGGCCTCGGTCGTGACCATCTCGTAGCGCTTCTCCGTGACGGGCGGAGGTGCCAGCGCCGGCGCATCGGGGCTCGCGGTCGCAGGCGTCGTCAGGATGCGCGGCGCCTGCGGCACGCGCGCGGCGGGCGAGGCGCCGCCGCCGGTCGCGTCGTCGGGGCCGCTGCCTTCGAGCTGACGCAGCAGCGAGCGCAACTCGAAGCGCGCATATAGCGCGCGCAAGATCTCGACGTCGGGCTCGCCGCGCAGCAGCTCCTCGGGCCGCTCGGCGAGCTCGACGTCGGTGCGGATCGTCGCGAGCTGGCGCGACAGCGCGAGCGTGTCGAGCCCGGCGCGCAGGTTCTCGCCGACCTTGCCCTCGATCGCGGCGGCGTTCTCGATGATGCCGTCGAGTGAGCGGTAACGGTCGAGCCACTTCGCAGCGGTCTTCGGGCCGACCTTGCTGATGCCCGGGATGTTGTCGGAGCTGTCGCCGACCAGCGCCAGGTAGTCGATGATCTGTTCGGGGTAGACGTCGAATTTCGCCTTGACGCCGGCGCGGTCGAGCACGGTGTTCGACATCGTGTTGATCAGCGTGACGTGGCCGTCGACCAGCTGCGCCATGTCCTTGTCGCCGGTCGAGATCAGCACGCGCCAGCCGCGTCCGGTGCTCTGCTTCGCGAGCGTGCCGATCACGTCGTCGGCCTCGACGCCCTCGATGCGCAGCACCGGGAGGCCGAGCGCGCGCACCGCCTCGAGCAGCGGCCCGGCCTGCGCGCGCAGTTCATCCGGCATCGGCGGGCGATGCGCCTTGTACTCGGCGAACAGCTCGTCGCGGAAAGTCTGGCCCGGGGCGTCGAAGACGACCGCGATGCGGGGCGCCGGGTAGTCCTTCAGGAACTTCAGCAGCATGTTCAGCACGCCGAGCAGCGCGCCGGTGGGCTCGCCGCGCGAACTGGTCAGCGGCGGCAGCGCGTGGAACGCGCGGTACAGGTACGAGGAGCCGTCGACGAGGACGATGTCTGGCGGGGCGTTCATCGCAGGGCGCAGTCTTGCAGAACGGAACCGGAAGTGCACGCCGGCGGCAGGGCGCGTCGGCGCGCCAGTCCGTCGGTGCTCCGGCGCGTTCGCGCTGCGCGCCGCCTGCGTACAATGCGCGGCGTGGATATCCGGACCTTTGACGATCTGCTCGCCGCGGCGCGCGCGCAGCCCGAGCCGCAGCGGCTGCTGCTCGTGTTCGCGGTCGCGGAGCTGCCGCCCGACGGCACGGCGCAGCAGCGGGCGGCTTTCGAGCGCGGCGAGGGCGGTGCGCTGACGCCGGTGGTCTGCGTCGACAAGCTCGCGAGCGAGATCGCCTCGTTCGAGGCGCTCGAGCTCGAAGCGCGCGAGGCGCTCTCGCGCTGGGACATCCTGTTCGTCGCCGCGCTCGACGGCCGCGCCGGCGTGCCGCCGAACACCGACGAAGCGGCCGGACCGCTGCGGATGATGCTCGAGTCGATCCGCGCCGGCCGGATCGCGGACTTCCTTGCCGTCGACCGCCGCGGCGGGTTCGTCGAGCTGCAGCGCGCCTGAGGCGCGGCCGCGCAGCCAGGGTGGCCGGCCCGGCCCGGCTTCGGCGGGGTTCAGCGCGGCTGCGCGGCCTCGTCACCCTCGGTGTACGAGCGCTCGATGATCGTGCCGGTCGCATCGACCAGCAGCTGCAGGCGCCGCCTGCCGTAGAGAAAGGTGAGGCGGTGGCGCCCGGCGTCCTCGTCGACGCCGCGTTCGTGGCGCGTGGTGATCTTCAGCGTACGCATGAGTTGCCGCAGCTGCTCCGGAGCGAGCCCGAAGCCCTCGGCGACGATCGCCGCATCGAGACTGACCGCACCGTCTTCGAATTCCACCATGCTCATCGGCGCCTCCCGCTGCCGTAGACCGGAATGCCGGCGCCGTGAATCGGGCCGGCATCGCCGCTGCAAAGAAACAGGATCACGCGCGCGATCGCTTCGGGCCGCGGCCATGCCGTGAAGTCCGCCTGCGGCATCGCCGCGCGGTTGGCCGCCGTGTCGATCACGGATGGCAGCACCGAGTTGACGCGCACGCCGCTGCCCGCGAGTTCCGCGGCGAGCGTATCCATCAGCGCGAGCGCCGCGGCCTTCGAGGCCGCGTAAGCCGCCGCGCCGGCGGGGCGGTCGACGGCGGCTTTGGCCGCGACGTTGACGATCGATCCGCCCGCCTGGCCGAGCATCACCGGCGCGACCGCGCGCGCGAGCACGTAAGCCGCGCGCAGGTTCAGCGCGAGCATGCGATCGAGCGTCTGCGGATCGTCCTCCCAGAGTTTCGTGCCGCCGGCATAGCCGCCCACCGTGATGACCAGCGCATCGAGGCGCCGATGCCGCGCGACGATGGCTTCGACGAGCTGCCGCACCGCCGTCTCGTCGGTGGCATCGATGCGCTCGCCTTCCAGCCGCGCGGCGTCCGCTGCCGCCGCCTGCACCAGGCGCTCGAACTCCTGCTGCCGGCGATACGTGACGATCACCGTGCCGCCTTCCGCGAGCAATGCGCGGCTCACGGCGCCGCCGAGCGCGCCGGTGCCGCCGGCGACCAGGCTCACCGTACCCGCGAAGCGCGTGCTCTTCTCCACCAGCGGCTCCCGTCGGATCGATGCCGTCATCCTGCGGCAGCCGCGCCCGGTAATCCAGTCGCGATGCGTTGCCGGACGTTCGCGTCACGCCGGTTCGCGCGCTATGCTTCGGTGTCGCGACCCGATTCACTGGAGGCTCCGATGGTGACGACGTGGTTCCTGGACGAGAAGCCGGGCCACACGCCGTTGTGGCTCGCGTTCTGGGTTTATGGCGTGCTCGTCAGCCACGCGCTGTTCGGCGCGATCCTGCTGCTGTACAGGGATGTCGGCACGCCCACGCTCACGGCGCTGCTCGCGGGATTCGTGCTGTATACCGCGTGGATCATGCGCACCGTGTGGTGCAACGCGTTCAACGTCGGCAACCCGCTCTACGGCCACATGGCGCGCGCACTGACCGTCGTCTGGTCGCTCAACGCCGTGCTCGTGAGCCTGTTCCTGCTGCTCGGCCACGTCGGCAAGGTCCGCCTGCCGATCTGATCGCGTCCGCCACCGGCGGGGCACGTTTGACATCGATCAAGACATTTCGCGCGGCGCTGGCCGGGCTGTCGCCGGCCTATTTCGGCATGGTGATGGCGACCGGCATCGTGTCGATCGCCGCGCACATGCTCGGCCACGCCTGGCTCGCCCGCGCGCTGTTCGCGGTCAACTGCGTCGCCTATCCGCTGCTGTGGCTGTTCAACCTGCTGCGCGTGCTGTGGCATCCGCGGGCATTCGCCGACGACTTCGCCGACCACCTGCGGGGGCCCGGCTTTTTCACCGCGATCGCCGCCTCGGGCGTGCTCGGCAGCCAGACCGTACTGCTCGCCGGTTCGGTGCGCGGCGGCCTCGTGATGTGGTGCATCGCGGTCGTGCTGTGGCCGCTGCTGACCTACGCGATCTTCACGATCTTCACGGTCAAGCAGTCGAAGCCGCCGCTCGACCAGGGCATCAACGGCGGCTGGCTGCTCGCGGTCGTCGCGACCCAGTCGATCGCGGTGCTGAGCGCGCTGCTCGCCGTGCGCATCGGCCAGCCATGGCGGCTCGAGCTCAATTTCTTCGCGCTGTCGATGTGGCTGTGGGGCGGCATGCTCTACATCTGGATGATGTCGCTGATCTTCTATCGCTACACGTTCTTCGGCTTCCAGCCCGGTGACCTGTCGCCGCCCTACTGGATCAACATGGGGGCGATGGCGATCTCGACGCTCGCGGGCTCGCTGCTGATCGTCAATGCGCCGGATGCGCCGTTCCTCGCGTCGCTGGCGCCGTTCATCAAGGGCTTCACGATCTTCTACTGGGCAACGGGCACGTGGTGGATCCCGATGCTGATCGTGCTCGGCTTCTGGCGGCACGTTTACCGGCGCTTCCCGCTGCGCTACGACCCGCTCTACTGGGGCGCGGTGTTCCCGCTCGGCATGTACGCCGCGAGCACGCACGAGATGATCGCCGCGCTCGGCCTCGGATTCCTCGCGCCGATACCACAGGCGGCGTTCATTGCCGCGGTGGCGGCGTGGCTCGCGACTTTCGCCGGCCTGCTGCGCGGCGTTCTTCGGCCCAGGCCGACGTGATCTCCGGCAGGTCGTGCTCGGCGCCGAGCGTCGGGAAGCGGCTCAGGTCGAGGCGCCGGATCGCGTAGTGCATCCAGGCGAGCGCGGCCGCGACCAGCACGAACAGCAGCATGAAGCAGCTGCTCCAGACGTTGGTGAGGTCGCCGAGCACGCCGAACGCGATCGGCAGCACGAAGCCGCCGAGCCCGCCGATCATGCCGACGACGCCGCCCACCGAGCCGACGTGCTGCGGGTAGTAGACCGGGATGTGCTTGTACACGGCCGCCTTGCCGAGCGACATGAAGAAGCCGAGCACGAACACCAGCACCGTGAACGGCACGAGGCCGATCGCGAGCCCGAAGCGGATCTCGCCGTCGATGCCCTTCACGATGTACTGCGTGTCGGGGTAGGAGAGGGCGAACGTGCACAGCGCCGAGACGCCGAAGGTCCAGTACATCACGCGGCGCGCGCCGATGCGGTCCGAGAGCTGCCCGCCGACGATGCGAAACAGGCTCGCCGGGATCGAGTAGCACGCGGCGATCAGGCCGGCGGTCTTCACGTCGAGCCCGTAGGCGCCGATCAGGTAACGCGGCAGCCACAGCGCGAGCGCGACGAAGCCGCCGAAGACGAAGAAGTAGTAGAGCGAGAAGCGCCACACCTGCAGGTTCGCGAGCGGCTCGATCTGCTTGCGAAACGGCATCGGCTTCGCACCGCTGGCGCGGCGCTCCGCCAGCTTCGGATCGTCGGCGGCCAGGAACCAGAACAGCACGCCCGCGATGGCCAGCGCGATGGCCCAGACCTTCGCCACCGCCATCCAGCCCGCCGCGACCATCACGAGCGGTGCGAGCAGCTTCGTGACCGCGGAGCCGACGTTGCCCGCGCCGAACACGCCGAGCGCCGTGCCCTGCTTTTCGGGCGCGAACCACTGCGAGACGTAGGTGACGCCGACCGAGAACGAACCGCCGGCGATGCCGACGAACAGCGCGGCGAGCAGGAATCCGGGATAGGTGCTCGCCCAGGTCAGCATCCAGGTGGCCGCCGCACCGACCAGCATCACGAGCGTGAGCACGAGGCGTCCGCCGTACTGGTCGGCCCAGATGCCGAGGAACAGGCGGATCAGCGAGCCGGTGAGGATGGGCGTCGCGATCAGCAGGCCGAATTGCGTGCCGGAGAGGCCGAGCTGCTGCTGGATCGCGATGCCGATGATCGAGAAGATCGTCCAGACCGCGAAGCAGACGGTGAAGGCGAGGGTGCCGAGCCACATCGCCCGGTGGGCGCCGGGCCGGTTCGCACCCGCGCCGTCGCTCACGGCACGCCGCCGCGGCCGTCCGCGAGCGCCTCGATCTGCGCGAGGCCGCGCACTTCGTAGCGCTCCTGCAGCGTGAGCAGATAATGCTGCAGTTCGCGCTGGCGCAGCTGCAGTTCGAGATAGTCGGCGATACGCCCGCGCACCGCTTCGAACGCGAGCGGCATGCCGCTTTCGACCTCGTCGATGCAGACGATGTGATAGCCCCAGCGCGATTCGACCGGGAACGCGGCGAGGCCCACCGGCAGCCGGAAGACCTGCCGGTCGAACTCCGGCGTCGTCTCGCCGGGCTGCAGCCAGCCGAGCTCACCGGCCTCGCTCTTCGACGGGCAGTCCGAACGGCGCAGCGCGAAGTCGGCGAACAGCGCGGGATTGTCCTGCAGCTGCGCGATCATGGCCTCCGCATCGCGGCGCGCCTGCCAGCGGCCCTGCACGTCGTCGGCGCCCGCCGCGAGCAGGATGTGGCGCACGCGGGCGCGGTCCGGCGAGCGGAAGCGGTCGCGGTTCTGCTCGTAGTACCGGCGGCAGTCCTCCTCGCCCGGTGCGCGGTCGGCGATCTCGCGCTCGAGCAGCAGACGGATGCCGGCTTCCTCCGGCGATTCGTGACCGGCGGCGGCCCCGTCAGCCGTGCGGGCCGCGTCGGCCGCGAGCCCGAGCCGCTCGATTTCCCGGCGCAGCAGTTCGCGCACGACCAGCGCCCGGGCCGCGGCGGCGCGCGAGACTTCCGGTTTCGCGGCGCGATGATGCTGCATCTCGCGCGCGATGTCGGCTTCGCTGATCGCCGTATCGCCGACGAACAGGTGGCAGGGCGCCGGCGCGCCGAGCGTGCGCGGGCCGTCGTCGGTGTCGTGCACGTGCCGGTGCGCAGCGGTCGCCATGCTCAGGCCCTCCGTCCGTAGTCGAGCGTTGCCTGGCGCTTGCGCACCACCTGGTAGGGCCGCCACAGATAGCTGACCGGGATGCTCCACACGTGGACGAGGCGCGTGAACGGCGTGATCAGGAACAGGGTCATGCCGAGCACCAGGTGCGCCTGGTAGACCCAGTGGACGCCGTAGATGAAATTGGCGGCGCCGGCACGGAAGGTCACGATGTGCTGCGCCCATTCGCTCAGCACGATCATCACGCTGCCGTCGAGGTGCCCGGCGGAGACGCGGATGCTCACCATGCCGAGCAGCAGCTGCGCGAGCAGCAGCACGAGCACCATGAGGTCGCCGAACGAGCCGGTGGCACGCACGCGCGCATTGAACAGCCGCCGCCAGAGCAGGATCGCGAGGCCGGCGAAGCACAGCACGCCGGCGATGCCGCCGGCCCACATCGCGAGCAGCTGCTTGTGCGGCACCGAGATCACCCGCTCGTAGACCGCGTGCGGCGTCAGCAGCCCGACCACGTGGCCGGCGAGGATCGCGAGGATGCCGATGTGGAACAGGTTGCTGCCGAGGCGCATGCCGCGGCTCGACAGCAGCTGGCTCGAGCCGGTGCGCCAGGTGTACATCGCGTAGTCGAAGCGCGCCCAGCTGCCGATGAAGAACACCGCGAGCGCGATGTAGGGGTAGATCTGGAAGGCGAACTGGTGGAGGTAGTTCATCGTGGCACCTGTCGGCTCGTGGGGGCGCAGTCCCGGTCCGGCGCTTCGACGCCGAAGCGCACGGCTTCCTCTTCCCACAGGCGATCCATCGCCTCTGGGGTGTCGTCGCGCGGCTCGGTGCTGGCACGCTCGCGCAGCGCGCGCACGTCGAGCCTGCCGGCGCCGATGTCGACGAGGATGTCGAACAGCACCGCGTAGCGGCTCTGCCGCTCGGCCGCGCGCGCGGCCAGCAGCGCGACGATGTGGCCGATGTGCTGCAGCCAGTCGACGCTCTCGTGCTGCGGCCTGTGGCTCAGGTATTCGAGCAGCAGCGGCAGATAGTCCGGCAGTTCCTTCGCGGCCAGCTCGAAGCCGTTCCTGCGATAGGCCTCGAGCAGGTCCACCATCGCCTGGCCGCGGTCGCGCGATTCGCCGTGGATGTGCTCGAACAGCAGCAGGCTCATCGAGCGGCCGCGGTCGAACAGCCCGAGCCAGTTGTCCTGCGCCGCGAGCGGGTCGCTGTCGAGCAGCTCGCCGACGAAGCCGGCGAGCGCCGCGCGCTGCCGCGGCGCGAGCCCGCAGTCGTCGACGGCGGCCAGCAGCTCGCCGCGGTGCTGCCACATCTCGTCCTGCGGATAGTCCAGCAGCACGCTCACCAGCTTGAGCGGGTTCATGGCAACACCCCGGTCTTCTGCTGGCGGTTCGGATGGACCGTGTAGGTCGTGGTCTTGCGCGCGCCGAACAGATCCGCCGGATTGTCGCCGCTGCAGCCGTTGCCGAACGTGAAGCCGCAGCCGCCGCGCTCGCCGTAGGCGTCGTTCGCGTACTCGCGGTGCGCGGTCGGGATCACGAAGCGGTCCTCGTAGTTGGCGATCGCGAGGTAGCGGTACATCTCCTCGGCCTGCGCCGCGCTGAGCCCGGCCTGCTTCAGAACCGCGTGGTCCTCGACGCCGTCGACATTGAGCGCGCGCCGCCAGGCGCGCATCGCCATCAGGCGCTCGAGCGCGCGCACCACCGGCGCCTCGTCGCCCGCGGTCAGCAGGTTGGCGAGATAGCGCACCGGGATGCGCAGCGACGCGATGTCGGGCAGCTCGCCGTTCATGCCGATGCGGCCGCGTTCGGCGGCCGACTGGATCGGCGACAGCGGCGGCACGTACCAGACCATCGGCAGCGTGCGGTACTCGGGATGCAGCGGCAGCGCGAGCTTCCAGTCGATCGCGAGCTTGTAGACCGGAGACGCCTTCGCCCCGTCGAGCCAGCTGTCGGGAATGCCTTCGCGGCGCGCCGCTTCGATGACCGCGGGATCGAACGGATCGAGGAACAGGTCGAGGTGGGCCTGGTACAGGTCCTTCTCGGCCGGCACCGATGCGGCCGCCTCGATGCGGTCGGCGTCATAGAGCATCACGCCGAGATAGCGGATGCGCCCGACGCAGGTTTCCGAGCAGACGGTCGGCTCGCCCATCTCGATGCGCGGATAGCAGAAGATGCACTTCTCGGACTTGCCGCTCTTCCAGTTGTAATAGATTTTCTTGTACGGGCAGGCCGACACGCACATGCGCCAGCCGCGGCACTTGTCCTGGTCGATCAGCACGATGCCGTCTTCCTCGCGCTTGTAGATCGCGCCCGACGGGCACGCCGACACGCACGCCGGATTCAGGCAGTGCTCGCACAGGCGCGGCAGGTACATCATGAAGGTCTTCTCGAACGTGCCGTAGATCTCCTTCTGGATGGCGTCGAAATTGCGGTCGACCGAGCGCTTCGCGAACTCGGTGCCGAGGATCTCCTCCCAGTTCGGCCCCCAGTTGATCTTCTGCATGCGCCGGCCGGTGATCTGCGAGCGCGGCCGCGCGGTCGGCTGGTGCTTGACGTCCGGCGCCTCGTGCAGGTGCTGGTAGTCGAAATCGAACGGCTCGTAGTAGTCGTCGATCTGCGGCAGGTCGGGATTGGCGAAGATCTTCGACAACATGCGCCAGCGGCCGCCGGCCTTCGGCACCAGCTTGCCGGCGCGCGTGCGCACCCAGCCGCCGTTCCACTTGTCCTGGTTCTCCCATTCCTTCGGGTAGCCGACGCCGGGCTTCGTTTCGACGTTGTTGAACCACGCGTACTCGACGCCTTCGCGCGAGGTCCAGACGTTCTTGCAGGTGATCGAGCAGGTATGGCAGCCGATGCACTTGTCGAGGTTCAGCACCATCGCGATCTGTGCACGCACTTTCATGACGCGATCTCCGCGGCGGACTGCGGTGCCGCCTCGCCGTCCAGCCAGTCGATCGTGTTCATCTTGCGCACGATCACGAACTCGTCACGGTTGGTGCCGCAGGTGCCGTAGTAGTTGAAACCGTACGACAGCTGCGCATAGCCGCCGATCATGTGCGTGGGCTTGAGCAGCACGCGGGTCACCGAGTTGTGGATGCCGCCGCGCGTGCCGGTGATCTCCGAGCCCGGCACGTTGATGATGCGTTCCTGGGCGTGATACATCATCGCCATGCCCGGCATCACGCGCTGGCTGACCACCGCGCGCGCGGCGATCGCACCGTTGACGTTGAACAGCTCGATCCAGTCGTTGTCGGCGATGCCGGCCGCGCGCGCGTCGTCTTCGCTGAGCCACACGATCGGCCCGCCGCGCGACAGCGTCTGCATGATCAGGTTGTCGCTGTAGGTGCTGTGGATGCCCCACTTCTGGTGCGGCGTGATCCAGTTGAGCACGATCTCCGGGTTGCCGTTGCCGCGCCGGTCGAGCAGCGGCTCGACGGTCTTCGTGTCGACCGGCGGCCGGTAGCTCATGAAGCCCTCGCCGAAGGCCACCATCCAGGCATGGTCCTGGTAGAACTGCTGGCGTCCGGTCAGCGTGCGCCACGGGATCAGCTCGTGCACGTTGGTGTAGCCGGCGTTGTAGCTGACGTGTTCGTCCTCGAGCCCCGACCAGATCGGCGAGGAGATGATCTTGCGCGGCTGGGCGACGATGTCGCGGAAGCGGATCGCCTCGTGCTCCTTGCCGGTCGCGAGATGCGTGTGGTCGCGTCCGGTGAACCGGCCGAGCGACTCCCAGGCCTTGACCGCGACATGGCCGTTGGTTTCCGGCGCGAGGCTCAGGATCACCTCGCAGGCGTCGATCGCCGACTCGATCCGCGGCCGGCCCTGGCTGACGCCATCCTCCTGCACGCTGCGGTTCAGCTTGCCGAGGAACGCGACCTCATCCTTCGTGTCCCAGCTCATGCCCTTGCCGCCGTTGCCGAGCGTATCGAGCAGCGGCCCGAGCGAGGTGAACTTGCGGAAGAGATTCGGGTAGTCGCGCTCGACGACCGCGATCGACGGCATCGTCTTGCCGGGGATCGGTTCGCACTCGCCTTTCTTCCAGTCGCGCACGTCGAACGGCATCGCGAGCTCGCCCGGCGTGTCGTGCAGGGTGGGTACCAGCACGACGTCCTTCTCGACGCCGAGCACGCCTGGCGCCATGTCGCTGACGGCGCGCGCGAGCCCCTTGAAGATGTCCCAGTCGCTGCGCGACTCCCACGCCGGATCCACCGCCTTCGTCAGCGGGTGGATGAACGGATGCATGTCGGAAGTGTTGAGGTCGTCCTTCTCGTACCAGGTGGCGGTGGGCAGCACGACATCCGAGTACAGCGCGGTCGTGCACATGCGGAAGTCGAGCGTGACCAGCAGGTCGAGCTTGCCCTCGGGCGCCGGGTCGCGCCACTTGATTTCCTCGGGCTTGACCGCGCCCATTTCGCCGAGGTCCTTGCCCTGCAGGCCGTGGCGCGTGCCGAGCATGTGGCGCAGCATGTACTCGTGGCCCTTGCCGGAGGAGCCGAGCAGGTTCGAGCGCCAGACGAACAGGTTGCGCGGGAAATTCTGCGGCGCGTCGGGGTCCGCGAACGCGAAATCGAGCGCGCCCGACTTCAGCTGCGCGACCACGTAGTCGGCCGGCGCCTGGCCGGACTGCGCGGCGTCACGCGCGACCTGCAGCGGATTGCGGTCGAGCTGCGGCGCGCACGGCAGCCAGCCCATGCGCACCGCGCGCAGGTTGAGGTCGGCGAGCGAGCCGGAGAATCTGGCCGGATCGGCCAGCGGCGAGAGCAGGTCGCCGACCGCGACCTTCTCGTAGCGCCACTGGTCCGTATTGAAATAGTAGTACGACGTGCCGTTCATCTGCCGCGGCGGGCGGCTCCAGTCGAGCGCGAAGGTGAGCGGGATCCAGCCGGTCTGCGGGCGCAGCTTCTCCTGGCCCACGTAATGCGCCCAGCCGCCGCCGGTCTGGCCGACGCAGCCGCACATCATCAGCATGTTGATCAGGCCGCGGTAGTTCATGTCGTTGTGGAACCAGTGGTTCATGCCGGCGCCGACGATGATCATGCTGCGGCCGCGGGTCTTGTCCGCGGTGCGCGCGAACTCGCGCGCGATCTCGATCACGGCCGCGCGCGGCACGCCGGTGATCTTCTCCTGCCACGCCGGCGTGCCGGGGATGTCGTCGTCGTAGCTCGCCGCGACATTCGCCCCGCCGAAGCCGCGCGCGACGCCGTACTGCGCGAGCAGCAGGTCGTAGACGGTGGCGACCGCCCACTCCTTGCCGTCGGCGAGCTCGAGCCTGCGGACCGGGATGCGCCGCTCGAGCACGTCGTCGAATTTCGAGGCCGTCCAGCGGTCGTGCTCGATGCCGCCGAAGTAGGGGAAGCTCACCGCCTCGATCCCGTCGTTGAACGACGCGAGCGACAGCCGCAGCCGCGTCTCGCGCCCCGCGCTGTCCTTCTGCTCGATGTTCCACTTGCCCTGCTCGCCCCAGCGAAAGCCCACCGAGCCGTTCGGCACGGTCAGCTCGCCGCTCGTCTCGTCCCAGGCGAGCGTCTTCCACTCGGGGTTGTTCTGCTCGCCGAGGCCGCCGAGGTCGCTCGCGCGCAGGAAGCGCTCCGGCGCGAGACGGCCGTCCGCGCGCTTCTCGAGCCGCACCAGCAGCGGCATGTCGGTGTACTGGCGGCAGTATTCGGTGAAGTACTGCGACGGCTGGTCGACGTGGAATTCCTTCAGGATCACGTGGCCGAACGCGAACGCGAGCGCCGCGTCGGTGCCCTGTTTCGGGTGCAGCCAGTGGTCGGTGAGCTTGGCGAGCTCCGAGTAGTCCGGGCAGATCGCCACGGTCTTCGTGCCGTTGTAGCGCGCTTCGGTGAAGAAATGCGCGTCGGGCGTGCGCGTCTGCGGGACGTTCGAGCCCCACGCGATGATGTAGCGGCTGTTGTACCAGTCGGCCGATTCGGGCACGTCGGTCTGTTCGCCCCAGACCTGCGGCGAGGAGGGCGGCAGGTCGCAATACCAGTCGTAGAAGGACAGGCAGGCGCCGCCGAGCAGCGACAGGTAGCGCGCGCCGGCCGCGTACGACACCATTGACATCGCCGGGATCGGCGAGAAGCCGATCACGCGGTCGGGGCCGTACTGCCTGACCGTGTAGAGGTTCGATGCGGCGATGATTTCGTAGGCCTCGTCCCAGCGCACGCGTGCGAAGCCACCCATGCCGCGCCGGCTCTTGTAGTCTTTCGTCCTGGCCGGATCCTCGACGATGCTCGCCCACGCGTCGACCGGCGCCAGCGTCTTGCGCGCCTCGCGCCACATGCGCAGCAGCGCACCGCGCACGAGCGGATACTTCAGGCGGTTCGCGCTGTAGAGATACCACGAATAGCTCGCGCCGCGCGGACAGCCGCGCGGCTCGTGGTTCGGCAGGTCGGGGCGGGTGCGCGGATAGTCGGTCTGTTGCGTCTCCCAGGTCACGAGCCCGTTCTTGACGTAGATCTTCCAGCTGCACGAGCCGGTGCAGTTGACGCCGTGGGTCGAGCGCACGATCTTGTCGTACTGCCAGCGGGCGCGATAACTGTTTTCCCAGTCGCGGTTGTCCGCCTTGGTGATGCCGTGGCCGTCGGCGAACGGCTCTGTGGGCTTCAGGAATCGCAACCGGTCGAGGAAATAGCTCATCGTCGTGCCCTCCGGGCAATCGCGCGGTGCTGCTCGGTCAGCAGGGTGCCTCGGCACCGCGCCGGAAGTACCACCACCAGGTGATGCCGAGGCAGCTCACGTAGAAGGCGATGAAGCCATAGAACGCCGCTTCCGGGCCACCGGTGATCGCAATCGAGCTACCGTAACTCTTCGGGATGAAAAATCCACCATAGGCGCCGATCGCCGAGCTGAAGCCGACGACCGCCGCCGATTCGATGCCGGCCTGCCGCTGCGCCGCCGCCTGGCCCGCGGCATCGAGGCCGGCCGACGCGCGCGCGTGCAGCGTGCGGAAAATGACCGGGATCATGCGGAAAGTGGAGCCGTTGCCGACGCCGGTGAGCACGAACATCGCGATCGTGACCGCGAGGAAGCCCGCGAAGCTGCCGCCGACGCCGTGGTGGGGCAGGAAATACAGCTTGAGCACGATGCCGGCGATCATCAGCACGAACACCCAGAACGTGAGCGCGGCGCCGCCGGTGCGATCGGCGAGCCAGCCGCCCGCGGGGCGCGCGAGCGCGCCGAGCAGCGGACCGAGAAACGCGTAGTGCAGCGCGTTCACGCCCGGGAACTGGGTCTTGACCAGCAGCGGGAAGGCCGCCGAGAAGCCGATGAACGAGCCGAACGTGCCGACATAGAGCCAGCACATCAGCCAGTTGTGCTTGCGCCTGAAGATCGTCGCCTGTTCATTGAACGAGGAGCGCGCGCTCGCCAGGTCGTGCATGCCGAACCAGGCGGCGAGGCTGGAGGCGGCGAGCAGCGGCAGCCAGACGAGGCCCGCGTTCTGCAGCCAGAGGCGCTGGCCGTCGGTGCCTGTCTGCGGCCCGCCCGCGAGCGCGCCGAACAGGCCGAGCGTGATGACCGCCGGCACGAGGAACTGCACCGCCGAGACGCCGAGGTTGCCGAGGCCCGCGTTCATGCCGAGGGCATAGCCCTGCATGCTTTTCGGGTAGAAGAACGAGATGTTCGCCATCGACGAGGCGAAGTTGCCGCCGCCGAGCCCGCAGAGGATCGAGATCGCGATGAAGTGCCAGTAGGGCGTCGACGGGTCGCGCACCGCGAACGCGAGCCACAGCACCGGGATCATCAGCAGCGCCGTCGATATCGTGGTCCAGCGGCGGCCGCCGAAGATCGGCACCATGAACGAATAGAAGATGCGCAGCGTCGCGCCGGAGAGCGCGGGCAGCGCGGTCAGCCAGAAGAGCTGGTCGGTCGTGAAGTCGAAGCCCGCCTGGTTCAGCTTGACCGCGACGACCGAGAACAGCATCCACACCGCGAATGCGAGCAGCAGCGCCGGAATCGAGATCCACAGATTGCGCGAGGCGATGCGGCGCCCGGTCGCGGCCCAGAACGCGCCGTCCTCGATGTTCCAGTCGGCGATCTCGCCGCGCCGGCTCATCGGCGCGCCTGTCCGCTGCCGGGTGTGCGCCGGATGTCGACTTCGAAGGCGACTGCGAGCGGCGTGCCGGTGTCGGCCCAGAGCTGCAGCTCGAGCGCGTCGCGCCGCGGTCGTGAAGTCACGAAACGCTCGACCGCATCGCGCGGCAGGCACAGGCGCCACGACCCGGCGGCGTAGTCGAGTCGTGGTGCGTCGCTGTCGATGAGTGCGAGGCGTCGATGCTGCAGCGTGTCAGGCCCGAACTGCGTGGCGTCGTCGAGCTCGCCTTGCGCCAGCAGGCGCGCGAGATCCGTCTCGTCGACGCGCACGCGCAAGTGTTGTCCAGCACTCTGCACCTTCATGTCGGCCACCACACAGGTCCGGACGCCATTGTCATGCATCGCGGCGGGCGCGCACTTGATCCGGATCAGGCGCGGATCGCTCCGTCGGTACATATACTAACGAAGCTTGGAGATCAGGTCAGGCATGGAAAACCCGAAGCTGCCCCTCGTCTACTCCTGTTCCGGCTGCTCGAGCGCCGCGCAGATGGCCAATCAGCTCGCGATCAGGCTCGATCGCGCGGGTCTCGCCGAGATGTCCTGCATCGCGGGTGTCGGCGGTGGCGTCACGGGTCTCGTGCGCACTGCCCGGAGCGGCCGCAGGATACTCGCGCTCGACGGCTGCGTGCTCGCCTGCGTGAAGGCCTGTCTCGCCCAGGCAGGGGTCGCGCCCGACCGCCACGTCGTGCTCGGCGACTATGGCGTGCGCAAGCGCAAGCATGCGGACGTCGACCCGCAGCAAGCGGCCCAGGTGTTCGAGGAGCACGTGCGTCCGGAGGCCGAGGCCCTGCGCGTGCGTGACGGCGACCGGGCATGCTGACGCCGGCCGAAGCCGACCGGCTGATCGGCGCGCATCTGCCGCGCCTGCCGGTCGAATCGCTGCCGCTGCTGCAATGCGCGGGCGCCGTGCTGCACGAGGAGATCCGCGCCGAACGCGATCAGCCGCCGTTCGACCGCGTCGCGATGGACGGCATCGCGATCGATTCCCGCGCCGCGCGCGACGGGCGCAGGCGTTTTCGCGTGCAGGCGATCCAGGCCGCCGGCGACGCGCCGCTCACGCTGGCGGCGGACGATCACTGCATCGAAATCATGACCGGTGCGATGCTGGCGCGGGGCTGTGACGCGGTCGTGCCGATCGAGCGCGTCACGCTGCGCGACGGGCTGGCCGAGCTCGAGGCGGGCTGCGCGGTGACGGCCTGGCAGAACGTGCACCGCGCCGGCAGCGATTGTCGTCGCGACGCGCCGTTGCTGGCCGCCGGCATGCGGCTGCGTGCGCCCGAGATCGCGATCGCCGCGGCCAACGGCGCGAGCCGGCTGCGCGTCAGTGCGCAGCCATCGATGGTCGTCGTGTCGACCGGCAGCGAGCTCGTCGATCCCGGCGAGCCGATCCTGCCGCACCAGGTGCGGCGCTCGAATGCCTACGGGCTCGTCGCGCAGCTGCGCCTGCACGGTTACGGCCGGGTGGCCGACGATCACGTGCCCGACGATCCGGCGCTGCTCGCGCAGCGCCTGCAGGCGCATCTCGATACGCACGACGTGCTGATCCTGAGCGGCGGGGTGTCGGCCGGCCGGCTCGATCTGGTGCCGCAGACGCTCGCGGCGCTCGGCGTGCGGCGGCATTTCCACAAGATCGCGCAGCGTCCGGGCAAGCCGCTCTGGTTCGGCACGACGTCACGCGGCACGATCGTGTTCGGACTGCCCGGCAATCCGGTGTCCTCGTTCGTCTGCCTGTCCCGCTATGTGCTGCCGGCGCTGCGGCTCGCGATGGGCGGTCCCGCGACTGCGCCCGAGCGGCTCGCGCTCGCGGCGCCGGTACGCACGAAGCCGGCGCTCGCCTGTTTCGTGCCGGTGTGCATCGGGCAGGACGCCGCGGGTCACCGTCTCGCCACGCCGCGCGAGACGAATGGTTCGGGCGACTTCACGAGCCTCACCGGCACCGATGGCTTCGTCGAGCTGCCGCCAGGACCGGACGCATACGAGCCGGGCTACGTCGCGCCGTTCTACGCCTGGTAGCTACGTCCGGCAGTCACATCCGCCGGAACACGAGCGAGGCATTGGTGCCGCCGAAGCCGAAGCTGTTGGACATCACGACGTCGGCGCGCACGGAGCGCGTTTCGCGCAGGACCGGATAGCCCGCGCAGTCCGGATCGAGCTCATCGATGTTGGCCGAGCCGGCGAGAAAGCCGTCGCGCAGCATCAGCAGGCTGTAGATCGCCTCGTGCACGCCGGCTGCGCCGAGCGAATGCCCCGACAGCGACTTCGTCGACGACAGCAGCGGCAGATCGAAGCCGAATACCTCGCGCACGGCCTTCAGTTCGATCACGTCGCCGAGCGGCGTCGAAGTGCCGTGCGCGTTCACGTAGTCGACCGGCTGCGACACGCCGGCGAGCGCCTGGCGCATGCAGCGCACGGCGCCCTCGCCGGAGGGCTGCACCATGTCGGCGCCGTCCGAGGTGACGCCGAAGCCGACGAGCTCGGCGAGTATCGGCGCGCCGCGCGCGCGCGCATGCTCGAGCGATTCGAGCACCAGCATGCCGCCGCCGCTCGCGATCACGAAGCCGTCGCGGCTCGCGTCATAGGCGCGCGAGGCGAGCTCGGGCGTGGCGTTGCGCGCCGTCGAGAGCGCGCCCATCGCATCGAACAGCGCCGTCAGCGACCAGTGCTCCTCCTCGCCGCCGCCGCAGAACATCACGTCCTGGTTGCCCCAGCGGATCTGCTCGGCCGCCGCGCCGATGCAGTGGGCGCTCGTCGCGCAGGCGGAGGTCAGCGAGTAGGCGACGCCCTTGACGTGAAAGGCCGTGGCGAGACAGGCCGCGACGGTGCTGCACATCGTGCGCGGCACGCGTGTCGCGCCGACCTTGCGCAGGCCGCGCGAGCGCAGTGCATCGGCCGCCTCGATGATGTTCGCGGGCGAGCCGCCGCCGGTGCCGGCGATCAGCCCGGTGCGCGGATGGCTCACCTGCGCTTCGGTCAGGCCGCTGGCCGCAATCGCGCGCTGCAGCGCGATCGCGGCATAGGCCGCGGCATCGCCCATGAAGCGCAGGTCGCGCCGGTCGAGATGTTCGGCGACGTCGATCTGCGGCACGCCGGCGATCTGGCTGCGCAGGCCGGCCGCCGGATAGCCGGGCATCGCGCGGATCCCCGGGCGGCTTTCGGCGAGCGCGCGGCTGACGGTATCGAGATCGTTGCCGAGGCAGGACACGATGCCCATGCCGGTCACGACTACGCGTTGCATCAGCCGGCGCCTTCGTCCTGGAAGAGGCCGACGCGCAGTCCGCTGGCCGTGTAGATGCGCTCGCCGTCGACCGACAGCGACGCATCCCCGACGATCATGACGAGCTTGCGCGCGATCACCCGCTTGATGTCGATCTGGTAGTTGACGCGGCGCGCCGTCGGCAGCACCTGCCCGGTGAAGCGCACCTCGTCGACGCCGAGGGCGCGCCCGCGACCGTGGTGTCCCGACCACGCGAGATGGAAGCCGATCAGCTGCCACATCGCGTCGAGCCCGAGACAGCCGGGCATCACCGGATCGTGGATGAAGTGGCAGCCGAAGAACCACAGTGACGGCTCGACGTCGAGCTCGGCGCGGATCTCGCCGGCGCCGTACGCGCCGCCGTCGGCCGCGATCCAGGTGACGCGGTCGACCATCAGCATCGGCCCGACCGGCAGCCGTGGCGTACCGGGGCCGAACAGGCGGCCCTCGCCGCAGGCGATCAGTTCGTCCTTCGTGAAGGCGTGCTGCCGTCGGGTGTCGGTGCCGCGGGCGGCGGCTGCGCTGGACTCTGTCATGCCGGCATTACAGCCGCGGCGGCGGCGGATCGTGTTGATGCACATCAAACAGCCCGGCCCACAGCGCATCGACGCGTCGCACGACGTCGGCGTCCATCGACAGCGGGCGGCCCCAGCGGCGCCGGGTTTCCGCGGGCCATTTGTTCGTCGCGTCGATGCCGAGCTTCGAGCCGAGGCCGGCGACCGGGCTCGCGAAGTCGAGGTAGTCGATCGGGCTGCGGCGCACGAGATGCATGTCGCGCGCCGGGTCGACGCGCGTCGAGATCGCCCACACGACCTCCTGCCAGTTGCGCACGTCGATGTCCTCGTCGGTCACGATCACGAACTTCGTGTAGAGGAACTGGCGCAGGCTCGACCAGACGGCCTGCATGACCTGGCGCGGATGGCCGGGATACGCCTTGCGGATGCTGACGACGGCGACCCGGTACGAGCAGGCCTCGGGCGGCAGGTGGAAATCGACGATCTCGGGCAGGCTTCGCCGCAGCATCGGGATGAACATCTCGTTGAGCGACATCGCGAGCACCGACGGCTCGTCCCACGGCGAGCGGCCCATGTAGCCGCCGTGGTAGAAACCCTGGCGGCGCACCGTGAGCCGCTCGACCGTCAGCACCGGGAAGCGCGCCTGGCTGTTGTAGTAGCCGGTGTGATCGCCGAACGGGCCTTCCAGCGCCTCGTCGCCCGGCAGGATGTGGCCTTCGAGCACGATCTCGGCGCTCGCGCAGGCGTCGAGGCCGGCGGCGGTGCGGAACACCTCGCTGCGCCGCCGGCGCAGCAGGCCCGCGAACTGGTACTCCGACACGCTGTCGGGCACCGGCGTCGTGGCCGCGACCAGCAAAGCGGGGTCCGCGCCGATCATCACGACGACCGGAAAGGGCTCGCCGGGCCGGTCGCGCTGCCAGTCGCGGAAGTCGAGTGCACCGCCGCGGTGGGCGAGCCAGCGCATGATCACGCGATTGCGGCCGATGACCTGCTGGCGATACGGCGCGATGTTCTGGCGCGGCTTGCGCGTGCCGCGTGTCACGACCAGCCCCCAGGTGATCAATGGGCCGGCATCGTCGGGCCAGCAGGTCCAGACCGGCAGGCAGCCGAGATCGACCTCGGCGCCGGACTGCAGGATGTCGGCATCCTGCGACCGCGGCACGCTGCGCGGTGTCGCCTTCAGCAGCGGCAGGAAAGCCGGCAGCCGGCCGAGCGCTTCGCGCGGCCGGTCGGGCCAGTTCGGTTCGCGCAGGAAGGCGAGTGTCTCGCCGATCTCGCGAAACTGCGCGACGTTCTCATAGCCGAGCGCCGCGGCGACGCGCCGCGGCGTGCCGAACAGGTTGCCGAGCACCGGAATCGCGCTGCCGCGCGGCTGCTCGAACCACAGCGCCGGGCCGCCGGCCTTCAGGCTGCGCTGGCACAGCTCGGTCATCTCGAGCCGCGGGTCGACCGGGAACGGCACGCGTTTCAGGTCGCCGCTGCGCTCGAGTTCGCGGACGAAGTCGCGCAGGCTCGCATGCGTCATCGCGCGTGATCCCGCGCGCGCGCCGCGTTGACCGAAATCAAGCCGTCGCAGGGCGGTGCGTGGCATGAATGCGCGCTCGCCAGACTGCGGAGTGTGCCGTGCCCCAGTTCGCCGTGCCCGATCCGGCCACCGTGATCCGACCGCTGCTGCGGCTTGCGCCGGCGGCACTGCAGACCCGGCTGCTCACGCTCGCGGTCAACCAGCTGCTGCGCGGCCAGCCGCTCGCCGCGGAGCTCGCGCAGCTCGAGGGCAAGCACCTGCGCCTCAGTGTCGAGGACATCCCGCTCGAGATCGGCTTCGAGATCGTCGCCGGCGGGCTGCGGCCATCGACGCGCGCGCCCCACGTGACGATCCGCGGCAGGTTCGCGGACTTCGTTGCGCTCGCGCGCCGCGAACAGGATCCCGACACGCTGTTCTTCCAGCGCCGGCTCGCGGTGGAGGGCGAGACCGAGACCGGACTGCACCTGAAGAACCTGCTCGACGGCTGGGAATACGATCTGCCCGCGCATCTGCGCGCGGTGCTGCCCGGTCCCGTGGCCAGCCTCACCCTGCATGGTCTATCCCGGCTGCGCCCCGCGGATAACCATCACAGTAGCCACCCGGAAGCGCCGCCGGCGGACACGCGGCCGTGGCGCCGTTCGCGCTGAGCGCGGCACGAAACGCCGCGATCACCGCGGGGAAGTCCCGCGATTGCGGCGACAGGCGCAGGATGTCGACGCCGGCCTCGCGCAGCGCCGCGACCTGTGGCTGCAGATTGTGCACGGCCGCCGACTGGGTCTGGATGCCGTTCAGCGCGAGGAACGGCTGGTTGTCGCGGGAGTACAGCGTCAGGCCGTCCGGGTAGTCGCCGCAGATGAAGCCGCAGTCGTCCTTCGGCCGGTCGTGCGCGCGGGCGGTGAAGCAGCGCGCCGAGAACGCGAGCGGCAGGCGGCCGTAGGCGAACATCTCGATCTCGAGACCCGGCGGTCGCCGCGCGGCGAGCGCCGCGACCGTCGCGAGCGGCAGCTCGACGGGCGCGACCCAGCGGTTCGCGCCCTGCGCGGCAATCAGGCCGAGCGTCGCGTCGTTGTAGATGTTCAGGTGCGGGCCGGCGACGAAAGGCCGGCCGGCGGCGTACTGCACGGCGGCCATGTCGTTCGCTTCGAAGCGCCCGCCGGCCGCGTCGATGATGCGCGCCATCGTCGCGAGTTCCGATTCGGCCTCGATCAACGCCAGCGTCGAGTACACGACCTCCTTGCCGGCCGCCTCGAGCTCGAGCGCGACCGCCGGCCAGTCCTCGCGCTGGAGTACCCGCCGCTTGCTGCAGACGACTTCGCCGAGATACACGATGTCGACGGGTGCGTCGCACAGCGCGGCGTAGAAATCGAGCGCCGCGCGGCGCTCCCACAGATAGAGAATGGGCCCCACCGCGAGGCGCATCGGGCGCGCGCTCATTGCCAGGGCCTGTGGTAGGCGCCGAGCGTATGGGTGCGGCCTTCGGCGAGCGCATCGAGCGCGGCGACGAGTTCGGCGGGTACGGTCCAGTCCCCGCCCGCCGTTCTGCCCGCGCCCGAGGCCTCGCACAGGTCGATCGCGCTGCGCAGCAGGCGCGTGACCTGGCCGACATAGGCCGGCGAGCGCTGCCGGCCCTCGACCTTGACCGCGACGACGCCGCTGGCGATCAGCGCGGGCAGCACGTCGAGCGCATTCAGGCTCGTCGGCTCCTCGAGCGCGTGGAACACCTTGTCCTCGACGCGAAAGCGGCCCTTGCACAGCGTCGGATAACCGGCGGGTTCACCCGGCGCGTAGCGGTCGATCAGGATGCCGCCGAGCCGCGACTGGCGGCCTTCGGGTGTTTCCTCCCAGCGCACCGCATGTGCCGGCGAGCAGACACCATGGGTATTGGGTGACTGGCCGGTCGCGAACGACGACAGCGCGCAGCGGCCCTCGACCATCACGCAGAGGCTGCCGAAGCCGAACACTTCGATCTCGACGCTGGTGCGCGCGACCAGCCTTGCGACCTGCGTGACCGACAGCACGCGCGGCAATACCGCGCGCCGGATGCCGAATTCGCGCCGGTAGAACTCGATCGCGCGCCAGTTGGTCGCCGAGCCCTGCACGCTCAGGTGCAGCCGCAGGCCCGGATGCCTGCGCGCCGCGTACTGCATCAGGCCGGGGTCGGCGAGGATCAGTGCGTCGGCGCCGAGTCGCGCGGTGCAGTCGATCGTGTCGGTGGCGGCCGACCATGTCCCGGGCGACGGATAGACGTTGAGCGCGACGAACACGCGCACGCCGCGCCGGTGCGCATAGGCGATGCCTTCGGCCGCTTCGGCCTCGCCGAAATTCAGGCCGGGGAAATTGCGCGCGTTGGTCGCGCCGCGAAAACCGATGTAGACGGCGTCGGCGCCATGATCGACCGCGGCACGCAGCGCCGGCAGCGTGCCGGCCGGACAGACCAGCTCGAGGCTCATCCGGGCATCGTGACCTCAGGCGCCGGCGGCCGTGTTGACTCCGGTCAATCCGCCGGGCGCAGCGAGCGCAGCGTGACCCACTGGCCGTCGACGTCGATCGCCTGTTCGCGCGACAGTTTCTGGATCGCGCGGCTCACGGTTTCGATGCGCGTATCGAGCAGGTTCGCGATCTCCTGGCGGGTCATGCCGAGTGAGAACCGTTGCCCGTCGAGACCGCGCTGCTCGAGGCGGCGCGCGAGATCGAGGATCAGCCCGCCGACGCGGGCGCGGATCGAACCGCGCGCGAGCGCGATGCGCGGCTTCGATGCGCGGCTCAGCAGGCTGATCAGCGCGACGGCCAGCTCGCGCACCCGCACGTACTGATCGCTCAGCAGCGACAGCGGCAGCTCGCAGCACACGACCGGCTGCAGCGCGACGACGTCGTGCGCGTAGACGCGCATGCCGAAGGCCTCGGTACCGAGCACTTCGCCCGGCGTGCTGATCGCGACGATGCGCTCCTCGCCGTCGGTGCCGACGTCGACCGTCTTCAGCATGCCCTGGCGGACCGCGAACAGCGAATGCGCCGGCTCGCCGGCACGGTACAGGCGGGCGCCGGCGCGGATCGTGCGCAGCGCGCCGGTGCGCTGCATCGTGCGATGCTCACCGATCGCGATCAGGCCGCACAGGCGGCAGACGTCATGCAGGTCGCAGGAGCGGCAGGCGATGGGGCCCGGGGAGCGGGTGTTCATGGCGGGAGTCCGTGGCCTTGAGTTTTGTCAAGGCCATTGTCGGCCCGGCCGGGGGCTCGCTCATTGATCCAGATCAATCGCCCCGAGCCGCAGCGCATTGCCGACGACCGATACCGACGACAGGCTCATCGCGAGCGCCGCGATCATCGGGCTCAGCAGCAGGCCCGTGACCGGGTAGAGCACGCCGGCCGCGATCGGCACGCCGAGCGCGTTGTAGAGGAACGCGAACGCGAGGTTCTGCTTCATGTTCGCGACCGTGGCGCGCGACAGCTCGCGGGCGCGCAGGATGCCGTTGAGATCGCCCTTGACGAGCGTCACCTGCGCGCTCGACATCGCGACGTCGGTGCCGGTGCCCATCGCGATGCCGACGTCGGCGCCGGCGAGCGCCGGCGCGTCGTTGATGCCGTCGCCGGCCATCGCGACCTTGCGGCCCTCGGCGCGCAGGCGCTGCACGAGCGCGATCTTGTCCTGCGGGCGCACCTCGCCGTGCACCTCGTCGATGCCGAGCCGGCGCGCGACGGCGTTCGCGGTCGTCAGGCCGTCGCCGGTCGCCATCACGATGCGCAGGCCCGCGGCATGCAGCGCCTCGATCGCGGCCGGCGTCGACGCCTTGATCGGGTCGGCGACCGACAGCAGGCCGGCGGGCGCGCCGTCGACCGCGACATACATGACGCTCGCGCCGTCCTCGCGCAGGCGTTCGGCGTCGGCGGCGAGCGCGGCGGTATCGACGCCGAGCGAGTCCATCAGCGCCGTATTGCCGATCGCGACCGCGCGGCCGCCGACGCGGCCGCTGACGCCGATGCCGGTCGACGACTCGAAGGCCTCGGGCGGCTCGAGCGCGAGCCCGCGCCGGCGCGCCTCGGCGACGATCGCGGCGGCGAGCGGGTGCTCGCTGCCCTGGTCGAGGCTCGCCGCGAGGCGCAGCAGTTCCTCGACCGACAGGCCACCTGCCGGCACCGCGGCGCGGAATGCCGGGCGCCCTTCGGTCAGCGTGCCGGTCTTGTCGACGATCAGGGTGTCGATCGTGCGCAGCCGCTCGATCGCCTCGGCATCGCGGAATAGTACGCCGCTGCCGGCCGCGCGCCCGGTCGCGACCATGATCGACATCGGCGTCGCCAGCCCGAGCGCGCACGGGCAGGCGATGATCAGCACCGACACCGCGTTCAGGATCGCATAGGTCCACGACGGCTCGGGGCCGAAGAAGCCCCACACGACCAGCGTCAGGATCGCGATGTCGATGACTGCGAGCACGAACCAGAACGCCACCTTGTCGGCGAGGCGCTGCATCGGCGCGCGCGAGCGCTGCGCCTGGGCGACGAGCTGCACGATCTGCGCCAGTACCGTGGCCGCGCCGACCTGGGTCGCGCGGATCACGAGGCTGCCGCTGCCGTTCAGCGTGCCGCCGATGACCTGCGCGCCACTCTCCTTCATGACCGGCACCGACTCGCCGGTCAGCATCGATTCGTCGATGTGCGTGCGCCCCTCGAGCACCACGCCGTCGACCGGGACCTTCTCCCCGGGCCGCACGCGCAGGCGGTCGCCGCTGTGCACGTGGCCGAGTTCGACGTCCTCCTCGCTGCCGTCATCGCGCAGCCGCCGCGCAGTCTTCGGCGCCAGTCCGAGCAGTGCCCTGATCGCGGCCGAGGTCTTCGAGCGCGCACGCAGCTCGAGCAGCTGGCCGAGCAGCGTCAGCGAAATGATCACCGCTGCGGCCTCGAAGTAGACGCCGATGCGACCGTGCTCGGTGAACGAGGCCGGGAACAGGCCGGGCGCGAGCGTCGCGACGACGCTGTAACCGTAGGCGGCCACGACACCGATGCCGATCAGCGTCCACATGTTCGGACTGCGATTGCGGATCGATTGCACGCAGCGCTCGAGGAAGGGCCAGCCGGCCCACAGCACCACCGGCGTCGCGCACGCGAACTCGATCCAGCCGCGCGTCGCGGCGGACAGGCCCGGGAAGCGGTGTCCGAACATCGCGAGCACGAACACGACGAGCGTGAGCGGCAGCGACGCGAGGAAGCGGCGCGTGAAGTCGCGCAGCTCGGGATTGTCCTCCTCTTCGGGGCCCGGCATCTCCGGCTCGAGCGCCATGCCGCACTTCGGGCAGCTGCCCGGGCCGGGCTGGCGGATTTCCGGGTGCATCGGACAGGTGTAGATCGCGCCGGCCGGGGCCGGCTCCGCCGGCGCTGCGGCCGGGCGTGGCACGAGGTATTCTTCCGGATCGGCGCTGAAGCGCTCCCGGCAGCGCGCGCCACAGAAATGGTAGACGGTGCCGCGGTGCGTCGCGTGATGCGGGGTCTTCTCCGGATCGACCTTCATCCCGCACACGGGATCGGTCGCGGTCCTGCCGTCGGCGGAGGCGTGCGTCTGCATGATGGAAGTATGCCCGTTCAGACCCGATAATGAGTTGGGCTGGCGCATGGCGCGCCGGCCACGGGAGGGCGTCGATGGTCGGATTTCTGCTCTGGCTGCTGTTGCTGGTCGTCTGCTGGCCGCTCGCGCTGCTCGCACTGCTGCTCTATCCGCTCGTGTGGCTGCTGCTGCTGCCGTTCCGGCTGCTCGGCATCGCGGTCAACGGCGTGTTCGAGCTGCTGAGATCGATCATCCTGCTGCCGGCGCGTGTGCTGCGCGGCCGGCCGGCGGGTTGACGCCTCCCCGTCAGCGCCCCCGGCCGGCCGCGACCGCGCCGCCGGCGGCCGGGACGGGTGGGCAGCCATCACTTCTCGATCGTGTACTCGAGATCCGCGCTCTGCACGGCGCCCGATTCGAGCTTGATCGTCCAGTCGTCGCCGAGCGTGTAGCGCATCTTGATCGTGTTGATCGCCTCGGTGAGGCTGATGCCGTAGCTGACGAACAGCCGCGGCGTCAGATAGCGGCCGAGCACCAGCGAGGTTTCGTTGTTCAGCGAGGACTCGAGGCTCACGTCCTCGAGGCCCACCATCTCGCCGAGCTGCTGCGCGAGGATCGCGCCGCCCTGCACCGCGAGCGGATTGCTGCGCCGGCCGCTGCCGTTCTGCGCCTGCACCGATTCGAGCGAGCCGCCGGCGATCAGCAGCGAGAGGATCTGCGACTGCGGAATCTGCGGCTCGGAGAACAGCGTGAGCCTTGGAGCGCGCAACGTGCCGCGCACGTTCGCGCCGGCCGTGACGTCGGGGAATTCGCGGCTCGCGCGGATGTCGATCGCCGGGTCGGCGAGCGGGCCGTTGTTGAAGATCAGGCGGCCGCGTTCGATGTCGAGGCGGCGGCCGAAGGCGATGTAGCGGCCCTCGGCGATCGACAGCTCGCCGGTACCGCGCGCGATGTCGTTCTCGTCGGTGCGCGCCTCGAGCGAGCCGGTGAGGCGCCCGGAGAGGCCGTAGGTGTCGATCGTCACGCGATCGCCGAGCACGAGATTGACCTTCGTCGTGACGACGAAGCGCTGCGACGGATCGACCTCGCGCTCGCCGGCGATGCGCTCGTCGGCCGACGCGAAGACTGCGCCGGTGATGTCGGCCGGGTCGAGGCGCGCGTTCGGCACGACGACTTCGCCGGTGACGTCGATGCGCCGCCCGTCGACGTGGAACGCGAGGTCGGGCGAGGCGAAGATGCGCGCTTCGGGCACGTTCGCGACCCGCAGGTTCTCGCCCTGCATCGTGATCAGGCCGTACGGCAGGCCGCCGCGCCAGGACAGTTGCCCGCGCGTCGAGAGGTGGCCGTCGCCCGCCGTCGCCGAGCCCTGGAGCGTCAGTGTGTTCTCGCGAAAGCGCGTGTCGATCGTCAGGCCACGCAGCGGCAGGTTGACCTGGTAGAAATCGAGCTCGCCGTCGCGGATCGTCAGGTTGCCTTCGATGCGCGGCGTGCCGAGCGTGCCCGAGAGCTGCAGGTCGGCCGCGAGGCGGCCCGCGGAGCGGTCGACCGGATCGACCAGCACGGCGATGAAGCCGAGCGAATCGGTCTGCACTTCGAGGTGGCCGGCGAGTGGCCAGTCGCGCCACTCCCCGCCCTCGCGCGCGATCAGCGCGTGGCCGGCGAGATTGCCCGAACGCCCGGCATCGAGCTTCGCGTCGGCGATGATCTCGTGCGCGTTCGCCGTCGCGGCGATCAGGCCGCCGCCGAGCACGGTCACGTCCTCGCGGTTGTTCGCGAGGCGCCGCCGCGTCTGCGCATCGCGCAGTTCGGCGCGCAGGCTGCCGTGCCAGGGTTCTCCGCCCTGCGCGCCGGCAGCGAGTTCGAGGTCGACCGCTCCTTCGTAGCTGACGCCCGGGGTGAGTCCGACCGTGAACGTGCTGATCGGCAGGTCCTTCGCCGACAGCGTCGCGGCCCAGTCCTGCGGCTTGCTGTGGCCGGCCGCGCAGACCTGCGCCGCCGCGCCGCGCAGGCAGGTGGGCTCGAGCTGCAGTTCGCCGGAAGCGAGCGTCAGCAGCGAGGGTTCGACCAGATGCAGCGCCGCCTCGTCGCCGTTCTCGAGATCGATGCCCGCGAAACGCAGCTGCCAGCGGCCGTCGTCGTAGGCGCCCTGACCGCGCGCTGCGACGCGCAGCGGCGATGCCCCCGCGGTGATCGTGACCGTGTGGTCCGCGGTCGAGCCGAGCGCGACGACCTCGAGTGTGTCGATACGCCGCACGCCCATCTGGAAACCGCGGGCGTGCAGATCGACGTCGAGCGCCTGGTCCGCGCCGGCGTTGAATTTGATGCGACCGCCGATGCTGGCGAGCTTCGCGCCGGCGTAATCGATGCCGCTGCCGCGCAGCGTCGCGTCGACGACCGGCGCGCGCCGCGAACCGCTCAGCGTGCCGCGGGCCGCGAGCCTGCCCTGCGCGCCGGCTTCGAGCAGCGCGAGGTCGTCGGCGTCGACGTCGAAGCGCAGCGACCATGAATCCGGTGACAGCCCGCCCTCGAGACGCGCGTGCGTCGCGCCGAGCTGCACGTCGACGTCGTGGAAGCCGAGCATCGCGCCGCGCCGGGTCAGCTGGCCGTGGCCGCTCGCGCGCCCGCCGCGCAGCTCGCCGCCGAGGCGGGCAAAGCGCAGGTCGAGGCTGCCGTCCGGACCGAAGCCCGCGCCGCGCGCATCGATGTCGAGGCTCACGCGGCCCGGCAGGCGCGCATCGAGCAGGCCGGTGTTGAGGCCGGCGATGCGGCCGGCGAGCTGCCAGGTTTCGGCGGGCTTCCACTGCACCATGCCGCGCAGGTCCATGCGGGCCTCGTAGCCGTCGACGCGCAGAGTCGACGCCACCAGCCGCTCGGCGCCAAGCTCGCCGGTGAGTGCGACCCGCACCGGGCCGAAACCCGCGGCCGTGACGTCGCCGTTGGCGGTCAGCGTGAACGGCAGCTGGCCGTGCAGCCGGTAGCTGCCCTGCGCGCTGCGCATGACCGGCTCGTCGTCCGGCAGTGGCCAGCGAAAGTCGTTCCATCGCCCGCCGAGGTCGAGCCACGGGCCGTCCTCTTCGATGCGGATGCGTCCCGCGGCGGTGGCGCTCGCGCCCGAGCCCTGGTGGCGGAAGCGCACGCGGCGCACCGCGAGAGTGCGCGCCGCGTACTTGCCGTCGAAGTCCACGTCGAAGCGGCCGGCTTCGAGTCCCGCCGGATGCAGCGCGCCATCGGCGCGGATGCCGTCGCCGTTGACCGTGACGTCGAGTTCGCCGTCGATCTGGCCGAGCGGGCCGCCGCCGCCGAAGTCCTCGAGCGCGAGCTGGCTCAGCTGCGCATGCCCCGTGATCCGCCAGTCGCCCGTCAGCCCGGCGGCCTCGCCGCTGACTTCGGCGATGAACGGCGCGCTCAGTCCGCCCTCGATCTTCAGCCGGTCGAGGTCGCCTTCGCCGGTGAAGTTCGCGACCCAGTGCGTGGCCCGCGGCGCGTCCCACTCAGCGCGCCCGCTGGCGTCGATCCGCATCGGATCGGCGGCGCGCAGCGTGCCGTTGGCACTGAGCCGCATGCCCTGGAATTCGCCGGCGGCGGCGAACACGCGTATCGAGCGGTGGCGCACCACGCCGCTCGCCTGCGCATCGGTGAACTCGGTGCGGGTGCCGTGTGGCGAGATGATCGCGATCGAGCCGACGTGCGCGTCGCCGGCGTCGATGCGCAGCAGGCGCGGCAGGAATTTCGGCGTGCCCCTGTTCGGCGGCTTCGTGCGCGGCCGCACTTCGATCAGCACGCGCCCGATGCGCGCTTCCGGCACGTCGATCGTCTGCCACAGCAGCGCCGGGACGCCGAGCCGCGCATGCAGCCCGTCGACGACGAGGTGCACGCGCTCGTGGGTCAGCTCGAAGCGTGCGACGTCGAAGCCGCGGGCGAGCGTGCCGCTGACCGCGCCGATTTCCATCGTCACCGGCCCGACGCGATGGGGCACGCGGGCGACCAGCATCGCCAGCCCCTGGGGCGTGAACGCGATGAACCACAGCAGCGCGAACGGCAGCGCGCACAGCAACGCGATCAGCACGACGAGGACGACGTTGGCGGGGCGTGCCATCAGAGCTTCGGCGAGAAGTTCACGTGCAGCCGCGGCGTCGCGCCGTCGATCGACAGCGCCTGCGCGATGTCGAAGCCGACGGTGGCGATCGGCAGGCGCAGGCGCAGGCCGACG
>JAHCAN010000001.1 GCA_019634915.1 Steroidobacteraceae bacterium | reverse complement strand
CGATGTCTTTGCCCGTGCCGGAGAAGCATTTTGTCAGTGGCAATCCGCTGCAGCCACCGTTCGAGGCTCCGCTCGAGGAAGCGGTGTTCGCGCTCGGCTGCTTCTGGGGCGCCGAGCGCCTGTTCTGGCGGCTGCCGGGTGTGCATTCGACGGCGGCGGGCTATTCGGGCGGCCATACGCCGAACCCGACTTATGAAGAGGTCTGCAGCGGCGCGACCGGCCACGCCGAAGTGGTGCGCGTGATCTTCGATCCGCGTGTGACCAGCTACGAGCTGCTGCTGCGGCGGTTCTGGGAATCGCACGACCCGACGCAGGGCATGCGCCAGGGCAACGACCTCGGTACCCAGTACCGCTCGGCGATCCACGCGACGAGCGCCGAACAGCTGCGCGCGGCCGAGGCGTCGAAGCGCGTGTACCAGCAGCGCCTGACCGAGGCGGGGCGCGGTGCGATCACGACCGAGATCCGCGAGGCGCCGCCGTTCTACTACGCCGAGGATTATCACCAGCAGTACCTGGCGAAGAATCCGGATGGTTACTGCGGTATCGGTGGGTGCGGCGTGGCCTACGGTCCGCGGGGCTAGAGCCCCCCGATCGCCGGCAGGATCTCGTACAGCAATTCCTTCGGCCGGCACAGTCGCGTGCCGAGCGGCGTGCGCACGAACGGCCGGTTGATCAGCGCCGGGTGCTCGGCCATCGCATCGAGCAGCTTCGCGTCGCCCAGCGCGGGATCGGCGAGGCCGAGCTCCCGGTAGAGCGCATCCTTCTGGCGCATCGCGCCACGCACGCCGATGCCGGCGGCGCGGATCAGTTCGGCGAGCTCGGCGCGCGACGGCGGCGTGCGCAGGTACTCGACGATCGTCGGCTGTATGCCCGCGTGCTCGAGCATCGCGAGCACGCTGCGCGAGGTGCTGCACGCCGGGTTGTGCCAGATCGTGGCGTCCACCGCTTTGCTACCTCGGTGTCGTGGGCTCGGGCTGGGGTTCGGGCTCGAGCGGGTAGGTCTTCACGCCGGACGTTTCGCTCGTGGCGGGCGCCGCCGGAGCCGGTGCCGCGGGCGCGACGGTGTTCGCCGGTGCGGCTTGTCCCGCCGTCGTGCTCGCCGAGACCGTGGCGAGGAAGCGCTGCGCGCCATTCGAGTTCGTGGTCGCGGCACCTTTCATGATGTCGCCCGCCGAGACCTTCCTGCCATAGAACGCGGCGTTCGACTTGTCGTCGATCGTGATCGCGCTGCCGTCGAGCGCGATGCCGGCGAACAGGCCCTTGCTGCGCGAGTACGAGTACACCTCGGCGGTGAAGGACGCGTCGGTCGCGGCCGAGGCCTGGCGGCCGACGGGGCCCGCGGCGACCGAGGCGTCGGCGCCGAGCGTGACCTTGCCGTCGGCGATGCCGTCGATGCCCTTGCGGGTCGTGAACACGAGCACGACGTCGCTCGACTGCGCGCCGATCTGCGGGCCGAAGCTGCCGCCGCTCAGGTTGACGAACACGGGGTTCGAGAAGTGCCCGGCGTCGTCGCGCACGACCATGACGCCCTTGCCGTGGCGGCCGCCGAGCCAGAAGCCGACCTTGACGACGTCCGGCACGACCACGATGCCGTAGGCGCGGTCGAGCAGCCACTGCGGAATCTGCTGGTCGCGGCTCTCGCGCAGCTCGGTCATCACTTCGGTCGCGGTGATCAGCTTGGCCTCCTCGCGGCCCTGCGCATGCAGCGCGGGTGCGGCGAGGCAGGCCACGGCGGCGAGCAGCGTGGCCCGGCCGGCAATGGGGAATGCGCGCATCGTTCCAACCTCCTCGGGGCCGCGCGGGTGGCGCGGCGCAAGCTTAACGCAGAACTTTAACCCAGAACCGGGGGGTTGGACCGCGCAGCCCGCGCGGCGTTCAGAACCAGATCGACAGGAAGACCTGGTAGATGTTCGCGTCGAGCGAGTAGGGCCGCTCGGTGCCGGGCACGGTGACGGTCTCGCGCACGTCCCGGAAGTCGTCGTAGTCGATCGTCATGAAGTCGTAGCGCAGGTTGACCTGTGCCTTGTCGACCCAGGGCAGGCGGGCGATGCGGAAGTCGTAGCTCGCACCGACGCCGAAGGTGACTGCGGTGAAGGTGGACAGCTCCTTGTCGCGCGCGAGGAAGTTCGCGTAGTCGCGCCGCGGGAAGAGGTCGGCGTAGAAGTCGGCCGCGTCCTGCTGGTAGTAGCGCACCGAGCCCGAGAAGATCCAGCGCTCGCGCAGCGGGTGCGTGTAGCCGAGTTCGGCCGTGTGCGCGACGACGCCCCAGGAATCCGAGTAGTAGCGGTACCAGCCGTCGAGCGCGGCGCGATAGGGCAGGAAGTAGCTGAGCTTCAGCGACGCGGCATTGCTGGTGCGTGTCGACGGGTAGATCTCCGCCTGGTACGAATAGCCCTTCGGATCGGCTGGGTCGAAGTAGCGCACCGAGCGGTACGGGCTGTTCAGGTAGCCCTCGTCGCTGATCACCTCGAAATTGAACGCGCCGATCATGCTGCGCGTGAGCACCTGGGTGATGCCGACCGCGTAGCTGCGCACCTCGGAGCCGCGGGCGAAGCCCGGGTCCTTCGTGCCGCCGATGTTTCGGAAGATGTCGTTGTCGCCCTTCTTGAAGCTGAACGAGATCGTCGTCAGGTCGCCGAACAGGTCCTGGCTCACGCCGGCGTACCAGGTCTTCGCGTCGTAGTCGCTCTCTGAGCTGTTGATGTAGCCGATGCTGTAGGTCGACTTGCCGCGCAGGTAGTCGGCGGTCAGGCTGTACTGCGTGCGCTCCTCGCGGTACGGGCTCGCGGTCGACACGACGTCGATCGACGCGCTCGACACCATGTCGACGTAGTAGTTGGCCGCGATCGAGACCTTGTCGGCGAACTTCTTGCGCACGAGGATCGACGGGCCGTCGATCACGACGCCGCCGCCGTCGTAGCGGTGATAGAGGACGTCGGCGCGGTCCTCGGGCAGCACGCCGGCAGCGGCCGTCGCGGCGAGCAGCGAGCCGCACGCGGCCGGCAGCCAGCAGGGCAGGCCGCGCGCGCCGCGCTGCCGTGCCGCCGCCGTCCGCGATCCGTCGTGGGCCGCCCGTCGCGCCATCAGTTGCATCCGCAGCCGCCGCCGGCGCTGCCGGTCGCGCCGCGCGCGCCCTCGCGCGCCTCGTAGACGTGATCGAGATAGGCGCTCGAGACGGGGTAGCGGTCGAAGGCCATGATCGGGTCGGCGAGGTTCTCGCGCTCGTAGGGCTTCACCCAAGGCTCGATCGGCGCGCAGGCCGACAACGCGATCACCAGCATCGTCGCGGCGAGCAGCGGTCGGACCAGGGCGCGCGGCAGGCTCATCGTCATTCCCTCACGAGTGCGCGGATCTGGTCGAGGTAGGTGTTCTCGTCACCCGGCTTGTAGCCGCGGTGCAGCAGGCGCACGTTGCCCTTGCGGTCGATGATCACGCTGTTCGGCATGCCGTTCACCTTGTACAGCTTGCTGACCTTGCTGTCGGTGTCGAACGCGACCGGGAAGCTGACCGGTGACTGCTTCGCGAGCCATTCCTCGGCGGCCTTCGGGTCGGGCTCGACGTTGACGCCGATCATCGTGAAGCCCATCGGCTTGTACTTCCTGTAGATGCCCTCGAGCAGCGGCATTTCCTGCCGGCACGGGCCGCACCAGGTGGCCCAGAAGTTGATCATCACGACCTGGCCCCTGAACTGGCCGAGCGAGAGTTGCTCGCCGCCACGCGCGGGCAGGGCGAAATCGGGCGCCGGACCGGCGGCGTTGTTGGCCGCGGCCGGGACCGCGAGGAGGAGGGCGAAGAGCAGGGCGCGCATCGTGTATACCTCTAAAAGAATACGGTCAGTCCCAGGCGCGCCTCGAGATTGTTGACCAGCTCGTTCTTCCCGAAGATGTCCGACTCGTACACGCGGTCCTGCACCTCGATGCTGACCGCGAGCCAGTCGGTCGGGAGGATCCGGTAGCCGGCACCGAAGTTCAGCGTGAACCTCTCGTCGTCGGCGAACTTCGTGCTGCCTACGCCGCCCAACACGTAGAAGGCGCTGTTCATGGCGAGGTTGCGACCGATGAACACCTCGCCAGGCAGGAAGTTATAGCCAATCGACAGGCCGTAATATGTGAGCCGCCTATCAGTCCCCAGGTTGAGCGGATCGGAGCCCGGGTTCAGGATCTCGAAGCTCGTCATGCCGAGCTTGGTCTGGCCGCCTTCGGCGCGGAAGAAGAAGTCTTCGGTGACGTGATATGTCAAGGTCGCGCCGTAGACCGGGTTCGAGCCGAAATCGTCGACGCTCATCACGCCGTAGAAGCCGCCGACCTCGATGTTCTCCTGGTCGATCTTCGCGACCTTGATCTTGCGCCGCTCGACCTCGGGTTCGATGACCCGCGGCGGTGGCGCATTGTCGGCATCGGCCGGCGCGGGCTCGGTGGCCGGCGGCGGCTCGTCGTGCCACGGCCAGCGGAACGACGCGCAGCCCGGCAGCGCGGTCGTCGCCGCGAGCATCAGAAGAAGAAGGCGAGTCCGACTTTCCATTCCTCGAGTTCCTCGTTGTCGTTCCGGCTCGTGAATACCACGCGGTTCTTGTATTCACCGCGGACGAAGAAGCGCCGTGTCAGATAGAAGCGGAAGCCCGCGCCGTAGTACGCCGACTGGTCGTGGCGGTCGACGGCCTGCGGGTTCTGCGGGTCCTCGTTGACGTTGAACAGGCCGCCGCCGAGCGTCACGAACGGCGAGAAGCGCCATTCCGGAAAGAATACGTGGTTCAGGCCGATGTCGAGCGTGTAGCCGCTGCGGTCGGCGGGCGTCGCGTTGCTGGTCACGCCGAGGAACTGCGACGGCGAGAAGTCGATCTTCAGCTGGTCGTTCAGCGAGAACGACAGGTAGCCCGACACGAGGTTCGCGCCATCGAAGTCGCCGAGCATCGCGCCGGCCTCCCAGCGATGCGACGTGAAGCCCGCGCGGTCGCCGAGATCGATCTTCAGATAGCTGCCGTCGGCGAGCAGTGTCTTCACCATGTCGCGCTGCGCCGCCCAGCCCTCGACGCCGCGCTCGGTGCGCACCTTCAGCCAGTCGGTGCGCCGCTTCAGGATCTCGACCGACTCGCCGCGCCCGACCGCCTGCGTGACCGGGTAGCCGCGCCCGGGGCCCGTGCGCAGCTCGAGGTACGGCTCGGCCACGAACACCTGCAGGTATTCCTTCGCGGCGTGCGCCGCGGGGGCCGCGACGAACAGGGTCAGGAGTCCGCAAAGCAGGACCGCAGCGTCAATTGACCGGCACGTCAGGATCGAACGGATTGTTGAAATACTGCGCTCCAATATCGACCCATTCGGAGATCAGGCGTAGCTCGGCCGGCGAGAGATAGCCCGCGTGGGTTCCGCCCGCCGCAAAGCGACCGAAAAAGCGTGTGGACCCCCGCGCGTTGCCGGCGCTCAGGGACGGAGGATACGGTATCGGTGCGGTAATCGGCAGTCCGGAGACCGGGTCGATGCCGATTTCCTGCTGGCAGTCGATCACGGCGCCGGTGTCCGGGTCGAGGCACTGCTCGTTGTCCCCGAACAGCAGCTCGCGGTACGCGGCGAACTGTTCGGGCTCGTCCTGCGAATCGCCGTCCTGCAGGTCGAGGTTGCCGGCCGGCACCATCGGCAGCGCATTGGCGTCGGTCGTGTTGTGGCAGCCCGCCTGCGTGCAGGTGTGATCGGCGACCACCAGCATCGTGTCCGGGTCGGTCACTTCGCGCGGCAGCGACCAGAGCGGGTGGATGTGCCGTTCGTAATTGATCACGATGCGGCACGTCGGCGTCCAGCGCGTCTGGCATTCGGGAGTGGTCGGGGCCGGCGTCAGTAACCCGGCATAGTTGTAGGCGACGTCCGGGTCCGGTGCCCGCACGTTCGGGTCGGTCCACACGTCCTGGTAGACGACGTTGACGCTTGGGTTGATCGACGCACAGTTCGGGCTGTCGGTGCAGGCGGAGGAGACGCGCGCGCGGGTCTGCGCCATCGTCTCGCCGGCCTCGGGCGGCCAGGTGGCGACGGTGTTCGGGAACGGCGTGCCGGTGGTCTGCGCGCCGGTGTAGGACACGCCGAACAGGCCCGCGCGGCCGTGCGAGGTCGGGTTCTGCGCGTCGCGCGTATGGCAGCCGCTGCAGTTGCGCACTTCACCGGGCCGCAGCTGCAGCCAGTTGTTGTGGCGCGGGAAGCCGGGCAGGCGGCGGCCGTTCACGTCGAGGATCGCCATCTGGAAGGCGACGTTCGCCGGCACCTTGATGCGCACCGAGCCGTCGGGCTCGATCGGTGCGTAGGCGAGGATCTCGCGCATGTAGTTCGTCGCGCCGAACGCCGCGTTGTCGATGTCGCGCACGTCATCGTCGGGAATCGACACCATCTTCTCGATGCGGATGAAGCGGGCGAGGCGCTGCTCCGCCGTCGTACGTGCCGGATCCGCCATGCCGCGGATGCCGCCGCCGCCCGGCGGCGCGGCGCGGTCGACGCCGTCGAAGTCGTAGATGGACGTGATGTCGAGGATGCCCGCGCCCTCGGCGACGAGGTCCGGATCGGCGTCGACGCCGGCCGTCTTGTCGAGGATCACCGCAGGCCGCGGCCGCGGCTGCGCGATCACGACGTCGGTGATCATGCGGCCGGCTTCCGGCGTCATCAGCGGCAGGAAGGCGCGCGCACCCAGGTCGTACATCCACAGGCTGTACTGTGGCGGGGCCGGCAGCGCGGCCGGATCGTTGACGACATCGTCGGTGCAGGGCCGTGACTGCCCGTTCAGCAGCGCGAGGCACTGCGCCCAGCTGACGACCATGCGGTTCGTGCCGTCCCACAGCGGGAACGCGTCGTGGAAGCGTCCGCCCGGCGAGATGCCCGGCACCGTGCGCACGTCGTTGCCGGTCGCGGCCTGCTGCGCAGGTCCGGTCAGGCCGACGTTCGCGAGCGTCGGCTGCGAATTCTCGACATAGGTGCCGGCGTCGATCAGCTGCAGGTTGCCGCCGAAGCTCGCCTCGCCGCGCGGGCGGATCAGCACGAGCAGCCGCCCGTTCGGCAGCTCGCGCGCCTTGACGAACTCGATGCGCGAATTGTCGGTGCCGGTGTTGTGGCTCTGCGCGCCGTACAGCAGTTCGAGGTCGCTGCCGTCGGGATTGGCCTGGTAGAGGTGGATGCCGTTGCGGCCGCCGGGCGGATTGTCCCAGCGGCTCCACATGATCTTGCCGCTCATCAGCACGGTGGGGTCGAGATCGTGATCGGTGTTGTACGACACCTGGCGGATGTTGGTGCCGTCGGCGTTCATCACGTGCAGCACGAAGGCCGGCTCGTTGCGCGAGCTGGTCTGCGCCTCGAACTGCGGCTTGCCCTCGTCGATCAGCACCGCTTTCGAGCCGCGCTGGCGGGTCGACGAGAACAGGATGCGGCCGTCGGGCAGGTAGTGCGGCGCGCGGTCGTGGCCTTCCTCGGCGATGATGTCGGAGGCGATCACCCGGCGCAGCGTGTCGGTCGCGAACACGTACTCCCAGATGTTCCAGGTCGGCGGGTCTTCCTCGTCCTGGTTCATCGCGAGCGGGCCGCGCATCGCGAACACGATCGACGTGCCGTCGTAGGCGACGTCGAGGTCGCGGATGTCGTAGCGGTCGTCGCCGGTGATGCGTTCGGTGACGTTGTGTTCGGGCGCGGTCGGGTCGGCGCGGTCACGCACGTAGACGTCGACGTCGGTGTCCGGCACCGCGTCGCGCAGCTCGGTCAGTCCCACTTCGTCCTCGACCGGCGGCAACGTGCGCTTGATGTAGGCCATCGGGAAATCAGCGGCGACCGGATCGGGGTTCTGGCCGCTGCCGATGTCGACGTTGCCGCCCGGGCTGCAGGCCACGACGAGCACGCACGCGAAGCCGACGGCGAGGCCAGGCACGATGCCGCGCAAGGCGTGACCTGCCGCACTGTTTCGCCGCTTCGTCATGCCGCCTCCCTCATGTGACGTAATCATGCTCGCGCAATCTGCGTCGCCAATCTGCCGAGGCCATCACAGCGCCCGATGCAGCGCCGCGGTTCCCTAGTGGCCGGCTTGCTGGCCCCGAGTGTTGCGGGCTCGTGAAACGATGCTGTGACGGCAGTCGCAATTGACGGCCGCAAGCATACCTGCGGGATGCGATCCGCGGGGATGTCGTCGCGCGGCGACGTCGGTGCAATGAGACATTCCGGGGGCGTGATCGCGCTGCGTATATTCGCAGCCGCAATCGAGGACAGTGCAATGAACATCGATCATCGGAACACGGCGAAAGTTCCCGGGCGCATCGCAGGCCTCGGCGCAGGCTGCCTTGCCGCGCTGCTGGTGACTGCGACCGCGGCCGCCGATTCGCGCGACCAGGCCAAGCGCATCCATGATCGCCTCGCCGGCGTGCCGCCGACCGCGAGCGTGCTCGCCGACATGGCCGCCGACATCCAGGCGGGCAATGCACTGGCGGCTGCCGAGACGGCCATGCAGAACCGCGCCTTCTACGACGTCACGCTGAAGAACTTCGCGACGCCGTGGACGAACCGTGACCAGACGGTGTTCGCACCGCTGAACGACTATTCCGCAACGGTGATCGGCATGGTGCGCGACGACGTGCCGTTCAACACCGCGCTGTCGGCCAATCTCGTCTACGTCAGCAACGCATCGGGCCTGCCCGCCTACTCGGCGACCAGCAATGCGCACTACGAGCAGGCCGAATCGCGCGGGGTCGACCTGCAGGCGACGCTGGTCGCGCGCCAGCAGTCGGACCTGCTCGGCCTGCCGGCCGAGGCGACCGCCGGCCTGATCACGACGCGTGCCTCCTCGGAGGCGTTCTTCATCGACGGCACCAACCGCGCGATGTTCCGCTTCACGCTGATGAACCACCTGTGCCACGACCTCGAGCAGGTGCAGGACACGACCCTGCCCCCCGACCGCATCCGCCAGGACGTGAGTCGCAGCCCGGGCGGCGACAGCCGCGTGTTCCTGAACAACTGCATCGGCTGCCACACCGGCATGGACCCGATGACGCAGGCCTTCGCCTACTACGATTTCGACGAAACGCAGCAGCGGCTCGTGTACACGGCGGGCGCGCCGAACGCGAAGTACTTCGTCAACGCCGAGAACTTCAAGCCCGGCTACGTGACGCCGGATGACCACTGGGACAACTACTGGCGCAAGGGCCACAACCGCCTGCTCGGCTGGGGCTGGGGCACGACCGCGACCAGCGGCAGCGGCGCCGGCGCGAAATCGCTCGGCGAGGAGCTCGCCAACAGCGAGGCGTTCGCGACCTGCCAGGTGCAGAAAGTGTTCAAGGCGGTCTGTTTCCGCGCGCCGCAGGACAGCACGGATCGCGCCAAGGTCGCGCAGATCGCGGCGAGCTTTCGCGGCAGCAACTACCGGTTGAAGACGGTCTTCGCCGAGACGGCCGCGTACTGCATGGGACAGTGAGGTGAGGGCCATGATCCGCAACCTGTTCATTGCGACTGCGACCCTTGCCGCGCTGGCCGCGTGCAGCGGCGGGGGCGCGCCGACCGAGGTCAACCCGGTCACGACGCCGCCGCCGGTCGCCGACTACACCGGTCCCGCGCCGGCCAATGCCGACGTGCAGGCGTTCCGCATCAACCTGTGGGAAAACATCAAGGCGAGCAATCGCTGCGGCGGCTGCCACAACGCCGGCGGCCAGTCGCCGAACTTCGCCCGCAACGACGACGTGAACCTCGCCTACCAGGCCGCGATCGCGCTGGTCGAACTCACGCAGCCGGACCAGTCGCGTCTCGTGACCAAGGTCGCGGGCGGCCACAACTGCTGGCTCGCCTCCAACGCGGCCTGCGGCGACACGCTGACCGTGTGGATCCGCAACTGGGCGGGCTCGGTCGCCGGCGGCGGCAAGACCATCGAGCTGCAGGAGCCGCCGATCAAGGAAGTGGGCGACAGCAAGACGTTCCCGGACAGCTCGAGCCTGTACGCGTCGACGATCTGGCCGCTGGTGCGCGGCGAGGGCAACTGCCTGCGCTGCCACACGCCGGCCTCGGCGACCGCGCAGTCGCCGTACTTTGCCTCGAGCGACGTCGACGCGGCCTATGCCGCCGCGCGTCCGAAGATCAATCTCGACGAGCCTGCGCTGTCGCGTCTCGTCGTGCGCCTGCGCGAGGAATCGCACAACTGCTGGACGGCCAGCTGCGCGAACGACGCGAACAAGATGGAGGCAGCGGTGCGCGCGTTCGCCAACGGCGTGCCGGTGACCCCGGTCGATGCTTCGCTGAAGCTCTCGAAGGCGCTGACGCTGTATGACGGCACGGTGGCCGCCGGCGGCAACCGCTACGAGACCGCGCAGATCGCGCTGTACGAGTTCAAGACGGGCATGGGCACGACCGTGTACGACACGAGCGGTGTCGAACCGGCGGCGAACCTGACGATGTCCGGCTCGATCGAATGGGTCGGTGGCTGGGGCCTCAATGTGCACGAGGGCGGCAAGGCCCAGGGCACGACCAGCGGCAGCCGCAAGCTCGCCGACATGATCAAGACGAGCGGCGAGTTCTCGATCGAGGCCTGGGCCGCGCCCGGCAACGTCGTGCAGGAAGACGCCTACATCGTCAGCTATTCGGGCGGCACGATGGCGAACAACGTCACGCTCGCGCAGCGCGAGTACCAGTACCAGGCGATGACCCGCAGCAGCGAGACCGACGCGAACGGCGCGCCGGCGCTGCTGACCCGCGCAGCCGACCAGGATGCGCAGGCGTCGCTGCAGCATGTCGTGCTGACCTACGATCCGGTGAACGGCCAGCGGCTCTACGTCAACGGCCAGTACACCGGCGACAGCGACGGTCGCGGCGGCGCGCTCGGCGACTGGGACGACAGCTTCGCGCTGGTGCTCGGCAACGATCCGTCCGGCGCCCGGCAGTGGACCGGCGTGCTGCGCCTCGTCGCGATCCACAACCGCGCGCTGACGGCACAGCAGATCGAGCAGAACTTCGAGGCGGGCGTCGGCGAGCGCTACTTCATGCTGTTCAACGTCAGCGACCTCGTCGATCTGCCGAAGAGCTACGTGATGTTCGAGACGAGCCAGTACGACAGCTACGCCTACCTGTTCACGAAGCCGACTTTCATCAGCCTCGATCCGGGCGTCACGCCGGCCGGCATTCCGCTGAAAGGCCTGCGCATCGGCGTCAACGGCCAGGAGGCGCGCGTCGGCCAAGCCTACATCCCGCTCGACACGACGGTCGGCGGTTCGAACTACGTGCCAGGCAGCGGGCAGCTGTTGTCCGATACGGGCACCGTGATCGCGCTCGAGAAGGGTCCGGAGAGCGACCTGTTCTTCCTGACCTTCGAGCAGCTCGGCAGCGAGACACGCGTGTATCCGGAGGAGCCGATGCCGGATCCGCCGGTGCTCGCCGACAGCTCGAATCCGGAGGTCGGCCTGCGCACCTTCGACGAGATCAACCAGACCATGGCGAACATCACCGGAGTGCCGATCACCAACCAGGGCGTCACGGACACCTACCGGCTCGTCAAGCAGGCGCTGCCGTCGGTGGAGTCGATCGACACCTTCGGCTCCTCGCAGCAGATGGGCATCGCGCAGCTCGCGATTTCCTACTGCGATGCGATGGTCGACGACACCACGCTGCGCAACGCGTTCTTCGGCGGCGCGGTCGACATCAACAGCCAGTCGGGGCGCGACGCGATGATCACCGGCATCGTCGCGAAGGCGGTCGGCACGAACCTGCCGACCCAGCCGAACGATACCGAAGTGCGCACCGAGCTGAACGCGCTCGTGACGAAGCTCGCCGCGACCTGCGGCGGCAGCTGCAATGCGCAGCGCAGCGCGACGATCGCCAAGGCCTCGTGCGCTGCCGCGATCGGCAGCGCCGCGATGCTGCTGCAATAGGTTCGAGGGAGTACCGCCATGCTGATCCGCCACAAGCCCCCCCGCGAACTCGGCCTGAACGAGCCGCTGCGGCATCCCGACCACCAGCTGCCGGTGACGCGTCGCGAACTGATCGCGCGCGGCTTCCGGACCGGTGCCGCGGTCGTCACGGTACCCTCGGCGCTCTCGCTGCTCGCCCCGCGTGACGCGCACGGCGCGCTCGCCCCCGACATCGAGGCGCTGAAGGAGGCCTGCGGCATCACCGACGGTGCCGGCAAGATCCCGTTCATCGGCTTCGATCTCGCCGGCGGCGCGAATCTCGCCGGTTCCGAGGTGCTGATCGGCGGCCCCGGCGGGCAGCTCGATTTCCTGACGACGGCGGCCTACGGCCGGCTCGGCCTGCCGGGCGACATGGTGCCGAACGCGCCGAATGCCGCCAGCGCAACCAACAACTTCGTCGATACCTCGCTCGGCCTCGCCTGGCATTCCGACGGCGCGATGCTGCGCGGCATCCTCTCGAAGATGAGCCCCGAGGCGCTCGCGCTGACCAATGGTGCGGTGATCGCCGCGCGCTCCGAGAACGACACCGCGAACAACCCGCACAACCCGATGTACGGCATCCAGCGCTGCGGCGCCGATGGCCAGCTGCTGACGCTGATCGGCTCGCGGGCGTCCGACTCGGGCGGCAACTCGATGGCGCCGATGCCCTACGACATCGCCTACCGGCCGACCAAGGTGGATCGTACCAGCGACGTCACCGGCCTCGTCGACACCGGCAAGCTCGCGCAGCTGATGGCGCAGAACGACGCGGTCGCGGTGCTCGAGTCGATGGTGCGCATGAGCGGCCGCAAGCTCGATCGCATCGACACGCGCGTGAGCCGCGACGCGGCGATCAAGACGCTGGTCGAATGCGGCTACACCAAGACCGCCTATCTCGCCGACCGCTTCGGCGTGCCGGCGAACCTGAACCCGGAGCTCGACACGCGCATCAAGGGCGACACCGGCATCTTCACCGACGCGCAGTTCAATGCGGACGGCGAATACGAGAAGACCGCCGCGGTCATGAAGATGGTGATCGAGGGCTACGCGGGCGCAGGCACGATCACGATGGGCGGCTACGACTACCACGGCCAGGGCCGCGCGACCGGTGAGGTGCGCAACTTCCGCGCCGGCGAATGCATCGGCGCCTGCCTCGAGTTCGCGCACCGCGCGGCCAAGCCGCTGATGCTCTACGTGTTCAGCGACGGTTCGCTGTCGTCCGACAACCAGGTGGACAACAGTGCCAACGGCCGCGGCAAGTTCATGTGGGTCAGCGACAACCAGGCGACCGCGAATTCGTTTTTCCTGGTCTACAACCCCGGCGGGCGGGCGGTCGTGACGCCGAGCACCAGTTCGTTCCGGAACGGCAACCAGATCGGCTATTACACGCGCGACGGTGCGGTCGCCAACAACTCGCACCCGGGCGCCAACGCGGTCAACCTGCTGGTCAATACGGTGCTGCTGAACTACCTGGCGCTGCACCAGGAGATCGGGCGGTTCACGACGCTGTTTCCCGGTCATGGCCTCGGCGCACAGCTCGACAGTCTCGCGGTCTTCGCGCCGATCGTCGACGCGGTCATCACCAACCCGATCTGACGCACTGTCGCGCTTTGCCGACGCGCGGCGCGGGCCGGCCGAAGTGTGCGGCAGGTCATGCGCGCGCAGCGTGATTTGCCGGCGCGCTCCGTTGACATTGTCAAGTGCGCATGCGACGGTCGCACGCGCAGGGCGCGCCGCCGTTGGCTTGCTTCATTGCGTGCCGCCATGAGGACCATTGCTTGATCGAGCGTGCCGTTGTTGCATTGCTGTCGCTGTGCGCGGCGTGGGCCGCCTGTGCCGCCGAGCCGCCGCTGATCGGCCGCGAGGCGCCCGATTTCGCGTTGCGCGCGCTCGCCGGCGCCAACGTGCGCCTGTCGGAGGCGCGCGGCCAGGTGGTCGTGCTGTCGTTCTACGGCAGCCGCTGCAATCCGTGCCGCGCGCAGCTCGCCGAACTCGACGACGTGCATCGCACCTATGCGCCCGCGGGCCTCACGGTCTATGGCGTCAGCATCGATGACGACGCTGCCGATGCGCGCGAGTTCGCCGCGAGCCTCGGCGTCGGCTTTCCGATGCTGGCCGATCCCGACAAGGCCGTCGGCCGCGCCTATGCGGTCGACCGGCTGCCGACGATCGTGATCGTCGACCGCGCCGGCACCGTGCGCTACGTGCACCGCGATCCCGCATCCCGCGGCGAGCCGGTCTATGTGAACGAACTGCGCCGCCTGCTCGATGAATGAGTGCCCGAAAGACACCAGCGAGACCCACATGCCCACCGCCTTCGCCCGGAACGGATTGCTGACCCGGCTGCTGCTGCCGGCGCTGCTCGCCTGCGCCTGGTGCGGCGCCATCGCCGCGCAGGAGCCGGCCGCAGCCCAGGAAGCGCCCGCGGCCCAGGAAGCGCCGGCCGGCACCCGCGCACTCGACACCGAGGTCCAGGACCTCAAGCAGGAGGTCGTCGACCTCAACAAGGAGCTGTTCATCCTCGAGGAGGAACTGCTGTTCCCGGCGAACACGCAGGTCGCGGTGTTCGTCTCGCTCGACGTCGGCGAGTTCTTCGCACTCGATTCGGTGCAGCTGAAGATCGACGACCAGGAAGTATCCAACTATCTGTACACGCCGCGCGAGGCCGAGGCGCTGCTGAAGGGCGGCGTGCAGCGGCTCTACGTCGGCAACCTGAAGACCGGGCCGCACGAGCTGGTCGCGTTCTTCGCCGGCAAGGGTCCGAACGAACGCGACTACCGCCGCGGCGCGTCGCTGCGCTTCGAGAAGAGCGTCGGGGCGAAGTACCTCGAGCTGCGCATCAGCGATCGGCAGCGCAAGGCGCAGCCGGAGTTCGAGATCAGGGACTGGGAGTAGATGCGCAGCGGCATCCTCGCGCTCGTTGCGGCCCTCGGCGGTGCGGCCGCCGGCGGCGGCGTGCATGCGGCCGCCGCTCCCGACCGGCTGCCCGTCACCCGCGTGCAGGACCTGCACTACGGCGACGTGCTCTTCCATTTCTACCAGGACGACAATTTCGATGCGCTGACGCGCCTGCTGGCCTACGAGCACTGGGGCCGGCTGCCGCACCACCTCGATGAGGCGGAGCTGCTCGCCGGCGGGATGTACCTCTCGCTCGGCATGCACAACGAGGCGGGCGAGCGCTTCGCGCGCCTGCTGACGCCGACGACGCCGCTGGGCGTGCGCAATCGCGCCTGGTTCTATCTCGGCAAGGTCTGGTACGCGCGCGGCTACGACGACAAGGCCGAACAGGCGCTGCGCAGCGTCACCGGGCTGCTGCCGCCCGCGCTGGAGGCCGAGAAGACCCACCTGCTCGCGAACGTGCTGATGCACGGCGGCCGCTACGATGAAGCGGTGGCGCTGCTCGACGCCTATCGCGGCAGCCCCGACTGGGTCGCCTACGCGCGTTTCAACCTCGGTGTTGCGCTGGTGCGCAAGGGGCAGCTCGCCGACGCCGACCACCACCTGACCAGCGTCGGCGAGATGGCGGCGGACACGCCGGAACTGCTCGCGCTGCGGGACAAGGCGAATCTCGCGCTCGGCTTCGCCTGGCTGCAGGCCGGCCAGCCGGCCAATGCGAAAGTCGCGCTCGAGCGCGTGCGCCTCGCGGGCCCGCAGTCGAACAAGGCGCTGCTGGGCGCCGGCTGGGCGAGCGCCGCGCTCGGTGATTTCCGCGGCGCGCTCGGGCCGTGGCTCGAGCTGCGCGGGCGCAACCTGCTCGATGCGGCCGTGCAGGAGTCCTGGCTCGCGGTGCCCTATGCCTACGGCAAGCTCGGCGCGAACGCGCAGGCGGCCGAGTACTACGAGACGGCGATGCGCGAGTTCGATCGCGAGGCGGCATCGCTCGACAGCGCGATCGCGGGCATCCGCTCGAGCCGCCTGCTCGACGACCTGCTCGCGCAGGAATCGGCCGACCAGCAGGGCTGGTTCTGGCAGCTGAAGGAGCTGCCCGACGCGCCGCAGTCGCGCTATCTGTACGCGGTGCTCGCCGGGCACGATTTCCAGGAGGGCCTGAAGAACTACCGCGACCTCGCGTTCCTGCACGAGCGGCTCGGCGAGTGGGCGCAGAGCATGGTGGCGTTCCACGACATGGTCGATGCCCGCCAGCAGGCCTATGCCGCGCGCGTGCCGCACGCCGACGCGCTGCTCGCGACGCAGGCGCCGGAGCGCATCGAGCGCGAGCGCGGCGAGCTCGAGTCGAAGCTCGACGCGATCGAGCGCAACCACGACGCCGCTGCGCTCGGCACCGCGACCGAGCGCGACCAGTGGGCGCGCATCCAGCGCATCGAGCAGGCGCTCGCGAATGGCGGGGCGGGCCTCGAGGGCGAGGAACTCGCCGCGGCCCGCGACCGGCTGCGGCTCGTCAAGGGCGCGCTGTCGTGGCGGCTCGATGAAGCGATGCGCGCGCGTGTCTACCAGCAGCGGCGCGAGATCCGCGATCTCGATGCCGCGCTGCGCGAGGCGCAGCGCCGCTGGGTGCGTGTCGAGAAGGCGCGGCGGAACGTGCCGACCAATACCGGCGAGTTCGAGGCGCGCATCGATGCGCTGTCGTCGCGGCTCGCCGCGCTGCAGGCCCGCCTCGAAGGCGCGCGCGACCGGCAGAACGATTTCCTCGAGGCGAGCGCGATCCGCGAGCTCGAGTCGCAGCAGGCGAGGCTGGCGGCGTATCGCGTCCAGGCGCGCTTCGCGCTCGCGACGATCTATGACCGGGCGGCCAGCCCGCCTGCGCCGTCGTCCGCGCCGTCCCCGACGCCACCGCCCGGCGGCGGAGACGGGCCGTGAGTCGCGCATTCCTGGTCGCCGCCGCCCTCGCACTCGCCGCCGTGGCGATGCCGCACGATGCGCAGGCCGCCGACAGATCGAAGGCGAAGTCGAAGTCCTCCGCCCCGACCATCGGGGACCTGCAGACGCGCCCGCTCGATCTGCAGACCTCGGCGCCGGTGCCGGCGAGCGCGCCGCGTGCGATGGAGAACTACCGCCGCTTCCTCGAGTTGCAAGGCACCGATCCGGCCCTGCGCGCCGAGGCCCTGCGCCGGCTCGGCGACCTCAACCTCGAGGCCGGCGAGCTCGAGCGCATGCAGAGCGAGGTCACCGCGATCGACCTGGCCGGTGCCGAGGCGATCAAGCTCTACAGCACGCTGCTCGCCGCCTACCCGAACTACCCGCGCAACGACCAGGTGCTCTACCAGCTCGCGCGCGCGTATGAGACCACCGGCCAGCCGGAGAAGGCGCTCGCGACGCTCGACGACATCGTGCGGCGCTACCCGTCGACGCCGCAGCTCGACGAGATCCAGTTCCGGCGCGGCGAGATGCTGTTCTCGGCGAAGCGTTATGGCGACGCCGAGGCGGCCTACGGGCGCGTGATCGGCTACGGCGCGGATTCGGCGTTCTTCGAGCAGAGCCTCTACAAGCACGGCTGGTCGCTGTTCAAGCAGTCGCGCAACGAGGAATGCCTCGAGTCCTTCGGTGGCGTGCTCGACGCAATGCTGCTCGAACCGGGCAGCCGCGGCGAGCGGCGTTTCGACCAGCTGTCGCGCGCCGACCGGGAGCTGGTCGACGACACGCTGCGGGTCATGGCGATCACGTTCTCGTACCTCGACGGCGCCGGGACGCTCGACGCCTGGGCCCGCCAGCACGACACGCCGCCGTATTCGCATCTGCTGTACTCGCGGCTCGGCGACCTGTACGTCGACAAGCAGCGTTACCAGGATGCTGCCGCGACCTACCGTGCCTTCGTCAACCGCGATCCCGACAACGAGTACGCGCCGGGTCTGTCGATGCAGGCGATCGAGGCCTATCGCCAGGGCGGCTTCGCCGATCTGGTGCTCGAGGGCAAGCGCGAGTTCGTCGAGCGCTACCGGTTCGCCGGTTCGTTCTGGAACGGCCGCGACCGCGCCGCCTATCCGAAGGTCACCGCCGAGCTGAAGACGAACCTGAAGGACGTGGCGCAGTACTACCACGCGACCGCACAGGGCTCGAAGAAGATCGAGGACTACCAGCAGGCCGCGCGCTGGTACCGCGATTACCTCGATTCGTTCCCGGACGATCCGGATTCGGCCGGCACCAACTACCTGCTCGCCGAGACGCTGTTCGAGAGCCGCCAGTACCTCGACGCCGCGGCCGAGTACCAGCGCAGCGCCTACGACTACCCGAGGAACGCGCAGTCGGCGGCGGCCGGCTATGCAGCACTGGTCGCCTACCAGCGGCACGAGGAGACGCTGCCGGCCGCGGCGAAGGCCGCCGTGCACGCCGAGGCGACCGATGCCGGCGTGCGCTTCGCGACCACCTTTCCGGAGCATCCCGACAGCGCCGGCGTGCTGACCCGCGCCGCGCAGGACATCTTCGCCGCCGGCGACATGCCGCGCGCGATCACCGTCGCCGAGCAGCTGCTCGCGCGCGTGCCGCCGGTCGATGCGGCGAAACAGCGCATCGGCTGGACGATCATCGGCCAGGCGAACTACGACCTGCTGTACTTCGACAAGGCCGAGACGGCCTTCGTGCATGCGCTCGCGCTCGCACCGCCCGGCGACCCGGAGCGTGCCGACCTGACCGAGCGGCTCGCGGCTTCGGTCTACAGGCAGGCGGAGGCGAAGCGCTCGGCAGGTGATGCGCTCGGCGCGGTCGAGGCCTTCCTGCGCGTCGCGGTCGTCGCGCCCGATTCGAAGATCCGCTCGACGGCGACCTACGACGCGGCGGCGCAGCTCGTGACGCTGAAGGAGTGGGATCGGGCGATCCCGGTGCTCGAATCCTTCCGGCGCGATTTCCCGCAGGACGCGCTGCAGCCCGAAGTCACGCGCAACCTCGCGGTCGCGTACGCCGAGACCGGCCGCGCGGGCCAGGCGGCCGCGGAGTTCGAGCGCATCGCCACCTCCGCCACCGAGGATCCGGCGGTGCGCCGCGAGGCCGTGATGCAGGCGGCAGACCTCTATGACAAGGCTGGCGACGCCGGCCGCTCGGTCGCGATGCTCGAGAAGTTCGTCGCCGACTATCCGACGCCCGTTCCCGAGGCCATCGAAGTGCGCCAGCGCCTCGCCGACGGCGCGGCGCGGCGCGGTGACACGGCGCGCCAGCAGCACTGGCAGCACGAGATCATCCGCGCCGATGCAGCGGCGGGCAGTGCGCGCACCGAGCGCACGCGCTACCTCGCCGCGCATGCCCAGCTCGCGCTCGCGACGCCGGCGCGCGATGCGTTCCGCGGCGTGCAATTGCTCGCGCCGCTGAAGAAGAGCCTCGCGGTGAAGCGCGACTCGCTCGAGACCGCGCTCGCCGCCTACAAGCTCGCGGCCGACTACCGCGTTGCCGACGTCACAACGCGCGCGACCTTCGAGATGGCGGAGCTGTATCGCACGCTCGCGCGCGACCTGATGGCCTCGCAGCGGCCCGGGAACCTCGAGGGCGAGGCGCTCGAGCAGTACGAGCTGCTGCTCGAGGAGCAGGCCTTCCCGTTCGAGGAGCAGGCGATCACCGTGCACCAGGCGAATGCCGCGCGCGCGCGCGACGGCGTCTACGACGATGGCGTGAAGGCGAGCTATGCAGCGCTCGCGGAGTTGAATCCCGGCCGCTACGGCAAGACCGAGCTGCCGCAGGGTGTGGTCGGCAGCCTGACCGCGCTCGAGCCGCCGCCTGCCGTGCCCGCCGCGGCCGGTGACACGACTCCGGCGGAGTCCGTCGCGGCGCCGGCCGCCGCGCCGCCGCCGGCACGCGCGGTGGCCGACTTCGATCGCGCGGTCGGGCTCGCGCAGGCGGGCGACCAGGCCGGCGCGGCGCTCGAATTCGGCCAGCTCACGGCGGCCGTGCCGCAGTACGCGGCCGTACATTTCAACCTGGGTGTCACACAGCGCGCGCAGGATCGCCTCGAGGAGGCTGAGGCAGCCTTCCGCGCGGCACTCGAGCGCCAGCCGTCGAGCGCGATCGCGGCGACCGGGCTCGGGCTCACGCTGCGCATGGCGGGGAAGTTCGGTGAGGCGCGCGCGGCCTATGAGCAGGCGCTCGCCGCCGACGCGGATTACGCGCCGGCGCACCGCGACTACGCCGTGCTGCTCGACCTGTATCTGCTCGAACCCGCGCCGGCACTCGAGCATCTCGAGCGCTACCGGGAACTGACCGGGGAGGACAAGCCCGTCAGCGGCTGGATCGCCGAGCTGCGCCAGCGCGCGGGCCGGGCCGAGCCGGTCGCGGGAGGACAGACGCCATGAGACCGCTGATCAGTCTGCTGGCCTGTGTGCTGGCTACTACGCTCGCGCACGCGCAGGAGCCGCCCGTGGGCGGACCCGAAACGCTGGAGCCGGGTGTCGATACGTCGGCGCCGCGGGACACTGAGGCCCCCGACACGGCGGCGCCCGGGACGCCGGCCGGAGCGCAAGGCGCGGCGGACGCGGCCGCGCGCACCGCCGCACCCGCGGCGCCCGCCGGCGGCACGCGCCGCGTCATGGACCGGCTCGAGCTCGATGCGACCCAGATCACCGGCAACCGCGAACTGCCGAAGGTGCTGTACATCGTGCCGTGGAAGTCGCCGGACCTGGGCGACCTGATGGGCAAGCCGGCCAACAGCCTGCTCGACGAGGTGCTCGCGCCGGTGGACCGTGACGTATTTCGCCGTGAGAACCGCTATTACGAGGCGCTGCAGCCGGATGCCGTGCAGCCCGGCGACAAAGCTGAGAAATAGGTCGCAGCTTTTGAGCCTTATGTCATTCAGTTTGAGACCGCTTGACCTGCCGCATTTCGAGGAGTGCTTTCGATGGAACTCTATGGCTCGATAGTCCGTTTTTTCCAGGGCGGGGGACACTGGATGATCCCGATCGCCCTGGTCCTGGTGCTCGGCCTCGCGATCGCGGCCGAACGCTTCATCTACCTGTGGAACGTCGGACGCCGCAACCGCTCGCTGTGGTCCGAGATCACGCCGTATCTGCAGCGCGGCGATTTCCGCTCGGCCGTGCAGCTGACGTCGAAGTCCGACTCGGCGATCGGCCAGATCCTGAACTACGGCCTCGCGCGCATCGCGACGGCCCGCCGCCGCGACGACATCGAGAAGGCGATGGAGGAGAGCCTGATGGAGGTCGTGCCGAAGATCGAACGGCGCACCCACTATCTCGCGACCTTCGCCAACCTCGCGACGCTGCTCGGCCTGCTCGGCACCGTGTTCGGCCTGATCCACGCGTTCGCGGCCGTCGCCACTGTCAATCCCGCCGAGAAGGCGAACCTGCTGTCGGCGAGCATCTCGGTCGCGATGAACTGCACCGCGTTCGGCCTGCTGACCGCCGTGCCGCTGCTGTTCATCCATGCCTGGCTGCAGTCGCGCACCACGGCGCTGATCGACAGCCTCGAGATGGCTTCGGTCAAGTTCCTGAACTCGATCACCGAGCGCCGTCCCGAAACACCGGCCGCGGCGTAACGCCAGGAGCCATCGATGCGCAGGTCATCCTTCGAGGCGCGCAAGCTCGCACGCCGGAGCCGTCGACCATCGGAGCTGCTGCTCGTGCCGATGATCGACATCTTCATCGTGCTCGTGACCTTCCTGCTGATGACCGCGGTGTTCTCGCGCACCGTGGTGCTCGAGCTCAACCTGCCCGCACAGCTCGCCGAGTTCCGCGAGCCGCCGAAGGGCCTGCAGCTCGAGGTGATCGTGCGCAAGGACGCCCTCGACGTCGCCGACCGCAACAGCGGCCGGCTTGCGCTACTGCCGAGCAATGCGGCGGGCTATGACCTCGACGGCCTGTCCGGCTACCTGCAGCTCGTGAAAACCAAGTTCCCCGAAATGACGAGTGCGACGATCCTGCTCGAGCCCGACACGCCCTACGACACGCTGGTGCAGGTCATGGACAAGGTGCGTGTCGTCGAGGTCGACGACGCCGGCCGGCTGGTCCAGGCCGAGCTGTTCCCCGACATCTCGATCGGGGATGCGCCGGCGGTGGCCGCGGAGGCACGCTCATGAGCATGTCCGGCCGCGCAAGACGCATGGCGAAGAGCCACGAGCGCCACAAGGGTGGTCTCGAGCTGAACCTGATCCCGATGATCGACATCCTGACCGTGCTCGTGATGTTCCTGCTCGTGTACTCGACCGAGGTCGAGGTGATCCAGAACACCAAGGGCATCGAGATCCCGCAGTCGATCGCCGAAGCGCAGCCGAAGGACTCGGTCGTGCTGATGGTGACGACCACCGACCTGTTCGTGCAGGGCGAGCACGTCGCGACGCTCGACGAGATCCGCGCCTCCGGCTCGCCGCTGATCGAGCCGCTGCGGGCCGCGCTCAAGCGCCCGATGCTGGTCGGTCGCGCGATGACCGAGAAGGACCTCGCCGCGCGCGAGATCACGATCCTCGGCGACAAGGCGATCCCGTACGACGTGCTGAAGAAGGTGATGGCCACCTGCACCGATGCCGACTACGGCCGCATCTCGCTCGCGACGCTGCAGAAGGAGAAGCCGGTGCCGGCCGGCTTCAAACCGGCATGATGCTCGCCCCGTACTACCGGCACTTCGACCTCGCCTGGGACATCGAGCCCGAGGAGAACGAGCGGCTGCGCCGCTTCCTGACGGTCGCGCTCGTCACGCTGGTCGTCGGCGCGATCGTGATCCCGTTCCTGCCGGTGCCGGAACGCGCGGCCTACGAGGAAGTCGTGCCGCAGCGGCTCGCGAAGGTGATGCTCGATTACAAGCCGCCGGAGCCGCCGCCACCGCCGGTGCCCAAGGAGGAGCCGAAGCCGGAACCGAAGCTCGCGGCGATCACGCCGAAGCCGGTCCCGCAGCCGGTCGACCGGACCGAGGAGGCACGCCGCAAGGCGCAGCGCGCGGTCAACCAGTTCCAGGACGAACTCGCCGACCTGCGGCAGAACCTGCCGATCGTGCCGGTCGAGCAGACCCGCAACCTGACCGGCGAGGTCGGCGCCGACAGCCGCGCCGAGCGCTCGCTGATCACCTCGAAAGTGGGCGCGGCGAGCGGCGGCATCGCCTCGACCAGTTCGAGCCGCGGCTTCGGCGCGGGGGCCGGCAGCCTGACGGGCCACGACACGACGCGCATGGGCATGCCGCCCGGCGTGCCGGTCGGCGGCCGCGGCGACGCCGCGACCCGCTCGGGCACGAGCGGCAAGGCTTCGCGCAGCCGCGAGGAAATCGAGCTCGTGTTCGACCGCAACAAGGGGGCCATCTATGCGCTCTACAGCCGGGCCCTTCGCGAACAGCCCGACCTGCAGGGTAAGATGGTCCTCGAGTTCACCATTGCGCCATCGGGCGAGGTGACGATGTGCCGGGTGGTATCGAGCGAGATCGGCGATCCGGAGCTCGAGCGCAAGATCGTTGCGCGCGTGCGCCTGTTCCGGTTCGAGGCCCGCGACGTCGAGGCGATCACGACCACCAAGCCCATCGATTTCTTCCCGGCCTGACCGTGGCGCACGCGAGGCGAGCGTGAATCTGCAATCGGAGATCCAGTACTTCTCGGAGCTGCGCGTGCTCGACAAGGCGCGCCTGCTGAACTCGTTCCTGCACGAGCTGGCCGAGGAGGCGCGCAGCACCTATGGACCGGGCAGCGAACAGGTGACCGACAGCGCGCACCTGCGCTTCGTCAACGAGCTGGTGCACCGCGTGACGCGCGTGCTCGAGCAGCTGCTCGCCGAGGACCGCACGCGGCCGGCCGACGACGTCGTGCTGCGCATGCTGCTCTCGCCGCGCACCGACAAGGTCGCCGAGCGGCTGGTGCTGAGCGCCTACCGGCGCGCGATCCACGGCTTCGAGCGTTACGACACGACCGTGCTGATGAATACCTAGGCGCGCCTGCTGAGGTATTGCTCCGTGTGCTCGCCCTGGCGCGGCACCGTGAAATCGATCTGCCCCGGCTCGTTCCTGAACTTGAGCGGCGTGCCGATGTGTTCCCGGCCCGCGGCGTCGACGAGGCGCATGCCGCGCGCGTTCGCGTGGCTGTCGTCGAAGGCCTCGCGCAGGTCCTTCACCGGCGCGAAGCACACGTCGCGGCCGCGGAACCACTCGACCCATTCGGCCTGCGTGCGCGTCGCGAACACGCCGCGCAGGAATTCCACGACCGGCGCCTGGTGCGGACCCGGGCCGCGCTCGCACAGTTCGATGAACCCGGGCCTGCCGAGCCCGGTGAGCAGGTTGCGGATGAACTTCGGCTCCTGGCCGCCGAGCACGACGTGACGATCGTCACGCGTGCGGTAGATGCGGTAGAAGGCGCTGCCGCCGAGGCTGCGCTCGTGCTTCACGACCGGCGGGCGCTTGTGCGCGAACACCTGGCCGGTCACGTTCGGTGTCCAGGCGAGGATCGAATCGTGCATCGAGATGTCGAGGTAGTCGCCGGCGCCGGTGCGCTCGCGCCGCAGCAGCGCCATCAGGATGCCGGACAGCGCGAACATCGAGGCCGCCATGTCCGCGGCAGGTACATAAGGAATCGTCGGCTGGCCGTCTTCGCCGAGGTTGAGGCTCACGACCCCGGCCATCGCCTCGGTCACCAGGTCGTGCGCCGGCATGTCGCGGTACGGCCCGTGCTGGCCGAAGGCGGCGATCGAACAGTAGACGATGCGCGGGTTGCGGGCGGCGACCTGCGCGTAGCCGACGCCGAGGCGGTCGACGACGCCCGGCCGGAAGGCTTCGACGAACACGTCCGCGGTCGCGGCGAGCGCGAGCAGGGCCTCGCGCTGCGCGGCATCCTTCAGGTTGGCGGTGACGCTGCGCTTGCCGCGGTGCGTGTTGCGAAAGAAGATGCTGACGCCATCCTCGGTCGCGCCGATGTGCCGGTTCGGCTCACCCTCGCCGGGCGGCTCCACCTTGATCACCTCGGCGCCATGGTCCGCCATGACCTGCGTGAGATAGGGCCCGGGCAGGAACAGCGACAGGTCGACGACGCGCAGGCCTTCGAGTTTCATGCCCGGCCTCAGATCACCCGCTGCGCGGCGAGCGAGTCGATCTCGGCGTCGTCGTAGCCGGCTTCGCGCAGCACGTCGCGCGTGTCGGCGCCGAGCGCCGAACCGACGCGGCCGTGCAGCCGCCGGCCATCGAGCTTGATCGGATTAGCGAGGGCGCGAAAGCCTTCCTTCTGCGGGTGCGGCGTCGCCTGGATCATGCCGGTGCGCACGACGAACGGATTGTCGAGCGCCTGTTCCATGTCGTAGACCGGCGCGGCCGGCAGCACACCCTGCAGTTTGTCGAGCCAGGCGGCGGTGGTGTCGCGCGCGAAATGGCCGTCGAGCTCGGCGGTCAGCGCGTCGCGGTGCTCGCGGCGCGCCTGCATCGTCGCGTAGCGCGGATCGGTGGCGAGCCCGGGCACACCGAGCACCGCGGTGAGCGCCTGCCAGAACTTTTCGGTCATGCACATGAGGAAGATCCAGCCGTCCTGCGTGCGAAACAGCTGCACCGGCGTTGCCGACGGATGCGAACTGCGGGGCATCCGCCCGGTGTGGTGGCGTTCGTTGATGAACCAGGTGCCGGGGTAGGACAGCTGGTGCAGCGCGACGTCGAAGAGGCTCACGTCGATGTCGCGGCCCTTGCCGCCCTTCCGGACGTCGAGCAGTGCGGCGAGCAGCGCGAGTGCCGTCGTGATGCCGGTCATGTAATCGACGATCGACAGGCCCATGCGCGCCGGCGGAGTGCCGGGCTCGCCGGTCAGGTGCAGATAGCCGGCCTCGGCCTGCATCAGGTAGTCGTAGCCGGGCCAGCCCTTGCGCTCGTTGTCGCGCCCGTAGGCCGACAGATGCGCGCAGACGATGCGCGGGTTCACGCCGGCGAGCGCCGCGTAGGTGAGGCCGAGCTTCTCGGGCTGGTCGCCGCGCAGGTTGTTCAGCACCGCGTCGGCGCGCGCGACCAGGCGGTGGAACACCTGCTGGCCCGCCGCGGTCTTCAGGTTCAGCGTGACGCTGCGCTTGTTCAGGTTGAACGTCTGGAAGAAGTGGCTGTCGTTCTCGCCGAGGAAGAACGGTCCCATGTTCCGCGTCGCATCGCCGCCCTGGTCGCGGTTCTCGATCTTCACGACCTCGGCGCCGAGGTCGGCGAGGTACATCGAGCCGAACGGGCCGGCGCCGAAGTTCTCGAACGTCAGCACGCGCAGGCCGGCGAGCGGCAGCGCGGCGCGGTCGGCGGTGGCGCTCACAGCGGATGCCTCTCGAGCAGCTGGCGCGCGATGATGATGCGCTGCATTTCGTTGGTTCCCTCGCCGATGCACATCAGCGGCGCGTCGCGATAGAAGCGCTCGACGTCGAATTCCGTCGAATAGCTGTAGCCGCCGAAGATGCGCATCGCCTCGAGGCTGTTCTCGACGCCGGCCTCCGAGGCGAACAGCTTGGCCATGCCGGCCTCCAGGTCGCAGCGCTGGCCCGAATCGTACTTGTTCGCGGCCTCGCGGATCAGCAGTTTCGCCGCCTCGACGCGCGTGGCCATGTCGGCGAGCTTCAGCTGGATCGCCTGGTGCTGCGCGATCGGCTTGCCGAAGGTCTTGCGCTCCTGTGCATAGCGCAGCGCCTCGCGCAGCGAGCCGAGCGCAATGCCCGCGCCGCGGGCGGCGACGTTGATGCGACCGAGTTCGAGCCCGCCGACCGCGTGCACGAAGCCCTTGCCCTCGACGCCGCCGATCAACCGGTCCGCCGGCACGCGATAGCCGTCGAACACGAGCTCGGCACTGTCGATGGCCTTGTAGCCGAGTTTCTTCAGCTTCCTGCCGATCGTGAACCCGGGGCCCTTCTCGCACAGGAACATGCTCATGCCCTTGTGGCGCGGCTCGGCGGCCGGATCAGTCTTCACGAGCACCGCGAAGCAGCTGCCGTGGATGCCGTTCGTGATCCAGGTCTTCGTGCCGTCGATCACGTAGTCGCTGCCGTCGCGGCGCGCGACGGTGCGGATCGATTGCAGGTCGGTGCCGGCGTTCGGTTCGGTGAGGCCGATGCCGCCGCGCAGCTCGCCGCTCGCGAAGCACGGCAGCCACTGCCGCCTCTGCTCTTCGGTGCCGTGGCGCTGCACGCAGGCAGCCATGATCAGGTGGGAATTGAAGATGCCGACCGGCGCCATCCACACGGCGGCGATCGTCGTGACGATCTGCGCGTAGGTCGACGCCGAGAGGCCGAGGCCGCCGTATTGCTCGCTGATCGTCGCGCCGAACAGGCCGAGGTCCTTCATCTGCCCGACGAGTTCGTGCGGGTATTCGTCGGCGTGGTCGTACTGCCTGGCGATCGGGCGCACCTCGCGCTCGACCCAGTGTTCGATCGTGTCGAGAACGGCGCGCTCGTCGTCCGTCGCCATCAGTAGTTGCCGGCCGCGCCGACGCCGTGGCTACGTTTCGCGACCAGGATCGTGCGCTCGAAGGTGCAGACCGCGACGCGGTCCTGGTTGTGCCCGGTCGTGCGCACCGTGACGAGACCGGCACCGGGCCGCGATTTCGACTCGCGCATTTCCAGCACCTCGGACTCGGCGTACAGCGTGTCGCCGGCGTAGAGCGGGGCGGTCATGCGGATGTCGCGCCAGCCGAGGTTGGCGATCGCCTTCTGGCTGACGTCGGACACGCTCATGCCGACCATCAGCGCCACGGTGAGCGGGCTCGCGACGATGCAGCGGCCGAACTCGCTCGACTTGGCGTATTCCTCGTCGAAATGCAGCGGATGGGTGTTCATCGTCAGCAACGTGAACCAGATGTTGTCCGTCTGCGTGATCGTGCGGCCCGGGCGATGCTCGTAGACGTCGCCGACGGTGAAATCCTCGTAGTAGCGGCCGAACGACTCGCGATAGCGGCCGGGCGCCACCTGGCTGGCGGACTGGGTCATGGTTCCCTGCAATTCGTGCCAAATGTCCGGACAAATCTTGGTCCGCTGCCCGGTGGCTGTCAACCACCGAACGGGTTACAGTCGAGGTATGGGAAAAGAGCAGGGCCAGGGACAGCCGCGCTACCGGCAGCTCGCCGATGCACTGATCGGCGAGATCAGGCGCGGGCGCATCAAGGTCGGGGAGACGATGCCCGGCGAACTCGAACTCGTCGAACGCTACGAGGTCAGCCGGCATACGGTGCGCGAGGCGCTGCGCGTGCTCGACGATCTCGGCCTGATCGACCGCCAGCAGGGCGTCGGCACCGTGGTGCGCGCGCGCGAATCGCTGCCGTCCTACGTGCAGGCCGTGCGCACGCCGGCCGAGCTGATGCGCTATCCGTCCGACAGCCGGCTGCACGTGGTCGACACCGCGAAGGTCAGGGCGACGCGCAGCCTCGCGCAGGTGCTCGATGTGCGCACCGGCTCCGAATGGCTCAAGGTGAGCGCGGTGCGCCGCCTGAAGTCCTCGCCGGTGCCGATGGCCTGGACCGACGTCTACCTGCTGCCCGACTACGCCGGCATCGTGCCGCTGATCGGCAGGCGCGGGCAGATGGTCTACCAGCTGATCGAGGCGATGCACGGCCAGCACGTCGAGCACATCCAGGTGCACCTGCGCGCCGGCAGCGTGACCGCCGCACTCGCCGGGCCGCTGCTCGCCGAGGTCGGCACGCCGTCGCTCACCGTCGTGCGCCGCTATTTCGGCCGCAGCGGGCGCCCGTTCCAGATTTCGGTGTCCGAGCACCCGAGCGATCGCTACGCCTATTCGCTCGAACTGCAGCGCGGCTGGCAATCGACCGATTCGTGGAGCGCGCCGTGAGCGCCCGCCCACCCGCCGGGCTGCGCAGTTATCTCTTTGCGCCGGCCAATCACGTGCGCCGTGCCGGCAAGGCCTTCGAGGTCGGCGCCGATGTCGTGATTCTCGATCTCGAGGACGCGGTCGCGCTCACGGAGAAGGCGAACGCGCGTCCGCTCGCGGTCGAGGCGCTGCGCCGGCCGCACGGCGCCCGCGGCTACGTGCGCATCAACGGTGTCGACACGCCGTTCTGGCGCGACGATCTCGACGCGGTGGTCGGGCCGTGGCTCGATGGCGTCGTGCTGCCGAAGGCCGAGTCGGCCGGGCACGTGCAGGCGGTCGCCGCGCACATCGAGGCGCGCGAGCGTGCGGCGGGGCTCGAGCCCGGGACGCTCGAGCTGATGCTGATCGTCGAGACCGCGCGCGGCGTCGTCGACGCCGAAGCGATCGCCGCGGCATCGCCCCGCGTCGCGCGCCTGGCGTTCGGCGGCGGCGACTACACCAACGATCTCGATCTCGAATGGACGCCGGAAGAGGAGGCACTCGCCTACGGCCGTGCGCGGCTCGTGCACGCCTCGCGCGTCGCCGGGCTCGAGCCGCCGGTCGATACGGTGGTGCTCGAGGTGCGCGATCCGCAGCGCTTCCGCCAGTCCGCACGCAATGGCCGGCGCCTCGGCCTGCGCGGCAAACTGTGCATCCATCCCGACCAGATCGCGCCGTGCCACGAGGTGTTCACGCCCGGCGCCGCCGAGATCGAGCGCGCGCGGGCGATCGTCGCCGCGTTCGACGAGGCGCAGGCCCGTGGAATCGCATCGATCCAGGTGGACGGCGTGTTCGTCGACTACCCGGTCGCGCACAAGGCGCGCCGCGTACTCGCGATGGCCGGTCAGTCCGCGGCCGACGCCGGCGGCTGAGCGCCGGCCGGCGGCCCGCGGCGGCGCAGCCGCGCCACGTCGAGCACGAGGATGCCGCCGACGATCAGTCCGACCCCTGCGAGCTGCAGCGGCGCGAGGCGCTCGCCGAGGACCAGCCACGCGAGCAGGATCGTGGCCGGCGGCCCGGCGGTGCTGACCAGCGCGCCGCGCTGCGCGCCGATGCGGCGCACGCCCTCGGCCTGCAGCAGCGCGGGCACGAACATGCAGAACACCGCGAGCAGGGCGAGCAGCCACCAGCCCGTCGCGTCGACCTGCGCGAGCGCGAGTTGCGGACGGCGCAGGATGCCGTGCACCAGCAGCGCCGCGGCGGCCGCCGACATCGCATAGAGCGTGAAGCGGCTCGCGCCGATCTGGCGCGTGCAGCGCTCGCCGATCATGAAGTAGATCGCGTAGGACAGCGCCGCGGCGAGCACGCAGGCCGCGCCGACGAGGTTGGCGCTGAGCGCGGCGGCGTCGAAGCCGCCGACCGCGAGGAAGATGCCGATCCACGTGAGGCCGACGGCGATCACGACGCGCACCGGCGGCCACTCGCGCCGCAGCGCCGCGCTCGCCGCGACCACCATCGCCGGGTAGCTGAAGATCAGCACGCGCTCGATGCTCGCGTCGATCAGCGTCAGCGCATAGAAATCGATCAGCGTGCCGGCGTAGTAGCAGATGAAGCCGGCGAACGCGGCGGCCGCGGCCGGGCGCCACGGCGTCGCGAGTACTTCGCGCGCCGGTTCGTGCGTGAACGCGAAGCCCCAGAACAGCGGCACCGCGAGCAGTGCACGCACGATCGAGAGCGTCTCGAACGGGATGCCGCGGGCGTAGGCGAACTTCGCGATGATGCCCTTGCACGCGAACAGGACGGCTGCCGCCGCTGCGGCGAGTGCGCCGGTCAGCCGGTAACCGGCCGCGGAGTCTTCGGGAGTCAACCGGCTGCGCCGGCACGGCGCGCGCCGCGGCCGGCGCGCAGTTCACCGATCACCTCGTCGGTGGTTGCGACCCGCCCCCACAGGCGGCGGAACGTCGCCGTGGTCGCCGCCTGCATCGCGTCGCTGCAGGTGCCGGTGGCGTCATCGACGAGCACGACGCCGAACTGGCGGTCGGCGGCTTCCATTGCGGTCATGCCGACGCAGTTGTTGGTCGACACGCCGGTGACGACGATCGTCTCGACGCCCATGCCGCGCAGGGCCGCCTCGAGGCCGGTCGAGGCGAACGCGCCGATCGTCGTCTTGTTCAGCACCAGGTCACCGGGTTCGGGCCTGAGCTCCGCGACGATTTCGTGCTCGGGTTCGCCGGCGCGATTGCGGGTCGCCTGCAGCCATTTCTTCAGGTGGCGTGGCGCATCGGCGTAGTCGGGCAGCGTGCAGCCATAGGTCAGGTAGATCACCGGCGCGGCGGCGGCGCGAAAGGCCGACGCGAGGCGACGGATGTTGGGAATCAGCAGGCGCTCGATGCGCGCGAAGCGGTACTCGGCTTCCGCGCTGCGTCCCTGCTCGGCGAGCATGCGGCCGAGGCCGTAGGCGCGATGGCCGCTGGCATTCTGCATGTCGACGATCACGAGTGCGCTGCCCGCGCCGGCCACGCTCACGGGCCGGGTGAATTCGTCGATGTAGGTCGGTTGCATCATGGACACCCGCAGGACGACCGCGCCGCGCGCGACCGGGGTTTCCACTATTGCCACGCCTGCGGCCAGATGTGAAGCTTTTCCGATTGTCAGATCCGCAACTGGAGCATGCCGTATGCCCGGACCCCTGCACGGTATCCGTGTCGTCGAACTGACCAGTGTCGTCCTCGGCCCGTGGGCCTGCCAGTTCCTCGGCGACATGGGCGCCGACGTCATCAAGATCGAGGCGCCGCGCGGCGACAGCAACCGCACGCTCGGCGCGGCGCGCCATCCCGGCATGGCGGCGCTGTACCTCAGCTGCAACCGCAACAAGCGCAGCGTCGTGCTCGACCTCAAGAAGCCCGGTGCGCGCGAGGCGCTGCTGCAGCTCGTGGCGACCGCCGACGTCTTCGTGCACAACAACCGCCCGCAGGTGATGACCAAGCTCGGGCTCGAGTATGCCGACCTGAAGAAGGTCAATCCGCGGATCATCTACTGCGGCGCCTACGGCTACTCCAAGCGCGGCCCGTACGGCGCGAAGGGCGCGCTCGACGATTCGATCCAGGCCGCGAGCGGCATCGCGATGCTGAACGAGCGGGTACTCGGCGAGCCGCGCTACCTGCCGACGGTCGTCGCCGACAAGACCACGGCCGTGACGGTCGTCTACGCCGTGCTCGCCGCGCTGTTCCACCGCGAACGCAGCGGTGAAGGGCAGGACATCGAAGTGCCGATGTTCGAGACGATGGTGCACTTCGTCATGGGCGAGCACCTCTGGGGCATGACTTTCGATCCGCCGATCGGCGGCCCGGGCTACACGCGCCTGATGAGCCAGGAGCGCCGCCCGTATCCGACCCGGGATGGCTACATCGCGATCCTGCCCTACCTCGATGCGCACTGGGCCGTCTTCTGCGAGGTCGTCGGCCGGCCCGACCTGCTGGCCGACCCGCGCTTCCGCACGCTCGCCGACCGCGTGCGCCACATCGACGCGACCTATGCGGAGACCGCGAAGATCATGGCGACGCGCACGACGCAGGAATGGCTCGATCTGTTCGGCAAGACGAGCGTGCCGACGATCGTCGTCAACAGCCTCGAGGAACTCGCCAGCGATCCGCATCTGGAGGCCGTCGGTTTCTGGAAGTCGGTCGATCATCCGACCGAGGGCAAGCTGCGGCTGCCGGCCTTCCCGGTGAACTTCGGCGCGACGCCGGCCGGCATCGAGCGCCATGCGCCGCGTCTCGGCGAGCACACGCGTGAAGTGCTCGGCGAGGCGGGGCTCGACGGCGGGGCGATCGAGGCACTGCTCGCGAGCGGCGCGGCGATGACCGACGAGCAGGCAGTCAGGACGGTGGCCCAGGGCGCCGACTGAGCCCGGTCAGGCGTGCGGCGTCTGCCGGAACGCCTCCCGGTCTTCCAGCACCTCGAGCACGCGTCCGGCGTGGGCATAGCGGCCGCGCCAGTGGAATTCGTCGAAGCGGAATTCGAGCCAGGCGAGACAGCAGGCGAGCGCGATGTCGGCGAGTGTCATCGCATCGCCGACCGCCCAGCTGCGCCCCGTGAGCCGCGCATCGAAAGCCGCCAGGCCCCGCCGGATCTTGCCGTCCTGCCAGGACAGCCACTCCGCGCTGCGCTGCGCCTCCGGCCGCAGCGATTCCATGCGCACGAGGAGCGCGGCGTCGAGCACGCCGTCGGCGATCGCCTCGAGCTGGCGCACGGCCTCGCGCTTTGCCGGGTCGGCCGGGATCAGGCGCGGCGCGTCGCCGAGGCTGTCGAGATACTCCGCGATCAGCGGCGAGTCGACCAGCGCGCTGCCGTCGGCGCGTACCAGCACCGGTACCTTGCCGAGCGGGTTGACCGCCTGCACCGCCGCGCTCTCGGTCATCGGGCTCGCGACGACGAACTCGTGCGCGAGGCCGCGTTCGATCGCGAGCACGCGCAGCTTGCGCGTATAGGGACTCGAAGTGGTGCCGATGATCTGCATCGGCACCGGCTCAGCCCCCGAGGCCGTAGACGCGCAGCGCGTTGTCGCGCAGGAACTTGCGCAGCGGTTCGGGGCGCAGCCCGAGCGCGCGCACCTCGTCCATCGTGCGCCCGAAGCCGAGCACCGGGAAGTCGGTGCCGAACAGCACCTTGTCCTGGCCGTAGCTGTTGATGTAGTTCACGAAGGCCGGCGGCCAGTACTTCGGGCTGTGCGCGTCCGAGCCGATGTAGACGTTGGCGTGCTTCCACGCCATCGCGATCATCTCCTCGGTCCACGGGATGCCGACGTGGATGCCGATCAGCCTGAGCTCCGGGAAGTCGCAGGCGATGCCGTCGAGCAGGATCGGCCGGCCGACGCTGCGCATCGGCTGCTCCTTCGCGTACACCATCGACTGCCCGACCTGCATCTGGATCGGCACGCCGAGTTCGCAGCATTTGGCATAGAACGGGTAGTACTTCGCGTGGTCGGGCGGCAGATCGAACCAGTGCGGGTAGAGGTGCGCACCGATGAAGCCCATGTTCTTCACGGCGTCCTCGAGCGCCCGCACGCCGTTCATGCCTTCGTAGGGATCGATGCCGGCGAGACCGCGGAAGCGCGCGGGATACTTCTCGACGGCGCGGGCGACGACTTCGTAGGGCAGGTGGAAGGAGCCCGGCAGGCCCTTGCGTCCCGCCTTGGGCGCGAACAGGAAGGCCTGTTCGATGCCTGCCGCGTCCATCTGCGCGAGCATGTCTTCCAGGGAGATGCCCTGCATGCTCGCCTTCGATTTCATCTTGCCGGCGAAGAACTCGTCCTGCCAGCCGGGGCGATGCGCGATCGCCTCCGGGGTCCAGATGCCCGCCACGATGTCGATCGCCTTCACTCCGCCCTCCCGGTGTCGTAGAACCCGCAATGCTAGCAGTGCCCCCGGCGTTGCGCGACCGCGACAGCCGGCTCGTCCCGGCTGCGGTGGTTTGTCCGGACATTGCCATTTGCTTGTCCGGTCAATTCGCATGCTAGGATCGGCGCTGACGGCGATGGCCGGGGCGCGAGCGGCGCGCCGGCAACATCGCCCGCATGCCACAGGGGAGCCCAGCACGATGGCCATGCAGCGATATCTTCACCGATGCCGTAGCCTGTCGATGATCGCCGCCGCCGTGTCGGCCGCCGCTGCCGGCGCGACCGCGCACGCGCAGGGCCAGCAGGCGCTCGATGAGGTGGTCGTCACCACCGCGCGCCAGCGCGCCGAGGTGCTGCTCGACGTGCCCGCGACGATCGATGCCTTCACCGCGCGCGACATCCAGGCCGCCGGCATCGAGCGGCCGCAGGACTTCATCGCGCTGACGCCGGGCCTGTCGCAGGTGCAGACCGCCGAGATCGGCGACATCCAGGTCAACATCCGCGGCATCAACACGGGCCGCGATACCGAAACCAATTTCGCGCTGGTCATCGACGGCGTGCTGCAGACCAACCCGGCGGCGCTCAATCAGGAGCTCAGCTCGATTTCACAGATCGAGGTGCTGAAGGGACCGCAGGGCGCGCTCTATGGCCGCAATGCAGTCGCCGGCGCGATCATCCTGACGACGCGCAAGCCGACCGACGCGTTCGAGCTCGACCTCGGCGCCGGCATCGGCAGCGACGGCAGCTACAAGGCCAATTTCTGGGCCGGCGGCGCCCTGTCCGAGACGGCGAAGGGCAGCCTCTCGGCCTACTACCGCACGACCGACGGCCAGTGGGACAACCACGTCATCGGCTGCGATGACTGCGTCGACTACTACGAGGAGACCGGTGTCCAGGGCCGGCTGCTGTTCGATCTCGGTGGCGGCTCGTTCGACCTGAAGGCGAAGTACTCGACGATCGAGGCGGGCGCGATCAACTTCAACGCGTCGCTCGCGCTCGCGGATGCCGCGGCCGGGCTCAATGCGCCGATCTTCCAGGAAGACCCGAATACCCACCTGTTCCAGTACCTGAACAACGTCAAGCCGGTCAACGACCAGGACAACATCAACGTCTCGCTGAAAGGCGAGTGGGCGGCCGGCGCGAACACGCTGACCGGCTACGTCGCCTACAACAAGCAGGACAACAACTTCGTCACCGACGGCACGAGCGCGGCGTTCAACCTGTACAGCTCGACCGACTCGTGCCTCACCTCGAACGACGCGCGCATGGCCGACACGCCGCTGCCGGCGCCGTTCTTCTACGCGCCGAGCAACGGCTTCGTGACCAGCTTCCTGCCGCCCTACAGCGTGACGACCTGCGACGGCTACCAGTACCAGCAGCGCGACCAGGAAGACCTGAGCATCGAGCTGCGCCTGTCCTCGCCCGGCGAGCAGCGGCTGCGCTGGATCGGCGGCGTGTACTTCGCCGACATCGACCGCCATGTGGTCGTCTCGCAGGGCTCCGACAACGGCGGCGGCGTGTTCCTGCACCAGGCCTTCGTGCCGGCGAGCGGCCCGAACCCGACCGACCTGCTGTACGACGACGATTTCTCGAGCAAGGTGATGGCCGGCTTCGGCCAGCTCGCCTATGACCTCACGGACAGGATGGAGCTGTCGCTCGCGCTGCGCTACGACCGCGAGAAGCGCAAGGTCGACAACAACGTGCCGACCGGCGCCGATGCGTTCGCGCAGACGCCGGGCTTTGCCTCGGCGTTCAACCCGGGCGGGCCGCCGTACATCAATCCAGCGTACACCGCCGATCCGGCGCTCGCGACGAGCGGCATCCCGGGCCGCGACCTCTCGTTCAGCCAGTTCCAGCCGAAGCTGTCGCTCAACTGGCGCGTCACCGACCAATGGTCGCTGTTCGGCTCCTACGGCTACGGCTTCCGCTCGGGCGGCTTCAATTCGAGCGGCAGCGCCGCGACGATCGAGCAGGCCTATGGCGGCCTGTGCCTCGGGCCGGACTTCACGTTGCCGGTCTGCGGCCCGGACTCGGTGCACAACATCTCGAACATCAGGGACGACTTCGACAAGGAAGTGTCGAAGGCGGCCGAGATCGGCTTCAAGGCCGAGCTGCTCGACCGCCGGCTGACGCTGAACGGCGCGGTGTTCCACACGAAGGTCGAGAACATGCAGTTCTTCGACTTCCTGGCCGGGCCGTTCGGGCTGCTGCGCGTCGTGTCCAACATGGACGAGGTGACGATCAAGGGTGGCGAGTTCGACGCGCGCTGGCGCGTCAACAACTACTTCAGCGTGTTCGGCGGCATCGGCTTCGTCGACGGCGAGATCGACCGCTACGACAGCCGGCCCTACACGAAGGGCAACGAGGTGCCCTACGCGCCGAAGTACACCGGCAACGCGGGCGTCGAGTTCTCGGTGCCGATCGGCGGCAACGGCCTCGAGCTCGACACGCGCCTCGACATGACGGCGGTCGGCGAGACCTGGTTCAACCCGGTGCAGGACAACCGCATCCCGAACCTGTTCACCGGCTTCGGCTTCGGTCAGGGCGAGTTCTCGAAGCTGAAGCGCGATCCGTACGAGATCTTCAATGCGCGCGCCACGCTGCGCCACGAGCGCTGGAGCGTGACGGCCTGGGTGCGCAACCTGACCGACGAGGACTACCTCGCCGAGGTGATCGTGGCGCCCGAGTTCGGCGGCGCGTTCATCCACGACGCCCCCGGCCGCTCGTATGGTCTCGACGTGAACCTGCGTTTCTGACAAGGTGCCGGTAAACCGGCACCTTCGTGAGACGCGACGACATCCACTTTCCCCCGCAGCACGCCGCGCTGCGGGACGACGTACACGCCCTCGGCGGGCTGGTCGGCGAGATCCTGCGCGAGCAGGGCGGCGACGCGCTGTTCGAGGTCGTCGAGCGCGACCGCGTGCTCGCGATCGCCCGCCGCGCCGGCGAGGCCGACGCGGCCGCCGAGCTCGAGGTGCGCGTGCGCGGTCGGCCGCCGGCCGAGGCGCGGGATCTGGTGCGGGCCTTCTCGGCCTGGTTCCAGGCCGTCAACCTGGCCGAGAAAGTGCACCGCATCCGCCGGCGCAAGGAGTACTTCCTCGCCGACGGCGCGCGGCCGCAGCCGGGCGGTGTCGAAAGTGCGCTCGCGGCGCTGAAGGAAGGTGGCGCGACGCTCGATGAGGTGCTCGCGCTGCTCGGCGCGCTGCACATCGAGCCGGTGTTCACCGCGCACCCGACCGAGTCGACCCGCCGCACGATCCTGCGCAAGCAGCAGCGCGTCGCCGAGATGCTGCTCGATCGCCTCGACCCGACGCTGACGCCGCAGGAGACGCGCGCGCTGTGGGGCCGCGTGCGCACCGAGATGACGACCTCGTGGCAGACCGAGGACCATCCGCGCGACCGCCTGACCGTCGCCGACGAGCGCGAGCACGTCGTGTTCTACATCGCCGAGGTGATCTACCGGATCCTGCCGGCCTTCTACGACGAGATCGCGCTCGCGCTCGGCAAGCTCTACGGCGTCGCCGCCGAATCGCTCGAGCTGCCGGTGCTGATCCGCTTCGGCACCTGGGTCGGCGGCGACATGGACGGCAACCCCGACGTCAACGCCAAGACGATCCGCGAAACGCTCGCGCGCCACCAGCAGGTGATCGTCAACGCGTACTTCGAGGAATGCCAGCACCTCGCGCAGATCCTCTCGCAGAGCGCGAGCCGCATCGGCGTGAGCCGCGAGCTCACCGGGCGCATCGAGCGCTATGCGGCGCTCGTGCCGGCGGCGCGCGCGACCACGCCCGCGCGCCACGATCGCATGCCCTACCGCGTGTTCCTCGGCCAGGTGGGCGAGCGCCTGCGCTGCACCTACGAGGGCCGCGCGAGCGCCTACGAGAGCCCGCGCCAGCTGCTCGACGATCTCGGCCTGATCGTGCTGAGCCTCGCCGCGAACCGCGGGCACCACGCGGGTCTCTACCTGGTACGGCGCCTGATCCGGCGCGTTGAAACCTTCGGTTTCCACTTCGCGACGCTCGACGTGCGCCAGCACGCGAGCGTGCATCACCGTGTGCTCGCGCAGGGCCTGGACGATCCGCAGTGGGAGCAGCGCCCGGGCGGCGAGCGCCACGACGCGCTGGTCGGCGCGATCGAGCGCGACCTCGGGCCGCGCGGCGAGCTCGACGCGCTCGGCAAGCGCGCGCTGGCCGTGTTCGAGGCGATCGTGCAGGCCCGGCATCGCTACGGCCGCGACGCGGTCGGCTGCTACATCGTCAGCGCCACGCAGGGGGCGGACGACGTGCTCGCGCCGCTGCTGATCGCACGCTGGGCCGAAGCCTACGACAAGGTCAGCGGCGAAGTCGCGCTCGACCTGTGCCCGCTGTTCGAGAGCCTTGAGTCGCTGGCGGGCTGCGCCGGCACGATGCGCCGGCTGCTCGACGATCCGCTCTATCGCCGCCACCTCGAGGCGCGCGGCCGCCGCCAGTGCGTGATGGTCGGCTATTCCGACACCAACAAGGAGGGCGGCATCTGCGCGTCGCGCGTCGCGGTGTACCGGGCGGAACAGGGCCTCGCCGCGACGCTCGCGGGCGCCAATGAGCGGCACGTGATCTTCCACGGCCGCGGCGGCAGCGTCGCGCGCGGCGGCGGGCGCATCGATGCGCTCGTGCGGGCCGCGCCGCCGGAGACGATGAACGGCGTGCTGCGCCTGACCGAGCAGGGCGAGGTCATCAGCCAGAACTACGGCCTGCGGCCGATCGCGCTGCGCACGCTCGAGCGTGCGTTCAACGCGCTCGCGCTGCGCACGGCCGCGGCCCGGCGCGGCACGGCGGCGCCGGTCGACGGGACGCTGCTCGCGGGCGCCGAACGGATGGCGGCCGCGAGCAGCGCCCGCTATCGCGAGCTCGTCTGCGGGCAGCCGGGCTTCTTCGAATACTTCCGCGCGGCAACGCCGATCGACGCGATCGAGCGCATGCAGATCGGTTCGCGGCCCGCGTGGCGTGACGAGCAGCGCACGATCGCGGCGCTGCGTGCCGTGCCGTGGGTGTTCGCGTGGACGCAGACGCGCTGCATGCTGCCGGGCTGGTACGGCGCGGGCGCGGGTTTCGAGGCGCTGCTCGCGGCCCATGGCGCAGGCTTCGTGCGCGACGCCTGCGCGCAGTGGCCGTTCCTCGGCAATCTGGTCGACGACGTCGAGACGATGCTCGCGCGCGCCGATCTCGACATCGCGCACGCCTACGACGCGCTGGCTCCCGATCACGGCGAGCCGTGGTGTGGCGCGATCCGCGAAGAATACGCGCGCGCCGTGCAGGCCGTGCTGACGATCAGGGGGAGCGGCGCGCTGCTCGACGGCGACCCGACGCTGCAGCGCTCGATCGAGCTGCGTAACCCTTATGTCGACCCGATGAACCTGATGCAGATCGACCTTCTGCAGCGCTGGCGCGCCACCGGCCGCGAGGACCGCGACCTGTTCGAGGCGCTGCTCGCGAGCATCAGCGGCATCGCGCAGGGCCTGCAGAGCACCGGCTGAGCCGCCGCCGCGTAGTAGCGCGCGGCGGCGGTGGCCCGGTCAGCCGTCCGGCCGCTCGAGGTCGAGCACCATGCGCACCAGCTGCGCGAGCGACGCGGCGTCCATCTTCTCCATCACGCGCGCGCGGTGGATCTCGACGGTGCGCTGGCTCAGGCCGAGGTCGGCGGCGATCACCTTGTTCGCCTTGCCGACGACGACCAGGTCGAGCACGTCGCGCTCGCGCGGCGTCAGCGTCGCGAGGCGCCCGCGCGTGCCCTGGCGCGCTTCGAGCCGGGCGCGCTGCGCGGCGTCGTGCTCGAGCGCGCGACGCACGCGCTCGAGCAGGTCGTCATCGCGGAACGGCTTCTGCAGGAAGTCGAACGCGCCGGCCTGCATCGCCTCGACGGCCATCGGCACGTCGCCATGGCCGGTGATGAAGATGATCGGGATCGTCGCGCCGAGCGTGTTCAGGCGCTGCTGCAGCTCGAGCCCGCTCATGCCCGGCATGCGCACGTCGAGCACGACGCAGCCGGGATGCTCGACGTCGTAGCCGGCGAGGAACTCGTCGGCGGACGCCGCGAGCACCGCGTCGAGGCCCCAGGACTTGAACAGCAGGCGCAGCGAGCTGCGCACGGCATCGTCGTCGTCGATGACGAATACGGTCGGCGTACCGTTCTTCATGACAGCTCCGGGGCGGCGGGCAGCGTGAACAGGAAGCGCGCGCCCTGCGGCGTGGCTGGCTCGTGGGCGAGCTGGCTGCGGTGTCCCTCGAGGATCGAGCGACTGATCGCGAGGCCGAGCCCGGTGCCTTCCTCCTTGGTCGTGAAGAACGGCTCGAACACGCGCGCCGCGGCGCCCGGTTCGAGTCCGGGGCCGTTGTCGGTGACGCTCACCTCGACGTGGCCGCCGGGGGTGCGGGCGGTGCGGATCACGATTTCTCCTCCTGTGGCGCCCGTCGACATGAGCGCTTCGGCCGCATTGTGCACGAGGTTGACGATCACCTGCTGGATCTGTACGCCGTCGACCAGCACGAGCGGCAGGTCCGGCGCGAGTTCGAGGCGCAGCGCGCTACGCGAGGCGCGGGCATCCATCTCGAGCAGCGTCATCACGTCGCGCACCAGGTCGTTGGCCGCGACGACCGTGCGGTGCATCTCGCGGTGACGCACCATGCCGCGCAGCCGATGGATGATCTCGCCGGCGCGGATCGCCTGCGCGGCGATGTCGGCGAGCGCGTTCTTGATCTCGGGCACGTCCGGGCGCGGTGCATCGAGCAGCCGCTCGCAGGCCCGCGCGTAGTTCGCGATCGCCGCGAGCGGCTGGTTCAGCTCGTGCGAAATCCCGGTTGCGATCTCGCCGAGCGTCGCGAGACGGCCGACGTCGGCGAGGCGCGACTGCGCGCGCCGCGCGGCTTCCTCGGCGGTCTTGCGCTCGGTGACGTCGTGCAGCGTGCCGACCGCGCGCAGGCTGTTGCCGGGGGCACGCGAGAGCCGGTAGCGTGCCTCGATATGGCGCACCGTGCCGTCGCCGCGCACGAAACGGTAGCTCAGTTCGAGCCGGCCGGTGCCGCGGATCGCGCGCGACCACGCGAGCAGGCAGCGGTCCCGGTCCTCGGGGTGCACGCCCTCGAACACGCGAAAATGCGACGGCGGCACGGACGGATCGATACCGAGTATCCGGTACACCTGCGGCGACCAGTAGTTCACGCCGTTGTCGGGCACGAAGAACTCGGTGTTGCCGAGCTGGGCGATTTCCTGCGCCTCGCGCAGCAGGTCCTGCGCGTCGCCGGGTGTCTGGGTGCTCAAGTGATGACAGCCTCGATCGCGATACGCTAGTGTGTCCGCCCACGAGCGTGGAGGGCAACATGTCGGTGAGGTATTGCGCCTGGCTCGTCCTGCCGCTGCTTGCCGCCTGCCAGACGCTCGATCTGGACCATCCCCGCGAGGCATCCGTGGCCATGCCCGACTCGAGTCCGACCGCCGTGCACCAGCTGTTCCGCCCGGCGGCGTCCGCGCCGGACGGCGAGTCGGGCTTCCGCCTGCTCGCCGACGGCGTCGATGCGTTCGTCGCCCGCGCCTGGCTCGCGCGCACCGCGGCGCGCTCGCTCGACCTGCAGTACTACATGATCAACGCCGACGACACCGGCCGGCTGCTGGTCGGCGAGCTGCTGGCGGCCGCCGATCGCGGCGTGCGCGTCAGGATACTGCTCGACGACATCTATGCGGCGTCGGCCGACCGGGCGATCGCGATCCTCGATTCGCACCCGCACATCGAGGTGCGCCTGTTCAATCCGTGGACCCGCCGCAGCGGGCCGCTGGCGCGCGCCTTCGACTTCGTGCTGAACGCCGGTCGCCTGAACCATCGCATGCACAACAAGCTGTTCGCCGCCGATGGCTACGCGGTGATCATCGGCGGGCGCAACATCGGCGACGAGTACTTCGATCTCAAGACGCAGATGAACTTCCGCGACCTCGACGTGCTCGCGGTCGGCCCGGCGGCGGTCGCGGCCAGTGATTCCTTCGACCGCTACTGGAACAGTAAATGGGCGGTGCCCGCGGCCGGCCTGCTCGACCATGCGCCGACCGCCGACGACATCGAGGCGGTGCGCGCGACGCTCGTCGCGCATCGCGAGCGGCTCGCGGACTCCGCGTACGTGCACGCGCTCGAGAAGTCGCCGATCGCCGCGGAGTTTGCCTCGGCCGCGGTCGACCTCGAGTTCGGCGCGGCGACCGTGCTGGCCGACGATCCGTCGAAGGTCGAGGCGACCGATGCGGATCGCGATTCGTTCCTGATCGAACGCCTGCAGCAGCATGCCGGGGACGCCGAGCGCCAGCTGCTGATCAGCTCGCCGTATTTCGTGCCGGGCAAGCGCGGCGTCGAGGCGCTGACGGCGCTCGCGGCCGACGGCGTCGACGTCTCGGTGCTGACCAATTCGCTCGCCGCGAACGACGTCAGCATCGTGCACAGCGGCTATGCGCGCTATCGCGCGGCGCTGCTGCGCGGCGGCGTGCACCTGCACGAGCTGCGTGTCACCAGCGGACTGACCGCGCGGCGCCGCGACCGGCGCCTGTTCGGCTCCGAGTTCGTGAGCCTGCACGCCAAGTATTTCGTGATCGACCAGCGCACGCTGTTCGTCGGTTCGATCAATCTCGACCCGCGCTCGATCGAGCGCAACACCGAGATCGGCATGCTGATCGACAGCCCGCAGCTCGCGGCGCGGGTCGCGCGGCTCTTCCGTCTCGCGTCCGCGAAGACGCTGAGCTACGACGTCACGTTGCGCGACGGCCCGGAAGGGGCCTCCGACGCGCTTGTCTGGACGAGCGAGGATCTCGGCGGCGACGTGCGTTACACGCGCGAGCCCGATACCACCTGGTGGAAGCGCTTCGCGGTCTGGTGTGCAGGCTTCCTGCCTTTCCTGGAAAGTCAGATTTAGCCAGATCCAGGAGGGCAAGGCATGAATCGTCGCAAGGCACTCGCAATCGGCGGCGTGGTGGCCGCGGCGGGCATCGGCGCGCTGCTCGCGCGGCGCTCGCTCGGTGGCCGCGACGGACCGGCGCGCCCCGCGGGCGTACCGGTCGGGCCGTTCGGCAAGGACTCGACCGCCGAGGAGGTCACCGCGGGGCTCGACCTGTCGGGCAAGGTCGCGCTCGTGACCGGCGTCAACTCGGGCCTCGGCGCCGAGACGCTGCGCGTGCTGACCTTGCGGGGCGCGCACGTGCTCGGCACCGCGCGCACGCTCGACAAGGCTGCCGCGGCCTGCGCGGCGGCGGGTGATCGCGCGACGCCGCTCGCGCTCGAGCTGGCCGACTTCGACTCGGTGGCGGCCTGCGCCGACCGGGTGCGCGAGCTCGGCGTCGGTCTCGACATGCTGGTCTGCAACGCCGGGATCATGGCGCTGCCGACGCTCGAGCAGGTCCACGGAATCGAGAAGCACTTCGTCGTCAACCATCTCGGCCATTTCATCCTGGTCAACCGCCTGCTCGATCGCGTGCTCGCCGCGCCGCAGGGTCGGGTCGTCGTCGTTTCGAGCCGCGGCTACATCTGGGCGCCGCCGGAGGGCATCGAGTTCGACGATCTCTCCGGCGAGCGCGGCGAATACGACCCGAACCGCGCCTACGGCCAGAGCAAGCTCGCGAACGGCCTGTTCTCGCTCGAGCTCGCGCGGCGGCTGCGCGGCAGCTCCGCGACGTCGAACTCCGTGCATCCGGGCATCATCAGGACCAACCTCGGCCGCCACTTCGGCCGCCGCAAGCAGATACTCGGCAAGCTGATCGGCTGGACCTTCATGAAGAGCATCGCGGCGGGCGCCGCGACGCAGTGCTACGTCGCGACGAATCCGCGCGTGGACGGCGTGAGCGGCTGCTACTTCGCGAACTGCAATCCGGAAGTGCCGGGCGAGGCGATGCGCGACGAGGCGCTCGCGGCGCGGCTGTGGGCCGTATCGGCGGAGCTGACGCGGGACTACGTCGGAGCGGCCGCCGGCGCGAACGCCGGATAACGTCCCATCGTCAGCAGCAGCAGGGCGCCGAGCCCGAACGCGATCGCCGCGGCGATCAGGATCGCGTCGTAGCTGCCGGTGCGGTCGTACACACTGCCGAACAGCGCCGGCGCGATGCCGGAGGCGAAGCCAAACACGGCGTACTGCACGCCGTAGATGCGGCCATAGTGCTTCAGGCCGAAATAGCGCGCGCTGAGATAGGCGACGAGGTCGGTCTCGGCGCCCGACGCGAAGCCGACCAGTACCGCGGCGAACAATGCCGCGCCGTGCGCGAGCGCATGGTTCATCAGGATCAGGCAGGCGATGCCCGGCAGCACCAGCATCGGGAACACGACGCCCGGCGCCCAGAAACGGTCCATCAGGAAGCCCGCGAGCACGCGTCCGAAGATGATGCTGATGCCGATCGCGCCGGCGGTCTGGCCGGCTTCGATCGCGGTGAAGCCGCGGTCCTGCAGCAGCGGCACCATGTTGGTGATCGTGCCGCCGATGCCGGTGGCGACCAGCAGGATCGACACGATCAGCACCCAGAAGCGGTAGTTGCGCAGCGCCTCGCGCAGCGTGACGCCGGGCTCGTGCGCGTGCGCCGGTGCCCGCGCCGCGCCGCTGCCGGACTGCGCCGTGGCGGCACTTGGGTCCGGCGCGTTGCGAAACCACGCGATCGCGATCGGCAGCGCGATCGCGAGCGGCAGCAGCGAGATGCCGATGAAAGCCCGGCGCCAGCCGAAGTGCTCGATCAGCCAGATCGTCAGTGTCGGCAGGAAGGCGGCCGTGATGCCGGTGCCGAGCAGCGTGATCGCGAGCGCGAGGCCGCGGTTCGTGACGAACCAGCCGTTGACCGCGCGGGTCCAGGTGACCGGCGTCGAGCCGCCGCCGACGAAGCCGACCATGAACCACAACGCGTAGAACAGCACGAGCACGCCCGGCGCCAGCGCGAGCGCGGCGAAGCCGAGGCCGAAGGCCGCCAGCGTCAGCAGTGCGAGCCGCCGCACGCCGTAACGGTCCGCGAGCGCACCGACGATCGGCACGACGCAGACGACCGCGATCGTGTACCACAGTATCGCGAGCTGCACGTCGCCGCGGCCCCAGCCGAACTCTGCGGCGATCGGCAGCGTGAACGGCCCGAGCGAGTTGTACGGGATCGGCGATGCGCCGAAGGCGACACCGAGCGAGGAGGCGGCGAGTACGCGCCAGCCCCGCCGGAATTCGGAACCGGAGGAGATCATTCGGGACCCAGGTCCTTCAGCAGCAGCAGATTGATGGCCGCACGAGTGTACTGTGGGTCGATCTCGAGCGCGCGGCGAAACTGCGCCTCCGCCTCCGCAGGGCGGCCGGCCAGCGCGAGCGCGTAACCGAGATTGCCCGCCGCGCGCGCATTGCCCGGCGACTTCGCGCAGACATCGCTCCAGAAGGCGATTTCGCTGTGGTAGACGCGGTTGCGCGCGCTGGTCGCGAGGCCGAGGCCCACGATCGACATCAGGGCGGCGGCGAGTGCGATGCGCCGCCATCCGGCCGCGTCGCGCGCCTCGATGAGCTGCGCGACCGCGTAGCCCGCGAGCCAGGCCGGCCCGATCAGCGCGACGTAGAGCTGGCGATCGTTGACGATGTCGAGCCGCGGCAGCAGCGAGTTCGTCGGTGCGAGCCACAGGAAGAACCAGAAGATCCCGAAGGCGACCGCCGGCCGCCGCCGCAGCGAGGCGGCGGCGAACACGAGTAGCGCACCGAGGACGAGCGCGAGCACGAACGTCACCGGCGTCCACGCGGCCACTTCCGCGAGCAGCGGATCGGCGTTGAGCCGCCACGGCAGCACGAGCTGTCCGGCGAGCCACGCGATGCCGTGCAGCTGCGTCAGCAGGTTCACGCCGAGCGGGCGCGCCGTGAAGCTCGCTTCGAGGAGCATCCAGTAGCGCGGCAATGTCGCGGCGGCGAGGCCCGCGGCCGCGAGCACGAGCAGCTGCGGGATCGCCGCCGCGAGCGCATCGCGCCAGCGCACGCGCGAGCGCGAGTCGCACAGTGCGAGCAGCACGAGCGCCGCCGGCGTGACCATCGCGGTTTCCTTGACGAGCAGCGCGAGCAGCAGCGCGATGGGCGAAACGCACCAGGCGAGCCAGCGGCGGGCCGCGGCCCGCGGCCGTGCGCGCGAGCACTCCCACGCGAGCAGGCTCGCGAGCGCGAACAGCGCGCTCAGGCTGCACGAGCGGCCGCAGATGTAGGTGACCGCCTCGGTCTGCACCGGATGCAGCGCGAAGAGCAGGGCGGCGACGAACGGCGCGGCGAGCCCCGTCGGGCCGGTGCGCGCGGCGAGCCGGCGCAGCAGCGCGAACACGAGCAGGACGTTCAGCAGGTGCACGCCGAGATTGACCGCGTGGAAGCCCGCGAGCCCGAGGCCGCTTTGCCAGTTGAGCGCATAGCTCAACTTCAGCAGCGGCCGTATGCCCGGCATCGATTGCCACCAGGCGTCGAGCGAATGCACCCGTGGGTCGTCGACGATCACCGCCCAGTCGTCGAACTGGTAGCCGCCGCCGAAGGCCGTCACGTAGGCGGCGAGCGTCGCCGCCGCGAGCAGCGCGCGGGCCCGCAACGCCGGATCAGCGGCGAAGCGCGGCATGATAGGCATCCTCGACGAGCGCCGCCGCGGTCCACCAGCGATCGCGCGCGTCGAGCAGCACGACCCACACTTCGATGCCCTCGCGCTGCGCGCGCACGACCGCACACTGGCCGGCCTGCGACGTGAAGCCGCTCTTCAGGCCGATCGCGCCATCGAGCCGGCCGAGCAGCGGATTGGTCGTCGTCAGCGTCAGGCGGCGACCTGCGCGGGTCTGCAGCGTGACTTCGCGCGCGGTGGCGAGCGCCGCGATCGACGGGAACTGCACGGCGTAGCGCGACAGGCGCAGCAGATCGTTGGCGCTCGAACGATGCTCCGGCGCGTCGAGGCCGCAGGGATTGGCATAGTGGGTGTGAGCGAGCCCGAGCTCCGCGGCGCGCGCGTTCATGCGCTCGACGAATCGCGCCACGCTGCTGGAGTGATGTTCGGCAAGCGCGAGGCAGGCGTCGTTCGCCGAGCGCACGAGCAGCGCGGCAAGCAGGTCGCCGGCCTTAAGCTGCTCGCGCTCGCGCAGTCCGGCCCGCGTGCCGCCCGCGCCGGCTGCGAGGGCGCTGACCGTGACGAGCGCCTGTGGATCCCAGTCGGATTCGAGCAGCACGACGGCGGTCATCAGCTTCGTCAGCGACGCCGGCGGCAGCGGCAGATCGGCGGCTCGCGCCCAGGTCACCGTGTCGCCGATCGCAACGACATAGGCTCTGGCCGCGCGCGGGTAGCGATCGGGGGCCGCCGCCGCCCCGGCACCGTGCGCGACGGCGCCGAGGCAGGCCAGCAGCAGGAGCGCGAGCCTGCTCAGAAGCCGATCAGGCCGCGCAGCGCCTTCTTGCCGGCCTTGATCGCCGACTCCTTCGGGTCGGCCGGTGCTGCGGCGGCCGCTTCTCCCGCGGCCGGCAGCGCGCCGTGGCGCGCGTAGGCGTTGCAGAAATCGACGTACTTCGCCGCGACCGGCGACGAATAGCCGCGGCCCGCGCACTCGCGCAGCGCGAGCGGCTTGCCCTCGGGCTCGCAGTTGCGGCCGAGGAAGACGAGCGACTCGTTCTCGAGTGCCTTGCGGCACAGCCCGCCGCGGATGTCCTCGACACTGCCGGCGCCCGCGGCCGGCAGGCCACACAGGCTCGCGGCGGCACCGAGGTCGCTGCGCATCTGCGCCGGGCCCTGCGTACTCATGCCCATGTCGGCGACCTTGTCGTAGCCCGCCTCGGTCCGGATATTCGCGCAATACTGGTCGCGGTATTTCGCCGCGCACTGGATGCCGTTCGCTCCGTTGAACGTGTACGCTGTCATGCCGTCGACGCCGGCCTGGCAGACCTGCTCCTGGTACGCCGCGGACTGCGCCTGCGCGGCCGCGATCTGCCGCTTGACCTTGCCCGCGTCGCAGGCCGTGCCGAGCCGGCGGCCGCTCAGCTTCATGTGCATCTCGTCGCCGCCGACGTTCATGTGCATCTCGCCGCGATAGCTGTCCCGGCCGCTGTAGGTCATCTCGCCGGAACCGGAAGTCGGCGGGTCGCCGGTGCAGCGCATCTTCCAGCGCATCGAGCTGCCCGAGCGCTGCACGTCGTAGACCTCGCAGTTGTCCTGCGTCTGCAGGCCCGGCGGTTGCTCCGGGGCGTCCTTCGGCGTGCAGACCTGCTGCGTATTCGCGGGCAGGGACATGCCCGCCGCCTGCATTTCGGTCGTGATCTCCCAGGTCTCGCCGGGCTCGTCGGCGAGTGCCGGCATGCACAGTACCGCGGCGAGCAGCACGAGGGCCGTGCGCACGGCAGTTGATCCGACAGCGGTGATCGACGACATGGCGGTGTTCCTTCTTTTGTGTGTGCCGGGCTATTCGATCCCCGGGAAGCGCACGACCGGCGTGGCGGCTGCGACGCCGGGCGGCAGGTACGCGGGTGCGGGCTGGCCCGTCGGCCCGAGCGCGCGGACGTAGTGGTAGATCGCGAGCAGATCCTCGTCGCTCATGGCGTGCAGATTAAACCAGGGCATCGGCGGGCGCGCGACGGCGTTGCGGGTCACCGTGAGCCACTGCCCGGCCGTCAGGTCGGCGACGAACAGGCGCAGGTTGATCGGGTAGGTCGTGCCCCAGGGGCCCGTCCAGCCGAGCGCATCGCCGGTCAGCCAGTCCTGTTCGGGCACCTTGCCCGCCTGCCCGGCATAGCCCGGGGTGTGGCAGTCGTTGCAGCCCGCGACCTGCACGAGGTAGCGGCCGCGCGCGACGTGGCCCGCCGGCTCGCCGCTGACCGTGGATTCGCCGGTGACCGCCGCGGCGATCCGGGTCGGTGCGTCGGATGCGAATGCCTGCCAGACGCAGAAGTGGGCGGCGACGGCCGCCGCGCCCAGCCAGAGTTTCGATTTCATGCCTGGATCCTCCCTGTGTGATTGGCCCGTTCCAGCACGGACCAGGTTTCGATATGGGTTTCGGACTTCACGCGCCCCGCCTGCAGCTCGAAGATGCGCACGCGCTCGAGCTCGACCAGGTCGCCACGGGTGATCGGCGCGCCGGCGATGCCGTCCCCGGCGTGCACGAAGCGCACGACCTGTTCGTCGATCACCCGCTCGGGCGAGCTCGCGCAGCGCACCGGGGTGAACTCGGGTGCCGCCATGCAGGCCGCTTCCTGCAGCAGATGGCGGATCACGGCCTCGAGGCCGACGATCTCGATCCCGCGGCGCGGCGCCGACCAGCGCACGCTCGGCAGATACCGGCTGCGGTAGTGCTCGATGAAGCGGCGGTGGGGGTCGTATGCAGTGGCGTCCGACATGGCGCCATTCTCGGCAGGGGGCCGGGCGCCGGCATCGCTCCGGAGAGCCATGCGGGGCGCCCGCGAGGAGCCATACGCCGGGTGTCAGGCGAGAACGGGTGTCAGGCGAGAACGGGTGTCAGGCGAGAAGGGGTGCCAGCGCCGCCCGCCAGGCCCGCAGCTTGGCCGCGTACGTCAGGCTCGCGTGCGCAGGGCTCGTCGAGGGCAGGGTCACATGGGCCAGCGCCGCCGCGCGATCCGGCGTCAGCGCGGGACCCACGAGCTTCGCGTACAGGCGGGCGGCCGTCGCGCCGTTGAATGCGACCAGCCGGATCGACGGGCGGCTGCCGAGCAGGCCCGCGAGGTCGTGCGCGCGCGCCGTGGCGGCGTCGATCGCGGCGTCGGCGCTGCCGGGCCGCGAGGCTTCGGCGAGCACGTCCCAGACGCACACGCCGCGCTCGCGCAGCGCGCGCAGCCGTTCGCGATACGGCCGCTGCGGGCCGGCGTCGCACAGCGCGCCCATGATCGGCCAGAACTGGTTGCGCGGATGCGCGTAGTACTGACCCGCGCGCAGCGAGGCAACGCCCGGCAGGCTGCCGAGCACGAGGATGCACGGCCGCGGACCGAGGATTGGCGGGAACGCGCGTACGCGCGCGGGATCAGCCGGCCGTGACACTGCTGCGCGGCGCGTGGCGGCGATAGAGATCGGCAGCCTCGCCGCGCGAGGCGCAGTCGAGTTTCGCGAGGATGTTGGCGATGTGCCGCTTGACCGTGTGCAGCGACAGCGCCAGCTCGCGCGCGACGTGCTTGTTGCCCGCGCCCGCGGCGACCTGCGCGAGCACTTCGAGCTCGCGCTCGGTCAGCAGCGCGAGCGGGCCCTGCGGGGCGTCCTGCTCGACGTGGCCGCGCCATGCGGCGAGGCGCTCGAGCAGCACCGCAACCTCCGGGCGGCGCCGCACCGTGGCGGGCACCACGCCGAGCAGCGCATCGAGGCGTGCGGCGGGTTCGAGCAGCAGCAGCCCGATCGCCTGGTCGGCGACGCATTCGTCGATCACCGGCGCGAGCGCGCGCCAGGCCGCGTCGCGCCGTCCGGCACCGAGCAGCGCGCACGCGAGGCCCGTGCGCGAATCGGCGGCCGCCATCGCCATGCGGTGGCGCGGATGGACGGCGACCGCGCGCCCGAACGCCGCGATCGCCGCCGGCCAGTCGAGCGCGATCAGCGCGGCCTGGCCGGCCACGATGTCGGCGGCCATATCGAGGAAGGGCCATTCGGCCTCGTTGCGCGGTGCGGTCAGCTCCGGCACCAGCGCGAGGAATTCGCGGTCGCGACCGAGCATCCACAACAGGCGCGCCGTGCCGTGCAGGTAGGCGCGGCGCCAGACGAGGCGCAGGCCCGCCGCATCGGGCGCGTCCATGTTCGCGAGGATCGCGGTCGAGATCGCGAGCGCCTCCTCGCCGCGGCCGATCGCGGCGAGGAAGATGCACTTGACCTGTGCGTGGCCGCGCCCGACGTTGCGCAGGTCGCCGAAGCGATGCTGCAGCTCGTCGCTGCGGGCGATCGCATCGCGCGTATCCTCGAGCCGTCCGCGCCACAGGCTCGCCCAGGCGCCGACCGTCAGCGCGAGTGCCTGCCAGGGCGCCGCCTTCGTGCCGGGCACACGCTGCGCGAGCGTGAAGAAGCGGTCGAACAGGCCGACGATGCCCGGGATGCCGATGAACAGGCAATGGATCTGGCCGGCCGCGCGCGGGCACAGTTGCACCGGATCGTGCTCGACGATCGCGAGGAAATCGCGCATGTGCCGCACGACCGCGTCGACGTCGCCCGACGGCAGCGCATTCCAGGCACGCAGCACCGCGAGCTGCGCGCGGCCCGCCGCGTCCATCGGCTGGCGCTCGATCTCGTCGAGCAAGCGCGCGGCGCCGGCGCGATCGCCGAGCGAATTGACGGCATCGGCCAGATGCACGAGCGCGCGCACGCGTTCCGGTGCGCCGGGGTCGAGCAGGCCCACCGCGCGGGTCAGCTGCCGGCGCGTGCGCAGCCAGTCCCAGCGCGTCGAGGCGCACAGCCCGTCGAGCCACGCGGCGGCGGCGCTCGTCTCACGCGCGGCGGGCGGCAGCTGCACGAGCCAGCGCTCGATCGCGTCCTGCGCGCCCTCGGCGAGCAGCTGCTCGCCGATCGGGAAGATCCGCGCGATGGCCTCGTCCCAGTCCTCGGCGGCGAGGCAGTGCTGGATCGCACGCGTCCCGTTGCGCTCGGCGCGCGCGGCGGCGCGATGCCAGGCCGCGACTTCGCCGGGATCGCGCAGCGCGAGGCGCGCGGCAAGGAAGTCGCGGAACAGGTCGTGCACGCGCAGCACCGGCGTCGTCTCGTCGAGCGCGGTGACGAAGAGGCTGCGCCGGTACAGGTCGCGCAGCAGCTCGCGCGCATCCTCGCGGCCGGTCACCGCTTCGCACAGCGCCGGGTCGAGCTCGACGAGGATCGAGCTGCGCAGCAGGAATTCCTGGATGTCCGCCGGCACGCCGGCGAAGACTTCCTGCGCGAGGTATTCGAACATCAGCGCTTCCGAGCTCGGCAGGCGCCCGCCGCCGCGCGTGCGGCCGAGCGCGAGCGCGAGGCCCGCGGGCCAGCCATGCGTGCGCGCGAGCGCGCGGTGCAGGGCGATCTCGTCGAGCGGCGCGGCGAGCCGCTGTGCGGCGAGCGTCGCAGCATCCTCGGCCGTGAACGCGAGCTCCGCCGTGCCGAACTCGCCGAGCTCGCCGTGCAGGCGCCAGCGCGCGAGCGGCAGCGCCGGCGGTACGCGCGAGCCGAGCAGCAGCGCGACGTGCTCGGGCAGGCGTTCGGCCAGCGACTCGATCAGCGCGAGCGGCTCGCCGCGTTCCAGCCGATGCAGGTCATCGAGCAGCAGCACGATGCGCGCCGTGCTGACCGTGCACAGCGCATTGACGAGCGCCGCCGCCGCCGCGCGCAGTTGCGAGCCGCCGAGCGAGGCATTCGCGGTCAGCGCGCGCGGATCGACGTCCCACACCGCGCCGAGCGGTTCGATCGCCTCGACCAGCGCGGCGAACAGCCGGTTCGGGTCGTTGTCATCGGCGTCGATCGACAGCCACAGGACCTGGCGACTGTGCTGCGCGGCGCCGGCGAACTGCGCGAGGAGGGTGGACTTGCCCCAGCCGGCCGGTGCACTGACCAGCGTCACCGGGTTCGCCGCCACCGAGCGCTCGAGCGCGGCGAGCAACGCCGCGCGCGCCACCGAATCGCTGCGCACCCGCGGGGCACGGAACTTGGTCTGCGCGGTGTACATCGTGGCGACCGGTCAGGACGCGAACAGGCCGTTGAACCACACCATCGCGGCGAAGCCGGTCAGCAGGCTCGCGGTCGCGCCGCCCGACATCCCCTTGCGATGCGTCTCGGGGATCACTTCCTCGCTGATCACGTAGAGCATCGCACCGGCCGCGAACGCGAGCGCCCAGGGCAGCAGCGCACCGGCGGAGCCGACCGCGGCGGCGCCGAACAGCCCGCCCGCAGTCTCGATCAGCCCGGTGAACACGCCGAGCCCGAAGGCCCGCCCGCGGCTGAAACCGCTGCCGAGCATCGCCATCGCGACGACGAGCCCCTCCGGCACGTTCTGGATCGCGATCGCGACCGCGATGCGCGGCGTCAGCGTCGGGTCGTCGGCGCCGAGCGTGACGCCGACGCTCAGGCCCTCCGGAAAATTATGCAGCGCGATCGCCGTCACCAGCAGGAAGGACAGCGAATGCTCGCTGCGGCTGCCATCGTGGCCCTTGTACTGGTGTTCGTGCGGGAAGCGCCGGTTCGCCCAGGCGATCGTCCACGCCCCGACGCCCATCGCGAGCAGTGTCAGCGGCACGGCCCACGGCGCGGCCACGCGGTTCGCTGCCTCGTCGAGCGCGGCCGGCAGCAGCGTGTAGACGCTCGCGGCGAGCATCACGCCGGCGGCGAGGGCGAGGAAATGGTTGGCGAGCCGCGGGCTCAGCGTCTTCAGCGCGAGCACCGGTGCCGCGCCGACGGCCGTGGCGAGCGTGCCGGACGCAAACACGACCCCTGTGGCGTAGACCCAGTCCAGACTGACCTCCCCGTGGTGGATCCCAACATTATGAGGCTTGCGCGGGCTACAGCACCCGGCGTCCCTTGACGTTGATCTGGATCAAATGAGAAAGTAATTACGAACGAGTCTTATTCTCAATAACAACTGCTGAGGCCCCCTTACATGAAGTCCGTCCCGCCGCTGTCTCTTTCGAACGGCGCACGTCGCGCTGCGACGTCGCGCTCCCTGGTTGCCACCGCCGTCAGCGTGGCCATCGCCGGAGGTGTGCTGGTCGCGAGGGCGCAGCAGGCGCCAGCCGACGTGCGCCAGTTGCCGAAGGTCACGGTCGAGGAGACCTCGATCGAGGAAGGCTACCGGCCCGAAGCACCGTCGTCCCCCAAGTACACGCGCCCGCTGCGCGACACGCCGCAGACCGTGACCGTGGTGCCGCAGCAGGTCATCGTCGACCAGAACCTGATGACGCTGCGCGAAGTGCTCTCGACGCTGCCCGGCATCACGTTCGGCGCCGGCGAGGGCGGCGGTGGCTACGGCGACAGCATCACGCTGCGCGGCTACAACGCGAACAACGACATCGGCGTCGACGGCGTGCGCGACAGTGCCCAGTACACGCGCTCCGATCCGTTCAATCTCGAGCAGGTCGAAGTCGTCAACGGCCCGAGCTCCGTGTACTCCGGGTCCGGCTCGGTCGGGGGAACGATCAACCTCGTGACCAAGGTCGCGACGGAAGAGGAATTCACGCGTCTCGGCGCCGGCGCCGGCGCCGGCACCGACAGCTACGGCCGCTTCACGGTCGACACGAATCAGCGCATCGGCGAGTCGACCGCGCTGCGCCTGAACGCGATGGTGCATCACAACGACGTGCCCGGCCGCGACTACGAGGAGTACGAGCGCTGGGGCATCGCGCCGTCGATCAGCTTCGGCCTCGGCAGCGACACGACGCTGTCGCTGAGCTACATCCACCAGTACGACGACAACGTGCCGCAGTATGGCGTGCCGTTCTATCCCGGACTCGACGGCGGCCCGCTGCCCGGCGTCGATCCGTCGAACTACTACGGCTACCACAACGTCGACCGGCAGAAGAACGAGCAGGATGCCGCGACGCTGGTGCTGAACCATCGCTTCGACGAGCGCTTCTCGGTGCGCAACCTGACGCGCTGGCAGACGGTGAGCCAGTTCTCGGCGGTCGATCCGCCGCAGGGCACCTGGTGTCTCGACACGAGCCTGACGCCGACGGGCGCCGCCTGCGCGACACCCGGCCAGTACCAGCCTTCCGGTCCGCGCGGCACGACGCGCGACACGAAGAACACCTCGATCGTCAACCAGACCGACTTCCGCGCCGACTTCGACACGGGCGGAGTGGCGCACTCGCTGGTCGCGGGCTTCTCGGTCTCGCACGAGACCTACGACCTTGCGAACGGCAACAGCCTGCGCAACCCGGACGGCGCGACGCCGAATCCGGTGCTGCCGCTGATGGACATCCGCAACCCCGATTCGAACTGGACGGGTCCGGTCAATTTCATCGTCTCGGGCAGGACGAACGGCGAGCTCGACAACCAGGCGCTCTACGTGTTCGACAGCCTGAGGTTCTCGCCGAAGTGGGAATTCAGCGCCGGCCTGCGCTACGAGCACAACGACAGTCGCGCAGTCAGCCAGTCGGTTCCGACACCGGCGAGCGGCGGCGAGATCACCGGCAATCCGCTCACGGTGAACCGCGACGATCTGCTGTCGTATCGCGCCGGCCTCGTGTTCAAGCCGGTGGAGAACGCGTCGATCTACGTCGCCTACGGCAATTCGGAGACGCCGTCCAAGGCGAGCGTGAATGGCAATCCGTGCACGCTGACCAGCGCAAGCGGCAACGCAAACTGCAACGTCGATCCCGAAGAGGCGGTGAATTACGAGATCGGCGTCAAGTGGGACCTGCTGGACGCGCACCTGGCGTTGAGCGCGGCGGTGTTCAGGAACGAGCGCACCAACTACCGCGTCAACGACCCGAACAACCCCGACAACCCGTCCGGCGAGCAGGCGCTCGACGGCGAGGCGCGCGTCGACGGCGTGTCGCTCGGCCTCGCGGGCGCGATCACCGACAGGTGGCAGGTGTTCGCGAACTACATGTATCTCGACAGCGAGGTGATCCAGAGCGTGTCGGATTACGATCTGTCGCAAGGCAGTCTCGACGCGCAGGCCGGCAATCCGCTGACGCAGACGCCCGAGAACTCGGGCAGCCTGTGGACGACCTACGAGCTGCCGCTGCGCTTCACGATCGGTTACGGCGTCACGTACCAGGGCGAGATCTATCTGACCAACGGTGCGCCGCCGCTCAACAAGGCGCCGTCGTACACCGTGCACCGGCTGATGGCGAGCTGGCAGGCGACCGACCGGCTCGGCCTGCGGCTGAACGTCAACAACCTGTTCGACGAGGAGTACTACGTTCGCGTGCGCAACAATGGCTGGGCGGTGCCCGGCGACACGCGCCAGTTCGTGCTGTCGGCGAACTACGCGTTCTGAGCCGCGCGGGGTTTCAGTCGGGCGCCTGTTCGAAGCGCACGCGCTCGGCGGTCAGGCCGCCGACGTAGTAGTCGAGCAGGCGCCGCTGGAACTCCACTTCGTATTTCGCGGTGACGTAGGCGCCCGCGGCCTGCACCTGGGTCGCGCGCGACTGCGTCAGCTCGACCAGGGTGGCGGCGCCCGCGCGGTAGCGCTGCTCGGTCACTTCGAGCGCGCGCGCCGCGGCGCGCTGTTGCGCCTCGGACGTGAGCAGCTGCTCCCGCGCCGACTCGAGATCGAGCACGGCGCGGCGCACCTGCGAGCCGACCTGCTGGCGCAGGCTGTCGAGCGCGATCTGCGCGTTGTCGGCGGCCAGCTCGGCGCGCCGCGTCGCGATCCGCGTCGCGCCGCGATCGTACAGCGGCATCGTGACCGTGAGGCCGACGGCGCCGCCACGGTTGTCGTCGAGCTGGTCGTTCCACGACGGCGCGACGTCCGACGAGAACGACGAGCCGTAACCGGCCGACAGGCCGACCACCGGCCAGCGGCCGGACTTCGCGACGCGGATGTCCTGCAGGGCGGCCTCGGCCCGCGCTTCGCCGGCCGCGACATCGGCGCGCGCGGCCCAGGCGCGCGCGATCAGCGCATCGAGCGGCTCGAGCGCGTCGGCGCCCGGCTGGCCGACGGCTGGCGCGACGAATTCGTAGGTGCCGCGCGGATCGAGCTGCAGCGTCAGGATCACGTCGACCTTGGCGAGCTCCGCGGCGCGCTCGGCCTCGACGACCGCGAGCTTCGCGCTCGCGACGTTCGCCTCCTGCTGGTACTGGTCGGCGATCGTGCGGGCGCCGGCGCGCACGTAGGCGTCGATCTGCTTGCCGAGCGCCACCTGCGCGGCGAGATTCTCGCGCTGCACGCGCAGCTGCTCCTGGCTCTGCACGAGCGCGAGGAAGTCGGTCGCCACGGTGAAGATCACGGTCTCGCCGGTGCGCGCGAGGTCCGCGCCGCTTGCCCGGCTCGCGAGCTTCGCGGCCTTCAGGCCCGCGGTATTGGCGAAGCCGTCGAACAGCGTGACGCCCGACGACAGGTTCAGCGAAGTCGTCTGGTTCGTGTCGTCGCGATCGAAGTCGCGGCTGGTGCGCGCGCTCAGCCCGAGGTCCGGCAGGAAACCGGTGCGCGCCTGGTCGACGCCGAGCTCGCCGAGCGCCGCGGCGTTGCGCGCGCTGCGCAGCACGTCGTTCTGCTGCAGGGCGATTTCGATCGCCTGGTCGAACGTGATGATGCGGGTCTCGCGCGGCGCATCCTGCGCGAGCGCCGCGGCGGCGAAGCCGCCGACGAGCAGCGCCGCGAGGCTGGCCGTGAGCATGCGGGTCGTGTCATTCATAGCGGAGCGCCTGGATCGGATCGAGCGCGGCGGCCTTGCGCGCGGGATAGAAGCCGAAGAACACGCCGACGGCGGCCGAGAACGCGATCGCGATCAGCGCGGCCTGTGGCGACATCGCGACCGCCCAGCCGGTCAGGTGCGCGAGCAGCACGCCGCTCGCGAAGCCGAGCGCGAGCCCGATCAGCCCGCCGACCAGGCTGATCACGATGCTCTCGACGAGGAACTGCGCCATCACGTCGCTGCCGCGCGCGCCGATCGCCATGCGGATGCCGATCTCGCGCGTGCGCTCGGTGACCGATACCAGCATGATGTTCATGATGCCGATGCCGCCGACCAGCAGCGAGATCGACGCGATCGCGGCCAGCAGCAGCGACATCACGCGCGTGGTGCCCTGCGCCGCGGCCGCGATGTCGTCCTGGTTCCTGATCGTGAAGTCGTCGTCGTCGCCGTCCGGGATGCGGTGCGACTCGCGCATGATCGCGCGGATCTCCTGTTGCGCGGCCGGGATGTCGCCGGGCGAGAACGTGCTCGCGATGATCTGGCCGATGCGGAAGTGGCCGGAGAGGTAGGCGCGCGCGGTCGTGTACGGGATCAGGATCGTGTCGTCCTGGTCGTTGCCGCCGGCGGTCTGGCCCTTCGCCGTGAGCACGCCGATCACGGTGAACGGCACGTTGCGCACGCGGATTTGCTGGCCCACGGGGTCGGCGTCGGGGAACAGCGCGTTCGCGACCGTGCGGCCGAGCACGGTCACACGACGCACCGAACGCAGGTCGGCGGCCGAGAAGAAGCTGCCGCTGTCGACCGGCCAGTCGCGGATCGTCTGGTAGTTCGGCGCGGCGCCGATGATCGCGGTGCGCCAGTTGCCGGCGCCGCCGATGATCTGGCCGCGCGAGAACACGACCGGCGAGACCGCCGCCAGCAGCGTCGCCTCGCGCTCGAGCTTCTCGGCGTCCTCGATCGTCAGGCGGTTGAACGTCGCCGCGCCCTGGCTCACGCCGCCCTGGCTGCTCGAGCCGGCCATCACCATCAGCATGTTGGTGCCGAGGCCGCGGATCTGCGCCTCGATGTTCGCCTGCGCGCCCTGGCCGACCGCGACCATCACGATCACCGCGGCGACGCCGATCACGATGCCGAGCATCGTCAGCAGCGTGCGCATCTTGTTGCGCAGAATGCTCTGCGTCGCGATGCGGACCAGCGCCGAGGCCTTCACGAGGCCACCTGCAGCTGCGCGAGCTCGGCCGCGGCATCCAGCGGCGCATCGACCCGCGCATCGCGCACGATGTGCCCGTCGCGCATCTCGATCACGCGGTGCGCGTGTGCGGCGATGTCGGGCTCGTGCGTGACGAGCACGATCGTGATGCCCTGCGCGTTCAGCTCCTGGAACAGCGCCATGATCTCGAGCGAGGTGTGGCTGTCGAGATTGCCGGTCGGCTCGTCGGCGAGGATCAGCGACGGGTTCGTGACCAGCGCGCGCGCGATCGCGACGCGCTGCTGCTGGCCGCCCGACAGCTGGCTCGGCACGTGGTGCATGCGCTCGCCGAGGCCGACGCGCCGCAGCGCCTCGGGCGCCGGCGAGGCGGCCGGCGCGAAGCGGCCTGCGCGGTCGTACAGCAGCGGCAGCTCGACGTTCTCGAGCGCGGTCGTGCGCGCGAGCAGGTTGAAGCCCTGGAACACGAAGCCGATCTTCAGGCTGCGCAGGTCGGCGAGCGCGTTCTTCGTCAGGCCGGTAATGTCGATGCCGTCGAGCTCGTAGCGCCCGGCGGTCGGCGTGTCGAGGCAGCCGAGGATGTTCATCATCGTCGACTTGCCCGAGCCCGACGCGCCCATGATCGCGACCAGCTCGCCGCGCCGGATCTCGAGGTCCACGCCGGCGAGCGCGTGGACCGCGTTCTCGCCCGGGCTGTACACCTTGGTGACGCCCTGCAGGCGGATGACGGGAATGTCGGCGGTTGGCATCGCTGGCACGCTCAGAAGCCGCGCGGCCCGCCCTGCATCGGCGCCGACTGGAACGGGCTCGAAGACTGCGCGCTCGCGCCCGATTGCGTGACGCCGATGATGACGTTCATGCCTTCCTTCAGGCCCTCGCCGCTGATTTCGGTGCGCTGGCCGTCGGTCAGACCGGTGCGCACCGGCAGGCGCGCGAGCCGGCCGTTGCCGTCGACATACCAGAGGATCGCGAGATCGGCGGGCCGCCGTTCGCCCGTGCCGCGCGCGTCGCCGGAGCCGCGCGCCTCGCCGGCCGGCCGCGTACCGCTGGCCCGCTGGCCCTGTGTGCCGCCGGCCTTGCGCACTTCGGCGAGCATCGCCTCGGTGGCGCGAAAGCGCAGCGCGGCGTTCGGAATAGTGAGCACGTCCTTCGCCTCGCCGGTCACGAAATCGACGCTCGCGGTCATTCCCGGCAGCAGCTTCTCGCCGGGGTTCGCCACTTCGATCACGACGGTGTAGTTGACCACGTTCTCGGTGGTCGTCGACTGCAGGCGCACCTGTTGCACGGTGCCGGTGAAGGACTGTTCGGGAAAGGCCTGCACCGTGAAGGTGACCGGCTGGCCCTTGTGGATCGCGCCGATGTCGCTCTCGGCGACCGACGCGAGGATCTGCATGCGCGCCAGATCGTTGGCGATCAGGAACAGCTGCGGCGCCGACAGGCTCGCGGCCACGGTCTGGCCGACGTCGACGTTGCGCTCGACGACGATGCCGTCGATCGGCGCGTAGATTTCGGTATAGGCGAGGTTCTGGCGCGCGCGCTCGAGCGCGACCTCGGCCGACTTGACGTTGGCCGCCGCGACCTCGCGCGCGAACCTGGTCGTGTCGAACTCGATCTCGGTCAGCACCTTCTCCTTGAACAGGCCGAGATTGCGCTGGTACTCGACGTCCGCCTGCTGGTACAGCGCGCGGCTCCTCTCGAGACCCGCCTGCGCATCGCGCACCGCCTGCTCGAGCAGCGTCGGGTCGATGCGCGCGATCAGCTGGCCCTTGGTCACCCGGTCGTTGAAGTCGGCGTAGGTCGCGACCACGCGGCCCGACACCTGCGTGCCGACCTGGACGGTCGTCACGGCGCTCAACGCGCCGGTGGCGGCGACCGCGGCCCGGATGTCGCCGCGCTCGACCGTCGCGTAGCGGTAGGGCAGGGCGGTGTCGCGGGTGAAGGCGCGCCAGATGAGGGCGAGGGCGACGATGGCGACGACCGTGGCGGCGGCCGCGAGCAGCTTCTTGCGGTTCATGTGGCCAGAATAACGTTCGGGCGGCGCCGGCGTTGACCGCGTCGACGTCGTGCGCGATCTGCGGGCAAGGCATGCCGCGTCGGCGGCCGGCGTGCCGCCCTCAGGCGCCGGCGCGCGTCAGGCGTCCGCCCAGCGACGCAGCAGGTTGTGGTAGACCCCGGTCAGCTGCACCAGCGCCGGATGACCGGCATCGCCCGCGGCGACGCGCTGGATCGCGCCGTCGAGGTCGAACAGCAGCGCACGCTGTGCGTCCTCGCGGATCATGCTCTGCACCCAGAAGAATGCGGCAATCCGCGCGCCGCGCGTGACCGGCTGCACCTTGTGCAGGCTCGAGGCGGGGTAGAGCACGAGGTGGCCGGCGGGCAGTTTGACGCTGTGCGCGCCATACGTGTCCTCGATGACCAGTTCGCCGCCGTCGTAGTCGGCCGGTTCGCCGAGGAACAGCGTCGCCGACAGGTCGGTGCGCACGCGATGCGCACTGCCGCGCACCATGCGGATCGCGTTGTCGATGTGCACGCCGAAAGACTCGCCGGATTCGTAGCGGTTGAAGAGCGGCGGGAAGATCTTGAGCGGCAGCGCGGCCGAGACGAACAGTGGGTGGCGTTCGAGCGCCGCGACCACGATGCGGCCGAGTTCGCGCGCGGCGGCCGAGTCCTCGGGCAGCTGCCTGTTGTGTTTGGCTCTCGCGGACTGGTGCCCGGCCGTCACGCGGCCGTCGACCCACTCGGCGCCGCCGAGCGTGGCCTGGACATGGGCGAGTTCGTCGGGCCGGAGTACGCCGGGTATCTGCAGCAGCATGCGGTTTCCGAAGCGGGGCGGGATCGTTAATGAGAAGGATTCGTATTTGCAATTGTAACAGGGCTCCCGGAAAATGCCGCCATGCTTCCTTCGAACGCAGCCCCGCAGCGCGAGCGCGCAGCGCGCCGGTCGGTCGTGCTGGCCGTCATCGTCGCCGTGCACGTCGGCCTGCTGCTGCTGTTGACCAGCGGGCGCATCGGCGTCACCCGGCCCCCGGCCGTCGCGGCCGTGGTCTCGTTCATCGACGACCAGGAGGCCGAGTCACCCCACCTGCCGCCGCCGGTACGGCTCGTCGAGCCGAACCTGCGGTTGCCCGAGGTGCCGCCGGTCCTGCTGAACGTGGCGCCGGTCGATGCGAGCCAGGCGATCACCGTGGCCGCGCAGCCGCCCCCGGTCGCCGAGACCACGGCGCCGCCGGCCGACGCCGGCCCGCGACGCGTGTCGTTCGTCGAGTACCTGCGTGCACCGCAGCCGCACTATCCGCGCGAGGCGCGCCGGCAGCGCGCGCAGGGCGTCGTGCTGCTGCGCGTGCTGGTCGGCGAGAGCGGAGTGCCGCTCGAGGTCGTCGTCGAGCGCTCGAGCGGTGATCGCTCGCTCGACGAGGCGGCCCGCGCGGCCGTGGCCCGCGCGCTCTTCAAGCCTTATCGCGAGAACGGCCTCGCGCGCCGGGCGCTCGTGACGGTGCCGATCGAGTTCAGCCTGCGCGACGTGCTCGCGAGCAACTGAGCGGCCGGGCGCGTGTCAGGCGAGCGCCTGCGCGAGATCGGCGATCAGGTCCTCGGGGTGTTCGATGCCGATCGAGATGCGCACCATCGCGTCGGTGACGCCGTAGCGATCGCGGGTCGCTTTCGGCACGCCCGAATGCGTGGTCGAGGCCGGATGCGAGACCAGCGTCTCGGTGCCGCCGAGGCTCACCGCGAGCTTCATCACCTGCAGCCGGTTCAGCATGCGAAACGCGTCCGCCTCGCCGTCGCCGACCTTGAACGCGAAGGTCGAGCCGGCGCTGTCGCACTGGCGCCGGAACACCGGCCAGCGTGGATCGTCCTGCGCGAGCAGGCCAAGGTAGTTCACGTCGCTGACGCGCGGATGGGCGGCGAGGAATTTCGCGACCTGCGCGGCGTTGTCCGCCGCCGCCCGCATGCGCAGCGCCATCGTCTCGAGCGAGCGCATCAGCATCCAGGCGGTGTTCGGATCGAGCTGCGTGCCGAGCGCGCTGCGCAGCAACCGCGTCGTGCGGATGCCCGCCTTCGAGCCGACGAGGCCACCGGCGACCAGGTCCGAGTGTCCGCCGACGTATTTCGTCAGCGAATACAGTACGAGATCGGCGCCATGCGCGAGCGGGCGCTGGTAGACCGGGCCGAGGAACGTGTTGTCGACCGCGACCGGCGGCGGCTCGCCGCCCTGGCGACGGCCGATCTCGTCGGCCGTGCGCCGCATCAGCGCGAGGTCGACCAGGCTGTTGGTCGGATTCGCCGGTGTCTCGGTCATGATGAACGCGACGCGGCCACCGGCGTCCTTCGCGACGCGCAGCGCTTCCTCCATCGCCGCGGCCACCGCGCGCTCGCTGCAGCCCTCGGTGAAGCCGACCGCGCGGATGCCGAGATTCGGCAGCGTCTTCTCGATCAGCGTCTCGGTGCCGCCGTAGAGCGGCTGGCTCATCAGGATCACGTCGCCCGGGCGCACGTGCGCGAGTATCGTGGTCGAGATCGCGGCCATGCCGCTCGCGAACACCGCCGCGGCCTCGCCGCCTTCCCACAGCGCGAGCCGGTCCTCGAGCACTTCGAGGTTCGGGTTGTTGAAGCGCGAGTAGACGAGCCCCGCGCCCTGGCCGGGCGGCGCGTCGCGCCGGCCGGCGGTGTAGTCGAAGAACGCCTTGCCGTCCTCGGCCGTCCTGAACGCGAAGGTCGAGGTCAGGAAGACGGGTGGTTTCAGCGCGCCTTCGGACAGCTGCGGGTCGTAGCCGTAACCCATCATCTGGGTTTCGGCATGCAGCACGTGCTCGCCGATGCGCCGCTTGTGATACTGCTCGTAACTCATGCGGCAATGCTAGCACCTGCCGGTATAGTGGATGGACAGCGGCGACGGAGGACATCGATGGTGACACGCGACGAGGCCGAGGAGGCCGTCAGGACATTGCTGCGCTGGGCGGGCGAGGACCCGACGCGCGAGGGCCTGCTCGATACGCCGCGGCGCGTCGTCGATGCCTACGGCGACTGGTTCTCGGGCTATGCGCACGATCCCGGCGAGGATCTGCGGCGCACGTTCGAGGAGGTCGGCGGCTACGACGAGCTGATCGTGCTGCGGAACATCGAGTTCGAGTCGCATTGCGAGCACCACATGGCGCCGATCATCGGCCGCGCGCACGTCGGCTACCTGCCGAGCGACAAGGTCGTCGGCATCAGCAAGCTTGCCCGGGTCGTCGAGGGCTACGCGCGGCGCTTCCAGGTGCAGGAGAAGCTGACCGCCCAGATCGCCCAGTGCATCGAGGACGTCCTGAAGCCCCGCGGGGTGGGGGTCGTGATCGACGCCACCCACGAGTGCATGACCACCCGGGGGGTGCACAAGCGGGGGGTCTCGATGGTCACCAGCCACATGACCGGCACCTTCCGGGAGGACCCCCGGACCCGGGCCGAATTCCTCCGGTTCATCGAGATCGACGGCCACCCCCGGTCCTGAGCCCCCCCCCTGGCCCCCCTTCGACCCCCTGTCCGGCCGGAAGGAGGGGGTTGAAGAATTGAAAATGCTGGGGTTTTCCGCCCTGTGGTATGCTGCGCGCCGATCGTTGCCTGTTCGACCTGCATTTACGGCGCCGACAGAGCGTCCCGTCTGCAAGACCGTTTCGACTGCGATCAGGGGTCAGGGATCGCAAGTTCCTGCCATGTTTGACTGTACAAACCTTTGAGAGAGTTTTTTCGATGGCCAAGATCTATGTAGGGAACCTGCCGTTCACGGCGGGTGAAGACGAAGTGCGCGAGTTGTTCTCGAAGCACGGCACGGTCGAGTCCGTGTCGCTGCCGACGGATCGCGAAACGGGCCGCCCGCGCGGCTTCGGCTTCGTCGAGATGTCGCAGGCGGATGCCCAGCGCGCGATCGGTGCGCTGAACGGATACTCGATGAACGGTCGTCCGCTGCGCGTCAACGAGGCGCAGGACAAGCCGCGCACCGGTGGCCCCGGTGGCGGCGGCCGTGGTCCGCGCCCGGGCGGCGGCGGCGGCTTCCGCTCCGGCGGGGGCGGCGGCGGCGGCGGGCGCTGGTAACGTCCGACCGTTCGAACCTTGACCTGAGAAACCTGGGGGGCCCGCTTCGGCGGGCCCTTCTGGTTGCGCGCGCGGAGGAATCGCCTTGGACGTGAAGGCAGCAGTGGCGTGGGCAGCGGGCCAGCCGCTGACGATCGAGACGGTGCAGCTCGACGGTCCGCGCGCCGGCGAAGTACTGATCGAAATCCGCGCGAGCGGCGTCTGCCACACCGATGAATTCACGCGCTCGGGCGCGGATCCCGAGGGCCTCTTCCCGGTGATCTTCGGCCACGAGGGCGCGGGCGTCGTCGTCGACGTCGGCCCCGGCGTGACGTCGCTGAAGAAGGGCGATCACGTGATCCCGCTCTACACGCCCGAATGCCGCCAGTGCAAAGCCTGCCTGTCGCGCAAGACCAATCTGTGCACGGCGATCCGTGCCACGCAGGGCCAGGGCCTGATGCCCGACGGCACCAGCCGTTTCTCGATCGGCGGCAGGCAGCTGCATCACTACATGGGCTGCTCCACGTTCGCGAACTACACGGTGCTGCCCGAGATCGCGGTCGCGAAGATCCGCGAGGACGCGCCGTTCGAGAAGGTCTGCTACATCGGCTGCGGCGTGACCACCGGCATCGGCGCGGTGATCAATACCGCGAAGGTCGAGCCGGGCGCCAACGTCGTCGTGTTCGGGCTCGGCGGCATCGGCCTGAACGTGATCCAGGGCGCGCGGCTCGCCGGCGCCAACATGATCATCGGTGTCGACCGCAATCCGCGGCGCAAGGCGCTCGCCGAGAAGTTCGGCATGACCCATTTTGTAGACGCGAACGAAGCCGGCGCGGAGCTCGTCGCGCACCTCGTCGCGCTGACCGACGGCGGCGCCGACTACAGCTTCGAATGCGTCGGCAACGTCGACCTGATGCGCCAGGCGCTCGAATGCTGCCACCGCGGCTGGGGCGTGTCGGTGATCATCGGTGTCGCCGGCGCGGGGCAGGAGATCCGCACGCGCCCGTTCCAGCTGGTCACCGGCAGGGTCTGGAAGGGCACCGCCTTCGGCGGCGCGCGCGGCCGCACCGACGTGCCGAAGATCGTCGACTGGTACATGCAGGGCCGGATCCGGATCGATCCGCTGATCACGCACGTGATGCCGGTCGAGCGCATCAACGAGAGCTTCGAGCTGATGCACTCCGGCGAGTCGATCCGCAGCGTCGTCACGTTCTGAGCGCGCGATGAGCCTCGAGACACTGTCCGGGCACGCCTGCTTCGGCGGGCGCGTCGGCTTCCATCGCCACCAATCGACGAGCACCGGCACCGCGATGCGCTTCGCGGTGTTCACGCCGCCGCAGGCGGCCGCCCGGCCGGTGCCGGTGCTGTACTACCTCGCCGGCCTGACCTGCACCGAAGAGACCTTCATGATGAAGGCCGGCGCGCAGCGTGTTGCGGCCGAGCTCGGCCTGATGCTGGTCGCACCCGACACGAGCCCGCGCGGCATCGAGCTGCCGGGCGACCGCGACAGCTGGGACTTCGGCGTCGCGGCGGGCTTCTACCTCGATGCCACGCGCGAGCCGTGGTCGCGGCACTACCGCATGTATCACTACGTGGTGCATGAACTGCCGCCGCTGATCGCGGCGAACTTCCCGGCCGACACCGCGCGCGCCGGCCTGTTCGGCCATTCGATGGGCGGGCATGGTGCGCTGACGATCGGCCTGAAACACCGCGACCTGTACCGCTCGATCTCGGCGTTCGCACCGATCGCCGCGCCGATGCAGTGCCCGTGGGGCGTGAAGGCGTTCAGCGGCTATCTCGGCGAGGACCGCGCCGCCTGGGCGCAGTACGACGCGACCGCGATCGTGCGCGAGCTCGACGATGCCGCGCGCGGCCCGCACATCCTGATCGACCAGGGGCTTGCCGATCCGTTCCTCGAGCGCGAACTCAAGCCGCAGCTGTTCGAGGCGGCCTGCGACGAGGCGGGCTATCCGCTGACGCTACGCCGGCACGCCGGCTACGACCACGGCTATTACTTCATCTCGAGCTTCGTCGCCGACCACCTGCGCCACCACGCGCGCGCGCTGGCGCCGTAGCGCCTACTGCAGCAGGCTGCGCAGCATCCACGCGGTCTTCTCGTGGACCTGCAGGCGCTGCGTCAGCAGATCGACGGTCGACTCGTCGCCGGCCTTCTCGGCCGCCGGAAAGCCCTTGCGCGCGGTGCGCGCCACGGCCTCGTGGCCCTTGACGAGCAGGCGCACCATCTCGAGCGCCTCGGGCACGCCGGGCGATTCCTCGATCGACGTGAGCCGCGCGAATTCGGCATAGGTGCCGGGCGCCGGGAAGCCGAGCGAACGGATGCGCTCGGCGATCAGGTCGAGCGCGTTCCACAGTTCGGTGTACTGCTCCATGAACATCAGGTGCAGCGTGTTGAACATCGGCCCTTCGACGTTCCAGTGGAACGCATGCGTCTTCAGGTACAGCGAGTAGGTGTCGGCCAGCACGTGCGCGAGCGAGTCGGCGATCCGCTGGCGGTCGCGCGTGTCGATGCCGATGTCGATCTGCGGCGCGCGGGTCGTCGGGCGCGGAATCCTGTTCTTGCGTGCGGGGCGGCTGGCCATCGGTGTCTCCTCGTCTCGTCCGGATGTCGGCATCTTCGCAAAGTGCGCGGCGCGGCGCGAGTCGGGCTGCGCCGCGCCGTGCCCGTCAGTGCTTGCGCCCGCCGCTGAAGCGTCCGGCGCTGCCGGGCCGTCTCGCCGCGCCCGCGCGTCCGCCACCGCCGTGCCGACGGGCCGGACCGCCGCGGCGCGGGGGCTGCGCCGCGCCGCCGCGATGTGCAGCACGGCCTGGATGCGCAGCGCGTTCCGGATGCGCCGCACGGGCTGAATGAGCAGAATGCTGCGGCGCCGGGGCCTCCCGGCGCGGTGGCGGCGCCGCGGAGATCTCGAACGCGGGCGCCGCGGCGTACGGCACGGCGCGCTTCAGCACTTTCTCGATGTCGCGCAGCAGGCCGGCTTCGTCCGGTGCGACCAGCGAGACGGCGTGACCGGTCGCGCCGGCGCGCGCGGTGCGGCCGATGCGGTGCACGTAGTCCTCCGGCACGTTCGGCAGCTCGTAGTTGACGACGTGCGGCAGCTCCTTGATGTCGAGGCCGCGCGAGGCGACGTCGGTTGCGACGAGCGCGGTGATCCGGTGCGCCTTGAAATCCTCGAGCGCACGCACGCGCGCCGACTGGCTCTTGTTGCCGTGGATCGCGGCTGCGCGGATCCCCGCGCCGTCGAGCTGCTCGGCGAGGCGATTCGCGCCGTGCTTGGTGCGCGTGAACACGAGCACCTGGGGCCAGGCGCCGTCCTTGATCAGGTGCGCGAGCAGATGCCGCTTGTGTTCCTTCGGCAATTTGAACGCGACGTGCTCGATGCGCTCGGCGACCGTATTGCGCGGCGCGACGTCGATCGCGACCGGATCGTGCAGCAGCCGCGCGGCGAGCGCGCGGATGTCGTCGGAATAGGTCGCGGAGAACATCGCGTTCTGGCGCTGCGCCGGCAGCAGCCGGATCACGCGCTTGATCGCATGGATGAAGCCCATGTCGAGCATGCGGTCGGCCTCGTCGAGCACGAAATGCGCGACTTCGCCGAGATCGAGCGCGCCCTGGCCCTCGAGATCGAGCAGCCGGCCGGGGGTCGCGACGAGCAGGTCGCAGCCGGTGCGCAGGCCGTCGATCTGCGGCTTCTCGCCGACGCCGCCGAAGATCACCTGCATGCGCAGGCCCGTGTGGCGGCCGTATTCCCGCGCGCACTGCGCGACCTGCGCAGCGAGCTCGCGCGTGGGCGTCAGCACGAGCGCGCGCGGCGCGCGGCCCTTCGGCGCGCCGAGCTTCTGCAGCAGCGGCAGCACGAAGCCGGCGGTCTTGCCGGTGCCGGTCTGCGCGCTCGCGAGCACGTCGCGGCCGTCGAGCAGCGCCGGGATCGCGCGCGCCTGGATGAGGGTGGGGGTGTCGTAGCCCTTGTCGGCCACGGCACGGAGCAGTCCCGGGGCGAGCCCGAGATCGGAAAAAGACGTCACAGTGAAATCCTTGCAGATGGATGGAAGAGGGGGCCCCGGGCCTCGGCGCGGGCCCCACGAGCGCGCGGATGGCGGCTCGAGCGTTGTCAGCGGCGCGCAGCCTACACGAAAGCGGGCCCGGGGTCACTCATCCGCGTCACAACGGCGCCCATGCAGGGCGCCCACGCAGGCTGGCGCCACCCGGGCAAGCCTTGCACAATCGCCCGATGATCGTCGTGCACCATCTGGAGCAGTCGCGCTCGCAGCGCGTGCTGTGGCTGCTCGAGGAACTCGGTGTGCCGTACGGGATCCGGCGCTATGCGCGCGATCCCGCCACGATGCTCGCGCCACCCGAACTGCGTGCCGTGCACCCGCTCGGCAAGTCGCCGATGATCGAGGATGACGGTCGCGTGCTCGCCGAGACCGGCGCGATCGTCGAGTACCTCGTCGAGCGCTACGACCATACACGCCGCCTCGCGCCCCCCGCCGGCTCGGACGAGCGGCTGCGCTACCGCTACTGGCTGCACTATGCGGAAGGCTCGGCGATGCCGCCGCTGCTGCTGAAGCTCGTCTTCGACCGGGTGGGTGCCGCGCCCGCGCCGTTCTTCGCGCGCCCGGTGATCCGCGGCGTCGTCGACAAGGTGATGGGGAGCTTCATCGGGCCACAGCTCGCGCTGCACCTCGATTTCCTGGAGAGCGAACTCGCGAAGACGCCATGGTTCGCCGGCGCGGAATTCTCCGCCGCGGACATCCAGATGAGCTTCCCGCTCGAGATCGCCGCGCAGCGCGCGAATCTCGCGGGTCGCACGGCGATCACCGGCTTTCTGACCCGTATCCACGCGATGCCCGGCTATCGGCGCGCCATCGAACGAGGAGGTCCTTATGCCTATGCACGATGAAAGACTGTCGCGACGCGAGGCGATCGCGCTCGGTGTGACGGTCGCGGTGGCGGCCGCGACGCGCGGCGCAATCGCGGCGGGCACCGCCGCGGCGGCGGATGCGGTGAGTGGGGCCGACGCGCCGGCAGTGATCACGCGCAGGATTCCGTCGAGCGGCGAGGCGTTGCCGGTCGTCGGGCTCGGCACCAACAATTACAGCCCGACGACGCCCGAGGAGCGCGCCGCGCGCCGTGCCGTCGTCGAACGCCTGCCGCAGCTCGGCGGCCGCGTGATCGACACCGCGCCTGCCTACCGGCAGTCGGAGAGCGTGCTCGGCGAGCTGATCGCGGAGATCGGCAATCGCGAGCGGCTCTTTGTCGCGACCAAGGTGACCGCCGCCGACGGTGATCGCGCCGGCGGCATCGCGATGCTCGAGGAATCGTTCCGCCGCCTGCGCGTGTCGCACGTCGATCTGATGCAGGTCCACAACCTCACCGGCGTCGACACGCTGCTGCCGGTGCTCGCCGAGTGGAAGAAGGAGGGCCGGATCGGCCATCTCGGCATCACGACGTCGAGCGCGCGGCAGTATCCGGAAATGCTCGGGCACATGCGCCGCCACACGCTCGATTTCGTCCAGGTCGACTACAGCATCGCCAACCGCGGCGCGGCCGAGGAGATCCTGCCGCTCGCCGCGGAGCGCGGCATCGCCGTGCTCATCAACATGCCGTTCGGCGGGCGGCGCGACGGCAACGTCTTCCCGCGGGTCGCGGGCAAGGCACTGCCCGACTGGGCCGCCGATCTCGACGCGCAGAGCTGGGCGCAGTTCTTCCTGAAGTACGTCGTCTCGCATCCGGCCGTCACCTGCGCGATCAGCGGCATGACGAAGCTCGCGCATCTCGAGGACAACTTCGGCGCCGCGCGGGGCCGCCTGCCCGACGCCGCGCTGCGCCGGCGCATGGAAGAGTACTGGGACCGCGAGCTCGCGCAGGGCGAGGACGCATGATCTCCGGCGGCGCGCTGGGCCTGCTGGCGGCCCTCGCGCTGCTCGCCATCTGGTATGTCTCGCGATGGCTGCGCATCGAGCGTGCACGACAGCCGGCCGGCGGCGCGCGACCGACGGCGGCCGACCTGCTCACCGGCGCGGTGACGAATTTCTTCGACACGCTCGGCATCGGCTCGTTCGCGCCGACCACCGCGATCTTCAAGCTGCGCGCGCGCATGCCCGACGAGAACATCCCGGGCACGCTCAACGTCGGCCACGCGTTGCCGACGCTGACGCAGGCGCTGATCTTCATCGCGCTCGTCACGGTCGACCTGACGACACTGGTCGGCATGATCGCCGCGGCGATCGCCGGCGCCTGGCTCGGCGCCGGCGTCGTCGCCCGCCTGCCGCGGCGCGCGGTGCAGTTCGGCATGGGCATCGCGCTGCTGGTCGCCGCGATCCTGTTTCTCGCCGCGAACATGCAGTGGATGCCGTCCGGCGGCGAGGCGCACGGCCTCGCGGGCGGCAAGCTCGCGTTCGCGATCGGCGCGAACTTCGTGCTCGGCGCGCTGATGACGCTCGGCATCGGACTCTATGCGCCCTGTCTCGTGCTCGTGAGCCTGCTCGGCCTGAATCCGATCGCCGCGTTTCCGGTCATGATGGGCTCGTGCGCCTTCCTGATGCCGGTCGGCGGGCTGCGCTTCGTGCGCGCGGGCCGCTACGATCTGCGCGCAGCCGTCGGCCTCGCGCTCGGCGGCATCCCGGCGGTGCTGGTCGCGGCACTCGTCGTCAAATCGCTGCCGATCGTCTGGCTGCGCTGGCTCGTGCTCGTCGTCGTGCTTTACACGGCGGTGGTGATGCTCGCGGCGGGAGTGCGCGGCGGGGTGCAGGTGGTGATGGCGAAGGCGAAGGCGTCATAGTTCGACCGGCGGTGCCTGGCTGCCGGTCGATCGCTGCTACTGTAAGTTCGAGCACAGCAACAAAATCTGTCAGCTCGTAGGCTGCACGCTAGCAGCTCAGTCGAGAGACCGAGGCAGGTACTCCCGCGAGCACTGCACCGGAGCTTCACCGGCGAAGTGATTGCGCCAACTCCTGCGCCATTGCGACGTGTCCAATGGCTTCCACGCCTTCGGCGAGCGGGTAGCGCTCGGCTCCGGCGTAGACGACGAACGTCCTGGTCGGCGCGAGGTCCTCACGGGCGCTGTGAAACCCCTTCGAGAGAGTTGGTGCGAGGCTGCGCTTGATTTCCATCGCCCAGCGTCCGGCGCGGCCTCCGAGTTCGAGTATCAGGTCCATTTCCGCCCCGGCGGCCGTGCGGTAGAAGCTGGCGGCGGCCGAAGGCGGTGCGGTGGACAACAGGGACTCCAGCACGAAGCCCTCCCAACTGGCGCCGCTGACCGGGTGGCCCAGCAGGTCGTCGAGGGTTCGCAGACCGAGCAGGGCATGAACGATGCCGCTGTCACGCACGTAGACCTTGGGGGATTTGACCAGACGTTTGCCCCCGTTGGCATGAAAGGGCGGGAGCCGCCGGACCAGCAAGAGATCCGCCAGCAGATCGATGTAGCGCGCGATCGTGGGGGAACTCATGTCGAGTGCGGCGGCCAGGCGCGACGCGTTCAGCAGGGTCGCCTGATTGTGGGCGAGCATGGTCCACAGCCGATTGAGTGTTTCCGCGGGAACACGCGGTCCGAACTGCTGTACGTCGCGCTCCAGGTATGTGCGGATGAAACTCTGCCGGAGTCGGAAGCTGTCCTCGTCCGACGCGGCGAGAAAACTGTCCGGGAATCCTCCTCGCAGCCACAGCCGCTCCTGCGTGGCTGCTCGCGCGCCGACCTCGAGAGCATCGAGCGGGCCCATGTTGACGTACTCGATGCGGCCGGCAAGTGTTTCGCCCGACTGGCGCAACAGATCGATTGCAGCGGACCCCAACAGCAGGAAGAGCCCGGTGCGCTTTCCTTTGCGCCGCGCGCGGTCGATCACGCCGCGAAGTGTCCGGAAGATTTCGGGTGCGCGATGAATCTCGTCCAGGATGATGAGCTCATCGGGGTGCTGCGCGAAGTACAGCTCCGGCTCGGCCAGTTTGGCGCGATCCTGGGGCGACTCCAGATCGAGATAGGTGGATGGGCGAGTTTCGGCGATCGTCAAGGCAAGTGTGGTCTTGCCGGCCTGCCGTGGGCCGAGCAGTACGACGGCAGCTTGCCGGGCGAGGGCGCTCTCAACCTCTGCTTGATAACGGCGTTTCAACATTATTGCATTTTTAACATATGAGTTTAAATTTGCAATGATATTTGATGGCGCTACTGAGCTCGGTGAGCTGCGCATGGCCGGCAGGTCGAGCGGCTCAGTCGGAAGATGCGGCCAATGCCGCAAGCACTTGCGCCACACGGTCGCGCAACGGCGCGCCGGCCAGACGGGGCAACTGCGCCAGCGGCAGATCGTGTCCGATGCGGCGCGCCACTTCCAGTCCTGTCAGATAACCGCCGCGCGCCGGCAGAGGCCCCTGGGCGCCGGCGCTGAAGAAGCGGGCCACGTCGCTGTCGGACGTCGAATCCAGCGCATCGAGGAGTGCCGCGGCGAGCGCGCGCTTCGTGGCGGCGTCGGCGTTGGCCAGTCGCGTGTCGTCGAGCAGTACGTGCAGCAACGATGCGTCGGGATTGAGGCGCTCGCTGACGTAGGTCGCCGTGCCCTCGATCCACAGCGCCGCATGGATCGGTGGTGCCGGGTCCAGCATGGCCTCCGGCATCACCTGCGACTGGTACAGATGGAAAGACTCGTGGTCGAGGAACACGGCAAGATCCGGCGTGGACCCGTGAAAGCGCACCAGGCCGTCGGCCCCGATGAAGAGTGGCAGCCGCTTCCCCTGAGGTTCGAGGTGGCCATCGAACGAGAACAGCGACGGCATCAGGTAGATCGATGCGCGGGCACGATCGAAGTCGGGGAATGCAGCGCGAAAACGCGCGGCATGGCCGGCGTAAAGCGTCGCGAAATCGGCAGCGATGCGACGCACGTCGCCGGCCATCGCATCGAATTGCGGCAACCAGCGGGCGATGCGCTCGGCATCGATCTTCACGCCGGCGGCGGCATAGATATCGGCATGCGGCTGGAAGAAGCGCTCTGCCAGCATCTGCGCGCGACGGCTGTCGTGCTCCGCATCCGCATACGCGACCCAGAAATCCGGCATCAGGTCGATGTACCCGACAGCCGGCGAGGATCCGTGCTCGTGCAGCCCGGCCTGGCCGGTGACCGATGCGTACCGGCTCGCCAGCGCGGCGCACAGGCCGGCGTGAAGGACATGTCGGCGCGTGGGCATTTGTGTCCTTCACGTGCCGTGCGGCACGGCGGTCTGCGGATCTAGGTCGGACCCGGATCGATCTCGCGTTCGATCCCGCTCGTGCCCAGCGTGCCTGCCTGGCCGGTGTGCAGCGCCTCGCTGGACTGCCAGACGCCGCGGGCCTCGTTGAGCGTGGCGGGCGGCGAGTCGATGTCGGCCATCGATTCGCTCAGCGCGGTACGCGCATTCAAAGTGGGACGGCCGAACAGGCGGCGCTGACCATCGAGTTGACGCATGAAGTGATCCTCCACGGTGGCCTTCGGTGAGTGTAGCGCGTCGTACCGATGTTGCACGCGCGGAATGTGCGCGATACTGCGCGCCGATCGCAGGCTTTGACTCATGAGCATCCAGTCCCTGTTCGTCACCGAGATCTATGCGGCGCGGCTGCAACACGCGCAGTCGCCGCTCAACGCACGGTTGTTGCGGGAATGTCTGCAACTTCGCCGCGACGATGCCGCCGGGCGGCGCTGGTCGGCCGTCCACTACCCGGGCGGTTACACGTCCTACGACACGGCGAGCCGCATGCAGGAGCGTTCGCCGACCTTCGCGGCGCTCGCGCGGCGCATCGACGGCCACGTGCGCCGCTATGCGCGCGGCCTCGAGTTCGCGCTCGATGCACGCCGGCTCGTGATGACGGACTGCTGGGTCAACATCATGCCGCGCGGCGTTGCGCATACTGCGCACCTGCATCCGCTTGCCGTCGTCAGCGGCACCTACTATGTGCGCACGCCGCCGGGCTCGGCGGGCCTGAAGTTCGAGGATCCGCGGCTCGAGCGCTTCATGGCGGCGCCGCCGCGGCGGCGCACGGCGCGGCGCGAACATCGTGCCTGGGTCGAATTGCCGGCACAGGCCGGGCGGGTCGTGCTGTTCGAGAGCTGGCTGCGTCACGAGGTGCCGGCGCAGCGCGTCGCCGGCGAGCGGGTCAGCATCAGTTTCAACTACGCCGCGGCCTGACCCGCTTTGGGCTGACGCAATGCGGTTCGCCGCCGCGTTCGTCTATCATGGTGAAATGGCTACTGATTCGCGTTTCGTGCCGTTCGCCTACGGCTTTCGCCCGTTCTTCCTGCTCGCCGGGCTTTACGCCGTCATCGCGATCGCCGGCTGGGTGTGGATCTTCGCGACCGGTCGCGTGCCTTCGGCTGCGCTGCCGCCGTTCCTGTGGCACGGCCACGAAATGCTGTTCGGCTTCATCGGCGCGGCGATCGCGGGCTTTCTGCTGACTGCGGTGCCGAGCTGGACCGGCACGCGCGGCTTCGCCGGCGCGCCGCTGGTCGCGCTCACGATACTGTGGCTCGCCGGCCGCGTTGCGTTCGCGGCCGCAGGCGCGCTGCCGCCGCTGTGGCTCGCGGTCTGCGAGCTGTCGTTCCTGCCGCTGCTCGCGTTCCTGATCGGGCGCACGCTGCTGCGCACCCGCAACCGCAATTTTCCGATGCTGATCATCATCGCGGTGCTGTGGGCGATCGACGCCTGGTTCCTCTACGCGATCGCGAACGGCGAACTCGCGCTCGCGAGCCGCGCGCTGCGCGTCGGCATCGATCTGGTGGTGCTGCTGATCACGGTGATCGGCGGGCGCATCGTGCCGAATTTCACCGCGAGCGCGCTGCGCCAGCGCGGCATCGAGGCCACGATCCGCAGCCGCCCGCCGGTCGAGCGCGTGACCATCGGCTCGATGGTGCTGATGGTCCTGATCGACCTCGTCGCGCCCTGGCATTGGGCGGCATGGGTCGTCGCGGGCATCGCCGCGATCGCGCAGGCGGTGCGGATGTCGGGCTGGCGCAGCCTGCGCACGCTGTCCGATCCGATCGTGTGGGTGCTGCACGCGGCTTATGCCTGGCTGCCGATCGGGCTGGCCCTGAAGGCCGTGAATCTCGCGGGCGGCGCGGCCTGGGCGGCGCACTGGCAGCACGCGCTGACGATCGGTGCGGCCGCGACGATGATCCTCGCGGTCACGACCCGCGCCTCGCTCGGGCACACCGGCCGCCCGCTGGTGGTCGCGCGCAGCATCGCGGTCGCCTACCTGCTGCTGCTGCTCGCCGCGCTGGTGCGCGTGTTCGGGCCGGCGGTGATGCCCGATTACCTCGTGACGATCGAGGCGGCGGCGCTGCTGTGGATCGCCGCTTTCGGCATCTACGTGGTCGTGTACACGCCGATCCTCACGCGCCCGCGCGTGGACCAGCGCCCCGGCTGAACAGCAGCCCCGCTCGCTCGCAGATCGCGGCCACGGCCGGGTGGCTGATCTCGCGGTGCATCGTCACGGCGTAGAACTCCGCCTCGACCGGCCCCGCGCGCCCGAGCAGTGCGAGACCGGCCTCGCGCTGGAACAGCCGGCTGATCACGTCGGGCACCGGGATCAGGCCGGCGCCGGCGCGCGCGAACTCGCGCAGCAGCGCGTAGTCCTCGAATTCGCCGACCACCAGCGGGCGCAGCTGCTGGCGCTCGAACCACTGGTCGAGCGCGCGGCGGATCGCCGTGTCGTCGGTCGGCAGCAGCACCGGCGCGCCGGCGAGCGAGGCCGGAAAGCCCGCGCGCAGCTTTCTGACGAGCGCCCGCGAGCCCATCCACGACACGCCGCAACTGCCGAGCCGGTGGCTGTGCGCGCGGATGCCGAGCCGCGGCGGCACCGGCGCATCGGACAGCGCCATGTCGAGGTCGTGCACCGCGAGCGCCGCGGTCAGGCGCTCGAGCGTGCCTTCGTGGCAGACGAGCCGCACCGTGCGATCGAGCCCGAGGGCCGGTGCGAGCAGGCGCTCGGCGATCTCCTTCGGCAGCACGTCGTCGATGCCCGCGGCGAGGCGCAGCGGATGCGCCTCGCCGCCGAGCGAGAGCACCTCGGTCAGTTCGCGGCCGAGCCGGAAGATGTCGTCGGCATAGCGGAAGGCGGTGCGCCCGGCGTCGGTCGGCATCAGCCGCCGCCCCGTCTTGACGAGCAGCTCCTCGCCGAGCCGCTCCTCGAGCCGGCGCAGCTGCGCGCTGATCGTCGGCATCGACAGGTTCAGCTCGGCGCTCGCCTGCGCGAGGCCGCCGGTGCGCACGACGGTCCAGAAATAATACAAATGCTGGTAATTGAGGCGTTTCGACCTGGCTGCCATTGTTTGATAAAATAAAACCTTGGTAATCGTTAATTCTAATTGATCTAACTGAGGGCGTCAGGTAAACAGGCAACATTCCCTTTGGAGCAGACTGTGAGACAGAACCCGATCCTTGTGAGCGAGGCGGATGCCGATCGCCTGCGCGCGTTGCTTGGCGCGCAGGATGATTCAGCCCACGACCAGGAGCACCTGCACCAGCTCAAGGCCGAGCTGGAGCGTGCGATCGTGCGCCTCGCAGACGAAGTCCCCGCCGACGTGATCACGATGCATGCGCGCGTGCGCGTGCGCGATCTCGCGACGGGCCGCGAAGACGAATACACGCTGGTGCTGCCGGCCGAAGCCGACATCACGGCGCGGCGCGTGTCGGTGCTCGCGCCGCTCGGTACGGCGTTGCTCGGCTACCGCGAAGGCGACGAAGTCGAGTGGCGCATGCCTGGCGGGCTGCGCCGCCTGCTCATCGTCAAGGTCACGCGCGAGCCGGTCAGCGATCGAGAGGCAGCGGGACCTGGCGCACCACATGGCGCAGCACGAAACTCGATTCCACACGCGCCACCGCGGGCAGTTTCGTGAGCACCGTGCTGTGCAGCCGCTCGAGGTCGGCGGCATCGCGCGCGATCGCGATCAGCTCGTAGTCCCACTGGCCGGTCGTCAGGAAGCAGTCGAGCACATTCGGCACGGCCTGCACCGCCCGCTCGAAGGCGCTGAAATCGCGGTCGGTCTGGCTGCGCAGCGTGATGCGCACCAGCACACGCACGGTGAGCCCGACGGCGCCCGCGTCGAGGCGCGCGCCGTAGCCCCGGATCACGCCAGAGGTCTCGAGCCGGCGGATGCGCCGCAGGCAGGCGGACTCGGACAGCCCGAGCCGCGCTGCGAGCGCGGCATTGGTGGTGCGCCCGTCGCGCTGCAGGACCGACAGGATCCTCCGGTCTATGCTGTCCATGCGCAAGATTATTGCGCATGTGGCCCTTCCGCGTCCCGTAATCGGCAGCAGCTGCGCCGGCACCGGCCGCAGAATGCCTGCCGGGGTCACACAGGGACGGCGCTCATGGACATCGGCGTACCGCGCGAGATCAAGAACCACGAATACCGGGTCGGCCTCGTGCCTGATTCGGTGCGGGCACTGACGGCGGCCGGCCACACGGTCACCGTCGAGACCGGCGCGGGGGCCGGCATCGGCTTCGGCGACGCCGATTACCGCGCGGCCGGCGCGAAGATCGCGCCCGATGCCGGGCGCACGTTTGGCGCCGCCGAGCTGGTCGTCAAGGTGAAGGAGCCGCAGCTCGGGGAATGCCGCCGGCTGACGCGCGACCAGGTGCTGTTCACCTATCTGCATCTCGCGGCCGATCGCGCCCAGGCCGAGGCGCTGATGGCGTCGGGCTGCACGGCGATCGCCTATGAGACGGTCGCCGCGCCCGACGGCTCGTTGCCGCTGCTGACGCCGATGAGCGAAGTGGCGGGACGCATGGCCGTGCAGGTCGGTGCGCAGTACTGCACGAAGGCGCCCGGCGGCCGCGGCGTGCTGCTCGGTGGCGTGCCGGGTGTCGCGCCGGCGCGCGTCGTCGTCGTCGGCGGCGGTGTCTCGGGCAGCCACGCCGCGGAGATCGCGATCGGCCTGCACGCGGACGTGACGGTCTTCGACCGCTCGCTGCCGCGCCTGCGCTGGCTCGACGAGCATTTCGGTGGCCGCGCGCGTATCCTCTTTTCGACACCGCAGGCGATCGAGGCTGCACTCACCGGCGCCGACCTGTTGATCGGCGCCGTGCTGATCCCCGGCGCGTCGGCGCCGCGCGTGGTCAGTCGCGCGATGCTGCGCGCGATGGGCGCCGGCGCGGTGGCGGTCGACATCGCGATCGACCAGGGCGGCTGCTTCGAGACGAGCCGGCCGACTTCGCATGCGGAGCCGACCTATGTGGAGGAGGGCGTGATTCACTACTGCGTGACCAACATGCCGGGCGCGGTGCCGCGCACCTCGACCTTCGCGCTGAACAACGTCACGCTGCCGTACGTGCAGCAGCTCGCCGCGCTCGGCTGGCGCGAGGCGAGCGCGCGCGATCCGGGCCTGCACGCGGGTCTCAACATCGTCGCCGGCCGCATCGTGCATCCGGCCGTGGAGCGCGCCCTGCAATGAGAAAACTGCTCTGCGCCACCGATCTCTCGATGCGGGCTGAACGCGCGGTGCGCCGCGCCGCCGGTCTCGCGCAGCAGCATGGTGCCGAGCTGCTGCTGCTGCACGTCGTCGACGACGACCAGCCGCATCACATCATCGAGGCGCGGCAGGCCGAGGCGCGCGCGCATCTCGAGTCCGGCGCGGCGGCGCTGCCGGGCGGTCGCGGCTCGATCGCCGCGATCGAGGTCGTCGCCGGCAACGCCTTCGAGGCGATCGCGCGCTACGGGCACGAGTGGAACGCCGAACTGATCGTGATGGGCGCGCACCGGCGGCGCGCGCTGGTGGACGTGTTCGTTGGCTCGACGCTCGAGCGCGTGCTGCGTGCCGACGGCGTGCCGGTGCTGGTCGTCAACACCGGCGAGCACGGGCCGTATCGCGACGTGCTGCTCGCGCTCGACATCTCGCCGGCATCGACACGCGCGGTGCAGGCGGCGCGCTCGCTCGGGCTGCTCGACGGTGGCATCTCGGTCGTGCATGCCTACGATGCGGCCTTCACCGGCATGCTCGAAGGCAGCGGCGCCTCGCCCGACGAGGCGCACGCCTACAGCGAGGCCTGGGAGCGGGAGGCGCGCGCCAGGCTGCGCGCTTTCCTCGCTGCCAACGATCTCGCCGACCGCCGCATCGAACTGACCATCGACTCGGGCTCGCCGTACGATGCGATCCATCACGCCGTCGCGCAGCAGGCGCCACAGCTGCTGGTCGTCGGCACGCGCGGCCTGACCGGCCTGAAACGCGTGTTCCTAGGCAGCGTGGCCGATCGCGTGCTGCGCGAGATCGAGTGCGACATCCTCGCGGTGCCGCCGCCGCGCACCGCGCGGCGCTGACGCGGCGCGGCGCTGACGCGGCGCGGTGCTGACGCGGCGCGGCGGTCGCGCCGGCGCGGAACGAACCGCGACTGTGCCGGTCTGTCCTGCATGGACACGGCGCAGGAACAGGGAGCGCGGGCGACCGGCCTCGCCCTGCCGGAGATGCCGTTCGATTTCGGCGACCTCGAACCGGCGATGTCGCGCGACGCCGTGGCGCTGCACTTCTCGCGCCACCATGCCGATCACTTCGACCGCACCTGTGCGCTCGCGCGTGGCGCATCGCTCGATCAGCTGCGCCTCGACGAGCTGATCGTGGCAGCGGCGCGCGCGCCGCGCCTGCGCACGCTGTACCGGCATGCCGCCGAGGCGTGGAATCACGACTGCTTCTGGAAATCGCTGCGCGACGGCGGTGGCGGGCGGCCCGGGGGCCTGATCGGCGAGGTCATCGACGCGCGCTACGGCAGCTACGAGCGCTTCGTGCGCCGTTTCCACGGCGCGGCGGCCACGCTGTTCGGCAATGGCTGGCTGTGGCTGACCTGGAAGGATTCGCGCATCCGCATCGTCGCGACCGCCGCGGGCGACACGCCGCTCGCGCGCGGCCACACGGTGCTGCTCGCCCTCGACCTGTGGGAGCACGCCTATTATCTCGACCACGGCAATCGCCGCGGCGCGTACATCCGCTCGTTCCTCGACGAGCTCGCCAACTGGGCGCACGCCGATCGCGTGCTGCGCGGCGTCGCCGCCGGAGCTGTAAAGTCCTATACTTGAACGATGGCGAAACTCCGTGCGTCTTCGTTCGATACGCGCCGGCCGCTCGATCTGCCCGCCGGTCCCCAACGCTGGTTCCATTCGCTGCCGGAGCTGGAGAAGCTCGGCGTCGGGAAAATCTCGCGCCTGCCGGTGAGCCTGCGCGTGCTGCTCGAGTCGGTGCTGCGGCATGTCGACGGGCGGCGCATCCGCGACGAGGACGTCGAGGCACTCGCGCGCTGGGAGCCCGGCGCGAAGCGTGACGCCGAGGTGCCGTTCGTCGTCGGGCGCGTGCTGCTGCAGGACTTCACCGGCGTGCCGCTGCTGGTCGACCTCGCCGCGATGCGCGCGGCGGTGCAGCGGCGCGGGCGCGACATCACGCGCGTGCAGCCGCTCGTGCCGGTGGACCTCGTGATCGACCACTCGGTGCAGGTCGATCGCTACGGCCGCGACGATGCGCTGCAGTTCAACATGGACATGGAGTTTCGCCGCAACCACGAGCGCTACCAGTTCCTGAAGTGGGGCGCGCAGGCCTTCGACGGCCTGCGCATCGTGCCGCCCGGTTTCGGCATCTGCCACCAGGTGAATCTCGAGTACCTCGCGCACGGCGTGCTCGCGCGCGGCGACACGCTCTATCCCGACAGCCTGGTCGGCACCGATTCGCACACGCCGATGATCAACGGCCTCGGCATCGTCGGCTGGGGCGTCGGCGGCATCGAGGCCGAGGCCGCGATGCTCGGCCAGCCCGTCTACCTGCTGCTGCCCGATGTCGTCGGCGTGCACCTGCATGGCCGGCTGCCCGCGGGTGCGACCGCGACCGACCTGGTGCTGCGCATCACGCAGCTGCTGCGCGAGGCGCACGTGGTCGGCAAGTTCGTCGAGTTCCACGGCGAGGGCGCGGCGAGTCTGCCGGTGCCGGATCGCGCGACGATCGGCAACATGTCGCCCGAGTACGGCGCGACGATCGGCTATTTCCCGGTCGACGAGGAAAGCTGCCGTTACCTGCTCGCCACCGGGCGCAGTGCGCAGCAGGTCGAGACCGTGCGGCGCTATTACCGTGCGCAGGGCATGTTCGGCATACCGCGCGCGGGCGAGTGCGATTACTCGACCCTGATCGACCTCGACCTCGCGACCGTCGAGCCTGCGGTCGCGGGGCCGAAGCGCCCGCAGGACCGGATCGTGCTCGGCGGCCTGAAGGAGCAGTTCCTGTCGCTGCTGACCGGCGCAAGCGGCTACGGCAAGCCGCAGTCGGAAGTCGGCGAGTACTTCGAGGTGCAGGGTGAGGGCGGCGAGCCGCGTCCCGGCGGCGGCCGGCAGACCGGCGGGATCGCCGATCCACGCCCGCGCAACACCAACATGCGCACCGAGCTCGAGATGATGGACAACCGCCCGACGCCCAATCGCGTGCCGGCATCGGCCCGCGATGCGCGCGGCCGCGGGCAGGGCGCCGCAGCCGCGCAGCTTGCGCACGGCGATGTCGTGATCGCGGCGATCACCTCCTGCACCAACACGTCGAACCCGGCGGTGATGCTCGCGGCCGGGCTGCTCGCGAAGAAGGCCGTCGGGCTCGGCCTCACGGTGCCGCCGTGGGTCAAGACCTCGCTCGCGCCGGGCTCGCGCGTCGTCAGCGAATACCTCGCGCAGACCGGCCTGCAGGCTTTCCTCGATCGCCTCGGTTTCAACATCGTCGGCTTCGGCTGCACGACCTGCATCGGCAATTCGGGGCCGCTCGATCGCGAGATCGAGGAGACGATCGCGCGCCACGACATCATCGCCGCGAGCGTGCTGTCGGGGAACCGCAACTTCGAGGCGCGCATCCACCAGAGCGTCAAGGCCAATTTCCTGATGAGCCCGCCGCTCGTCGTCGCGTTCGCGATCGCCGGCCGCATCGACATCGATCTGACACGTGAGCCGCTCGCGGAAGTCGAGGGGCGCGGGATTTTCCTGCGCGACCTGTGGCCGACGCTCGAGGAGATCGACGCGCTGCGCGGCCAGGCGTCCGACCCGGAAGTGTACCGCCGCATCTATGGCGATTTCGCGGGCCGCAATCCGCTGTGGAACGAAATTCCTTCCGGCAGCGGCCAGCTGTACGACTGGGATCCTGCCTCCACCTACATCCAGGAGCCACCGTACTTCGATGCGTCGATGGCGGCGTATCCGGCCGGCACGGTCAGGGGCGCGCGGGCGCTCGCGATCTTCGGCGATTCGATCACGACCGATCACATCAGCCCGGCCGGCGCGATCAAGCCGAGCTCGCCCGCGGGCGAATACCTGCAGGGCCGCGGCGTCGCGGTCGCGGACCTCAACAGCTACGGTGCGCGGCGCGGCAGCCACGACGTGATGGTGCGCGGCACTTTCGCGAACATCCGCATCCGCAACCAGATGGTGCCCGGCACCGAAGGCGGCATGACGCGCCACCAGCCCGGCGGCGAAGTGCTCGGCATCTACGAGGCCGCCGAGCGCTATCGCGCCGAAGGCGTGCCGCTGCTGGTGTTCGCCGGCAGCGACTATGGCGCCGGCAGTTCGCGCGACTGGGCCGCCAAGGGCGCGCGCCTGCTCGGCGTGCGCGCGGTGATCGCGCGCAGCTTCGAGCGCATCCATCGCTCCAACCTGATCGGCATGGGCGTGCTGCCGTGCCAGCTGCCGGAGGACACGACCGCGCAATCGCTCGGCCTCGATGGCAGCGAAGTGTTCGAGCTCGAGCTCGCGAGCACGCTGCAGCCGCGCATGGCGGCGACGCTGCACGTGCTGCGTGCGGGCGGCGAGCGCGTGAGCGTGCCGCTCACCGTGCGCATCGACACGCCGATCGAGGTCGCGTACTACGAGGCGGGCGGCATCCTGCCCTATGTGCTCGAGCAGCTGCTCGCAGAGGCGGGCGCGTGATCCACGTCAAGCGGGTCTACGACGCGCGCGAGCGCGGCGACGGCAAGCGCTTCCTGGTCGAGCGGCTGTGGCCCCGCGGCGTGCGCAAGGAGGCGCTCGAGGGCGTGCCGTGGCTGAAGGACGTGGCGCCGAGCGCAGCGCTGCGCACCTGGTACGGGCATCGGGTCGAGCGCTGGGAGGAGTTCTCGAGGCGCTACGGCAAGGAGCTGGCCGCGAATCGCGTGGCCTGCGAGCCGCTGCTCGCGGCGAGCCGCCGCGGGTCGATCACACTTCTATATAGCGCGCGCGACGTCGGGCACAACAGCGCGCTCGTGCTGCGCGACTTCCTGCGCCGGCAGCGCTGAGCGCGGTGCCGATCCGGCTGGCGACCCGCGCGCCGTTTCACCTCGAAGCGACCGTACGCGTGCTGCAGCGGCGGCCCACCAACCGGGTCGACGTCTGGGAGGGTGGGTGCTACCGGCGTGTGATCGGCACCACCGACGGACCGCTGCTCGCCGAAGTCGTCGATCGCGGCACGGTCGCGGCACCGGATCTGCGCTGCACGCTGCATGGTGCGCGTTCGGCGGCGGCCCGACGCACGGCCGTCGGAACGCTGCGGCGGGTGCTGGGGCTCGATCTCGATCCGCGGGTGCTGCGCCGGGTGGCGGAGCGCGAGCCGGCGATGCAGGCGACGGCGCGTGCGCTGCGCGGCCTGCGCCCGCCGCGGTTCACCGGGCTGTTCGAAGCGTTCGCGAGCGTCGTGCCCTACCAGCAGGTCAGCATCGACGCCGGCATCGCCGTGCTCGGGCGCACGATCGAGCGCTTTGGCGAAGTCGTGGTCCACGATGGCGCACGCCACTTCGCGTTCCCGGCGCCCGCGGTGATCGCGCGCGCATCGCCGCGGGCATTGCGCGCCTGCGGCCTGAGCACGCAGAAGGCGCGCACGCTGCAGATGCTCGCACGCGTGATCGAATCCGGTGCGCTCGACGAGCGCGAGCTCGAGGCGCTGCCGAGCGCGGAGGCGGGCGCGCGGCTCGTCGCGCTGCGTGGTGTCGGGCCGTGGACCGCCGGTCTCGTGCTGCTGCGCGGCCTCGGGCGTCTCGACGTCTTCCCGCCGGGCGATGTCGGCGCCGCGCGCGGCTTGCGCGAGCTGCTCGGCACGACGAGTGCGCGCGAGGTGGCTGCAACGATCGAGCGTTTCGGTCCACTCAGGGGCTATCTCTATTTCTGCGCGCTCGGCGGGCGCCTGCTGGCCCGCGGACTGATAAACCCGTCGCGCAGGCGCACAAAACCTGTGGTAAAAATAAGAACTTATCCTCGTTGACAGAGTTGTCGCGCGCGTGATGCCGGGGTATCCATGTCGCTGGCGCTGATCGTGCTGCTGCCGTTTGCCGGCAGCCTGTGCGCCGCGTTCCTGCCGTCGAACGCCCGCAATGCCGAAGCCTGGCTGGCAGGGGCCGTTGCGCTCGCCTGCACGGCGCTGACGCTCGACCTGTATCCGGACGTTGCCAACGGCGGCGTCGTGCGCTTCGTCGTGCCGTGGCTGCCGCAGGCCGGGCTCGACTTCTACCTGCGCATGGACGGCTTCGCGTGGATGTTCACGCTGCTGGTGTCGTTCATGGGCGCGCTGGTCGTGCTCTATGCGCGTTACTACATGTCGCCGGAAGACCCGGTGCCGCGCTTCTTCTCGTTCCTGATGGCCTTCATGGGCGCGATGCTCGGCATCGTGCTGTCGGGCAACCTGATCCAGCTGGTCGTGTTCTGGGAACTGACGAGCTTCAGCTCGTTCATGCTGATCGCCTACTGGTACCACCGCGTCGACGCGCGCCACGGGGCGCGCATGGCGCTCACGGTGACGGCCGGCGGCGGCTTCTGCCTGCTCGCCGGCGCGATCATGCTCGGCACGATCGCCGGCGGCTACGATCTCGAGCAGGTATTCGCCGCGGGCCGGCGCGTGACCGCGCATCCGTGGTACCCGGTCATGCTGGTGCTGATCCTGCTCGGTGCGCTGACCAAGAGCGCGCAGTTCCCGTTCCATTTCTGGCTGCCGCACGCGATGGCGGCGCCGACGCCGGTATCGGCATACCTGCACTCCGCGACGATGGTCAAAGCCGGGGTCTTCCTGCTCGCGCGCCTGTGGCCGGTGCTGTCCGGCACCGAGCTGTGGTTCGCGATCGTCTGCGGGGCCGGGCTCGCCTCGCTGCTGCTCGGGGCGGCGGCCGCGCTGTTCCAGCGCGACATGAAGGGCGTGCTCGCCTATTCGACGGTCAGCCATCTCGGCCTGATCACGCTGCTGCTCGGCATGAACAGCCGCCTCGCGCTGGTCGCGGCGGTCTTCCACACGATGAACCATGCGACCTTCAAGGCGTCGCTGTTCATGGCCGCCGGCATCGTCGACCACGGCACCGGCACGCGTGACCTGCGGCGCCTGAGCGGCCTCGCCCACGCGATGCCGATCACGGCCACCGTCGCGACGGTGGCCGCCGCCGCGATGGCGGGCGTACCGCTGCTGAACGGCTTCCTGTCGAAGGAGATGTTCTTCGCCGAGACGATCTTCGCCGGCGGCGGCCCGGCGCTGCGCATCGGCCTGCCGGCGATCGCGACGATCGCGGGCATGTTCAGTGTCGCCTATTCGCTGCGCCTGATCCACCAGGTGTTCTTCGGCGCGCCGGCGAAGGATCTGCCGTACGAACCGCACGAGCCGACGCGCGGCATGCTGCTGCCGAGCATGCTGCTGGTGCTCGCCTGCCTGCTGGTCGGCATTTTCCCGGCACGCACGATCGGCCCGACCCTCGAGCTTGCCGTGCACTCGATCCTCGGTGAGGAGATGCCGGAGTACAGCCTGATCGTCTGGCACGGCCTGACGCTGCCGCTGCTGATGAGCGTGCTCGCGATGGTCGGCGGCGTCGGCATGTACCTGGTGCGCTATTTCTACGGCCAGCGCGCGGTCGGCAATGCGCCGGTGAGCGCGCCGTTCGATGGCCGGCGCGTGTTCGACATCCTGATCGTCATCTCGCACCGGATCGCCGAGCGCATGGTGCGCTTCGCGTCGTCGCGCCGCCTGCAGCCGCAGTTGCTGCTGATCATCTGCGTCGCTTTCGCGGTCGGCTGGATTCCGCTCGCCGCGCAGGGCTGGTCGCGCGGCCACGCGGCGCTGACGCCGGTCGATCCGGCCTACGCGCTGCTGTGGGTCGTCGGCTCGAGCTGCGCGATCGGCGCGGCGGTGCAGGCCAAATTCCACCGGCTCGCGGCACTGATCATGATGGGCGGCGCCGGCCTCGTGACCTGCCTCACCTTCGCATGGTTCTCGGCACCCGATCTCGCGCTGACGCAGATCTCGGTCGAAGTCGTCACGCTGGTGCTGCTGCTGCTCGGTCTGCGCTGGTTGCCGCGGCGGCTCGAAATCGACGAGGCCCGCCGCCAGACCTTCACCGCGCGCGTGCGCCGCGCGCGCGACGTCGTGGTCGCGGTCGTCGTGGGCGCCGGCCTCGCGGCAATCTCGTTCGCGGTGCTGACCCGCGAGCCGGTCGAGGGCGTCGCGCGCTTCTTCGTCGAGCGGGCGCTGTCCGAGGGCGGCGGGCGCAATATCGTCAACGTGATCCTGGTCGACTTCCGCGGCTTCGACACCTTCGGCGAGATCACGGTCGTCAGCATCGTCGCGCTGACCGTCTATGCGCTGTTGCGGCGTTTCCGGCCGCCGCCGGAGAGCATCGAGTTGCCGCGCGCGCAGCGCGAGGAAATCTCGCAGACCGGGTTGCGCGCGTTCAATCCGGCGGTGGCGCTGCCGACCGGCGTGATGCGCGTACCGGCCGTGCTGGTGCGGCTGCTGCTGCCGATGGCGGGCCTGATCGCGATTTTCCTGCTGCTGCGCGGGCACGACGCGCCGGGCGGCGGCTTCGTCGGCGGCCTCGTGATGGCGACCGCGTTCATCACGCAGTACATGGTCGGCGGCGCGATGTGGGTGGAGTGGCGCATGCGCGTGCACCCGCAGTACTGGGTCGCGCTCGGGCTGGTGTCGGCCGGCGGCGCCGGCCTGCTCGCCTGGGCGCTCGGCCGGCCGTTCCTGAAGAGCCTCGCGGCCGACCTGCACCTGCCGCTGATCGGCAGCCTGCACCTCTCGAGCGTGCTGCTGTTCGATCTCGGCGTGTACCTGGTGGTGGTCGGCGCGACGCTGCTGATGCTGGTCGCGCTCGCGCACCAGTCGTTCCGCAGCCCGCGCGAATGGTTCGTGCGCGAAGCAGGGCAGGACTGAGCGATGGAGATCCTGTTCGCCCTCGCGATCGGCGTGCTCTCCGGCTCGGGCGTCTGGCTCGTGCTGCGGCCACGTACCTTCCAGGTGATCATCGGTCTCGCGCTGCTGTCCTATGCCGTCAATCTGTTCATCTTCGGCATGGGCCGGCTCGTCGTCGACAAGGCGCCGATCCTCGCCGACCCGGCGGCGACCGATCCCGCGCTCTACGCCGACCCGGTGCCGCAGGCGCTCGTGCTGACCGCGATCGTGATCGGCTTCGCGACGACGGCGCTGCTGCTCGTCGTGCTGCTCGCGGCGCGCGGCCTGACCGGCACCGACCACGTCGACGGCAGGGAGCCGCCATGATGAGCCCGTGGCTGCAGCACCTGCCGGTCGTGCCGATCGTCGCGCCGCTGATAGCGGCCGCGGTGATCCTGTTCTTCGCCGAGCGCTCGCGCGCGGTGCGCGTGGCGATCGCCGGTGCGTCGATGCTCGCGCAGTTTGCCGCCGCGCTCGTGCTGCTCGCGCTGACGACCGACCTGTTCCCGGATGTCTGGCGGCAGGGTGTCGGCGTGTACGCGATCGGTGCCTGGCAGGCGCCGTTCGGCATCGTGCTGGTCGTCGATCGCCTGACCGGGCTGATGCTGATCCTGACCTCGGTGGTCGGGCTCGCCGCGTTCTTCAACTCGCTCGCGTACTGGGATCGCGTCGGGCCGCATTTCCACACGCTGTTCCAGCTGCTGCTGATGGGCGTCAACGGCGCGTTCCTTACGGGCGACCTGTTCAACCTGTTCGTGTTCTTCGAGGTGCTGCTCGCGGCCTCGTACGGCCTGCTGCTGCACGGCTCGAGCACGCAGCGCGTGAAGATCGGCTTGCACTACATCGTCGTGAACCTCGTCGGCTCGCTGCTGTTCCTGATCGGCGTGTCGCTGATCTACGGCGTGACCGGCAGCCTGAACATCGCCGACCTGCCGGCGCAGGCCGCGGCGCTGCGCGGCAAGGAGCGCGCGCTGTTCGATGCGGCCACCTCGATACTCGGCGTCGCGTTCCTGATCAAGGCGGGCGTGTGGCCGCTCAACTTCTGGCTGGTCGGCACCTATGCCGCGGCGAGCGCGCCGGTCGCGGCGGCGTTCGCGGTGCTGACCAAGGTCGGCGTCTACGTGCTGATCCGCCTCGGTTCGCTGAACCAGGGCGCCGACGTGCTCGCCTCGATCGAAGGCTCGGCGATGCTGCGGCCGGACCTGTTCGGCGGCGGCATGTTCTACCTCGGCGTGCTGACGATGGGCTTCGGCATCTTCGGCATGCTCGCCGCCCAGCAGCTCGCGCGGCTCGTCGGCTATTCGGTGATCGTCTCGTCAGGGCTGATGCTGACGGTGCTCGGACTCAACATCCCGGCGCTGATGGCGCCGGCGCTGTTCTATCTGGTCGGCTCCGTGCTCGCCACTGCAGCTTTCTTCATGCTGTCGGGCATGACCGAGCGCGTCTGGCGCTCGCCGGCGCCGCCGGCCGCCGCTGCGGCCCCGACGGCGGAGCCGGTCGTGCCCGAGCACTACGTGCCGTTCGGCGTACGGCGCGCGCCGGTGCTGCCCGCGCAGGACGACGAGGTGGGCGTCGCGATTCCGGCGACGATGGCCTTCCTCGGCATCATGTTCGCGTTCTGCGTGCTGCTCGTCACCGGCTCGCCGCCGCTGTCGGGCTTCATCGCGAAGTTCGCGCTGCTGTCGGCGGCGATCGAGGCCGCGCAGGGCGCGCCGTGGGCTACCGCGGTCTGGACGCTGGTCGCGGTGACGCTTGCGACGGGTCTCGCGAGCCTGATCGCGCTCACGCGCATCGGCATGCGCCTGTTCTGGTCGGCGACCGGGCGCAACACGCCGCGGCTGCGCGTACTCGAAGCAGGTCCCGTTGCCGTGCTGGTGCTGTTGTGCATCGGCCTGACCGTCGCCGCCGGCCCGGTCATGGAATTCCTCGACGCCGCCGCGGCTTCGCTGCGCGAGCCGCAGGTCTACATCGAAACCGTGCTCGGCGGGAGGGTCGCGCCATGAGGCCGGTCGCGCCCGTGCTCGCCGTCGTGCTCGCCGTGATGTGGCTGCTCCTCAACGACTCGGTCGCGCCGGGGCAGGTGCTGCTCGGCATCGTGCTCGCGCTCGCGCTGACCTGGTGGGGCGCGAAGCTGCGCCCGCTGCGCCCGCACCTGTATCGCCCGCATCTGGCGATCGGGCTGCTGGTCGTCGTGTTCATCGACATCGTGCGCTCGAACTTCGCGGTCGGGCGCATCATCCTCGGCCTCGTGCGCGACCGGCACGTGCGGTCGGGCTTCCTCGACATTCCGCTCGAGCTGCACGATCCGCACGGCCTCGCGGTGCTCGCGACGATCATCACCTCGACGCCGGGAACCGTGTGGGTCGACATGGACGCGAAGCAGCGGCGGCTGACGCTGCACGTGCTCGACCTGCGCGACGAGGCGGAGTGGATCCGCACCATCAAGGAGCGCTACGAGCGCCCGCTGCTCGGGATCTTCCAGCCATGAGTGCGCTGCTGCTCGACTTCGCCTGCCTGTTCGCCTCGGTCTGCTTCGGGCTCGCGATGCTGTTCGCGACCTGGCGGGTGCTGCGCGGGCCGGCGGCCCAGGACCGCGTGCTGGGCCTCGATACGCTCTACATCAACGGCATGCTGCTGCTGCTCGTGCTCGGCATCCGCTCCGCGTCGCGCTCCTATTTCGAGATCGCGCTGCTGATCGCGCTGTTCGGCTTCGTCGGCTCGGTCGCGCTCGCGAAGTTCCTGCTGCGCGGCGAGGTGATCGAGCCATGACCGGTGCCGACATTCCGCTCTGGGCCGCCGTGCCGGCCGCGTTGCTGCTGGTGTTCGGCGGGCTGCTGACTGTCACCGGTTCGCTCGGCCTGATGCGCTTGCCGAGTTTCCAGGCGCGCATGCACGGCCCGTCGATGGGCAACACGCTCGGCTGCGGCTGCGTGCTGTTCGCGTCGATGTTCGTCGCCTCGGGCATTGCCGGGCGGCCCGTGGTCCACGAGTTGCTGATCACGGTGTTCATCGTGATCACCTCGCCGGCGACCGCGATGCTGCTGATGCGCGCGAGCATCTACCGCGGGCGGCAGAAGGAAAAGGAGAAAGAGGCCGCGCGGGAATCCGCGCAGGAGCCGTCAGCCGCCGGGTAGATGGTGCAGCGGCAGCGCCGTCGTGTGCTTGATCGAGCCCATCGCGAAGCTCGCGCTGATGTCGAGGAATTCGCAGCCCGCGATCAGCTTCTTGTAGACCGCGCCATAGCCCTCGATGTCGGGAACCACGACCCGCAGCAGGTAGTCGACGTCACCGCTCATGCGATAGATCTCGACGACCTCGGGAATCGCGTCGAGCGTGCGCAGGAAACGCTCGTACCAGGCCTCGCTGTGGTTCGCGGTCTTGATCGTGACGAACACCGTCGTGCCGACGTTCAGCAGCTTCGGGTCGAGCAGGGCGACGGTGCGGCGGATCACGCCGAGCTCCTGCATGCGGCGGATGCGCCGCCAGCAGGGCGCCTTCGACAGCCCGACCCGGTCGGCGATCTCGGCGACGCCGAGGGTCGCGTCCTGCTGCATCAGGTCCAGAATTCCCCGATCTATCCGGTCCACGATCTGTTGTTGCCGTAAAATGCGATAAAAGAGTATGGCGTTGCCGTATTCTGGCAGCTGCGCCGGCATTTTGCACTCCTGTTTCATCCCCGCGCAGGTACGGTAGGCGCCCATGAGCATCTACGACGCTTTTACCAGGCATCCGCGCTCGGTCGGGGAAACCTACCTGCAGCACCTGGGCGTCGCCGCCCGCTGCGGGGCATCGATGGTCGTGGCGGGCACGGCCTGTCTCGTGCATGCGGTGTTGCCCTTCCTGTTCGAGCGTACGGCGAGCAACTGCCTGACGCGGCTGCACCAGCGCATGGTGACGCAGCGTTCGCGGCTGCAGCAGATGCCCGCGCCGACCGCGAGCCTGACCAGCCCGCGCTGAATGACCGCCCCCGCGAACGCGCGCGCGGGCGGCTGGCTCGCGGTGCTGCCGGGCGCGGTGCTCGCGCTCGCACTCGCGCTGCTCGCGAGATTCGGCGCGCAGGAGATCGGTGGCGCGCTCGCGCACGGGCGCCCCTCGCCGGTGAGCCCGGTGCTCGTCGGCATCCTGCTCGGCATCCTGTGGCGGCACTTCGTCGGCGTCGGCACGCGCAGCGAGGCCGGCGTGCGCTGGATCCTCGGCACGCTGCTGCTCACCGGCATCGCGCTGGTCGGCCTGCGGCTCACGCTGCCGGGTCTCGCCGGCGTCGGGCTCGTCGCATTGCCGGTCGTCGTGGTCTGCATCATCGTGGCGCTCGTGCTCAGCCGTTTCATCGGCCGCCTGCTCGGGCTGTCGCCGGGGCTCGCGAATCTGCTGGCGGTTGGTTCGGCCGTGTGTGGCTGCACCGCGATCGTCGCGACGGCGCCGGTCATCAGGGCCCGCGCGATCGACACCGGCACGGCGCTCACCTGCGTCGTGCTGATCGGCAGCACCGGCATGCTGCTCTATCCGTGGATCGCGGTCGCCGTGTTCGGCACGCAGGCGCTGCCGTCGGGCGTGTTCCTCGGCTCGGCGATCCACGACACCTCGCAGGTGATCGGTGCGTCGCTGATCTTCGCGCAGCAGTTCGGCGCGCCCGATGCGGTCGCGGTCGCGAGCGCGACCAAGCTGCTGCGTAACCTGTCGCTGATCGTGCTCGTGCCGCTGCTCGGCTGGCTCGCGCACGCCGATGCGGTGAAGGCGGCGGGTGGCGACGGCACGCCGCAAAGGCGCCGCGGCCCGATCGTGCCGTGGTTCGTCGTCGCGTTCGTCGCGCTCGCGATCGCGCGCGGTCTCGGCGATCAGCTGGTCGCGGGCCACGCGGCGCTCGCCGGCCAGTGGGCGACGCTGCTCGGCGCCGCGCAGTCGGCCTCGGAGCTGTTCATGATCTGCGGCATGACGGCGGTGGGCCTGAACCTGTCACTCGCGAACCTGGGCCAGGTCGGCGCCCGCCCGTTCCTCGCGGCACTCGTGATTGCGGTCGCGACGGCCGGCTGCAGCCTCGGCCTGACCGCCCTCGTCATGGCGCTGGGCTGAAGATCGCGCGGATTCCCCGGCGCTATACTCCCGGCCGGCGAATGCCATCACGACCAGTGCAAGGGAGCAGCCATGAGTCACGAAGCGAAGGGAATGGTGTGGGCGGCCTGCGCGATGCTGTGCATCGCGCCCGCGTTTGCCGAAGAGGGCGCAGCAACACCGCAGCTGACCGCCGAACAGCAGGCCGAGATGGAGGCGTACGCGAAGGCGGGCGCACCGGGTGCGCCGCATCTCGCGATGGCGGCGACGGCCGGCGACTATGACCTGAAGGTCAGGAGCTGGTATCAGCCGGATGGGCCGGCGATGGAAGATGCCGGTACCGCGACGCGCCAGATGATCCTCGACGGGCGCGTACTGCTCGAGACGCTCAACTCGTCGATGATGGGCGTGCCGTTCACCGGCCAGTCGATGACCGGCTACGACAACGTGACCGGCGAGTACTGGGGGACCTGGCTCGACAGCATGTCGACCGGCCTGATGGTGAGCCACGGCAGTTGCGATGCGACGGGCGCCTGCTCGTTCGCCGGCAGCTGGAACGATCCGGTCACCAAAGGCCCGGTCTCGGCGCGCATGACGAGCCGCTGGACGAGCCCGACGACGCAGCTGTTCGAGATGTTCGGTCCCGGCAAGGACGGCAGGGAAATGAAAATGGTGGAGATCCTCTACACGAAGAAGTAGCCGGCGGCCTGCCACTGCAGGCAGGCACGGCGGGCGGCGGCACGATCCTCGCCCGCCGTGTCCGCGGCATCGGCGAGTTCGGCGAGCAGCGCGAGCTCGAGCGCGTGGCCGAGTGCGAGCACGAGCCGCCGCGCACCGGCCTGCAGCGCGCGCTCATCGGTCGTGGCGGCCTGCCAGGCGATGGCGCCGTCGATCGCGAGCAGGGCCGTATCGGCCGCCGCGCGCAACGCCGGGTCGGCGAGGCGCGCCTGCACTCCGGCAACGCGCGCCCGCAGCGCCGCGGCGCCGCGCGTGAAGTCGGCCCGCAGCAGCGCATCGAGCGCGAGCACATTGGTCGTGCCTTCCCAGATCGGCAGCACCTGCGCGTCGCGCAGCAGCACCGGCAGCAGCGTGTCCTCGAGGTAGCCGGCGCCCCCGAAGGCCTCGAGTGTTTCGCTCGCGGCGGCGACTGCCTGCTTGCCGGTCACGGCCTTGGCGATCGGCGTCAGCAGGCGCAGCAGCGCGGCGCCGGCATCGTCGAGTTCGCGGCACTCCTCGCGGCCGAGCAGGTCGAGCACTTCGAAGGCGAGCAGCGTTGCGCCGGCGCTCGCGGCGTCGAGGTCGGCGAGCGTCTGCGCATGCAGCGGCAGCTCGGCGAGGCGCGCGCCGAAGGCGCGGCGTTTCGCGGCGTAGTCACGCGCGAGCAGGAACCCGTGGCGCATGAACGAGGCCGCGCAGACGCTGTTCCAGGCGCGTGTGATGCGCAGCATCGGCTCGATCGCGCGCGTGCCGTGGCTCGTGCCCGCGACGAGCTGCGCGCGCGTGCCGGCGAGCGTCAGTTCGGCCGTCGGCACCTTGCGTGTGCCGAGCTTGTCCTTCAGCCGTTCGATACGGATGCCGTTCAGCCGCCCGTCCGCGTCGCGCGTCTCGAGATAGAACATCGCGAGCCCGCTGCCGCCGGGCCCGCCGCCCTCGGGCCGCGCGAGCGTCAGCGCCATCTGCGAGGTCGCGGCCGACGTGAACCACTTCCTGCCGTGCAGCTGCCAGCTGTCGTCGGTGCCGCGCACGGCGACGGTTTCCGAGGCGCCGACGTCGGAGCCGCCGGTCGTCTCGGTCATCCACTGGCCGCTGGTCCAGAAGGCTTCCGGGTCGCGGCTCGCCAGCTTCGGCAGCGCGCGCTCGATCAGCGCGGCGTTGTCCGCATCGAGCAGCGCGCGCGCCGCGCCGTCGCTCATCGCGAGCGGACAGGTGTACATGTCCGAGACCGGATGGAAGATCTGCACCAGCGCGAACTGGTGCAGGCGCGAGCTGCCACCGTGCCGCCGCTCGTAAGGGATCGCGACGAGGCCGAGGCGTGCGGCGATCCGCCCGGCCTCGCGCCACAGCGGAGTGATCTCGATGTGGTCGATGCGGTTGCCCCAGGCATCCCACGGCGTGAAGGCCGGGTCGCGCCCGCGATCGGCCGCCTGCAGGGCGGCGAGCGGGCCCGTGGCGAGCGCCTCCATTTCCCGCAGCTCGGGCTCGATCGCCTGCAGCACTTCGCCCGGCAGGCGGTGCCGCAGCACGCTGCGCAGCAGCCAATCGCCCGACCAGGCCCGCGGTGGTACCGGCGGCGCCTGCACGAACGGGACGCCGCCGGCCATCAGCGCACCGCCTCGTAGCCGCCCGGCACGCCCTTCGGCGAGAACACGAATTGCCACAGCTGGTTGCGGCGCGCGCGGAACGAGGCGGCCGACGTGAGCAGCCAGAAATGCCACATGCGCCGGAAGCGCTCGCCATAGCGCGCGGCGATCTCGGACCAGCGCGCCTCGAAGCGCTGGTGCCATTCGAGCAGCGTGCGGTCGTAGTGCGGGCCGAAGCCGTGCCAGTCCTCGAGCACCCAGCCCGGCTCGGCGGCGCGCGCGATCTGCGCGATCGACGGCAGCATCGAGTTCGGGAAGATGTATTTCTCGATCCACGGGTCGGTGACCGAGACCGAGCGGTTCGAGCCGATCGTGTGCAGCAGGAAGAGGCCGTCGGGCGCGAGCAGCTCGTGCACCTTGGCGAAGTAGCCGCGGTAATTGCGCGCGCCGACGTGCTCGAACATGCCGAGCGACCAGATGCGGTCGTAGCGGCCGGTGAGCCGGCGGTAGTCCTCGAGCCGGATCTCGACCGGCAGGCCTTTGCAGCGTGCGCGCGCCCTCGCGGCCTGGTGCTCCGACACTGTGATGCCGGTCACCGTGACGCCGTAGCGCTCGGCGGCGAACTGCGCCGCGCCGCCCCAGCCGCAGCCGATGTCGAGCACGCGCATGCCGGGCGCGAGGCCGAGCTTGCGGCAGACGAGATCGAGCTTGTGTTCCTGCGCCTCATCGAGCGTGGACGCGCGCGGCCACCAGGCGCAGCTGTAGATCATCCGTGCATCGAGCATGCGCTCGTAGAGATCGTCGCCGATGTCGTAGTGCGAGCGCCCGACGATGAACGCACGCCGCGGGCTCTGCGGATTGCGCAGTTTCGCGAGCAGCGCGGTCCGCAGCACGCGCGTCGAGCGCAGGCGGCGGTCGATGTCCGAGCGCAGCACGCGGGTCAGCATTTCGTCGAGCCGCTCGCAGTCCCACCAGCCGTCCATGTACGACTCGCCCGCGCCGAGCGAGCCCTGCGCGAGCACGCGCGCGGCCATGCGCGGTTCGTGCACGACGATGTCCCAGGGCCGCTCGCCGCCGAGCACGACGTCGGCCGGTTCGAGCAGCTCTGCGAGCATGCGCTGCGCGGCGCTCGCGGTCGGAGCCGGTCGGATGGCGGGATTCTCGGCCATACAGCCGCAAAGCTACGACTGTCCGCGCGGCGGTGCAACGTCGGCGCAGGAGCGGCCGCTGGTGCGGGTGGCCTGCCGGCCGGCATCGAATGCCCGCCGGAAGATCGGCGCGGAGAAACCTGCCTAAGGCGCCGCGCCGGTCACGCCGCAATCGAACGGCAGCCAGTGCGCGACGCCGGGCGCGTAGTGCGCGATCCACGGGCCCGCGAACGTGAGCGCCGCGGAAGCGAGCAGCGCGAACGCCGCCACGCGCCGCGCGGCGGGCCGTGCCGCGAAGCCGGCGAAGCGCTGCGCGCCGAGCGCGGTCGCGAACATCGCCGGTGCGGTACCGAGGCCGAATGCGATCATCGTCGATGCCGATCGCCACGCATCGAGCTGCAGGCCCGCGATCATCAGCATCGTGTAGACGATGCCGCAAGGCATCCATCCCCAGATCATGCCGAAGCCCGCCGCGCGCGGCAGGCTCGTGACCGGCAGCAGCCGCCGGCCGAGCGGCGCGAGCTTCGGCCACAGGCGTCTGCCGAGGCCGCTGCCCGGATCGCGCAGGCTGCCAAAAGCGACCAGTGCGCCGGCGAGCAGCGCGAGCGCGGCGAGCATGCGCAACGCGCGCCGCACCGCTTCGACGTCGAGCCAGTCGACGATCATGCCGAGTGTGCCGCCGAATACCAGGCCGGCCAGTGCGTAGGAGGTGATGCGGCCGAGCTGGTAGCCGGCGAGCAGATCGAGCCGCGGCCCCCCATCGGCGCGCTTCGCGGTCGCGATGCCGAGCGCCGCCGTGATGCCGCCGCACATCAGGATGCAGTGGCCGCTCGCGACGAGGCCGAGCAGCAGCGCGGCACCGAGCGTGACCGGGTCGCTCATCCGGCAGGCGTGCCCGTGTCCGCGCCGGCGCTGGCTTTTGCACCGACACCGGCTTTCGCGTCGCCGCCGGCGTCCGCGTCGCTACCCGCCGCTGCGCGGGATGTCACGCCCGCCTCGTTGGCCGGCGCGTCGGGATTGTCGAGCAGCGGCAGCAGGCGCGGAGTGTCGAGGTCGTCGAACTGGTCGTGGTCGACCGCCCAGAAGAACGCGATGCCCGCGCCGACCAGCAGCAGGATCGACAGCGGGATCATCACGATCAGGATGTTCATGCCGCGGCGGCCGCGGTGGCGAGCGGGGGCGTGGGCGCAGGCTGCGATTCGCGGCCGATGCGCAGCGCGTTCAGCACGACCAGCAGCGAGCTCGCCGACATGCCGATCGCGGCGAGCCACGGCGGCACGAAGCCGAGCGCGCCGAACGGCACGACCGACAGGTTGTAGATGAGTGCCCAGCGCTGGTTCTGGCGCAGTACCGCGAGCGTGCGGCGGGCGATCGCGCGCGCTTCGGCGAGTGCGGCGAGCCGATCGCCCGCGAGCACGATGTCGCTGCTCGCCTGCGCGAGCTCGGCGCCGCTCGCCAGCGCGACCGACACATCGGCGCCGGCGAGCACCGGGGCGTCATTGATGCCGTCACCGACCGCGACGATCCGCGCACCCGCGGCGCGCAGTTCGTGCAGCTGCGCGAGTTTGTCGGCCGGGCGCAGCCGCGCGGACCATTGCGCGATGCCGAGCCGTGCGGCGGCGGCGGCGACTCTGGTGGCATCGTCGCCGCTCAGGATGCCGGGAACGAGGCCATCGGCGACCAGTGCGTCGACGGTTGCGCGTGCGTCGGTGCGCAACCGTTCCGAAAGACGGAAGGCGGCGATCGGTCCGTTGTCGTCGGCGAGTACCACGGCATCGGCGAGCCCGGCCGGCATCGCGGCCGTGCCGAGCGCGAAGTCCGCGCGCCCGAGGCGCAGCCGCCGGCCGCCGACGAACGCCTCGAGCCCGCCGCCGGCCTCGGCGCGCAGTGATTCGGCGGCGGGAAGCGCGGCGGTGGCAGCGACGCTGCCGGCGATCGCCTGCGCGACCGGGTGACGGCTGCCGCGCGCGAGCGCGGCGGCGAGCGCGAGTGCATGCTCGCGACCGATGTCGGCCAGCAGGTCGACCCGCTCGAGCGCGAGCGTCGATCCGGTGAGCGTGCCGGTCTTGTCGAAGACGACGTGGGTCGCGTTCGCGAGGCCTTCGATCGCATCGGGGCGCGCGACGAGTACGCCGTGGCGGGCCAGCACGCCGAGCGATCGCGTGAGCGCGGCCGGCACCGCGAGCGCGAAAGCGCACGGGCAGGAGACGACGAGCACCGCGAGCGTGGCCGTGAACGCGCGCGCCGGATCGGCGAGGCTCCAGCCGATTGCGGTCAGTGCGGCGAGCGTCAGGACGCGGGCGACGAAGCCCGCCGCCGCGCGCTCGCCGGCGGCAGCAAGGCGCGGGCGCGTCGTGGCTGCGCGCGTGACGAGCGCGACGATGCCGGCGAGTACCGTGTCGGCGCCGACGCGCTCGACCTGCAACACAGCCGGGCCGTCGATCAGCACGCTGCCCGCGACGAGTGGGTCGCCGCGACGCTTCGTCACTGGCGCGGACTCGCCCGACACCAGTGCCTCGTCGACGCGGCACTGTGCCGTGTCCAGCGCACCGTCGGCCGGCACGCGATCGCCGGCGTCGACGTGCACCCGATCCCCCGGCACGAGCTCGATCGCGCCGATGCGCTCGAGCGTGCCGTCGGCGCGCATGCGATCGGCGAACACCGGCGTCAGGCGGGCGAGCGCATCGGTCAGGTCGCCGGCGCGGTGGCGCGCGCGCATCTCGAGATAACGGCCGAGCAGCAGGAAGAACACGAACATGCTGACCGAATCGAAGTAGACCTCGCCGCCGCCGCGCAGCGCCTCGTACAGGCTCGCCGCGTAGATCAGCGCGATTGCGATCGCGACCGGCACGTCCATGCCGAGACGACGCGCGCGCAGCGTGCGGACGGCGCCGGCGAAGAATGGGCGCGCGGCATAGAACACGACCGGCGTCGCGACGAGCAGACCGAGCCAGCGCAGCAGGTCGCGCGCCGCGGGGTCGATGCCGTCGAACGCGCCGAAGTAGAGGCCGCTCGCGTACATCATCGCCTGCATCGCGCCGAAACCCGCGACGACCAGCCGCTTCAGCGCGGCGCGGTGCTCGCGGCGGCGGGAATCGTCGAGCGCGGCGCTGTCGAGCGGCAGCGGGCGATAGCCCGCGCGCAACAGCGTCTCGAGGATCTGCGCCAGCGAGCATTGCCCGTCGTTCCAGATGATGCGCGCGCGGCGCGCGGTCGCGTTGACCTGCACCGAGACGAGTCCGGGCAGCGTGCCGAGCGCGCGCTCGATCAGCCAGACGCAGGCGGCGCAGCGCAGGCCCTCGATCAGCACGATGGCCTCGGAGCGACCGTCACCGAGATCGCGCACGACGTGGCGCGCGAGTTCGGGTCGCGACCAGGTGCCACTCGTGCGCGCGGCCTCCGGGGCCGATGGTGCCTGCAGGGCAGGGGCGCTGCGCAGCCGGTAATAGTCGGCAAGCCCGAGCTGTTCGATCCACTCGGCCGCCGCGCGACAGCCATGGCAGCACACGTTGCGATCGATGCCGCCGACCCGCGCCGGCGGCACGGGCGCCGGCGGCAATGGCTCGCCGCAATGCCAGCAGCCGGACGCGCCGCCCGCGGCACCGTTCACTGCACCGCCTCCGGCGCAGGCGCAGCGCGCGCCGCGGGGTCGTGGCGCTCGGCCGGCATCTTGAGGATCGTCGGTGCGACGCCGGGCAGCGGCTCGTCGTCATGGCGGGCGCCGAGCACGATCATCGCGATGCAGCCCGCCACGGTCGCCGCGAACAGCGCGCCGCCCAGCCACAGGATCGGCTGGCGGTACCACGCTGCGCTCGTATTCACGGATCGGCCTTCAGCGCCCCGTCATCGCGAGCCGGTCACCGGCCTGCGAGCGCAGCCAGGCAATGATCACGCGGGTCTCGTCGGTGCCGAGGCGCCCCTTCCAGGCCGGCATCACGCCGGAGACGCCATCGGTGATCACATGCTCGATCATCGCGAGATCGCCCTTGCCCCAGGTCCAGCTCGAGTCGACGAGACTCGGTGCGCCGAGCACGGGATTGCCCTCGCCGGTCGGGCCGTGGCAGGCCGAGCACAGCGCGAACTGCGGCTCGCCGGCTGCGGCTCGCGCCGGATCGTGCGGTGCTCCGGACAGGCTCAGCACGTAGTGCGCGAGATCGGTCACCGTGTCGGCGCCGAGCGAGCCGAGCGGCGGCATCAGGCCCTGGCGGCCCTCGAGGATGCTGGTCGTGATCGACGCCGTGTCGCCGCCCCAGTGCCATGAGGCGTCGACCAGGTTCGGCGCCCCGAGCAGCGGATTGCCGCGTGCATCGCGCTGATGGCAGGCCGCGCAATTGTCGATGAACAGCCGTTCGCCGATCCGGATCGCGACCGGGTTCGCCGCGAGATCCTCCGGCGACATCTTCGCGAAGCGGGCTTTCAGTTCGGCGATGTTCGCCTCGTTCACCGCGACATCCGCCGCGTGCTGCGCATGCGAACTCCAGCCGAGCAGCCCCTTGAAACCGCCGAAGCCGGGAAACAGCAGCAGGTAGCCGACACCCCAGACGAAGAAGCTTGCCGAGGCGAATACCCACCAGCGGGGCAGGCGGCGCAGGCCCTCGCGCAGCACGCCATGTGCCCAGACGTGGCCGGTCGTGCCGTCGGGCAGCACCGGGATCTCGACTTTCTGCGCCCACACGAACAGGAAGAAGGTGATGCCCGCGTTCAGCACGACGAGGCCCATCACCCACAGCGACCAGAACCCGTTCATTCCCGATCCTCCGAGTCGGCCATCGGCAGCCGCGCGAGCGCGTCATACTTCTGCTTGTGGCCGGCCTGCCATACCCAGACCCAGATGCCGATGAACAGCAGCATCAGCAGCACCGTGACCACGCCGGCGACATGACCCCAGGCCGGATTCATGGCGCGGCCTCCGCATCGGGACGCACGCCGAGTCCCTGCAGATAGGCGACCAGCGCGTCCATCGCGGTCCTGCCGTCGAGTGCCTCGGGCGCCGCGGCGATATCAGCGTCGGTGTACGGATCGCCGAGCCGCTTCAACGTGCGCATGCGCGCGACGATGTCCGCGGCGTCGACCGGCTCGTCGGCGAGCCACGGGTAGCCCGGCATGTTGGATTCGCCGACGACGGCGCGCGGATCCATCAGGTGCAGCCGCTGCCAGTCGTCCGAGTATTTGCCGCCGACACGCGCGAGATCGGGCCCGGTGCGCTTGGAACCCCACTGGTGCGGCCGGTCGTAGACCGACTCGCTCGATACCGAGTAGTCGCCGTAGCGCTGCGTTTCGGCGCGCAGCGAGCGGATCATCTGTGTGTGGCAGAGGTAGCAGCCCTCGCGCACGTAGATGTCCTTGCCGGCGAGCCGCAGCGGATCGTAGGGCTTCACGCCCTCCGCCGCGGTGATCGCATGCGCTTCGACGAACAGCGGCGTGATCTCCGCGAGCCCGCCGATCGACACCATGATCGCCGTGAAGATGCCGAGCTTGCCGGCATGCTTTTCGATCGCCTCGAAATACCTGTAGCCCTTTGCCATCGTGTGCTCCTCAGACCCGCGCCGGCACCGGCGCGGGCACCTGCAGCGGCTCGGGCTCGGGGATCGGCACCGGGATCGGCTTCACCAGCCGCGCGCGCGCGTCGGCGGCCGTGTGCCACAGGTTCCACGCCATCACGACCATGCCGCCGAGCACCAGCGCGCCGCCGAGGAAGCGGATCAGGTAGAACGGCCGCACCGCGATCAGGCTGTCGATGAACGGGTAGACGAGGGCGCCGGTCGCGTCGGTCGCGCGCCACATCAGCCCTTCGGTGACGCCGGCGGTCCACATCGACGCGACATACATCACGAGACCCGCCGTGTGCATCCAGAAGTGCAGTTCCATGCCGCGCTTCGAATGCATCGCCGGACGGCCGAGCGCGCGTGGCGCCATCGCGTAGAGCGAGCCGATCGTGATCATCGCGACCCAGCCGATCGAGCCGGAGTGCACGTGCGCGACGGTCCAGTCGGTGTAGTGCGAGAGCGAATTGACGGTCTTCACCGCCATCAGCGAGCCCTCGGTGGTCGAGGCCGCGTAGAACACCAGTGCCATCACCATGAACTTCGCGGCCGGGTCGGACGCGACGCGCTGCCAGGCGCCGTTGAACGTGAACAGGCCGTTGGCGGCCGAGCCCCAGCTCGGCATCAGCAGCAGCACCGAGAAGGCCATGCCGACCGACTGCACCCAGTCGGGCAGCGCGGTGAACAGCAGGTGGTGCGAGCCGGCCCACATGTACACCGAGATCAGCGCCCAGAAATTGACGATCGAGAAGCGATAGCTCCACAGCGGCTGCTGCGCCTGCCGCGGCACGAAGTAGTACATCATGCCGAGGAAGCCCGCGGTCAGGAAGAACGCGACGGCATTGTGTCCGTACCACCACTGCACCATCGCGTCGACGGTCCCCGAGTACACCGGATAGGACTTGGTCAGCGACACCGGCAGCACGATGTTGTTGACGATGTGCAGCAGGCCGACCGCGATGATGAAAGCGCCGTAATACCAGTTCGCGACGTAGATATGCTTGATGCGCCGCTTCGCGAGCGTCGCGAAGAACACCACGCCGAAGCTGACCCACACGGCCGCGACCAGCAGGTCGATCAGCCATTCGGGCTCGGCGTATTCCTTGCTCTGCGTGTAGCCGAGCGGCATCGAGACCATCGCGAGGATCACGACCAGCTGCCAGCCCCAGAACGTGAAGTTCGCGAGGCGCGGCAGCGCAAGGCGCGTGTGGCCGGTGCGCTGCGCGACGTAGTAGCAGGTGCCCATCAGCGCCGAACCGCCGAATGCGAAGATCACGCCGAACGTATGGTCGGGGCGCAGCCGGCTGAACGTGAGCCAGGGCGTGTCGAAGTTGAGCGCCGGCCAGGCGAGCTGCGCGGCGATGAATACCCCGACGCCCATGCCGATGACGCCCCAGATCGCAGCCGCGAGCAGGAACAGGCGCACGACCTGGTCATTGTAGGTCTCAGTTTCGGAAGACATGCGGCGACTCCATGGCTGACGGGCCCATTATCGCGCGCGGTGCAAGCGCCCGGCAGCCGTGGATAGTACGGCCATCGGCCAGCCGCGGATTGCGGCGCGAGTGACTCTCAGTTGCGTTCGACGAGGTAGCGCACCAGGTCGGTCAGCTCCCCGACGCTGCGCACGCTCGAGTTCACGACCCGGTACTTGCCCGCGACGATCAGCGTCGGCGTGCCCTCGACGCCGTAGGCTTTGACGAGCTGGTCCGACTCCATCATTTTCATGTCGACCGAGAACGACTGGGCCGCATCGAGCACGGCCTGCTGGGTCACGCCGGCCGTGCGTGCGAAGAAGCGGGCGACGAGGCCCATGGTCGGCTGCGGTACCTTGAGCCGGTGGGTCACCGGGTCGACCACCGCGAGTTCACCGGTCTTCCAGATCGCCGCGTACATCGCTTCGTGGACCTGCGCCTCGATGCCGAGGGCCTGCGCGACGTGGAACGCGCGCTGGAACAGCGGCCAGGATTCGGCGGCATTCCACGAGGCCGGCACGTACACGACCTCCGCCTCGGGCGGCAGCCCGGCCTTGATCTGCTGCATGATCGGCTCGAACTGGTTGCAGGCCGGGCAGCCGAACGAGAACACCTCGACGACCTCGACCTTGCCCGGCGGCACGTGCGTGGGCACCGGCGGCTCGACCGGCAGGTAGTGGCGGCCTTCGATCCATGGCGCATCGGCGGCGATGGCAGTCGCGGCGGCGCAGGCCAGCAACGCGCCGGCGAGCGCGCGCACCAGTACGGGAGCGTGGCGGATCGGCTTCACGGGCACCTCGCTTGATGGGCGTCAATATTCTAGCGGCAACTACGCAGCTGTGGGTTTTCCGGTGCGCTATATACAATTGAATACAACGAATCACCGTGAGGCCCCCACCATGATCCCGCACGCCCGACGACTCGCGCTGTTCCCGCTCTGCCTGTGTGCGCTGGCGGTGCACGCCGACGACAGGGACGCCGGGGACGGCGCGTTTGCCCTCGGGCAGATCACGATCACGGCGGCCCGCCTCCAGCCCGGTGTGATCGGCGATCCGACCGTCACCAACGACGCGACCTGGGCATTCAATCTGGATACGCTCGATCGGGCCGTCGCACTGATCCCCGGAGTCACCGGCAATTTCGACGCGAACGGCCGGCGCAACGAGCACGACATCCTGGTGCGCGGCTATGGCCGCTGGCAGGTACCGCTGTCGATCGACGGCATCCGCGTCTACCTGCCGGCCGACAACCGGCTCGATTTCAGCCGCTTCCTGACCCAGGACCTCGCCGAGATCCAGGTGCAGAAGGGCTATGCGTCGGTGATCGATGGGCCGGGCGGCCTCGGCGGCGCGATCAATCTCGTCACCAGGAAGCCGGTGAAGGCCTTCGAAGTGGACGCCCGCATCGCGCTGTCGGCGGGCCGCGATGGCGGCACCGACAGCTCGGGCGCCGCACTCTCGATCGGCACGCGCCAGCCGCAGTATTACCTGCAGGCGTCGGGCAGCTATCTCGATCGCGACCACTGGACGCTGCCGGGCAGCTTCACGCCGACGACGATCGAGGACGGCGGCGACCGCAACGGCTCCGACAACCGCGATTACCGCGTCAACCTGAAGGCCGGCTATACGCCGAACGCCACCGACGAGTACAGCCTGAGCTACACCAGCCAGTCGGGGCGCAAAGGCGCGCCGCTCAACGTGTACAACGACCCGCCGGTGCCGCCGAACAGCTACTGGCGCTGGCCGTGGTGGGACATCGAAAGCCTCTACTGGCTGTCGAGCACGCAGCTCGGCGAGACCGCCTGGCTCAAGACGCGCCTGTTCTACAACACGTTCGACAACGCGCTCGATGCATTCGACGACGCGAGCTACACCACGCAGTCCAACAACGGGCGCTTTCGCAGCATCTATGCCGACGAGGGCTATGGCGGCAGCGTCGAGATCGGCGGCCGGCTCGCCGGCCGCCATGCGCTGCGCGTGGCCGTTCACTACCGCCGTGACGAGCACACCGAGTACAACATCAACCGGCCGACCCACCCGACACTGCGCTCGATCGAACCGAGGCAGGGCACGCTCGAGGAGACCTGGTCGCTCGCGCTCGAGGACACGATCGCAGCCACCGACACGCTCGATGTCGTGTTCGGCGTGAGCTACGACCGCAACGACATCGACGAGGCGCAGGAGTACAACGCGACGAGCGGCGTGTTCGACTATCCGGTCGGCGGCAGCCATGCCTTCAACGGCCAGGCGATGCTGCGCTGGCGCTATGCACCGGGGCGCGAGTTCGCGGCGAGCGTTTCCGACCGCACCCGGTTTCCGACGCTGTTCGAGCGTTACAGCACGCGCTTCGGCATGGCGTTGCCGAATCCCGACCTCGACCCGGAGCGTGGCGTCAACTACGAACTGCGCTGGAACGCCGACCTCGATGGCGGCGCCCACCTGTACGCGGCACTCTTCTATAACGACGTCCTCGACATGATCCAGACCGTAGTGGCCGATCCGGGGCCGCCGCAGCTCACGCAGACGCGCAACGTCGGCGATGGCGAGTACTACGGCGCGGAGCTCGCGGCCGACACGCAGCTGAACGCGAGCCTGAGGGTCGGCGGGCACTACACGCACATGCAGAGGAGGATCCGCGATCCGCTGCAGCCCGGGCTGCGTGCCGTGGGCACGCCGGAGAATCAGGCCTTGCTGTTTCTCGCCTGGCAGCCGTGGCCCGCGTTCACGATCATGCCGAGCATCGAGTACGCCGATGATCGCTGGTCCGACCTGACCGGTGGCGCATATACCCGCACCGGGCAGTACACGCTCGCCAATCTGCAGATCGAATATCGCGGCCCCTCGGGCTGGCAGGCGGCGGTCGGCGGACGCAACCTCACCGACGAGGAATACGAGCTCGCCTGGGGCTTTCCGGAGCCCGGCCGCAGCTGGTACGCGAAACTGCGCTACGTACTGCCCTGAGGTTTTGCCGCAAGTCGCAGCGATTCCCCATAGAATGCGGCATGCGAATTGCCGCTCTCGCTTGCCTTGCCGTGCTGATCGCCGGTCCGGGCGGGACCGTCGCGGCCACGGCCGAAAGCCCGTTGCCGAAGGGCGTGCTGCTGCCGAAGGGCGTGCCGGTTCCGAACGACACGGCCCTGGCGATCTATATTCCGGCGGGCGAGCTCGAGTCGCGTTTTTATGTCAGCTCGATGCAGCTCTGGGCCGAGCCGGGCAAGGCGCTCGACGAGGCGCGGCGCGAAGTCGGGCGCAAGTTCTTCCTGCAGGTGCTCGAGGTCGACGAAAACTACGCGGGCGCCTACGGCCTGCTGCTCGCGATCCATCCGAAGTGGAGCGTCGAAGCCGGCAACCTGCGTCTCGACCTGCGCTACCGCGTCCTCGGCGCAGGCGCGGAGCTGCTGCTCGAGGGCACGCTGTCGCAGTCCGTGGGCCTCAACTCCGCCGGGCCGCTCGGCGGTTTCACCAATGCCGCGTTCCGCGCAACGCAGGCGGTGCTGATCGAGCTGCTGCAGAATCTCGCACCGAACGCGACGAAATATCCTCCGGCCGGCGAGCTTGCGCGCATCGACCGTGCCCTGCTGGTCGATCGCGAGACGCCGGCGAGCACCGGCACCGCCTTCTACGTGAACCCGGACGGCCAGATGCTGACCGCCGCCCACGTGCTGCGCGACTGCCTGCTGATCGAGGCGGAAAAGGACGGCCGCAAGATCCCGGTCATGCTGCGCGCCGCGAGCGATCTGCTCGATCTCGCGGTCGTCGACTCGGGACAGGCGACCGAACACGCGTTGCCGCTGCGCGCCGGGCAGGAGATCGTGCTCGGCGAAGCCGTCACCAACGTCGGCTATCCGCTGCATGGCCTGCTGTCGTCTTCGGCGAACCTGACCCGCGGCAATGTCAGCGCCTACGGCGGACTCAAGGGCTCGCTCGGCCTGTTCCAGTTCTCGGCGCCGATCCAGCCGGGCTCGAGCGGCGGCCCGGTCGTCTCCGACGGCGGCGAGCTGCTCGGCATCACGGTCGGTACGCTGAATGCCGCGGCGCTGATCAAGGAGGGGCTGCTGCCGCAGAACGTGAACTTCGCGCTCGATGCACGCTATGCGGCGATGTTCCTGCGCGATTCACGCGTACCGTTCACCGAGGTCGAACCCCGGCCGGCGGGCGAGTTGCGGGACGTGAACGCCGCGGCGCTCTCCGCGGTCTTGCAACTGAGCTGCTACCAATGAGCGCGCGTTCAACAGGGCTTCGGCTGCTCTTTCTCTGCGCGTGCTGCGTCGCGCCGATTGCACCGGCCGCGGCGGACGGCCCGCAGGGCGCGCTGCCGGCGATGAATTTCGCCAGCTCGATCGCAAACGACGAGCTGTTCCGGCTGGTGAAGGCGAGCCCGGTTTTCGCGCAGCTGGATCGCGAGCTCGTCGGTTCGCCGATCACGCTGCGCGTCGTGCACACGCTGCGGCCCACCGCGGGCGGCAAGGCCGCAGGCCTGCTGTCGGCGATCTGGTCGGGCGGCACGCTCGGCCTGCTGCCGGTCGTCACCAACAACAGCTTCGTCGTGACCTATGAGGTGCGCGTGCAGGGCAAGGCGCTCGCGAGCTGGTCGTACCAGCGCAACTTCACGCGCGCGATCAACATCTGGGCGAAGGACGACGTGACCTACGGGCTCGGCAAGGAAGGCCTCGAGTGGCTGAAGTCGACGGCCGGAGAGTTCACCGCCGCGGCGGCGCAGGATTCGCGGCTCGCCGGGCTGCAGCGCGAGTATGTCAGGTATTTCGGTGCTTCCGCACCGCCTTCCGATGCCGGGAGCGGATCGCCTGTCGACACAGACGCTCACCACTGAGCGACCACCATCATGCGAATTCGCCCGGCGAAAGGCATCCGGGCGCCGCGCCGTACCATTGTCCCCGGCGTGCCGCCGATGCTAGTGTCCGGCGATTCCCGCAACGGAGCGACAGCAACATGAAGCAGACACCTTCCCGTCGCGCGGTCTCGCGCCGTGATCTCCTCGCAGGCGCCGGTGTGGCTGGCCTCGGTGCGCTGGGTGCGCGCCCGGTGTGGGCGGCCGGGAACACGTCGGTCGCCGCAACGGGCGGTGGCGCCGGCGCGGTATCGGTGATGAAGAACGGCGCGTACGACACCGTGCCGCTGCGCCAGCAGGCGATCAACGTGTCGGCGCTGCAGTCGCGGCTGATGTCCGTCGACGTGAAGAACCGTGACGCGACGATGAAGCGCAATCTCGTGCACGTCGTGAAGCTGATCGACTACGCGCAGGGCTCGGCCCCCGAATGGGGCGGAGAGCGGCGCTGGGGCGCGAGCCAGGACCTGATCTGCATGCACGAATTCCCGATCCAGGGCTGGCAGCCGTGGAATCGCGCGGAGCTGCAGAAAATCGCCTTCGATCTGCCCGGGCCGGAATCCGCCGTGATCGGCGAGCGCGCGAAGCACTACGGCTGCTACATCGCCTTCGGCTGCTACGCCCGCGACAGGGACTGGCCGAACCACGTGATCAACATGTCGGTGATCATCGGGCCCGACGGCAACATCGTCAGCAAGCAGTGGAAGGCGCGCAACATCCTCGGCGCTTTCGGCGGCATCGGCCTGATCGGCACCACGGTGTACGACGTGCTCGACCGCTACGTCGAGATGTACGGCTGGGATGCAACCTTGCCGGTCGCACGCACCGACATCGGCAACATCGCAATGACCGCCGTGGGTCTCGAGCCGATGCTCTACCAGGCGCTCGCGCTGAAGGGTGCCGAGATCCTGATCCTGACGGTCACCGGCGCATCGAATTCGGAGCAGGCGATGCAGACGGCGCGCGCGACGCGGACCTACTGTGTCGGCGTCGGCAACTCGGTGTCGCCGGACAATCCGGGGTTTGCCGAAGCCGTCGGCGCCCGCGACGAGGGCACGGCGATCGTCGATCCGCGCGGCACGCCGCTCGCCAAGTCGGCCAATCACCACGAGGACATCGTCAGCGCGCGCGTGCCGATCGGCGACTTCCGCAAGACGCGCTCGCCGGCGGAGTACCCGATGGCGCTGTTGCTGCCGGTCTTCCAGCAGTACGTGCCTTCGGTCAAGCCGAACGGCTTCCTCGAGGAACTGCCGAACGATTACCAGGAAGCGGGTGCGCTGCTGAAGCGACGCGCCGCGCGCAAATAACCCGAGGTGGAAAGACCGATGACGAAGCGCTGGAAACGCGAAACCATTGCCGTGCACGGCGGTTACACGCCCGATCCGACCACCCGCGCGGTCGCCGTGCCGATCTACCAGACCGTAGCCTATGCGTTCGACGACACGCAGCACGGCGCGGACCTGTTCGACCTCAAGGTCGAAGGCAACATCTACACGCGCATCATGAACCCGACGCAGGCGGTGCTCGAGCAGCGTGTCGCCGCACTGGAAGGGGGCATCGGTGCGCTGGCGCTCGCCTCCGGACAGGCCGCGGTCACCTATGCGATCCTCACTATCGCCGAGGCCGGCGACAACATCGTCGCGGCGAGCACGCTGTACGGCGGCACCTACAACCTGTTCGCGCATACGCTGCCGCAGTACGGCATCGAGGTGCGCTTCGCGGATTACCGCGAGCCGGATGCCTTCGAGCCGCTGATCGATGCGCGCACCAAGGCGATCTTCTGCGAATCGGTCGGCAATCCGCTCGGCAACGTAACCGACTTCGAGCGGCTCGCGGGGATCGCGCATGCCCATGGCCTGCCGCTGATCGTCGACAACACCGTGCCGACTCCGCACCTGTGCCGCCCGTTCGAGCATGGTGCCGACATCATCGTGCACTCGCTGACGAAAGGCATGGGCGGCCATGGCACGAGCGTCGGCGGCGCGATCGTCGATTCCGGAAAATTCCCGTGGGCCGAGCACAGGCAGCGCTTCCGCCGCCTGAACGAGCCCGACGTCAGCTACCATGGCGTCGTCTACACCGAGGCGCTGGGAGCGGCCGCGTACATCGGCCGCGCGCGCGTCGTGCCGCTACGCAATACCGGAGCCGCGATCTCGCCGTTCAACGCGTTCCTGCTGTTGCAGGGCATCGAGACGCTCGGGCTGCGCATCGATCGGATCAGCGAGAATGCGCTCGCGGTGGCGAAGCATCTCGCGGGCCATGAGAAAGTGGGCTGGGTCCGGTATGCGGGCCTCGCCTCGCACCCGGACCACGCGCTCGTGAAGAAATATCTCTCCGGCAAGGCGCCCGGCATCCTCACTTTCGGGCTGCGCAGCGGCCGGGCCGGTGGCGAGCGCTTCCAGGACGCGCTCGAGCTGTTCACGCGTCTCGTCAACATCAGCGACGCGAAATCGCTTGCCTGCCATCCGGCCTCGACCACGCACCGCCAGCTCTCGCCCGAGGAACTCGCGAAGGCGGGCGTCAGCGAGGACATGGTCAGGCTCTCGATCGGCATCGAGCATGTCGACGACCTGATCGCCGATATCGACCAGGCGCTCGCCCGCGCCTAGCGCGAGCCGGCATGAAGCGAGCGACCACCCGGGCGATGCGACTCGACGCGCCGGGCACGTCGCTGCGGCTCGAAGAGGCGCCGCTCGCGCCGCTGCGGCCGCACGAGGTACTGATCGAGGTGGGTGCCTGCGGCGTGTGCCGTACCGACCTGCATCTGCTCGATGGCGAGTTGCCCCAGGCCGTCTCGCCGGTAACGCCGGGGCACGAGATCGTCGGCCGCGTCGTCGATGCCGGCGCGGCGGTCGAGCGGTTCGGCAACGGCGACCGCGTCGGTGTACCGTGGCTGGCGTCGGCCTGCGGCGACTGCCACTACTGCACGGCCGGGCTCGAGAACCTGTGCGAACGCGCGCAGTTCACCGGCTGCACGGTCGACGGCGGCTTTGCGCGCCACGCGATCGCCGACTCGCGCTTCTGCCTCGAATTGCCCGATCGCTATGACGATGCACATGCCGCGCCGCTGCTGTGCGCCGGCCTGATCGGCTATCGCGCATACCGGGCGGCGGGCGAGGGCGCGAACCTCGGGCTCTACGGCTTCGGCGCGGCCGCGCATCTGCTCGCGCAGGTCGCGCACGCCGAGGGCCGGCGCGTCTTCGCGCTGACGCGGCCGGGTGATCTCGACGCGCAGCGCTTCGCGCGCGAGCTCGGCGCGGCCTGGGCAGGCGGCTCGGACGAGACACCGCCCGAGCCGCTCGACGCCGCGATCATCTTCGCGCCGGTCGGTGCACTCGTGCCGGCGGCGCTGGCGGCCGTGCGCAAGGGCGGGCGGGTCGTCTGCGCCGGCATCCACATGAGCGACATCCCGGCCTTCCCCTATTCGCTGCTGTGGGGCGAGCGCACGGTCTGCTCGGTGGCGAACCTGACGCGCGAGGATGGCCGCGAGTTCATGCGTGTCGCCGCGCGGGTCGACCTGCGGCCGGCGATCGAACCGTTCGCGCTCGAGGACGCGAACGAGGCGCTCGGGCGCCTGCGGCGCGGCGAGTTGCGGGGAGCGGCCGTGCTGTTGCCGACCCTGGCCAGTCGCTAGCGGCAGTCTCAGGCAGTCGACGTCTGCACGGGCGCCGGGTCGGCGCCGGCGGCAACCTGCGCGGCGATGCGCGCGAGCTCCGCGCGCACGACCTTGCCGGTGCTGTTGCGCGGCAGCTGCGCGACGATGCACAGGCGCTCGGGCCTCTTGAAACTCGCCAGGCCGCTCGCCGCGAAGTGCTGGCGCACGGCCTCCAGCGTCAGGTCGGCGCCCGGCCGCGCGACGACGACGGCGCAGATCCGCTCGCCCATGATCTCGTCGCGATAGCCCGTGACCGCACCCTCGAGGACCTGCGGGATCTGCGCGAGGACATCATCGAGCTCCTCGGGGGAAATCTTGACGCCGCCACGGACGATGAGCTGCTTGAGGCGGCCGACGAAGCGGTAGTAGCGCATCCGGTCCGCGTCACCGGGGATATCGAACAGGTCGCCGGTGCGGAAATAGCCGTCGGGCGTGAAGGCGTGTGACGTCAACCCGGGGGCGCCGTAATAGCCGTCGAACACGGTGGGACCACGGATCTGCATTTCTCCCGGCGTATCGGCCGCGAGGATTTCCTCGCCCGAATCGGGATCGACCAGGCGTGTCTCGATCACGATCGGCGGCGGGTTCGCCCACTCGATCTCGGGCCGGCCGAAGCGCGGGAAATATCTCGCCCGGCGTTCCGGCTCGGGCGCGTATTCGGCGTTGTTCACGAGCGCCATGCCCTCGTTCGAGCCGAACATGTTCATGATCTCGATGCCGAAGCGCTCCCGGAACTCGCGGATCATCGCCGGATCGAGCGGCGCCGACCCCGAGCCGATGCAGCGCAGGCTCGACAGGTCCGCATCGGCGAGCAGCCGCGGGTCCTTGATCAGCATGTTGAGTATGGCCGGCGGCGCGATCGCGTACTGCACGCGCTCCGCGGTGACCTGGCGCAGGTAGACCTGCAGATCGAAGGGATGGTGCAGTACCAGCGTCCCTGCGGCATGCAGCCAGCTCATGAAACAGCCGCCGATCGCGGCCATGTTGACGAGCGGGAAGGGGTTCAGCAGGCGATCGCCCGGCCGGATGCCGGCTCCGGTGAAATGTGCGTGGCTGATCGCGATCCAGTGGTTGTGCGAGCGCGGGACGCCCTTCGGCGCCGCTTCGGTGCCGGAAGTCCAGCAGATCGTCACGATGTCGTCGGCGGATATCGCGAGCGACTCGATATGGTCACGCAACGCGGCGCGGGCCGGCGCATCGAGTGCAGCCGGGGCGAATGGGGTGGCGCCTGGCGCCGCGATATTGCCCAGCGTCAGCACGCGCGGGCTGCCGCCGTCCTGTCCCGCGCAGCTGAAGTCATGGCGGGCGCCCTTGAACGTCGCCACCGTGAGCACGTTACGCGCCGCGGTCAGGGCCACGATCTGCTCGAGTTCATGGCCCCTGAACTGCATCGGTACCGGGGTCACGATGACGCCGAGCCGCGCGGCGGCCAGGTATACGGCGATGTACTCGGCGATGTTCGGCAACTGGGTGACGAGGATGTCGTCGCGCACGAAGCCGAGCTGGTGCAGGTGCCACGCGCAGGCATCGACCAGCGCGGACAGCTCAGCGAAGCTGAGCCGCAGTGCCGGCCCATCGGTCAGTTCGGTGCGGTTCGGTGGGTCGATGACGGCGAGCCGATCCGGCGCTGCGCGTACCGCCGCATCGAACAGGTCGGTGATACGCAGGTCGGACCAGTGCCGGCGCGCGCGGTACCGGGCCACGAGTTCATCACGGGATGTGCGCACAGGCGTCCTCCGGGCATCCGATGGCTTTTGACGAGTCTCGGCCGGTCACTTGCATAACGCAAGTACTGGTGCTAGCTTGCGGCCAGGTGCAATGGGGCGCCCGGAGGGAAGCACATGTCCGCGTTGCAGAAATACGATACGGTGGTGATCGGCGCCGGTGTGGCGGGCCTCGGTGCCGCGGCGCTGCTCGCGAAGGACTACGGCAAGCGCGTGCTGGTCCTCGAGCGTGCGCCCTTCATCGGCGGACGCACGCTGTCCTATGTCGGCAAGGGCAACAAGGTCGTGGCCGACGGCGTCGAGATGGATGCCAGGGCGTTTCGCAAGTCGCTGCCGTTCGCGCACTGCAGCCTCGGCAAGTGCACCCCGTCGATCGAGGAGATCTTCGAGCGCGGCCTGCTCGATGGGCGGACCTTCGAGGCCGGCGGCCACGGCCTGTTCTGGGGCAATCGCAGCCGCGCCGATTTCCTGATGAAACACCTCGGTGTCGCCTGGAACCTGCCATTGAACCGCGGGCTCGGTTTCGTCCAGTGGGAAGGCGAGGGCAAGCCCGGCAAGGCATTCCAGGTGAAGAAGGGCCAACCGTATCCGTGGATGTCGGAGGCCGGCTTCGCGGCGACGATGGCGCAGCTCGGCGACATGGCGCGCTCGAGCTTCGAGGACATGGCGAAGCTGATGGCAACGCCGCTGCAGACCTGGCTCGAGCAGCGCGACATCCATCCGGAGGCCTACGACTACATCAAGGTGCTGGCCGCTTCCCAGACCGCGCAGGCCGAGCCGATGATGACGCCGACCGGCGACTTCCTCGGCTACATGGCGATCGCCGGCAAGATCCGCATGAACCTGGTCAGCGGCTCGGTCGCGACCGCCGATTCGCCCGGCTGCATCGCGATTGCGCAGCAGTTCGAGAAAGTCGTCCTCGAGCATGGCGGCGAAGTGCTGCGCAACACCGCCGCGAGGGAAGTCGTGGTCGAGGACGGCCGCGTCAAGGGCGTGCGGATCCGCTCGAAGGACAACGACTATGACGAATACCGCGTGATCCTCGCCGACGACGTGATCTGCACGATTCCGCCCAAGTACATGTTCCGCGTGCTGCCGAGGGAGCTGTTCCCGGCGGACTGGGTGCGGCTGCTCGAGACGAAGTTCTGGGGCGCCGGCCTGCTCACCGGCTGGTGCGGCACGACGCGCAGCGTGCTGCCCGACATCGGGCTCGAGGAGGGCAGTTTCGTCTACATGCCGGGCGTGATCCGCGACGAGGGCTACATCGGGGCCGTGGACATGGTGATGTGCGACTTCACCGCCTGGGGCGGACAGACCGCGCGGCGCGGGCCGCCGGGCAAGCGCGAATATCTCTTCTCGACGGCGCTCACCGATGCCGAGATGCGCAATCCCGATCGCGTCAACCGCGTCATCAACCTGTGCGAGGACTGGGCCAGGACGACGTTCCCGAACTGGGACCGCGACTGCGAGTTCATGCTCTGGACACCGAGCCCGGAGGCGTACGGGCTGTGGCGGCCGGTCGGGCAGGAGCGTCCCGATGTCAAATCGCCGTGGGTCGAAGGGCTCTACTTCGCCGGTGACCAGTACGGCAAGCGCCTGTGGGGCGGCGGCGTGGATGGCGCATCGCTCTCCGCGATCATGTGCGTCGACGCGATGATGGGTGGCGATCTCGAGAGCGCGATCATGCCCGACTTCCATCGCGGCATCCCGGCGCTGCAGGCCTAGGTCGAGGCGGCGGCGCGGGTGGCGAAGCACCGGACCCGGGGCAGGACCGCGATCGTCGGCGTCGGCGAGGTGCCGACCGGCCGTTTCCCCGACCGTGGCGCGATTTCGTTCGCGCTCGATTCGGTGCGCGAGGCGATCCGGGACGCCGGCGTCGACAAGGACACGATCGATTTCGTGATTCCAACGGGGGCGCTCTTCAGCCCGCAGTTCAGCAACGAGCTCGCCACCGCGCGCATCGTCGAGGAACTCGGGCTGAAGGGCGTGGTGAGCAACTGCCAGGTGTTCTCCGGCGGCTCGAGCAGCACCAATGCACTGCGCATCGCCAGTGCGCTGATCGAGACCAGGCGCGCGCGGTGCGTGCTGTTCGTGCATACCGACAAGCTCGGCACCGGTGTGTCCGCGCAGGGCGGCATCGACCTGTTCTCGACGGCCGGCATCTCGGCGGAGTGGGAGGTCCCGTACGGCCAGCACTACTCGACCGTCGCGGCACTGGCGACCACGCGCTACCAGTACGAGACGGGCTGCACCGACGAGGAGCTGTCCGCGGTCTGCGTGTCGAACCGCAAGTGGGGCGAGCTGAATCCGCATGCGTTCTTCCGCACGCCGCTCACGATCGATGAGGTGATGGCCTCGAAGATGCTCTCGACGCCGCTGCGCGCCAAGCAGTCGAACATGCTGTTCGATGGCGGCGCCGCGTTCATCGTCACTTCCGCCAAGGAGGCCCGCGAGCTCACGCCGCAGCCCGCCTATGTGCTCGGCGACGGCGGTGCGGTGACGCATTTCGCGTACTCCCAGGAGCGCGATCTCACGCGCTTCGGCTGGGCGGCGGCGGCGGCACAGGCCTTCGGGGAGGCGGGCATCGCACCGTCCGACATCGATGTCGCCGAGATCTACGATTCCTATCCGATTTTCCAGCTCATCGCGTTCGAGGAGCTCGGGCTGGCCGCGCGCGGTGAAGCCGGCGGGCTCTTCCTGCGCGGAGAGACCTGGCCGGGCGGGCGCATTCCGACGACGACCGACGGCGGCATGTTGTCGAAAGGACATATCGGCGCCGGCGGCTCCGTGTCGTTGCTGATCGAGGCGGCGCGCCAGGTGATGGGCAAGGCCGGCGCGCGCCAGGTTCCCGGCGCGCGCTTCGCGGTCGAGACGGCGACCGGTGGGACCTACATGGATTCCCAGGTGACGATCCTCGGCAACACGGTGCCCTGAAGGAGCAGTGATGGCGACGCCGGATGCACGACCCGCGAAACCCAGGCCGATCGTCAATGCCTGGGCGCAGCCGTTCTGGGACGCGGCACGAGCGGGCAGGCTGCTGATCCAGCGCTGCCGCGATTGCGGGGAGCCGTGCTTCTATCCGCGCATCGCCTGCCCGAACTGCGGCGCCGCGGCCCTCGACTGGGTCGAGGCGCGGGGCCGCGGCAGCGTCTACAGCTACACGGTCGTGCAGAACAACGCGCCGTCCGCGTTCACGGCCGACGTGCCCTATGTCGTCGCCGTCATCCGCCTCGAGGAGGGCGTGCAGATGCTGTCGAACATCGTCGATTGCGATCCGTCGGCCGTCGCGTGCGACATGGCGGTCGAAGTGACCTTCCAGCGCCTCGACGACGAGTTCACGCTGCCGAAGTTCCGGCCGGTGCGGCGCTGATGGCACAGCGCGTCTATGGCGACGATCTCCGCGTCGGTGACGTTTACGACACCGCCGCGATCACCGTGACCGAGGCGCACGTCGTGGGCTGGGCGGGCCTCACCGGCGATTTCTATCCGCTGCACATGGATGCCGAGTACGCGGCGAAGACGCAGTTCGGCGAACGCCTCGCGCACGGGCCGATGATCTTCGCGCTCGCCGTCGGGCGCGTCGCGCAGGCGGGCTTCGGCGGCGACGCCGCGATCGCCTGGCTGGGCGCGGACGCGATGCGCATGCTCGCGCCGGTGCGCATCGGCGACACGATCCGCGTCAGCGTCGAGATCGTGGCGAGCGACCCGACCAGCAATCCGCGCAAGGGCATCCAGCTCTGGCGCTACACGGTGAAGAACCAGCGCGACGAGACGGTCATGGTGTTCGACTACAGGATGATGTTCCACATGCGCGGCCCGGAAGGCCAGTGACGGGGAGCGGCAGGTGCCCGGGCTGACGATCAGCGACCTGTACGCGCGTGCGGTGCTGCACGGCGGCGACCGCGTGGCGCTCGTGCAAGGCGCCCGCCGGGTCACCTACCGCGAACTCGGGCACGACGCCGCTTGCGTGCTCGGCGCATTGCAGGCACTCGGCGTCGGCCGCGGCGAGCGTATCGCGTTCGCGATGGCCAACTGCCCGGAATACGTGGTTTGCGAGTACGCGGTCGCGATGGCGGGCGCAGTGCGCGTGCCGCTCGCCGTGCTGCTCGGCGACGAAGACCTCGTTTACATGATGAACTTTGCGCGTTGCACGACCCTCGTCTACCACGCGAAGTTCGCGCGGCGCGTGCAGGCGCTGGCGCCACGGCTCGAAACGGTGCGGAACTTCGTCTGCGTGGCCGACGACCCGTCGGACGTACCGCCGGGACACCTGCGGCTGCAGTCGCTCATCGCGGACCATGCGCCTGCCCGGCGCAGCGTTGCCGTCGACGCCGACGACCTCGCCGCGATCTACTTCACCGGCGGCACGACCGGCCGGCCGAAGGGCGTCATGCTCTCGCACCGCGCGTGGTTCCACACGTATTACGTCGAGCTCCTCGAGTTCGGCATCGGCTACGACGAGGTCTTCGTGTTCGCCACGCCGATCACGCATGCTTCCGGCTGCCTGATCCTGCCGGTACTGCTGCGGCAGGGCCGTTGCGTGATCCTCGGGCACTTCGAGGCCGGCCTGCTGCTCGACACCATCGCACGCGAACGCGCGACGATGACGCTGCTCGTGCCGACGATGATCTACATGCTGCTCGATCATCCGGGCCGCGACCGGCACGACCGGCGCAGCCTGCGCAATGTGCTGTATGGCGCCGCGGCGATCGCGCCCGAGCGCCTGAAGGAAGCCCTGGCCGCGTTCGGGCCGATCTTCACGCAATTCTTCGGCCAGACCGAGGCGCCGATGGCGCTGACGGTACTGCCGCGCGAGGCGCACCTGGTCGCGGACGCCGACCGCGAGGCGCAGGTGCTGACTTCCGCGGGACGCGCGACCTATCCGACCGAAATCCGCCTCGTCGATGACGAGGGACGCGATGTGCCGCGTGGCGAGGCCGGCGAGGTGATCGCACGTGCACCCAACATGATGTCGGGCTATCTCGACGATCCCGAGGCCACCGCCCGCGCGATCCGCGACGGCTGGCTCCACACCGGCGATGTCGCGCGGATGGACGACGAGGGATTCATCACGATCGTCGATCGCAAGAAGGACATGATCGTCAGCGGCGGTTTCAACGTCTTCCCGCGGGAAGTCGAGCAGGTGCTGCAGGAGCACCCGGCGGTCAGCCAGGCCGTGGTGTTCGGCGTGCCGCACGAGAAGTGGGGTGAGGCCGTCAGTGCGCTGGTGGTCTTGCGCGCGGGCGAGGTGGTGAGCGGCGAGGCGCTGCGCGAGTTCGTGAAGGCGCGCAAGGGTGCCGTGGCGGCGCCCAGGTCGGTCGAATTTGCCGCGGAGGTCCCGCTCACCAATCTGGGCAAGGTCGATCGCAAGGCGATCCGCGCGCGCCATTGGGACGGGCGGGTGCGGCAGGTCTAGGCGTGGGGCTGGCGGCAGGGGCAGGGCGATGACGATGAATTTCGACGAATCGGAAGAGATCACGCTGCTGCGCACGACGTTGCGCCGCTTCCTTGAAAGGGAGCTGCCACGCGATCTGGCCCGCCGCCTCGACCAGGACGCGCAGCACGCGCAAGACGCCTTCGCGAGGCTCTGTGAACTCGGCGTGACCGGACTCACGATCCCCGAGGAGTACGGCGGCGCAGGGGTCGACATCCTCGCCGCGATCGTCGTCATCGAGGAACTCGCGAGGCGTGGCACCTCGCTCGCCGGGCCGTACATCCACTGTGCGTTCTATGGCGGCATGAACATCACCGAGAACGGCAGCGAAGCGCAGAAGCGCGAGCTGCTGCCGCGGCTCGCACGCGGCGAGATCCTGTTCGCCTATGGGCTGAGCGAGCCGGACGTCGGCGGCGACCTCGCCTCGGCGACCGTGACCGGAACACTGGCCCCGGACGGCCAGTCGGTGATCGTCAACGGCACCAAGCGCTGGGTGACCGGCGCACGGATCGCCGACTACATCTATACGCTCGTGCGCAGCGGAGCGCAGGAGATGCGCTACCAGAACCTGTCGTTGCTGCTCGTGCCGGTGGCGTCGCCCGGCATCTCGATCGAAAACATCGACCACGTGGGATTGCGCTACGCCGATACGACCGACGTCATTTTCGACGACGTCGCGGTGCCGTTGGCCAATGTGGTCGGTGGCCCCGACGGCTGGAACCGCGGCTGGCCGATGCTGGCCGGGCGTGCCCTCGACGTCGAGCGGCTCGAGATCACCGCCGTGGCCCTCGGCATCGCCACGGCCGCCGTCGACGATGCCTGGCGCTACGCCCAGGAGCGCAAGCAGTTCGGCCGCAGGATCTGTGCGCACCAGACGGTCCGCAACACCCTCGTCGAGGCACGAACCCGGCTGTCCGCCTGCCGCCACATGCTCTACCACGCCGCGTGGCTCGCCACTGCGGGCCGGTCGTGTGCCGTCGAGAGTTCGATGGCGAAGCTGTTCGTCGCCGACACGGCCGTCGAGATCGTGCTCGCCTGCCAGCGGGTGATGGGTGCCTACGGCTGCGCACGCGAATACGACATGGAGCGCTACGTGCGCGACATCGTCTGCATGCCCATCGTCGGCGGCTCGTCGAACATGCAGAAGAACAATCTCGCCAACGCGCTCGGACTGCCCGCGAAATGAGTACCGCATCCGGGGCGTATGTCTACGATGCCGTGCGCACGCCGCGCGGCAGGGGCCGCAGGGACGGCGCGCTGCACGCCGTCACGCCGGTCGATCTCGCGGCGACAGCGCTGCGGGCGATCCGCGACCGCCAGGGATTCGATACCGCCGCGGTCGATGACGTCGTGCTCGGCTGCGTCGAGGCGGTCGGCGAGCAGGGCATGAACATCGCGCGCATCGCGGCGCTCGTCGCCGGCTACGATCTCGCGGCGCCAGGGATGCAGGTCAACCGTTTCTGCTCCTCCGGCCTCGACGCCTGCAATATCGCAGCCGCGCAGTTGATGGCCGGGCAGTCGGAGCTGGTCGTCGCCGGCGGCGTGGAGAGCATGTCGCGCGTGCCGATGGCCTCGTCGGGAGGTGCGTGGTCGCTCGATCCACAGGTGGCGTTCAGCACCTGCTTCGTGCCGCAGGGGATCTCGGCAGACGGCATCGCGACCCTGCACGGCTACGCTCGCGGCGACCTCGATGCCTACGCGGTGGAGAGCCAGCGACGTGCGCAACGGGCGTGGGACGAAGGCTGCTTCGCGCGCTCGGTGGTCCCGGTCACCGATACCAACGATCTGCCCGTGCTTGGACGCGACGAGACGATCCGCGCGGATACGACGCTCGAGTCACTGGCGGCGCTGCGACCGTCGTTCGCGGAACAGGGCGCGACGCTCGGCTTCGACTCGGTGCTGATCCAGCGCTATCCGGAACTCGAGCGGGTCGACCACGTGCACCATGCCGGCAACAGCTCCGGCATCGCCGACGGCGCCGCGGCGGTGCTGTTCGGCAGCCGCGAAGCGGGCGTGCGCCACGGGCTCAGGCCGCGCGCGCGGATCGTGTCCTTCGCATCGGTCGGGACGGAGCCCACGATCATGCTGACCGGTCCGGCGCCGGCTGCGGAGAAGGCACTGCGCCGCGCCGGCATGGCGAGCGCCGACATCGACCTGTTCGAGGTGAACGAAGCCTTCGCCGCGGTCGTGCTGCATTTCATGAACGTGCTCGGCGTGGCGCACGACAGGGTCAACGTGAACGGCGGCGCGATCGCGATGGGCCATCCGCTCGGCGCGACCGGCGCGATGCTGCTCGGAACCGTGCTGGACGAACTGGAGCGTCGCGATCTCGCGACCGGCCTCGTCACGCTGTGCGTCGGCGCGGGCATGGGTACGGCCACGATCATCGAACGGATCTGAATGATGACCCGCAGGATGGTGCACGAAACGACGGGCAGTGATGGCATCCGCACGCTGCGCTTCGACCTCGACGGTCGCAGCACGAACGTGCTCGACCGGGCGGCAATCGGCGAGTTCCACGCGGCCGTCGCGCGCGCCATCGCCGATCCCGCCGTGACGGCGGTGCTGCTGGCGTCCGGCAAGGAGGACTTCATCGCCGGCGCGGATCTTGAAATGGTCCGTGAGTTTGCCGATCCCGCGGACCTGCGGGATGCGACACTGCGGCTGCATCGCACGCTTCGTGACATGGAGACCTGCGGCAAGCCGTTCGCGGCGGCCATCAACGGCACGGCGCTCGGCGGAGGTTTCGAGCTCTGCCTCGCCTGCCACCACCGCGTGCTGGGCGATCGGCCGCGGACACGCATCGGCCTGCCGGAAGTCACACTCGGGCTGCTGCCGGGCGGCGGCGGCACGCAACGTCTGCCGCGCATGATCGGCATCCCGGCGGCGCTGCCACTGCTGCTCGAAGGGCGACGGCTCACGCCGCAGCAGGCGATGCAGGCAGGCCTCGTCGATGCGCTCGTGCCGGCCGGCGAAGAAGAGGAGTCGGCGCGACGCTGGCTGCTCGCGCAGGCGGCGCAGCCGGCCAGTCAGCCCTGGGACCGCAAGGGCTACCGCGTGCCCGGCGGCGACGTGCAGTCACCGGCCGGTCGCCAGGTGTTCTTCGCCGCCAATGCCATGCTGCGCGCGAAGACCCTCGGCAACTATCCGGCGCCCCATCGCATCCTCTCCTGCGTCTACGAAGGGCTGCAGGTGGACATGGACACGGCGTCGAAAATCGAGGTCAGTCATTTCGTCGCAGTGGCACTGTCGCCGCAGGCGAAGAACATGATCCGCACGCTGTTCTTCCACATGGGCGAGGTCAATCGTCTGGTGCGCCGGCCGTCCGGCGTGTCGACGCGGCGCTTTGGCAAGGTCGGTGTGCTCGGCGCCGGCATGATGGGTGCGGGTATCGCCCATGCGCAGGCGACGGCCGGCCTCGACACCGTGCTGCTCGATACCTCGATGGAACTCGCCGGGAAGGGCAGGGACCGCAGCCGCCGGCTGCTCGAGGCACGGCAGGCGAAGGGGCGTCTCACCGCGCAGGCCGTGGAGGCCACGCTGGCGCGCATCCATCCGACCACGGATTTCGCGGACCTTGCGGGTTGCGATCTCGTGATCGAAGCGGTGGTCGAGGACCGCGCGGTCAAGGCCGAGGTCACGCGCAAGGCCGAAGCCGTTGTGGGCGCGGACTGCCTCCTTGCATCGAACACGTCGACCCTGCCGATCACCAACCTCGCCGGGGCGAGCGCGCGCCCGGGCAATTTCCTCGGCCTGCACTTCTTCTCGCCGGTCGAGCGGATGCAGCTCGTCGAGGTCATCGTCGGGCGCGAGACTACCGATACGACCCTGGCCCACGCGCTCGACTACGTGCGCGCGATCGGCAAGACGCCGATCGTCGTCAATGACGCGCGCGGGTTCTACACGAGCCGCGTGTTCTCGACTTACGTGCGCGAAGGCCTCGCGATGCTCGCCGAAGGCGTGCGACCGGCGCTGATCGAGAATGCCGGGCGCCAGGCCGGCATGCCGGTCGGGCCGCTGGCGATCGCCGACGAGCTGTCCCTCGACCTGATCGAGCGGATCAATGTGCAGACGAGGCGCGATCTCGGTGCGGCCTATGTGGCCACGGCCGCGGACGAGGTGATCGCGAGCATGGTGCATCGTCTCGGCCGCATCGGCAGGAAGGCGGGTCAGGGCTTCTACGACTACCCGCAGGAAGGCGGCAAGCATCTGTGGCCGCAACTTGGCGAGCACTTCGTGCCGGCGCCGGTACAGCCCGGGGTCGACATGCTCGTGCGCCGCCTGCTGCACATCCAGTCGGTGGAGGCCGCGCGCTGCTTCGAGGAAGGCGTCATCACGTCGGCAGCGGATGCCGACGTCGGCGCCTTGCTCGGCTGGGGTTATCCGGCTGCGCATGGCGGGCCCATCGGTTACATCGACAGCATCGGCGTCGGGCGCTTCGTCGCCGAATGCGACGAGCTGGCGCGCCGCTGCGGGCCGCGCTATGCGGTGCCGACTTCGTTGCGCGAGCGGGCCGCGGCGCAAGGCGCCGCTGATTCACCGGCAGGCGCCCGTCGCGCCGGCGCCGCGCACTGAGGCCGCTGCGATGACCGACCCATCCGGCATCGGCGAGCGGCCCGGCACCGGACCGGTCGCCGACAGGCATCGCTTCGACGAGGCGGCGCTCGCGGCCTGGCTGCGCGGCGCCGACATCGACTTCGATGGCGCGCTGTCGGTGCGGCAATTCGCCGGCGGCCAGTCGAATCCGACCTTCCTGCTGACCGCGGGGCCGCGTGAATACGTGCTTCGCAAGCAGCCGCCGGGCAAGCTGTTGCCGTCGGCCCATGCCGTCGATCGCGAATACCGGATACTGCACGCGCTCGCCGGCAGCGGCGTGCCGGTGCCGCGCGCGCGAGCCTTCTGCGCCGACGCCAGTGTGATCGGCACGCCGTTTTACCTGATGGACTACCAGCCCGGACGGATTTTCTCCGATCCGCTGTTGCCCGGTGTGTCCCCCACCGAACGGCGCGCGATGTACGACTCGATGAACGAGGCGCTGGCACGCCTGCACTGCGTCGACTGGCGCGCGCTGGGGCTCGGCGACTACGGCAGGCCGGAGCAGTTCGTGGCGCGCCAGCTCGCCCGCTGGACACGCCAGTACGATGCGACGCGGACCGGGGAGGTGCCCGCGATGCGCGAACTGCGCGGCTGGCTCGAGGCGCAGCCGCCGCCCGACGACGTCGCGGCGATCGTCCATGGCGACTTCCGTATCGGCAACCTGATCTTCGATGAACGACGTCCGGCGGTCGTCGCGGTGCTCGATTGGGAACTCTCGACGACAGGCCATCCGTTCAGCGATCTGGCGTTCAACTGCATGACCTATCACCTGCCGGCGGGCCATCCGGTCGCCGCGGGCTTCACCGGTGCGGACATCGCTGCGCTCGGTATCCCGGCCGAGGCGGACTACGTCGCGGCATACGCCGCGCGCACCGGGCGCGACCCGTCCGCGCACTGGCGCTACTTCATGGCGTTCAGCCTGTATCGCACGGCGGCGATCCAGCAGGGCGTCTACGCACGTTCGTGCCAGGGCAATGCCGCGTCGGCGACGGCGCAGCTGTTCGGCGCGAGCTACCGGATGGTTGCCGAGGCGGGCTGTGCGCTGGTGTCAGGTCGCTGAACGACAGACCGCGCCGCGCGCGCGGGCTGCCGCACCCGTCAGGACCTTCGCATCGTGACGCCGCGGCGCTCGGCTGAGGCGGCCATTTCCTGCCGCGCGACGGTGCGCAGGTGCACCTCGTCCGGCCCATCGGCGATGCGCAGGACGCGCCCCCAGGTCCACAGGCCGGCCAGCGGAGTGTCGGCACTCAGGCCCATCGCACCGAACACCTGCATCGCGCGATCGCACACATCGGTCTGCACTCGGGGAACGAGCGCCTTGATCATCGCGACCTCCCGGGCGGCGGCGGCCGCGCCATGGCGGTCGATCAGCCATGCCGCCTTCAGCACCAGCAGCCGTGCCTGGTCGATCTCGATGCGCGAGCGCGCGATCCACTCGGCGACATTGGCGTGCTGGTGCAGGTACTTGCCGAAAGTGCGCCGTTCGGCCGCGCGCTCGCACATCAGTTCGAGCGCGAGCTCGCATTGCCCGATCGAGCGCATGCAGTGGTGGATGCGCCCGGGCCCGAGACGCGCCTGCGCGATCGCGAAGCCGGCCCCTTCCTCGTGGATCAGGTTGGCGGCGGGCACGTGCACGTCGCGGAACACGATCTCGCAGTGTCCCTCGGGCGAATGGTGGTGCATCACGGGGATGTTGCGGACGATCCCGACGCCCGGCGCATCGAGCGGGACGATGATCATGCTGTGGCGGCGGTGGCGTTCGGCCTCGGCGTCGGTGACGCCGAGCACGATCGCGAAGCGGCAATTCGGGTGGGCGGCGCCCGAGATGAACCACTTGCGGCCATTGACGACATACCCGTCGCCACTGCGGCGGATCACGGTCTGGATGTTGGTCGCATCGGAGGAGGCGACATCGGGCTCGGTCATCGCGAAGCAGGAGCGGATGCGGCCCTCGAGCAGCGGCACGAGCCAGCGCTCGCGCTGCTGCGGCGTCGCGAACAGATGCAGCACCTCCATGTTGCCGGTGTCGGGCGCACTGCAGTTGAACAGCTCTGACGCCCAGATCACGCGGCCCATGATTTCGGCGAGCGGCGCGTACTCGAGGTTGCTCAGGCGCTGCCCCGGTTCGTCGTCGGCGAGCCCGGGCAGGAACAGGTTCCACAGGCCCTCGGCGCGTGCGAGCTCCTTCAGGTCTTCCATGAACGCAGGATGCGCCGCGCCGCCGGCGACTTCGCGCTCCCAGCGCGCCTGTGCCGGGACGACATGATCGTCCATGAAGCCCTGTACCTGGTGGCGCAAGGTCTGCACTTTGGGCGAGTATTCGAACTCCATGTGCGGTTCTCCGGTGACGGCGTGAGTGATACGGGAAGGCGACTGCCGGTGATGCGCGCCAGGAAGATTCCGGCAAATTCGGTGGCGCGGGCGCTGGCCAAGGTAGGTGACCGGTGGTCGCTGCTGATTCTCGGCAGCGCCTTCCAGGGCGCGAAGCGCTTCGATGACTGGCAACGCGGCATCGGCATCTCGAGCAATATCCTGACCAACCGGCTGAACCACCTGGTGCGAATCGGCTGTCTCGAGCGGGTGCCGGGCGGTGGCTCGCGTTCCGCGGGCTATCGGCTCACGTCGATGGGTGCCGACCTGTATCCGGTCGCGCTGATGTTCTGGCGTTTCGACCGGCAGTGGTCGACCAACCGTGCGCTGAAGAGCGCAACGCTGACCCACGGTGTGTGCGGCTGCGGGATGACACCGGTACTGGTCTGCGCCCGCTGCCGCGAGCCGCTGCATGCGCGCGACGTCCGCTACGAGCCTGGGCCCGGTGCCGCGCTCGAGCGCATGCCGCCGCCGAAGGTCAGCCGCCGCTCGCTCGTCACGCTCGATGGTGCGCAAGGCCCCGGCCTGTTCGGCGACTCGATCGACTATTTCGGTGATCGCTGGACCCAGCTCGTCATCGCGTCGGCGTTTCTCGGCCTGCGACGCTTCAGCGATATCCAGGAGCGGTGGAAGATTGCGCCGAACATCCTGGCGGACCGGCTGAAGCTGCTGGTCGACCAGGGAATGCTCGAGCGACGGGCCTATCAGGCCAATCCGGAAAGATTCGAGTACCGGCTCACGCCAAAGGGCATGGACATCTACCCGATCCTCCTCGCGCTGATGCGCTGGGGCGATCGCTGGCTCGCGACGAAGGCGGGCGCGCCGCTGATCCTGCATCACCGCGGCTGCGGGCGCCGGCTCGACCCGCTCGCCGTCTGCGACCATTGCGGCGGTGTGCTCGACCGGCACGACGTCGAACTGCGGCCGGGCACGCCGCCGGCGGCAGCGCAGGCTGCGCGCGGGACCGGGCGGCGGGTCAGGCGGGTTCCTTGATCGTGATGCCGCCATCGACGACGATCGTCTGGCCGGTGATGTAGGCGGCCGGCTTCGCGGCGAGGAATACCGCGACGCCGCCGACGTCCTCGGGCAGTCCGATCCGCCTCACGGGCGTGCCCCGCTCCACGTTGCGCAGCAGCGTCTCGTTTTCCCACAGCGCGCGCGAAAAGTCGGTCTTGATCAGGCCTGGCGCGATGCAGTTGGCGCGGATGCCTTTGGGCCCCCACTCGACGGCCAGGCTCTTGACCAGCGAGGAATCCGCGGCCTTCGACATGCCGTAGACGGCGAGCGTGCCGCTGCCCTGGTTGCCGCCGATGCTCGAGACGATGATGATCGAACCCGCACCCTGCGCGGCCATATGGGGCGCGGCCAGGTTGCACAGCCAGAAATTGCTCCTGACGTTGCTGTTCATGATCTTCTCGTAGGCGTCGTCGGGCATCGTCGCCATCGGGCCGAAATACGGATTGACGGCGGCGTTACAGACGAGGATGTCGAGCCGGCCCCAGGTCGCCACCGCCCGGTCGACGAGACCCTGCAGCTGCGCACGCTCGGATATCTTGCACGGCACTGCGATGGCCTCGCCGCCGGCGTCGCGGATCTCCTGCGCGACGGCCTCGCAGGCCGCCTCGTTGCGACTCGAGATGACGACGCGCGCACCGGCGCGGGCCATGCACTCGGCGATCGAGCGCCCGATGCCGCGGCTCGACCCCGTGACGATCGCGACCTGGCCCGTCAGTCCGAACATGGTTCGACTCTCTCCGATGCTGTCGGCAGACTCTAGCAATGTGACTTGCATAACGCAAGTAACGAAGTCGACGGGCTGTCGGGAACCGGAGACATTGCGCGCCGACAGCGCATTCATATGATCGCCGGATGACCTCATCGCGATCCACGAATCGGGCATGGGCCGTCGCGGCGTTGCTCACCACGGTGGCCACCAGTTACGCACAGGCGGCCGAGATCGAGCTGTTTCCGGGCCAGAGCTTCGAGGCTGCCGTCGAGGCGCTCGATCCCGGCGATACGCTGATCGTGCACGCCGGCAGCTATGCCGACACCGGTCGCATCAGCATCACGGTGCGCGGAACCGCGGCGGCGCCGGTACTGATCAAGGGCGCGGACGGCGAGGCCCTGCCGCAGATCACGCGGCCCGCGTCGGCGCAGGCGCAGAACACGATCAACATCGAGGGCGCGACGCATCTGCGCATCACGCGGCTCGAGATATCGAGCAATGGCGGGGACGGCATCAACTTGAGCGGCACGCCGTCGTTCATCACGCTCGACAACCTCGAGATCCACGACGTCGACGTCGGCATCAATTTCCGCAGCTCGATGCACGACATCACGGCGCGGCACAACCACATCCACCATACCGGCCAGAACGGCGGTACCGGCGAGGGGATGTACGTCGGCTGCAACGACGCCGCCTGCGTCGTGTCGGACTCGCTGATCGAGAACAACTGGATCCACGATACGCGTGCCTCCACGCAGGGCGACGGCATCGAGATCAAGCACGGCTCGCACTCGAACGTCGTGCGCGACAACGTCATCCACGACACCGGCTATCCCTGCGTGCTGGTCTACGGCACGGTCGGCAATCCGGTCAACGTGGTCGAAGGCAACGTGATGTGGAACTGCGGCGATTCCGGCATCCAGGCCGCGGCCGACGCGATCATCCGCAACAACATCATCTTCGGCGGCTCGGCCAACGCCTTCAATTCGCAGAGCCACCAGGGCGCGACGCCGGGCAACCTGCAGTTCGTCCACAACACGCTGATCGGCGGCAGTCCGTGCCTGCGCCTGAGCGGCTGGAGCGGGCGGCCCGGGCTCGTCATCGCGAACAACGCGATCTATTGCGACGGTGACGATTTCGCGATCGGCGGGCTGACCGGCGTCACGGTCGCGGGCAATGTCGTCGTGCCGGCGACGAGTGCGCTGCCTGCGACCGGGTATCGCGTGGGGCAGGGCGCAGCGGCCGATTTTCTCGATGCCTCGGCGCGCAACGTCTATCCGCGCGCGGGGTCGAGCCTGATCGACGCCGGCGCGACGGGGCAGGTGACCGCGATCGATTTCAACGGCAATGCGCGCGGCGGCACGCCCGACGCGGGCGCCTACGACTATTCCACGGCGCAGAATCCGGGCTGGACCGTGGTCGCCGGCTTCAAGAATGTCGCATCGACGCCCGCGTTGCCGAGTCTGGCATTCTCGGCGGATCCGACGTCGGTGGAGTCGGGAGCCCCCACGCTGCTGTCGTGGAGCGCGACCGATGCGTCGACCTGCACGGCAAGCGCGGATCCGGCGACCGCGGGCTGGAGCGGCGCGAAAGCAACCAGCGGCAGTCAGACGACCGGCGGGCTCGCGGCGACCACGCGCTTCACGCTCGCGTGCAGCAACGCGGCCGGTACGACGAGCCGGTCCGTCACGGTCAACGTCGGTGCTGCGCCGGCGCCGCCGCCCGTCGTCACCTTGAACGCGAGTCCCGCGAGTGTCGCCGTCGGTGCGCGCTCGACCCTCAGCTGGACGAGTGAGCACGCGACCGGCTGCACCGCCTCGGGTGCCTGGGCGGGCAACAAGCCGGCTACGGGCAGCGAGCAGACACCGGCACTCAATGCGAGCAGCAGTTTCACGCTGGCCTGCACCGGTGCGGGCGGCACGACCGAGCGTTCTGTGACCGTGACCGTGACGGGAGGGGGCGGCAATCCCCAGCCTGAGCCGCCGAGTGACGGCGGCGGCGGAAGTCTCGGGTGGGCGGAACTGGCGCTGCTGGGCCTCGCCCTCGCGCGCCGCCTGCGCGTCAGCGCGCCGCGGCCCCGCGCGCGCGCCGCCGGCCGACCGCCGGCCGGCGACGCGATTTGCCGGCCTTGCGTCGATCGGCGCACAGCGCGATGAAGCCCGCCGCCATGAAGCCTGCCAGTCGATCCTTGACTGCGGCGAAGTCCTCCGACTGGCACACGCCGCCGGAGAGCCGGTCGATGCGGCCCGTCCTCGCAAGGACATGCATCAGCGCGCCGGACACGAAATCGTAGCCCCAGAAGATGTCGGCATCCGCGCAGCCCGGCAGCGCTCTCTTCAGGATACCGATCAGTTTCAGGACCACCGGATCGAAGTGCAGGTCCATCAGCGCGGCTCCCTCGGGCGAATTGCTCACCCGCGCCGCGAAAGCCGCGAAATTCTTCCAGCCCTTGCCGCCTTCGATGTAGAGCTCGAGATCGGTGTCGAGGAAGGCGCGCAGGGCGCCCTCGACGGTCACTGAGGCACCGGCCTCGCGCTCGTAGCGGTCGAGCGCATCGAGGCGACGGCTGCTGGTGATGCCGGCGCGCCGCGTGAACACGGCCTCGAACAACCGCTGCTTGTCGGCGAAGTAGTAGTGCATCAGCGAGGTGTGCACCCCCACCCGCTGCGCGACGTCCCGCAGAGCCACGCCGTTCAGCCCGTGCCTCGAGAACAGATACTCGGCGGCATCGAGGATCCTCTCGAGGGTCCTCGCGCGCTGTGCCGCCTTGGTACGCCGTTGCGGGGTTTTCCTGACGGCGCGTTCCGCCATCGATGCGTTCTTCCACCGGAAATCGGGCTGCGAGCAAAAAGATTACCACCGACCGGGCTGCCAGGCGGATCGACCTCCGCCAGGCGGCGCCGACGCGGCCCGCCGGCCCCCGGGCCGACTCCCGCCGCCGGATTGAGCAATCTCAACATCGGGCGATGGGCGGGGCCGATTCCGGGCCCGACTTGATCCAGATCAGGGAAGCCGGCGTGTTTACCACGTATCTATTCTGGAGGATGCGTTCTGCGCGGCCTGGCCCGACAACTACCCCGGTGGCTTGCAGGAGTCCCCATGACCGATGACGAACAAAACGACAGCGACGAGAAGGTGCCGTTGATGCAGCAGCTGCTCGACAACCCGTTCCTGCTGCTGTTCCTCGGCGTGATGATCCCGATGGTCGTCTACGTCCTGTGGGGCGTGATCGACATCCTGACGATACCGGCCGGGCAATAGCCCGTGCCGCGCAGCAGTAACAAGAACATCGCAAAGGATCCGGGGAGGACACCTCAATGAGCGCAATTTTGCCGCCGGCCGAACGGCTGTGGTGGAAGCACCCGATCGACCGTGTCGAGGGCACCTGGATCGCCCTCTCGTTCGTCTGGTGCATGGTCATGTTCCTGATGATGGTGCTGTGGCACGTCTACGGCGAGCAGAACCTCTCGACCGAGACCTACAAGACCGCGCCCGACGTGTTCATCGACAAGACGCAGGCGATGGTCGACCAGTACACGGTGCGCACCGAGACCGACCTGGAGATCCCGGTCGTTGCGCCACCCGCCGGCAGTGACGTCTACCTGATCGCCCGGCTGTGGAGTTTCTGGCCGATCCTCGAGCTGGAGAAGGACAAGACCTATCGCCTGCATCTCACGTCGCTGGATTACAACCACGGCTTCTCGCTGCAGCCGAGCAACATCAACATCCAGGTCGTGCCCGGCTACGAGCACGTCCTGACCGTGACGCCCAATCAGAGCGGCGAATTCTCGATCGTATGCAATGAATACTGCGGGCTCGGCCACCACATGATGGTCAGCCGTCTCTACGTACGATAAAGACAAGATTGGGAGCGGCAATGTCTAACGCAACGACTTATCGGATCTGCCCGCGCTCTGGCCTCCAGTTCGAGGCCCGGGCCGAAAAACTGATACTGGCCAATGCCGTCGCGGCAGTGGTGTTCCTGATGATCGGCGGGATCCTCGCGATCGGCGTCGTGCTGACGCGGTGGCCGGCCGTGCACTGGCTCGAGGCGTCCACGTTCTACCAGGTGCTGACCGCGCACGGCCTCGACATGCTGATCTACTGGATCATCTTCTTCGAAATCGCGGTGCTGTATTTCTGCTCGTCGACGCTGCTGCGCTGCCGGATCGCGACGCCGCGGATCGCCTGGTTCGCATTTGCGCTGATGGTCATCGGAGCGGTGGTCAACAACATCGCCGTCTACCAGGGTGCCTCGAGCGTGATGATGACGTCGTACGTGCCGATGATGGCCGCACCGTCGTTCTATCTCGGGCTGATCCTGTTTGCCGTCGGCGCGCTGATCGGCTGCTTCGTGTTCCTTGGCACGCTGGTGATCGCCAGGCGCGAGCGGACCTACCAGGGTTCGGTGCCACTGGTGACCTTCGGCGCGATCGTCGCCTGCATCATCGCGGTGTTCACGATCGTGTCCGGGGCGATCATCCTGATCCCGACGTACCTGCAGTCGGTCGGCGTCGTCGAGCATGTCGATCCGCTGATATACCGCATGATCTGGTGGGCATTCGGCCATTCGTCCCAGCAGATCAACGTCGCCGCGCACATCTCGATCTGGTACCTGGTTGCGGCCGTGGTGTTCGGTGCGCGGCCGATGTCCGAGCGCGTCAGCCGCGGCGCGTTCCTGCTCTACATCCTGTTCCTGCAGCTGGCGAGCGCGCATCACCTGCTGGCCGATCCCGGCGTGAGCACGGAGTGGAAGGTCGTCAACACCAGCTACTTCATGTACTTCGCGGTGCTGGCGTCGATGATCCACGGCCTCACGGTGCCGGGCGCGATGGAAGTCGCGCAGCGCCAGAAGGGCTACACCAAGGGGCTGTTCGAGTGGCTGCGCAAGGCGCCGTGGGGCAACCCGGTGTTCTCCGGCGTGTTCATCTCGATCGTCGGCTTCGGCTTCCTCGGTGGAATCTCGGGCGTGATGATGGGCACGGAACAGCTCAACATGATCATCCACAACACGATCTACGTGCCGGGGCACTTCCATGCCACGGTCGTCGTCGGCACGACGCTGAGCTTCATGGCACTGACCTACTATCTGATCCCGGTGCTGTTCAAGCGCGAGATGATCGCGCCAAAGCTCGCGAAGTGGCAGCCGTACCTGTTCGGCCTGTCGATGTACTTCTTCTGCCTGGTCATGATGGGGGCCGGCACGCTGGGCGTCTCGCGCCGCCACTGGGACATGGCGTTCAACGGCGCCGCGATGGCCTACGAGTGGCCGGGCGCCGCGTACATGATGATGGGCCTGGTCGGGATCGGCGGCGTCGCGGCGATCGTCGGTGGTGCGATCTACATCTACATCACGGTCGGTTCACTGCTGTGGGGCAAGCGGCTCGAAAGCGGTGCGCAGAGCCGGAAGGTGACGCCGATTCCGCCGACGGCACCCGCGGCCGCGGTCCAGAGCTACGGCTCGATGGGCTTCGTCGCGCCCGGCACGTTCGTGCTCGCGATGGTCTTCCTGATCGCCTTCGTGCTCTATTACTTCATCAACTGGAAGTATCTCTCGACGCTCTGGGGGCTGAGCTGACGATGCGCCGCCCGCGCCGGCCGTTCGCGGTCCGGGGCGGGTGATCGCGCGGCGCTCGGGAGCGATGCGGGTACTGCACAGGTCGGCACGGAGGCGCACGTCGATACTGCTGCTGCTGGCGATTCCCGGCATCGGTGTCTGGGCACCGTCGCCGGCCGCTCATCGGGCCGACGGGGCGAATCCGGCGCTGATGACCGCGGGGCCGATCACGACGCCGGGCCTCGACGCCGAGATGGCGCTGCGTGCGAGCCAGGAGGTCGTTGGCCGCGTACCGGGCGACTACACGCTGCGCGACCGGCAGGGGCAGCCTGTCCGGTTATCGGACTATCGTGGCCGGCCGCTGCTGGTGAGCTTCATCTACACCGGCTGTTTCCACGTCTGCCCGCTCAGCACGCAGGCGCTGCACAAGGCGGTCAGCGCCATGCACAAGCGCTTCGGTGACAGGCAGTTCAATGTGGTCACGATCGGCTTCAACCAGCCTGAGGACTCGCCGGCCGCGCTCAAGGCGTATGCATCGCAACAGCGCATTTCGGATCCGAACTGGGAATTCCTCAGCCCGGACGCCACCGATGTCGCCGCGCTCAGCCGGGAGTTCGGTTTCAGCTATGCCGCGACCCGCGGCGGTTTCGATCACATCCTGCAGGTCACGATGCTGGATGCGAAGGGACGCATCCACCAGCAGATCTACGGCGACAGCTTCACGGCCGAGCGGCTCGGCGAGCCGCTGAAACAGCTGCTCACCGGTGCGCGGATCGTCGACGGCGGAGTCGGCATCACCGATCTCGTCGACCGGGTGCGCATCCTGTGCTCGGTGTACGACCCGAAGAGCGGGACCTACCGCGCCGACTACACGCTGTATTTCATGATTGCCGGCGGCGTGACGTTCTTCATCGCGATGCTCTGGTTCGCGCTGTCGGAGTGGCGCAGCCGGGTGATCGCACGGCGCACGGTGAAGCGCGGATGATGCGTGACGCCCGCGGCGCCTGGACCGGCTGTGAACGGGTCATGGATACCCTGTTCGGCGCTGTCCTGAACCCGCTGCGACACCTCGGGGCGCTCGCCTTCCTGTTCTTCTGGCTGATCGCGCTGAGTGGCGTCTATCTGTACGCCGTGCTCGACACGTCGGTAGAGGGTGCCTGGCGATCCGTCGATGACCTGTCGCGCAACCAGTGGTGGTTCGGTGGCCTGCTTCGCAGCCTGCATCGTTACGCGGCCGACGCATTCGTGCTCGTCGCGGGGCTGCACCTGCTGCGGGAATGGCTGTTCGGCCACTACCGCGGCTTTCGCCGCTATTCGTGGCTGACCGGAGTGCCGCTGCTGCTGTTTGCGCTGATCTGCGGCATCGGCGGGTTCTGGCTGAAGTGGGACCAGCTCGGCCAGTTCTCCGCGACCGCGACGGCGGAGCTGCTCGACTGGCTGCCGATCTTCGGCTCTCCCTTCACGCGCAACTTCCTCGTTGCGGAAGCGGTCAGCGACCGCCTGTTCTCGCTGTTCGTGTTCGTTCACATCGGCGCATCGCTGCTGCTGCTTTTCCTGGCATGGTTCCACGTGCAGCGCATCTCGCACGCGCAGATGCTGCCGCCGAAGCGGCTCGCAGCCGGCAGCACGGCCACGCTGCTGGCGCTTGCGCTGCTCGTACCCGTGATGAGCCAGGCGCCGGCCGATCTCTCGGTCGTGCAAAGTGCGATTGCGATCGACTGGTTGCTGCTCGCCGTTCATCCGCTGATGTACGCCACGTCGCCCGGCTGGGTCTGGGCTTTGTCCACGGGCGCACTGCTGCTGCTGTTCTCGCTGCCGTTCACGACGCGCGCCGCCCGGCCGGCGGTCGCGCGGGTTGATGCTGCCCACTGCAACGGCTGCCGGCAGTGCTTCGACGATTGCCCATACGCGGCGATCACGATGCAGCCGCACCCGGACGGCAGGCCGGGCAAGGAGATCGCGTTGGTGCACGCCGATCTGTGCGCAGGCTGCGGCATCTGCACCGGCGCCTGTCCGCCCTCGACGCCGTTTCGCAGTGTGGAACCATTGACGACCGGCATCGACATGCCGCAGGCACCGATCAGTGTCCTGCGCGGGCGGCTCGAAACACGGCTGGCGGCACTGCGCGGCGATCGCAGGATCGTCGTCTTCGGCTGCGACCACGGCGCCCGCGTCGGCACGATGGAGAGTGCCGACGTCGTGGCCTTCAGCCTGCTGTGCACGGGCATGCTGCCGCCGTCTTTCGTCGAATACGCAATGCGCTGCGGCGCTACCGGTGTGCTGGTCACCGGCTGCGCGGAGGGCGGCTGCGAATTCCGGCTCGGCAATCGCTGGACCGGCGAGCGCCTGCTCGGCCTGCGCCAGCCGCGGCTGCGCGCGCGCGTGCCGCGTGAACGGCTGCGGGTCGTGTGGGCAGGCCGCGGGGACGAACGGTCGCTGCGGGACGCGCTGGACGCGCTGCGCGACCTGCCGGCCCCCGCGATGGCCGGCGCGACCGGCCGGCCGCGACGGAGAGTGCGATGAGCAGGGTATATTCGTGGATCGGGCAGGTCGTGCTGTATGCCGCGTTCGCGGCAGTCATCGGCGTGTTCACGCGCTGGCCGGCCTACCAGCACCTGCCGCCGGATCACGCGCTGGTCAAGCTGAGCTTCATCCACCACGGCCAGCGTTTGCAGGAATGCCGGCAGCTGAGCCCCGATGAGCTCGCGAAACTGCCGCCGAACATGCGCGCGCCGATGAGTTGCCCGCGGGAACGTTCGCCGATCCTGGTCGAAGTCGACATCGACGGCGTCCGCGTGCTGCGCCGGTCGGCGCAGCCCGCCGGGCTGTCCCATGACGGCGCGGCCTCGGTGTACCAGCGCATCGAGGTTCCCGCAGGCACCCACCGTTTCGATGTGCGCCTGAGAGACAGCGCGCGTACCGGGGGATTCGATTTCGAGCGTAGCGAAGTGCTCGAGCTGAAGCCGGCGCAGATCCTGGTGATCGACTTCAACGCCGAAAAAGGTGGGATCACACTGCAATGAACAGCACCGCTGAAGCGCCGCTCGGCTCATCGCTGCGCGATGTGCGGCTCACGGCCTCGTCCTCCGACGATTACCTGCTCGCAGTTCCCGCGGGGGCGCAGCGGGCGCTGGCGCGCGGCTGGTTGTGGCTCGCGCTGCTCGCGTTGATCGGCGCCGGCCTGTTCTCGGTACTGCTGGTGCTGTCGCGCACGCCGGTGATCAACGAATGGTTCCCGGTCGCGGACTTCTTCCGGCTGGCGCTGGTCGTGCACGTCGACCTGTCGGTGCTCGTCTGGTTCGTGGCAATCGCAGGCCTGCTGTGGAGCATCAACGGCTCGGAGCGCGGCCTGGCGTGGGCATGGACCGCGCTCGCGCTGTGCGTGGCGGGCGCCGCGCTGATGTCGCTGGCGCCGTTCTTCGGCCGGGGCGAAGCGATCATGGCCAATTACATTCCGCTGCTCGACGACAGCTGGTTCGTCGCCGGGCTGATCGTGTTCGCGGCCGGCGTCGCGGTGCTGGTCCTGCGCAGTCTCTTCACGGCGCCGAAGCTCGGCGTGATGTTCGACGGCAGTGGCGTGTTGCGCTTCGGACTGAATGCAAGCGTGGTGTCGACGGCCGTCGCGCTGCTGGCGTTCGGCTGGTCGTTCGCGGTGATGCCGATCGGCCTCGCCGGCAAGCCCTATTACGAGATCCTGTTCTGGGGCGGCGGCCATGCGCTGCAGTTCACCTGGACGCTGCTGATGCTGGTGGCCTGGCTGTGGCTGGCGAGCGCCGGCGGCGCACGCGTGTCGCTGAGCCCACGGGTGGCGCTGCTGATGTTCGCGCTGGCGCTCGCGAGCGTGTTCGTCACGCCCTATGCCTACCTCGCCCACGATATCGCCTCCGTCGAGCATCGCGATCTGCACACCTGGGCGATGCGCTTCGGCGGCGGCGTTTCGATCCTGCCGGTGAGTCTCGCGGTCGTGATCGCGCTGGTCGCGCACTTCGCGGCGCACCGCCGCGCGCGGCGGCGCGCCGGGCAGGCGCAGCGGCAGGGCTTGCCGGGCTGGCTGAGCGGCTCCGCGCAGGCGCCGCTGCGCGCGGCACTGATCTCCTCGGTGCTGCTGTTTGCCGCCGGCGGCGTGATCGGCGTATTCATCAACGGCAACAACGTGAAGATCCCCGCCCACTATCACGGCAGCATCGTCGGCGTGACGCTGGCGCTGATGGGACTCGTGTACCACCTGCTGCCGCAGCTCGGTTATCGCGCCGCGGCCGGGCGCATGGCAGTGCTGCAGCCGCTGCTCTACGGCGCCGGGCAGCTGATGCACATCGTGGGCCTCGTCTGGTCCGGCGGTTACGGCGTACAGCGCAAGGTCGCCGGAGCCGAGCAGGTGCTGGGCAGCACGGCCGAGGTCGTCGGCATGGGCCTGATGGGGCTCGGCGGCCTGATCGCGATCATCGGTGGCTTGCTGTTCATCGTCGTGGTCGCCGGCTCGATGCGCGACCGGCACGGCGCGCAGGCGGGGCGGGCGCGATGATCGGCAGATTGCAGGCGCTGCTGCGCTGGCTGTTCATGCATGTCGAGGCGCTGTTCAATCGCGCCTTCGGCGACAAGCTGAATCCGTTCTATCACCTCGGTTCGATCGCCTTCTTCCTGTTCTGGATCGTCACCGGCAGCGGCCTGTACCTGTACGCGTTCTTCGACACGAGCGTCGTCGGCGCCTACAACTCGGTCGAGGCGCTGACGCACGGGCAGTGGTTCGCCGGCGGCGTGCTGCGCAGCATCCATCGCTACGCATCCGACGCGATGGTCGTCGTGATGATGATCCACCTGGTGCGCCATTTCGCGTTCGATCGCATGCGCGGGTTCAGGTCGTTCTCGTGGATCACCGGTGTCGCGCTGATCTGGCTCGTCTACACGGCGGGCGTCAACGGTTTCATGCTGCCCTGGGACAAGCTGGCCCAGTTCGTCATCGACGGCAGCTTCGAGTGGCTGGCGCAGCTGCCGGGATTCGATGCGCTGATCCGCAATGTGCTCTATCCGTCGAGCATCAACGACCGCTTCTTCTCGCTGCTGGTGTTCATTCACATCGGCGTGCCGCTGCTGACGTTGCTGCTGATGTGGGTGCACGTGCAGCGCGTGCCGAAGGCGGCCATGGTGCCGCCGCGGGTGATCGCGATCAGCGTCGCGCTGATGCTGCTGGCCGTGGCGCTGGTGCAGCCGGTCCTGGGCCAGGGCGGGGCGGCGGATCTCGCCACGGCCGTCACCGCGCTCGATCTCGACTGGTTCTATCTCGGGGGACTCGCGCTGCTGTATCGCTGGTCACCCGAAAAAGTATGGCTGCTGACCGGAGCGGTCACGGCGTTGCTGGTCGTCATTCCCTGGCTGCCATTGAAACGCCGCGGCGCCCGGCGAGATTTCCAGCTGACGATCCACCCGGGCCCCGGGTATGCGGCTGCACGCAGCGGCGAGACGATCCTCGAGGCCGGCCTGCGCGCCGGAGTGGCCCTGCGCTACGAATGCCGCAACGGCGGCTGCGGCGTGTGCCTGTGCACGGTGCTCAACGGCAGCGTGGATCACGGCGCGTACCAGCCGAGCGTGCTGACGCGCGAGATGCGCGAGGCGGGCAAGACGCTGATGTGCTGCGCGACCCCGCGCAGCGACGTCGAAATCGAGGTCGAGGAACTGGCGGCCGACGGCAAGAGCAGCGTCCGCTCCTGTGTCGGCAAGGTCGCGAGCCTCGAGAAACTGTCCGCCGACGTGATGCGGGTCAAGGTCTCGCTCCCTGACGGTCGGCGCGTCGATTTCACCGCGGGCCAGTACATCAACGTCGTGCTGGAGGATGGCCAGCGGCGGGCGTTCTCGTTCGCCAACACGCCGCAGGACAACGAGTTCATCGAGCTGCACGTCCGCCTGATTCCGGGCGGGCGCTTCACGACGCACGTGTTCACGGCCATGCAGGTTGGTGACGAGCTGCGTTTCGAGGGACCGTTCGGCCGCTTCACGCTGCGCGAAGGCCCGAAGCCGATCCTGTTCGTCGCCGGCGCGACCGGCTTCGCGCCGATCAAGAGCATCGTCGGCGATGCGTTCCGGCGCGGCGTCCAGCGACCGATGCATCTGTACTGGGGCGTGCGCGAACGCAGGGACCTGTACATGCTCGAGCTGGTCGAACGCTGGGCGCGGGAGCATCCGAACTTCACGGTGACGCCGGTGCTCTCCGAGGACAGCTCGGCCGACTGGCCGGGACGCCGCGGGCTCGTGCACGAGGCGATGCTGGCAGACTATCCCGACCTCAGTGGCCACGAAGTGTATGTATGCGGCTCGGTACGCATGGTCGAGACGGCGGTGCCTGCGTTCATCTCGCGCGGGCTCAGCGAGGATGCCTGCGTGTCGGATGCGTTCCTGCCGTCGGGCTCGTGAGCGAGGCTCATGACCACGGCGTTCGTCACTGCCGGTGAGCGCCGCGGGTCGCTGCGCCGCATGGCGCAGTCCTGCCTGCTGCTGACCGTACTGATCATCACGCTGAGCGCTTTCGTCAGGCACCGCGGCGCCGGCCCCGAAGCCGATGTCCTGGTCGCGAGGGCGGCGCACCGGGTGGTGGCATCGGTGACGCTGCTGCTGGTGATCGCGATGGTGCTCGCGAGTTACACGGCGCGCCCGGCGCTGCGACGCGAGGGCGCTCTCGCGCTCGGCCTGCTCGGGCTCGCGCTGGGGCTTGCGGTGCTCGGCGTCGTGACGCCCGGCTCCCAGCTGCCCGCGGTGACCCTCGGCAATCTGCTCGGCGGTTTCGCGATGCTCGCGCTGTGCGCCCGGCTGGTCGCGGTGACCGGCGAGCGCCGGCCGCCGGATGCGGTGCTCGCACGCGCGGGTGTCCTGGCTGCGATCCTGCTGGTGTTACAGGTCGCGCTCGGTGCGCTGGTGAGTGCCACGCACGCGGGGCTGAGTTGCCATTCTCTGGCCGAGTGCACGGCGCTGGCCGCGGGCGGAGGCTGGGATTTCTCCGGGCTCGATCCGTGGCGACTGCCCGCGACCGACGGCGCGGGCCTGGCCAGCGGTGCGGCGGGTGCGGCCGTCCAATGGGTGCACTGGGTCGGCGGGTTCGTGGTGGCCGCGGTGGCGCTCGCTTTCGGCTGGCTGGCGTGGCGTCGTGGCCGACGACACAGCGCGCTGGGCCTGGCCGCGCTGCTGATGGTCGTGGTGGCACTGGGCATCGTCATCGGCGAGGGGAATTCGTCATTGCCGGTCGTGTTGCTGCACAACCTGACTGCGGCCAGCCTGCTTGCAGTGGTGTTGCGCTTACCCTAGCTCGTCGTGCAGCAGCCGGCGTGCCCAGCGCTCCGTCAGCAGCAGCAGGGCCGCGGACGTCGCCGCCACTGCGGCGATCATCAGAAAGAACGCGCGTGGTGGGAGCTCGCTCCAGTAAGCGCCGAGCAGACCCGCCAGCAGGTTGCCCGCGAAGCTCGCCGAAAACCACAGCGCGATCGAGGTCGCGGCGAGATTGCGTGGTGGCAGGCGCCCGAACAGGCCGAGGCCGGTCGGCAGGATGAACAGCTCGCCGAGCGTGTAGACCAGCAGGAAGGTTGCGAGCCACAACCAGTGCGCGGGCTCCGCCCCGGCGCTGAATGCCAGCAGCACATAGGCCGCCGCCACGATGGCGGCGCCGACCGCCATGCGTCGCAGCGGCGAGAATGGCCGGCCTGCGCGACGTTTCCAGATCGCGAGCAGGATCGGCGTGAGCGTGAAGACCAGCAGCGGATTGAGCGCCTGGAACCAGGTCGCCGGAATCGTGCGGTCCGCGCCGACGTGGCGATCGATGCCGGTGTCCGCCCACAGCGCGACGGTGTTGCCGATCTGCTCGTAGGCGCCGCGGAATATGACGACGATCGCGATGACACCGATCAGCAGTCCGATGCGCGCGCGCCAGGACTCGTTGCTGCGATCCGGGGCTTTGACCGGCGCGGCGACCGCGACCTCGGCCGGCAGGTAGCGACCGCCGACGACGTAGATCACGAGCCCGAGGCACATGCCGATGCCGGCGGCACCGAAGCCGAAGTGCCAGCCGTACAGCTCGCCCAGCGCGCCGCAGACGATCGCCGCGAGCACGGCGCCGAGATTGATGCCGACGTAGTACACGTTGTAGGCGGAATTGGCGCGCGGGTCGCGCGGCCGGTACAGCGCCTGCACCTGGCTCGGCAGGCTCGGCAGGAACAGCCCGTTGCCGATCGCGATGGTCGCGAGCGCCGGATAGAACAGGCTCTCGAAGGTCATCATGAAATGACCCAGCGCCATGATCGAGCCGCCGACGATCACGGCACGGCGCCGCCCCATGAACCGGTCGGCGATGGCGCCGCCGATGATCGGCGTGAAATAGGCGAAGGCGGTGTAGAGGCCGTAGATCCACGACGCCTGCGCCTGCGGCATCAGCAGCGCCTTCGTCATGTAGTAGACGAGCAGCGTGCGCATGCCGAAGTAGGAGAATTTCTCCCACATCTCGGTCAGGAACAGGACCGTCAGCCCGCGCGGATGACCGAACCAGTCGGCCGGGGCGTCGCGCGATTCCGGCGGACGGCTCAAGTGCCGGCCGTGACCGCCGATCCGCCGGCGCCCGAGCGGTGGATCCGCCAGATTCCGATCGTCAGGACCGGTACGACGAACAGGACGATGAAGGCATAGGTGAGGGCGCCGTAGCCCTTGGCGATCAGGTCGATCAGGCCGATCGCCGACGCGGCGTACACCGACAGCAGCATGATCGCGCCGGCCAGCAGCGGGCGCAGCATGCGCGGCATTTCACGTTGCCGCTCCGTGCAGGCCCCGGCGACCCGCTCGTTGATCGCGTGCAGCACCGCAACGCCCGTATCCACCAGCGTCAGCAGCACGGCGATCTGGAACGCCCACTTGAACCAGGGCGCGTGCAGACGGGCGAGCAGGAAGGCCGACGGCAGCGCTTCGGCGCCGATCTCGTGGAAGTAACCCACGAGCGCGACATAGAAGAGCACGGCGGGCAGCATGCCGAGCGGACCGGCCAGCGCGCCGGCGACCAGCGCATCGCGGCGCGACGTCAGGTGGCGGATGCAGAACAGCACCGCCGGGATCGTCGCGACGTTGTAGCCGGCGTAGGTGACACCTGCCTTGAACCAGTTGCCCACCGGCGGTGCCGCGGCGAAGTTCGCCGCGATGCGATCGCCGAATGCGACGAGACTCCAGATCACGAACACGATGTAGACGAGATACAGGTAGCCGACGGACGCGGTCAGGAATTTTTCGATGAACGCATTGCTGTAGAACAGCAGCGCGCCGGTCGCGACGATCATGCCGAGCGAACCGGCGAGCTTCGGCCAGCCGAGCAGACTGTGGATCACTTCACCGGCCGCCGCGCCCATCACCGCCATGATCACGACGATCAGCGAGAGGTAGGCGATCTCGAACAGGAACCAGCCGCGACCGAGCAGCAGCTTGAAGAACGAGCGGTATTCGTAGGTCCTGGCGATGCGCGCGAGCTCGAAGCTGGCCATCAGGACCAGGCTCCATACGAGCATGCTGACTGCCATGCCGAGCAGGCCGCCCCAGGGGCCGGCGGGCAGGAAGAACTCGACCAGTTCGCGGCCCGTGGCGTAGCCGCCGGCGATCACCGCCGATTCGAATACGAAGCCCGGCAGCAGGTAACGCCTGAAGAGATCGCCCAATCGGCCTCCGCGTTCACGGTGACATCAGTAGTTCACGTTGAGCGCCAGCAAGTGGAAGCTGAAGGCCACCCACAGCAGCACGATCAGCGAGATCGCGAGCAATACTGCCCAGAGCTTCGCGTACCACTTGCGCGCGCCGCGCAGGACCGTAACGGCGTTCATCACGCCGAGCACCGCGGCGACCGGGAACGCGACCAGCGACAGGATCTTCAGTACCCAGAGCAGCGGATCGAACCGGCCGGAGAGCCACCCGAGGTTGCTGATCATGCCGACCACCAGGATGGCCCAGGCGATGAACAGGGCGGTGACCACCGCCGTGCCGATGCGTATGCGGCGATGCGCGATTGCGTCCCGGCCCGTGAGCCGGTACGGCGCGCGGTAGTGACGTCGCACGAGCGCCGAGATCGGCCACGCGAGCGCGGTCAGCAGCGCGACCGCGAGGCTGATGGCGAGCACGGGCAGCAGCCAGACCGGCGAGCGCGAGGCCGGCACGCGCTCGAACACCATGAACGGCGAGATCTCGCCGAAGCTGAAGCGCGTGACGCGCCCGTCGCGGACTTCGGCGGACAGCAGGTTCTTGCCGTAGTCATCGCGCCAGACGAAGGGCGCGACCTCGCGCCACTTGATCGGCGCGCCGGCGAGATTGGTCGCCACCGAGACCATCAGCGTGCCGTCCTCGTTTGGTGCCACCTTGGCCGCGCCCAGCAGATTCAGCAGGCTCAGGAAGCTCGAGTCGATCCGGCGCGAGTTCTCGTAGACGCCGGCGATCATGCGCGCATGCCCGGCGGCAGTGTTCTCATCTACCTTGCCATCGAGCGTCGGTCCGGGCAGGTAGCGATCCGCGAACTGTTCGAACAGGCTGCTGCGGATCCTGCCCGGCCCGCCGTCCTTGCCGGAACTGTTCATCGAGATGAACAGCCCGATGCCGTCGTCCGGGAACAGGTGCAGATTGCTGTGGAACCACTGCGTGTCGCCGCCGTGGCCGAAGGCGCGATGGCCGTTGTAGTTCTGTTCGTAGAAGCCGAGCAGCATGCGGTTGACCTGCGGCAGGATCGTGAGCGCCGTGTCGTGCATCTGCCTGGCCGTACCTTCCTGCAGGATGCGTTCGGTGCCGAAGGCGCCGTTCTGCAGGTGCGCGATCATGAAGCGCCCCATGTCGGCGCCGGACGCCGACAGGCTGCCCGCCGGCGCGAGTCCGCCGATGATCTCGAAGGGCTTGGCCGGCTGCGAGGCGCGCGCATAGCCCCTGGACATCAGCGGTACGAGCTTTTCAGGCAACGGCTGGCGAAACGTGGAGTGCTCCATGCCGAGCGGTCCGAGCACGCGCTGGTCGATGTAGTCGGCGAAGGAGAGGCCCGAGACGCGCTCGACGATGTAGCCGGCCATCCCGGTTGCGTAGTTGGAATAGGCCGGCGTCGTGCCCGGCGCGTAGATGCGCTCCGGAATCCACTCCTTGAGATGCTCGCCGAGCTGCGCGATCGGCTCCTTCTCGGTCGTTATCAGCCCCTTCACCTGCTCTTCGAAACCGCCGGTGTGGGTCATGATGTTGCGCAGCGTGACGGGCTTGTCCCCGTACGGCGGGATCCTGAAGTCGAGGTAGCCGTTCACGTCCGCGTCGAGATCGAGCTTGCCCTGCTCGACCAGCTGCATCACGGCCGTCCACGTGAACAGCTTCGAGACCGAGCCGGGGCGGAACAGCGTGAGCTCGGGATCGACCGGTTTGCGCGCCTCGACGTCGGAATAGCCATAGCCCTTCTGCAGCAGCACCTGGCCGTCCTTGACGACCACGACCACCGCTCCGGCGATGTCGGCGGATTCGAGCGCGTAAGGCAGAAAGCCGTCGAGCCAGGCCTCCAGGTCGCTGCGGGTCAGCGATGCTGTAGCGCCGGCGGCGGCCTCGGCCGGTGTCGCATCGGCTGCGGATGCAGACGGGGCTGGCTGCACCGGTTGTGGCGCATCCTCCGCGTGGGCTGCGAACAGGAAAGATGCCACCGCCGCCATCCAAATCGCTGTGCACTGACGCATCGGACCCTCGCTTGCGTGGTGCCGCCGTCCTCGGCGGTCTGTTTATCCTGTAAAGGACATGATAGTCCTGAATGGAGAATCGTCAACCGGCGGGTAATCGTCGGCCTCCCGGGCCCGGACGGGGCGTTTTGGCACGCGCTGCCGCTAGAATGGCCGTAAATGAAGACCCACAGATCCCGGCCGCCGGCCAGACCCACCCTCGGGCGCGTGCTGCGAGCGCTGCGCACGCGCAATGACTGGACATTGAAGGAGATGAGCAGGCGCACGGGCATCCCGCTCTCGACGCTCGCCAAGGTGGAGCACGACCGGCTCACGCTGACTTACGACAAGCTGCAGCAGCTCAGCGAGCGGCTGAAGATACGCATGGCCGACCTGTTTGCCGAGCCGTCCGCAGGGCCGGAACCGCCGGTCACGGCCCGGCGCAGCATCGGCCGCCTCGATCGCGCGATCCGCGTCAACACGCGCAATTACGACTACTACTACCTGTGCGCCGAACTGCGGCGCAAACGCATGATCCCGGTGCTGACGCGGATCCGCGCCAAGAGTGTCGGCGAGTTCGGCGAACTCGTGCACCACTCGGGCGAGGAATACATCTACGTGCTCGAGGGGCGCGTGGAGATCCACACCGAGTTCTACGACCCGATCGTGCTCGAGGCCGGCGAGTCGGTCTACATCGACTCCAACATGGGCCACGCGTATGTCGCCGCCGAGGGCTGCGAGGAGGCCAGCGTGCTCGGCGTCTGTTCGAGCGCCGACGAGGGCCTGATGGATGCGTTGATGCAGATCCACGGCGAGGAGGGCATCGAGCCCGAGGTTCCCGCCGATGCCGGCCGGCTGTCGCAGGTGGTGAAGCCGCGCGCGCGCCGCAAGGCCCGCGCCTGAGTCAATCTTTGGAGCCCGGAGGAATCTGGGCGAACCGATCCCGCTTCCCTAACGATTCCGGCCCGCGGCCCCGGAGCGGCGACCTGTGTGCAGTTCACGCCGTCCCGGCTGCGCCGCGCCCCGGCGCGAGTTCCATAAATAACCAGTTGCTTTTACATGTATTTGTTGGTCGGGGTGACAGGATTTGAACCTGCGACTCCTACGTCCCGAACGTAGTGCTCTACCAGGCTGAGCTACACCCCGAGGCAGAGAGCCGCGCAGTCTACTGAACGGCCGGGATGCATTCAAACGCCACCGGCGCACGACGCCAGGCGCCGGCGGCGCCACCACGATTGCCATAGAAAGAAATCTGAAGTAATATTTCCTCTGAAATGACTATCACCAGCCAGGGCAAGCGCAAGGCAGCCGCCGATCCAGGCGCCATCCTCGCGCGCGCGGCCTTCCGGGCCGCGGCCTTCCTCGGCATTTCCCAAGCCGATCTCGCCGGCATCATCGGGGTCAGCGGGGCCACGGCCTCGCGGCTCGCGAGCGGCAGCCGCTCGCTCGAGCAGGGCAGCAAGCCCTGGCAGCTCGCGGCGCTGTTCGTGCGCTCGTTCCGTTCGCTCGATGCGATCGTCGGCTCCGACGACACGGCGGCGCGGGCCTGGATGCGCGCCCCCAACGCGGCGCTCGGCGGCGTGCCGCTCGAGCTGATGCGCGATCCGGCCGGCCTGGTGCGCGCCGTTGACTACCTGGACGCCGCCCGCGCTCGCCTCTAGCGCGCGCCGCTACCAGCGCGCGCTGTGGCGGGTCGTCGAGGCCCAGCACACGGCGTCGACGATGCGGCTCGCCGATTCGCTCGCCGAGCAGGCACTGCTCGAGGGCATCCTCGAGGCGAGCAAGCCGCCGCTCGCGGCCGGCACCGAGCGCCTGCACTATCTGCTCGCCACCCCGTTTCGCTACCGGCCGCATGCCGGCTCGCGCTTTCGCGCGCCGTTCGAGGGCGGCGTGTGGTACGGCGCCGAGCATCTGCGCACCGCGCTCGCGGAGAAGAGTTACTGGCGCCTGCGCTTCCTGCTGGACTCCCCCGGCACGCCGGATCTGAAGCCGGTGCCGCACACGGCCTTCGTCGCAACGGTGCGCGGCACGGCGATCGACCTGACGGCGCCGCCGCTCGACGCCGATCGCGCGACCTGGACCCGGCGCAACGACTACCGGGCCACTCAGGCGCTCGCCACCGCGGCACGCGAGGCGAACATCGAACTGATCCGCTACGAATCGGTGCGCGACCCGGAGCACGCCGCCTGCGTCGTGGCGCTCACGCCGGCGGTGTTCGGCCGCGGCAAGCCGCGCCAGCGCGAGACCTGGTTCGTCGCCGCCTCGCGCGAGCGCGTGCGCTGCGTGATCGACGCGCGCGGCGGCGCAACCTGGGAGTTCGCCGCCCGCGATCTCCTCTAGTCGCGCGCACGGCTTATAGCCGTACGGCGTACCACGATTCGATTTGGTGATTGGCGGCCTGACGCACCGCTTCGCTAGTTTCCTGATCGCACTCTCCATTCACTTCGATCAGGGAACAGTCGTGAACAGGTCCATTCGAAGCGCCGGACTGCCGTCCGCTGCCGCTTTCATGCTGCTGATATCTCCGTGGTCCGCCTTCGGCGCGGATGGTGCCGAGGCCGCCGCCATCGCCGAGGCCACGGCCGTCGCCGATGCCGCCAGCGCCACGCAGCTCGAGCCGCTGCAGGAAGTCGCGATCACCGGCTCGCGCATCGTGCGCAAGGATTACGAGGCGAACAGCCCGATCACGAGCGTGTCGGCGGATGCGATCGAGGCCACCGGCGCGGTCACGGTCGAGGCCGCGCTCAACCAGCTGCCGCAGTTCGCGATCGGCGCCAACCAGACCAATGCGGGCTTCGGCGGCACCGGCCAGGCGTCGCTCAACCTGCGCGGCCTCGGCGTGACGCGCAATCTCGTGCTGCTCGACGGCCGTCGGCTGCAGCCTTCCGACGTGCTCGGCTGGGTCGACGTCAACACGCTGCCGCCGGCGCTGATCGGCAATGTCGAAATCATCACCGGCGGTGCGTCCGCCGTGTACGGCTCGGATGCGATCGCGGGCGTCGTCAACCTGCAGGTCGACTCGCGCTTCGAGGGCGTGCGCTTCGACACGCAGTACAACGTCTACGAGGAGAACGGCGACGGCGGGACGCTCGATGCGTCGATCACGGCCGGCGGCCACTTCGCGAACGATCGCGGCCACGGCATCCTGTCGCTGTCCTATACCGACCGGCAGGACGTCGGCTACATGTCGCGCGAGTTCTTTCGCGCCGCGCGCGGCGGCACGGATTTCCGCCTGCCGACCGGCATCTATCGCCCGAACGTCGGCAGCCCGGCCAATCTGCCGAGCCAGGCGGCCATCGACGAAGTCTTCGGCCGCTACGGCGCTGATGCCGGCCGCGTACCGAATACCGCCGTGCTCGGCTACAACGATGACGGCACGCTGTTCGCTGCGAGCAACGGGCCGTTCAACTACCGCGGTCCGGACGGCCTGCTGTTCAATACCGGCACGCAGCTGAACAACCTGAACCAGTTCTCGCGCCTGCAGGTGCCGCTGACGCGCTACAGCGCGTTCGGCCGCGCGAGTTACGAGGTGGCGCCGAGCGTCTCGGCGTTCGCGCAGGTCTATTACACGACCTACGACTCGCTCGTGAATGCGGAGGCCGGCAACGATGCCTTCAGCGTGCCGGTGTCGAATCCGTGGATCCCGGCGGATCTCGCGCAGCTGCTCGCGTCGCGCAACGATCCGACCGCGCCGTTCCGCTTCGAGAAGCGCTTCCAGGAGGAGGCCGGCCCGCGCAATTTCGACCGGACCTTCGACACCTTCCAGTTCCTCGCCGGCTTCGAGGGCCGGATCGACCGCATCGAGGGTAGCTGGGAGGTCTATGGTTCGCGCGGCAACACGCGCAAGATCGAGCGCAACCAGGGCTCGGTGCTGGTCGACTCGCTGAACGCGCTGCTGAACGCCCCCGACGGCGGCCTGAGCCTGTGCGACGGCGGTTACAACCCGTTCGGCCTGACGCAGCTGTCGGCCGACTGCCGCAATTTCCTGGTCGCGACGCCGATCAGCCAGACCGATCTCGAGCAGGATATCGTCGAGGCCAACCTGCAGGGCCGCCTGTTCGCGCTGCCGGCGGGCGATCTGCGCTTCGCGACCGGCCTCGGCTACCGCAAGAATTCGTACACCTATCTGCCGGACCAGGATCTGGCCCGCGGCAACGTGGTCGGCGTATTCCGCACCGGTGCGAGCCGCGGCGATACCGACGTCGTCGAGGCTTTCGCCGAGCTGCTCGTGCCGATCGTGCGCGACGTGTTCTTCGCGAAGGCCATCGACCTCGACGTCGCCTACCGCTACTCCGACTACAACCTCGCCGGCGGCGTCGATACCTACAAGGCCGACTTCAGCTGGACGCTGATCGATCCGGTCAGGCTGCGTGGCGGCTACCAGCATGCGGTGCGCGCACCGAGTGTCGGCGAACTGTTCGTGGCACCCAATGTGTCGATCCCCGGCATCGGCACCGTGGCGAGCGGCAACGGTGACCCGTGCCATTACCAGAGCCAGGCCCGCACCGGCCCGGATGCAGCGGCGGTGCGCACGCTGTGCGTACAGCAGGGCATCGCGGCGGCGGCGATCGACAACTTCGCGAACCCGCAACAGGAGATCCTCGCGACGACCAGCGGCAACCAGGCGCTCGCGCCGGAGAGCGGCGACACCTACACCTTCGGCGTCGTCTGGAGCTCGCCGTTCGACGGCGAGCTGCTGTCCCGGCTGCAGCTCTCGCTCGACTGGTACGACATCGAGATCGAGGACGTGATCGGCACGATCGGCGCGGCGCAGGTGCTGCCGAAGTGCTTCAACCAGGACGGCTCGAACCCGACGCTCGCGGCGGACAATTTCTTCTGCTCGCTGATCGCGCGTGATCCGGCCACCGGCTGGTTCGCGAACGTCAACCAGCCGACGCTCAATCTCGGTGGCTACCGGACCACCGGCCTCGACTTCCAGGTCGACTGGAGCTTCGGCCTCGGCGCGATCGGCCTCGATGACCGCTTCGGCAGGATCGCATTGAATTCGGTCATCAGCTACGTCGACCGGTTCGAGGTACAGCTGCAGAAGAACAGCGCCAGGCTCGACTACGCGGGCACGGTCGGCACGCCGAGCGTGACGCTGCCGGGCTCCATTCCGTCGTGGAAGGCCGCGACGCGACTGCAGTACGACGTCGGCAATGTCGGCCTCGGCCTCAAGTGGCGCTACCTCGACGGCATGCGCAACGCCTCGAAAGTGACCAACCCGGCCTCGACCGTGCCGGATGTCGCGGCGTTCAACTACTTCGACCTTTACGGGCAGTGGCGCGTCAGCGACCTGCTGTCGCTGCGAGGCGGCGTCAACAACGCCACCGACGAGGCACCGCCGATCGTCGGCACGACGCCGGGCTCCACGCAGTCGAGCACCTACGACATCTATGGGCGCCAGTACTACCTGGCCCTGCAGTTCAACTTCTGATCCCTCACCACTACTGATCCATCACGAGGAAGAGCAATGACGAAGACGAAACCTCTCACCCGGATCGCGACGCTGGCTGTCGCGCTCGCCGGCCTGTTCGCGTTCACGACCGACGCGGCGCTTGCGCAAGGCCAGAACGGCCGCGGCGTCGGCAAGCAGCGGGTCAGCATCTCCTATTACAAGGTGCCGCCCGGCAAGCAGGACGAATGGCTGGCGCTGTACAAGAAGTACCACAAGCCGATCGTGGAGTACGGCACCCGCTACAGCGGGGGCACGTCGAAGATCTATGTCGCAGGCAGTCATTCCCGTGGCGTTCCCTGGGACTTCGCGATCATCAGCATCGGCCCGAAGCCGGGCGAGGCCGTGGCCAAGCCGAAGGAAAAGCAGTTGTCACGGCCGGAACTGATCCGCAAGCTCTTCCCGGACCTCGAAGATTATGTCCGCGGCGAGCGGGCCCGCTGGGCGCTGACGATCGACCACTGGGATGAGCGCTACGTGGAGCTCGACCCGAACGAGGAGCCGTTCTCCGTCTACTATCCGCTGGTGACGAAGGAGGCAGCCGGCGCGGTGGGCAGCGACGAATGATCCACTGGCCGGGGCCGACTCATCGGCCCCGGCCCGCTTCAGGTCTGGTGCGCGACGGCGAACGCCGCGAGGGCGGCGAGCGCATCGCGACAAGCTGAGGCCGGCACGGGCTGCAGCGCTGCGATCGCCCGGTCGGCCTCGCTGCGTGCCAGCGCCTCGGTGTAGTCGAGACCGCCGGCCGCGTCGATCGCCGCGATGATCGCATCGAGCTGTTCGAGGCCGCCGTGTTCGATCGCCGTGCGCAGCAGCGACTGCTCGGCCGCGCCGACGGTACGCAGCGCGTGGATCAGCGGCAGCGTCGGCTTGCCCTCGGTGAGATCGTCGCCGAGGTTCTTGCCGCGCGCGGCCGGGTCCGAGCGGTAGTCGAGGACGTCGTCGATCAGCTGGTAGGCGGTGCCGAGATGGCGGCCGTAGTGGCGCAGGGCCTGCTGCACGTCTTCGGGCGCGCCGGCGAGCACCGCGGCGACTTCGGCGCCGGCTTCGAACAGCCGCGCGGTTTTGCGGTAGATCACCTCGAGGTAGCGCTGCTCGGTCGTGTCGGGGTCGTGCGCATTCATCAGCTGCAGCACCTCGCCCTCGGCGATCACGTTGGTCGCGTCCGCCATGATCTCCATCACGCGCTGCGAGCCGATTGCCGCCATCATCTGGAAGGCGCGCGAGTAGACGAAGTCCCCGACCAGCACGCTCGCCTGGTTGCCGAACACCTGGTTCGCGGTCGCGCGGCCGCGGCGCCGCGCCGAGCCGTCGACCACGTCGTCGTGCAGCAGCGTCGCCGTGTGGATGAATTCGATGAACGCGGCGGCCTCCGTCAGGCGGCCATTGGCGCCACCGCAGGCCTTGCCGGCGAGCACGACCAGCAGCGGGCGCAGGCGCTTGCCGCCCCCCGCGATGATGTGTTCGGCGATCTGGTCGACGAGCGGCACTTCGCTGCGCAGGCGCGCGCGGATCACGTCATCGACGGCACCCAGCCCGGGTTGGGCGAGCGCGCGGATTTCCTCGAGTGTCATCAATATAGGGTGCCCGTCAGAATGAGGCATGCTAGCGGAGGCGGGCGGCGGCGAGAACCGCTGTTTTCACTGATGCATCAGCGGTTTGACCGCGTCCGGGGGGCTGAGTACACTACGCGCCCCTTGGCAGCCGGCCTGTCGGCGCGCGAGCGCCAAGTCATTGGCCGGAAAACAGTTTTCAGGAGTTTCGAGCATGTACGCGGTCATCGCCACGGGCGGCAAGCAGTATCGGGTGGAAAAAGGCCAGCTGCTGCGCGTCGAGAAGCTCGACGGCGAGCCGGGCAGCACCGTGACTTTCGACCAGGTGCTGCTCGTCGGCTCCGGCGAGGGCGTCAAGGTCGGCGCGCCGCTGCTGTCGGGTGCCACGGTCACCGGCACGATCGAGCGCCACGGCAAGGGCGCGAAGGTCAGCATCGTGAAGTTCCGGCGCCGCAAGCACTATCTGCGCATGAAGAACCATCGCCAGCCGTACACGGAAATCAAGGTTACGGAGATCGTCTGAGTCATGGCACACAAGAAAGCAGGCGGCAGCACCCGCAACGGCCGCGAATCCCACAGCAAGCGCCTCGGCGTGAAGAAGTTCGGCGGCCAGAGCGTGCTCGCCGGCAACATCCTCGTGCGCCAGCGCGGCACCCAGTATCATGCCGGCACCAACGTCGGCATCGGTACCGATCACACGCTGTTTGCGCTGAAGAACGGCAAGGTCCGCTACGGCGTCAGGGGCGCCGAGCAGCGTCGCTACGTCAGCATCGACGCGGAGTAAGCCCGCCAGCGCGCGTCGCAGCGAAAACCCCGGCCTGGTGCCGGGGTTTTTGTTTGTGCGCCGATGCGGGCGCGCGGAGTCAGCCAGGCCATGAAGTTCGTCGACGAAGCACGCATCAGGGCCCACGCCGGCAACGGCGGCCGTGGCAGCACGAGCTTTCGCCGCGAGAAGTTCGTGCCGTTCGGTGGCCCGGACGGCGGCGACGGCGGCGATGGCGGCAGTGTCTGGCTGCGCGCGGCCGAGGGCATCAACACGCTGGCCGACTTCCGGATCGAGCGCACGTTCAAGGCGCGCCACGGCGAGCCGGGCAGCGGCAACGGCTGTACCGGGCGCGGCGGTGAGGACCTGCATGTCACCGTGCCGGTCGGCACGATCGTGCGCGATGCCGATACCGGGGAGACGCTCGGCGACCTGACGCGCGCCGGCGGGGAGTTGCTGGTCGCCAAAGGCGGCAAGGGCGGCTGGGGCAATACGCGCTTCAAGTCGAGCACCAACCGCACGCCGCGCCAGTTCGGGCCGGGCCTGCCTGGCGAGAAGCGCACGCTCGAACTCGAGCTGAAGGTGATCGCCGATGTCGGCCTGCTCGGCCTGCCAAACGCCGGCAAGTCGACGCTGATCAGCGCGCTGTCGGCGGCGCGCCCGAAGATCGCCGACTATCCGTTCACGACGCTGTACCCCAATCTCGGTGTGGTCTACGTCGGCCAGCACCGCAGCTTCGTGATGGCGGACATCCCGGGGCTGATCGAAGGCGCCGCCGAAGGTGCGGGGCTCGGCATCCGCTTCCTGAAACACCTGCAGCGCACGCGGCTGCTGCTGCACCTGGTCGACATCGCGCCGCCGGACCCGGCCGCCGACCCGGTGCGCGACGCCCGCGCGATCATCGCTGAACTGCGCAAGTTCGATGCCGGCCTCGCCGCCAAGCCGCGCTGGCTCGTGCTGAACAAGCGCGACCTGCTGCTGCCCGATGAGGCCGAAGCGCGCGCGCAGGAAATCGTGCGCCGCCTGCGCCACAAGGGCCCGAGGTTCCTGATTTCCGCCGCGACCGGCGAGGGGGCGAAGGAGCTGGCCGAGGCCGTGATGAGCCAGCTCGAGGCGACGAAGCCTATTTCAGGTTCTTGATGCGGGCCGCGAGCCGGCTCTTGTGCCGCGCGGCCTTGTTGCGGTGGATCTTGCCCTTGCCGGCCAGCGCGTCGACCGCCGGCATGGCCTCGCGGTAGGCCGCGGTGGCGGCCGTCTTGTCGCCGGTGCCGATCGCCGCGACGACCTTGCGCATGCCGCTGCGCACGCGCGAACGCAGCGCCATGTTGCGGTTACGCTGCTTGGCGGCCTTGCGGGCGGCTTTTTCGGCGGACTTGGAATTGGCCACGAACGGTCTCCGGCTGCGGATCGACTGCCTTTTGGGGGCGCGTAGTGTGCTGAGCACCACCCGCGTTGTCAATGCGCGGCCACGCGCGGGCGGAGCCCTCCGGTATAGTCACGGGCCGTGACTTTTTCACCACCTGCCGTCGCATGAGCCCGCCCGTCCCATGAGCCGCGCGCTCCTGAAGAGCACCAGTGTAGTGGGCGTGACGACGCTCGCGTCGCGGGTCACGGGCCTGCTGCGCGACATGGCGCTGTCGCAGGTGTTCGGCGCGGGCGTGCTGATGGACGCCTTCCTCGTCGCCTACAAGATCCCGAACTTCCTGCGCCGCCTGTTCGCCGAGGGCGCGTTCTCGCAGTCCTTCGTGCCGGTGATCTCCGAATACCGGATCCGGCGTACTCCCGACGAGGTGCGCGAGCTGGTCGGCGGCACGGCCGGCACGCTCGGCACCGTGCTGCTCGTCGTGACGATCGCCGGCGTGATCGGCGCGCCGCTGCTGATCCTGCTGTTCGCGCCCGGCTTCGTGCAGCACGGCGACAAGTACGACCTCGCGGTCGAGATGCTGCGCTGGACCTTCCCGTACCTGTTCTTCGTCTCGCTGACCGCGCTGTTCAGCGGCGTGCTGAACAGTCACGGGCGCTTCGCGGTGCCGGCGTTCACGCAGGTCATCATGAACCTGGTGATGATCTTCTTCGCGCTCGTGCTCGCCGCCAACTCGGCGAACCCCGGGCTCGTGCTCGCGATCGGCGTGTTCGTCAGCGGCGTGCTGCAGGTGCTGTTCCAGCTGCCGGCGGTGGCGAAGCTGCGCCTGCTCGCGTGGCCGCGCTGGCGGCCGCGCGCCGCGGGCGTGCGGCAGATCGGACGCCTGATGGTGCCCGGCATCCTCGGCTCGTCGATGGCGCAGGTGAGCCTGCTGCTCGACACGATCATCGCCTCGTTCCTGATGTCCGGCAGCATCTCCTGGCTCTACTTCGCGGACCGGCTGATGGAGTTTCCGCTCGGCGTGTTCAGCATCGCGCTCGCGACGGTGATCCTGCCGGGACTCTCGGCGCAGCATGCCGAGGCGTCGATGGACCGCTTCGCGGGCACGCTCGACTGGGCGCTGCGCCTGACCGTACTGCTCGCCGCGCCGGCCGCGGTCGGCATGCTGATGTTCGCCGGTCCGCTGACCGCGACGATCTTCGGTTACGGGCGCTTCGGGCTGCGCGACATCGAGATGGCCGCCTATGCGCTGATGGCCTATTCCTGGGGTCTGCTGATGTTCAGCCTCGTCAAGGTGCTCGCGCCCGGCTATTTCGCGCGCCAGGACACGCGCACGCCGGTGCGGGTGGGCATCATCGCGCTCGCCGTGACGATGACGCTCAACGTCTGCGTGGTGCTGCCCGCGAAGTGGCTCGGCTTCCCGGTGCCGCATGTCCTGCTTGCGACCTCCACCTGCGTCGGCGCGGCGGTCAACGCCTTCCTGCTGTGGCGCGGCCTGCGCCGCACCGGGGTATACCGGCCCTCGCCCGGCTGGGCGGCGTTCCTGTGGCGCGTGCTGCTCGCGAACCTCGCGATGGCGGCGCTGCTCGCGTGGCTCGCCGGCGGGCTCGAGGGCTGGACCGCGCTCGGCCCGCTGCAGCGCGCGCTGCGCTGCGGAACCGGTATCGCGGCCGCGGCGGCGCTGTATTTCGCCGTGCTGTTCGCCGCCGGCATGCGTTATGGCCACCTGCGCAATCGGCCAATATAATCATGGAGTTGATTCGTGGCTGGCCGGCTCTGCATGCGACCCGTCGGGGTTGCGTCCTCACGCTCGGTGCTTTCGATGGCCTGCATCGGGGCCACCAGGCCCTGATCGCGCGCGCCCGCACGCTGGCGCACGCGCGGGGCGTCGCTGCGCTGATGGTGAGCTTCGAGCCGCTGCCACGCGAGTTTCTGCAGCCGCAGGCGCCGCCGGCGCGGCTGACGAATTTCCGCGAGCGCTGGCGGCTGCTCGAGCACGGCGGGCTCGATGCGCTGTGCGTGCTGCGGTTCGATGCGCGGCTGCGCGCGTTGCGCGGCGAGGAGTTCGCGGCCCGGCTGGCCGATGACTTCGGCGCGGCCGTCGTCATCGTCGGCGACGATTTCCGCTTCGGGCGCGACGGCCTCGCGACGGTGGAAGTCCTTGCCGACTGCGGCCGGCGCCACGGCTTCGGTGTCGATGTCGTCGCGCCGGTCGGCGACGGCGGGCGGATCAGCAGCACGGCGGTGCGCGCGAGCCTCGCGGCAGGTGATTTCGCGCAGGCCGCGCAGCTGCTCGGCCGGCCGTACACGATGCGCGGCCGCGTGATCCGCGGTGCGCAGCTCGGGCGTACGCTTGGCTATCCGACCGCGAACCTGCGGCTCGCGCGCCGGCGCTCGCCGCTCGGCGGGATTTTCGCGGTGCGCGTGCACGGCGTGGCCGGCGCGCCGTGGCCTGGTGTCGCGAGCCTCGGCACGCGGCCGATGGTCGGCGGCGTCGAGCCGTGGCTCGAGACGCATCTGTTCGATTTCGCGGCCGACCTGTACGGCCGCGAGATCGAGGTGGAATTTGTGGGCAAGATCCGCGACGAGGCACGCTTCGCGAACCTCGAGGCGATGGTCGAGCGGATGCACGAGGACGCGAGCGAGGCACGGCGCCTGCTCGGCGCCTGAGCGCTGGCTGGGGAACACGAGTGGCGGATTACAAGCAGACGATCAATCTCCCGCAGACCGGCTTTCCGATGAAAGCCGATCTGGCGCAGCGTGAGCCGCGGATGCTCGCCGACTGGGAGGCGCGTGACCTGTACGGCAGGATACGGGCCGCGGCGCGCGGGCGCCCGCGCTTCGTGCTGCACGACGGCCCGCCGTACGCCAATGGCACGATCCACATCGGCCACGCGGTCAACAAGATCCTGAAGGACATCATCGTCAAGTCGCGTTCGCTCGACGGCTACGATGCGCCGTACATCCCGGGCTGGGACTGCCATGGCCTGCCGATCGAACACGCGATCGAGAAGAAGCACGGCAAGCCCGGGCAGAAGCTCGATGCGAACGCGTTCCGCGCGGCCTGCCGCGCGTTCGCGCAGAAGCAGGTCGAGCAGCAGCGCACCGACTTCAAGCGCCTCGGCGTGCTCGGCGACTGGGAGCGGCCGTACCTGACGATGAACGCCGCCTACGAGGCGGAGCAGATCCGCGCGTTCGGCCGGATCGTGCACAACGGCCATCTCTATCGCGGCGCCAAGCCCGTGCACTGGTGTCTCGACTGCCGCTCGGCGCTGGCCGAGGCCGAGGTCGAATACGAGGAGCACACCTCGCCGGCGATCGACGTCGAGTTCCGCGTCGCCGACCTGCGCGATCTCGAGCGGCGCATCGGCCAGCCCGCCGGCGGGCTCGGCACGACGCCGGTCTCGCTCGTGATCTGGACCACGACGCCATGGACGCTGCCGGCCAACGAGGCGGTCGCGCTGCGCGCCGGCTTTCGCTACAGCCTGATCGAGGTGGAGTCGGCGGTCGGCCGCGAACGCCTGATCCTAGCGAGCGAGCTGCGCGAGCAGTGCCTGCAGCGCTACGGTCTCGCGCCGATCGAGGTGATCGCCGAGTTCGACGGCGTCGCGCTCGAGCGGCTCGAGCTCGAGCATCCGTTCCTGCAAAAGCGCGTGCCGGTGATCCTCGGCGAGCACGTGACGCTCGAGGCCGGCACCGGCGCCGTGCACACCGCGCCCGCGCACGGCCAGGAAGACTTCATCGTCGGCCAGCAGTACGGCCTGCCGGTCGTGAACCCGGTCGGGCCCGACGGCCGCTTCACGCAGGGCACGCCGTTCGTCGCGCAGCTGCGCATCGACGAGGCCAATGCCGTGATCATCGACGTGATCGCCAACGGCCACCGCCTGCTGCAGCACGTGCCGTACCGCCACAGCTACCCGCACTGCTGGCGCCACAAGACGCCGCTGATCTTCCGCGCGACGCCGCAGTGGTTCATCAGCATGGACCGCAAGCAGTTGCGCGCCCATGCGCTGCGCGACATCAGGTCGGTGCGGTGGACACCCGCGTGGGGCGAGCAGCGCATCACCGGGATGATCGAGAACCGCCCCGACTGGTGCATCTCGCGCCAGCGCACCTGGGGAGTGCCGATCACGCTGTTCGTGCACCGGGAAACGGGCGCGCTGCACCCGGACACCTTGGCACTGATCGACCAGGCCGCCGATCGCATCGCGCAGGGCGGCATCGAGGCCTGGTTCGCGCTCGATCCGGCCGAGCTGCTCGGTGCCGATGCGGCGAGCTACGAGAAGGTCACCGACGTGATGGACGTCTGGGCCGATTCGGGCCTGTCGTTCGAATGCGTCGGCGCGGAGCGGCCCGAGATCGCCGCGCCGGTCGATCTGTATCTCGAGGGCTCCGACCAGCACCGGGGCTGGTTCCACAGCTCGCTGCTGATGTCCGAGGCGCTGCATCAGCGCGCGCCGTACCGCGGCGTGCTGACCCACGGTTTCACCGTGGACGAGAAGGGCCGCAAGATGTCGAAGTCGCTCGGCAACGTCGTCGCGCCGCAGACCGTGATGGCGACGCTCGGCGCCGACGTGCTGCGCCTGTGGGTTGCCTCGACCGACTACGCCAATGAAATGGGCGTGTCGGACGAGATCCTGAAGCGCACGGCCGATTCCTACCGCCGCATGCGCAACACCGTGCGCTTCCTGCTCGGCAACCTGCACGGCTTCGATCCGGCGACCGATGCGGTGCCGGTCGCGGAACTCGTCGCGCTCGATGCGTGGGCGATCGATCGCGCGCGCGCGCTGCAGGCGGAAGTGACCGCGGCCTATCGCGACTATGCCTTCCACCTGATCTACCAGAAGATCCACAACTTCTGCATCGTCGATCTCGGCGGGTTCTATCTCGACGTGCTGAAGGACCGGCTCTACACGACGCCGGCGAAGAGCCATGCGCGCCGCTCGGCGCAGACTGCGATGTATCACCTCGCCGAGGCGATGGTGCGCTGGTTCGCGCCGATCCTGTCGTTCACCGCCGAGGAGATCTGGCAGCACCTGCCGGGCCCGCGCGGCGAGTCGGTGCAGTGCGAGCTGTGGCACGTGCTGCCCGAGGTGTCCGGCGGTCGCGTCGACTGGCCTGCGCTGCTGGCGCTGCGCGCGGCCGTCACGCGCGAGCTCGAGAAGCTGCGCGATACCGGCGCGATCGGCGCGCCGCTCGATGCGCAGGTCGACGTCTGGTGCTCCGCGGACCAGTACCCGCGCCATGCGGCGCTCGGCGAGGAGCTGCGCTTCCTGCTGATCACTTCGGCGGCGCGCGTGCACCAGGGCGAGGCACCGGCCGATGCGGTGGCGGTGGGCGAGGGCGTCGCGATCCGTGCGGCGCCGACGTCGGCGCCGAAGTGCGTGCGCTGCTGGCAGCGCATCGAGGACGTGGGCACGCACGCCGCGCATCCCGAACTGTGCGGCCGCTGCGTCACCAACATCACGACGGACGGCGAGACGAGGCGCTACGCATGAGCGGCTGGCGCTGGCTGCCGCTGACGGCATTCGTGATCGCGCTCGACCAGGCGAGCAAGGCGTGGATCGAGCGCCATTTCGCGCTGTTCGAGAGCGTCACTCTGCTGCCGGTGCTCGACGTGACCCGCCTGCACAACACCGGCGCGGCCTTCAGCTTCCTCGCCGGCGCCGGCGGCTGGCAGCGCTGGTTCTTCACCGTGCTCGCGTTCGGCGTCAGCGCCGGCATCGTGCTGTGGCTGCGCCGGGTCCGGGCACGCGACGAGGCCTGGCTCGCGGCGGGGCTCGCGCTGATCCTCGGCGGCGCGCTCGGCAACGCGATCGACCGCGTGCGCCTCGGCTACGTGATCGATTTCGTGCACGTGCACTGGAACGATGCGTGGTTCCCGGCCTTCAACGTCGCCGACAGCGCGATCACGCTCGGTGCGATCGGCGTGATCATCGATGCGATCGTGCAGTCGCGGCGCCAGCGCGCCGGAGCGGGATCATGAGGATCCTGCTCGCCAACCCGCGCGGCTTCTGCGCCGGGGTCGACCGGGCGATCGACATCGTCGAGCGCGCGATCGAACTGTTCGGTGCGCCGATCCACGTGCGGCACGAGGTCGTGCACAACCGCCACGTCGTCGAGCGGCTGCGCGACCTCGGCGCGGTGTTCGTCGACGAGCTCGACGAGGTGCCGGACGGCGCGACCGTGATCTTCTCGGCGCACGGCGTGTCGCGCGCGGTCGAGGAGGAAGCCGACCGGCGCGGGCTCAAGGTATTCGATGCGACCTGTCCGCTCGTGACCAAGGTGCACATGGAGGTCGCGCGCTTCGCGCGCGAGGCGCGCGAGGTGTTCCTGATCGGCCACGAGGGCCACCCGGAAGTCGAGGGCACGATGGGGCGCTTCGACACCTCGCAGGGCGGGCGGATCACCCTGATCGAGTCGGTCGCCGAGGCCGAGGCAGTCGAGGTCCGCGATCCGGCGCGCGTCGCCTTCGTCACGCAGACCACGCTCTCGGTCGACGATGCGGCGGGGATCGTCGCGGCGCTGCGCCGCCGCTTCCCGGCGCTGGCGAGCCCGCGCAAGGAAGACATCTGCTACGCGACGCAGAACCGGCAGGATGCGGTCAAGCAGCTGCTCGAGGTCTGCGACGTGCTGGTCGTCGTCGGCTCGGTGACGAGTTCGAATTCGAACCGGCTGCGCGAGCTCGCGGACCGGGCCGGTGTGCCCGGCTATCTGGTCGACGGCGCCGACGACCTGCGCCGCGAGTGGTTCGAGGGCAAGCAGGCGGTCGGTGTGACCGCCGGGGCGTCGGCGCCCGAGGTGCTCGTGCGGCAGGTCATCGAGCGGCTGCGCGGCTGGGGCGGCATGCCGCCGGTCGAGACGGTCGGTCGCGAGGAGCACGTCGTGTTCGCGCTGCCGCGGGCGCTGCGGCCGGCGGCCGGCGAGCGGAAGAAACCCGCCACCGGCGGCTGACGGCCGGGCGCCACGGGCGCGCGGCCGGCCCTCAGTCGTCGACGCCGTCCACGCCGACACGCTGCCAGAACGTGCGTGTGAGGCCCCCGGGCGGCACGCACTTCTTCAGGACTTCGACACCGACCATGCAGTGCGCACGGCGGGCGAGCGGGTCCTCGCCGGCATCGCCGGGCGGGACGCTGCCGCCGCTTCCGTCGCCGCCGGGCCCGGTGTTGCCCCGGCGTGCGATGTCGTCGTAAGCGACGCTCACCTCGCCCGCGATACCGGTCTGCTCGAGCTCGAAGAACAGATCGCGCTCGGTGAGCCGGCCGTCGTCGTCGAAATCGATCGCGGCGCCGCCGGAGCCGGCCGCGAGGGCATAGACGCGGTTGATGCCCGCCGGCGGCAGGCAGGGTTCGTCCGGGTCGGGCGGCGCGGGCCGGTAAGTGGTGAAGAGGATCACGCCGTTCACGGTGACCGCTTCGGCGAGCACTTTCTCGCCGCGCCAGCCGCCGCCGAGGCGCAGCTCGAGCTTCCAGCCCGGCGCATTGCCCGACACGCCGAGGCTCGCGGGCGTGTCGGCGAGATCGGGTAGCGCGCCGTCGGTGATCGGTACGAGCCGGTCGTAGTCGGCCTGGGTGAGCGCCGCGAACGGCGCCGGGTCGCGCAGCGCATAGAAGCGGTCGTGCGCGTCGGTGCGCAGCGGATGGCCGCGCCAGCCCGAGCCGAGCGCGACGAGGTACCAGGGCATGGCACCCGGCTCGCGCATCAGTGCGAGATCGGGTGCCGAGTAGAAACGCCGGTGGTCGTGCGGCGCCGCGCCCGGGACATCGCCCGCGCCGAGGCGCGCGAACACGCCGCCCGCGGCGAGCGCGTCGCGGCTTCGTCCGTTGAACAGGTCGATGCGGAACACGCGGCCACCCATGTCGGCCGCATACAGGCGGTCGGCGTATGTATCGCCGTCGGTATCGAGCACGCGCACGCGGCCGGGAATCGAGTTCGTCATGCCGGGCAGCAGCAGATCGGGACGACCCTCGCCGTCGGGCCCGCCGGCGTACCACAGCAGCGCGCCGCTCGCGGCGTCGACGATGTAGAGCCGGTGCCCGACGGTGTCGGCGACCCGGGCGCCATCGTCCTGCACGGCGTCGTAGCCGCCGCCGAAGACCAGCACGAGGTGTTCGGCATTCTGCGCCGCGCCGCCGACCCGCAGCCGTGCGATCGTCGGCACCGACCAGGTTTCGCCGACGCCGGGCAATGTGTCGGGACCCAGTGTCCAGCGCAGGCGCGGGCGATCGCGCTCGCTCACGTCGAGCGCGTAATAATGGCGACCGCCGCGACGCATGCCGAAGAAGAGCCACACGCGATCACCGGCGGACGGGTCGACGATGCCGTCGAGCGTGGTATCGAACACGAGCGCCTGGACCTCGGCATCGAGCCCGTAGTCGCGCGCGTCGACGCCGCTGTCGCGATACAGGGCGGGCAGGCGGGCCAGCAGCCCCGGCGGGATGAAGGCCCACAGTTCGCGGCCGGTGCGCGCATCGATCGCATGCAGGAAGCCGTCGTTGGTCGGCAGATAGACGACCGCGTCGTCGCGATCGGGTGCCGCCGGGCTGCCGCCGTACGACACCAGCGCGGGGCGGGCGTGCGGCGAATCGCCGATGCGCCGATGCGGCTCGGTGCGGTCGCCATCGGCGTCGTGGTCCTGCACGTCCCGCCCGCGCGCCCAGTCGATCAGCGACTCGCGTGAAGGGTCGGCCGCTTCGGCGAGGCCGAGCCGGGCGGGCGTGAGCGCCGGATTGGCGAGTTCGAAGCGGTTGCCGGGTGCCGTGAGGTCGGTCGGGTTGCCGTCGAAGTGGGTGTAGACACGGCGCCGCGGCTCATCGGGCAGCCGGCCCGCGGCGCCGCCGGCTTCGACCGGCGCGCCGTCGGGCTCGTCCGACCACAGGCTCTGCGTGCGCTCGCGCAGCAGGCCGGTCAGCGGATCGACGACATCGCGGCCAGCCGCATCGAGGATGCGCCCGTCACGGAAAGCATACTTCTTCAGGTTGCCGGGCCAGTGCGCGGTGGCGCGCGGCGCGAAGCTCGCGACATAGAGCGCATCGGGCGCGGCGCTGCGGCTGAACGCATCGACCGTCACGGACGGTGTCGCGAACGCAGCGCTCGTCTGCCGGATTCCGGTAATGACAGCCTGCAGGCTGGCGGCGAGCCCGGCCGTATCGGCTGCACGATGGACCCGCCCGCCACCGCGTGCGGCCATCTCGGCGAGCCGCGTGGAGTCGGTCGCCGCGGGCCCGAAGCCGACCGCATGCGTGATTACATGCTGCGCGCCGGGCAGGTCCGGTGCCAGGTCGGCCTCGGCAAGGTACTGCGCCATGTCGGCAAGGCATGCGCCTTCGCCGGTGCCGCTGCAATCGTCGCCGACGACGCGCGCGAAATCCGGCAGCGCGCGGATCCGCGCACTCGCGCCGGTATCGGCGCTCGGCTCGCCGTCGGTCAGCAGCACCGCGTAGCTGCGCTGGCAGGGATGCGTGATCGGCGAGGCGTAGCGCGACGGCGCGAGCGGATCGCGCGCGGCCGGCACGCTCGGCAGCGGCACGGTGCCTTCCGCGGTGGCCGAACGCTGCCCGTAGTCGACGGCCCGGCCGGCGAAGTACTGGCCCGCCTCGTAGAGTGTTTCGCTGAGCGGCGTCAGGCCGGAGGCGGTCAGCGCGGCGATGCTCGCGCGCAGCGAGTCGCGCGCCGACGCGACCGGCTCGATCGCGTGCACGACCATGCCGCCCTCGGCCGCCGCGTCACCGGTGCCGCTGCCGTTGCTGCTGAAGCGCATCAGGCCGAGGTTGACGCCGTCGAGCGAATCGACCAGCGCGCTCGCCGCCGCCTGCACGGCCTGCAGTCGCGTCATGCCGCCGGCATCGACGTTCGCCATGCTCGATGAGGTATCGATGATCAGCAGGACGTTCGGCACCATGGTGCGCGAGCGATCGACGTAGATCTCGCTGTCGTCGGCGAGCACTGCGCCACCGGTCAGTGCCGTGACCGCCGCTGCGGTGCAGGCGACGAGTGCGCGCGAGGGCTTCATTCCCCGGCCTTGCCCAGCCCGCCACCGACTCGGCCGACCCGCGCGGCTCCACCCGCGAGCGCGATCACCATGACGCCCTGGACCTGCTGCTCGTGGGCATCGCGCGCGGAGGTACCGCGGCTGTCGATCTCGTAATGCAGTCCGACGAAGCGCCCGATGCTCGACCGCGGCAGGCCTTGCTCCTCGCCGACGTAGCGTGTCGCGGTGTCGTAGTGGTTGACGGCGACACCCGTGGCGCCGCGGTCCAGCACGCCCGACACGATCGTCGGCGCAGCACCCGGCACGGTGGGCACCGTG